>NZ_JBMNUS010000006.1:0-260469 GCF_050946405.1 Pseudochelatococcus sp.
GACGCAACCTAAAGAAAAACCAGTCCGTCGCCGCAAAACTCGTAAGCCGCAGCGCCGGTGTGACCCCTATCTAGATCACACAAATATCCATGTCAATCCAAAAATGAAACTTTCTTGACGAAAGGAAATGCGAGACGCCCAAAATCCTTGGCTGGCAACGAATCCGGCCCGATTTTTTGCGATCCGACCCTGCCGGAGAGCCGTCGCACCCGATATGAATGCGAGAATCGCGATTCCCGGAAGCGCATCGCACCCGCCCCGCAGATCAGGCGGCAAAGGCATGCTGGGCGGACGCCATTGCCTCGACATGCCACGGGCTCGCCTATATCTTCATCCATATGGAATATGGTGAGCGCAGGCGGGGAATGCCGGCGCCGGGTGATCGACGGGAGTGAGGCGCGCTGATGCTGCAAAGGACGCCGGTTGCGTTTCGGGCCGATGCGACGCCGCGTCAGCAGGCGATTCGTGCGCACGGACATTCCGAGCAGGCTTCCCCGGAAACGTTTCCGCCGCTGGACCCGAGCGGCATCGCCATCATCAATCAGGACCGGCGGCGTGTAAGCCTGCGCTGGCTTGTGGGCAGCGTTCTGACCGCCCTGAGCGGCGGCGCGCTTATCGGCGGCGCGATCATCATCGCCCTTCAGGGGGAGATCGACCATGTCGCCCGCCCCCAGAAGGCCGCGACGCCCGGCAGCAGCGAATCACGCGCAACTGTCGGCAAGGCCGACAGGCTGGTCCGCCGGGAAATCGCCGTCAGCTCCGCCCGGCACGAATTCAAGGCCCCCATAACGGTGCGGGTCGGCGACCGCGAGGTCATCAAGACGCGCGACTTCGTGCGAATCAGCGCCCCGTTGTCGCTCACCGCCGGCACCCATGCGCGCGCGATTCCGCCGTTCAACCCGCTGAACATCTTCGCGGAAACGGACGATGGCCGCGAAACGGCGCTGAGAGGGGCCGCGCCCGACACTGCCGATGTCGATGTTTCCGTCCTCAAGCATCCGCTCGCCGGCATGAATTTCCCGCCTGATTCGCCCGGCCTCGACGCCGAGGAAGCGCTGGCGCAAATCCTGGCCGAAGAACGCCTGATGCACAGCATCGGCGGCGCTTCCCAGCCGGAAACGGCACGCATGATGCTGTCCTATTCCCTGCGGCAGACGACCGCCGCGCCGGTGCAAATGGCTTACACCGCCTTGTCCGATGCGCCGTTCAACGACATCGACGTGCGTGTCATCCCGGAAAACGTCACGCTCCTGCCCAAGCGCGAGGCAGTTCTCCTTCCCCCGGCGGCGGAACGTGACATGGAGGAACGAATCGCCGGGCGTCCGGGCGACGTCATCCTCAAGATCATTGCCGATCAGGGCGCGGAGCGGGGCGCCGCGCGCGCCATTCTCGCCGCACTCGAACTCAAGGAGCGCGACCGGCTACGGGAGGGCCAAAGCCTTGCCATCCTGCCCGTTTCCGGGCCTGCATCCGATGATTCGAGCGCTGGGGAGCGGATGATGATCGGCCGCGTGACCTTGTGGGACAACGGGGCGATTCGCGCCGGGGCTGCGTTGACGGATGACGGCCGCTATGTCCCGGTCTCCTTGCCGCGCGACGCATCGGTTGCCGCGAGCCACCGCGGCGAATCGGGCGCCGAGCCCGTGGATGGCCCCGGCGCCCCGCTTTACGAAAGCCTGCACGAAACGACGGCGCGTCATGAAGTGCCTGCCGAACTGGCGCGGGAGATGATCCCGCTGTTCGCTGCCGATGTGGATTTCCAGCGCCGCGTCGGCACGGGCGAATCGCTCGAAATGCTTTACACGGCCGCCGAAAACGGCGGTGCGCCGGAACTGCTTTATGTAGCGCTGACCGTCGAGGGCGAAACCAGGCGGCTTTTCCGCTTCCAGTCGCCGAACGGCGGGGAAATCGCGTTCTACGACACTGAAGGGCGTTCGCTGCAAAAATTCCTGTTGCGCAAGCCCATTGCCGAAGGGCGGCTGACCTCCGGCTTCGGCATGCGCTATCATCCGATCACGAACTACGCCAAGATGCACACGGGCGTGGACTGGGCCAACCGGATCGGCACGCCGATCGTCGCCGCCGGCGACGGCACGATCGTCAAGGCCCAGTGGGATTCGGGCTATGGCCGGCGAATCGAACTTCAGCATGCCAACGGCTATGTCTCGACCTACTCGCATATGTCGAACTTCGCTCGCGGCATTCAGCCCGGCACGCGCGTGCGGCAGGGGCAGGTGATCGGCTATCTGGGCAATACCGGCCTGTCCACCGGGCCGCACCTTCATTACGAGGTCATGGTCAACGGCCGCTTCGTCGATCCGATGAAGATCAAGCTGCCGCGCAGCCACGAACTCGATGGCGCGGACCTGGCCGAGTTCGCCCGCCAACGGGAACAGGCGCAGGATCTGCTCGCCCGCGCCCAGATGCCGACGCCGACCGTCGCTACCCCTTAAGAGCGCGCTCCGATCAAATGAAAGCAAGCATCCCGATGAATGCGGAGCGCTCCCGCCATCGTCAGCCCGTCCCGTCTTTTTCGACGGTGTCCGCGCCTTCCCGATCCAGACCGAATTCCGCGCGGAGATCCGCCGCACGCACGCCCGATTCGCGCAGCGCCCGCAACGAAAGGGAACCGCGCGACTTCGCCAGCTTGTCGCCGCCTTCATCCTGAATCAGCGCATGATGGTGGTACACGGGAACGGGCAGGCCGAGCAACGCCTGCAACAGGCGATGAATATCGGTCGCCGCCTCGAGGTCGCGCCCGCGAATCACATGGGTGATGCCCTGAAGCGCGTCGTCGACGACCACGGCAAGATGATAGCTCGCCGGCACGTCCTTGCGGACCAGCACGACATCTCCCCAGCGCGCCGGCTCGGCGATGCGCCGTTCGACGGCTGCCGTCTCCGACAGCGCGGGAAAGGCGAGATCCTCCGCATGCGCCGCCACGACGGCAAGCGCGCGGCGCATGTCGAGACGAAGGGCGAAAGGCGCGCCGGCCAGTTCGCGACGCTCCTCCTCCCGCCGCGTCAGAACGGGAATGTCCCGCCGGCGCAGCGGCGCGCCGTCTGGATCGTGAAGGCCATCGGCAGCGGCCGCAATCTCGGCGCGCGAGGCATAGCATTGATAAAGCAGGCCCTGCGCGCGCAATTGCATCGCGGCAGCGGCATAATCGGCAAAGTGCCGCGACTGGCGGCGCACTTCCCCGCACCAGTCGAGGCCCAGCCATCGCAAATCCTCGATGGCGGCGGCGGCGAGCGAATCGGAGCAACGCGCGACATCGATATCCTCGATCCGCAACAGGAAGCGCCCGCCCCACGAATGCGCCAGATGCCGGTTGAGAAGGGCGGAGAAGGCGTGGCCGCGATGCAGAAGCCCGTTGGGGCTCGGCGCAAATCGCAGCACCGGCGGGCACGGGCCGCCGCCCGGCGCCGCGCCCGCGGCGGGCAGCAACGGCGAAAACGCCTTCCAACCCGATATCGCTCTCATCCCCACCCTGCCCGTTCCCTCAAGCGGCCGCCGCCTGAGCCGGAGGCCGCGGACCTGCCGCTGGCCTCTGCCCGGCGATTCGGCGCCCTATTTTTCGACACACGGATTTTCTTGCACACGGATTATAGTAGCCTTATCCAGATTCCTTTCCGCGATCGCCGCCCGCGAGGAAAGAGCTTTCAGGGGATTGCGCGGCAGGATGAGCATACCGGCATGAGCGATCTACCGCCCGCCGTCACGGTGGCCACAGCAGCGGGAGCGGCGCCTTCCACCCAACCGGCGCGCGCGCCTCGGGTCGCCGTGATCATGGGCAGTCAGTCCGACTGGCCGGTCATGCGCCACGCAACCGATACGCTGGCGGAACTCGGCGTGCCGTTCGAGGCGCGCATCGTCTCGGCCCACCGCACGCCCGAGCGTCTCTACGGCTTCGCCCGCACGGCGCGGGAGGCGGGGTTTCACGTCATCATCGCGGGCGCGGGCGGCGCGGCGCACTTGCCGGGCATGACCGCGGCAATCACCAGCCTGCCCGTGTTCGGCGTGCCGGTGGAGACGAAGGCACTCGGCGGGCAGGACAGCCTTCTGTCGATCGTCCAGATGCCGGCGGGCGTTCCGGTCGGCACGCTCGCGATCGGGCGGGCCGGAGCGGTGAACGCCGCCCTGCTGGCCGCCGCCGTTCTCGGCCTTTCCGATCCCGGTCTCGCCGCGCGGCTCGATGCGTGGCGGGCTGCGCGCACGGCCGCCGTGGCGGATTTCCCGGTGGACGAGACATGACGATGCTGCCTCCCGGCTCCACCATCGGCATTCTGGGCGGCGGCCAGCTTGGCCGCATGATCGCCCTCGCCGCGGCCGAGATCGGCATGCATGCGCATATTTATGCGCCCGAGAAAGAATCGCCCGCCTTCGAGGTCGCCGGCCGCCATACCGTCGCCGCCTATGACGACGGAGCGGCGCTGGTGGCGTTCGCCGGCGCGGTCGATGTCGTCACCTACGAATTCGAGAACATTCCGGCGCAAACGGCGACCTTGATCAGCGCGCACGCGCCGCTGCGGCCGGGGGCGCAGGCGCTGGCCATCACCCAGGACCGGCTGGCCGAAAAGACCTTCGTCGCCGGACTCGGCATCGGCACCGCGCCTTTTCGCGCCGTCGGCGACGGGACGGATCTCGAATCGGCGCTCCGCGATCTCGGCCGCCCCGCCGTGCTCAAGACGCGGCGATTCGGTTACGACGGCAAGGGGCAGGCCATCATCCGCGCGGAAGACGATCCGGCCGCCGCGCTGGCGGGCCTTGGCCGCGCGCCGGCGATCCTCGAAGGGTTCGTGCCGTTCCTGCGCGAGATATCGGTGGTGGCCGCGCGGGGGCAGGATGGCTCTTTCGTGGCTTATGAACTGTGCGAGAACAGGCATCGCCACCATATTCTGGATGTCACCAGCGTGCCGGCCCATGTCTCGCCCGAGGCGCGCGCGCAGGCGCTGGATGCCGCGCGGCGCATCGCGGCGGCGCTCGATTATGTGGGCGTGCTGGCGGTGGAATTGTTCGTGATCGCCGACGGCAGCGGCGAATCGGTGCTGGTCAACGAGATCGCGCCGCGCGTGCACAATTCCGGCCACTGGACGATCGAGGGCGCGCGCACCTCGCAATTCGCCCAGCATGTCCGCGCCGTCTGCGGCTGGCCGCTCGGTCCGGCCGGGATGACCGGCGCGCAGGCGACGATGACGAACCTGATCGGCGACGACGCCGGCCTCTGGGCCCGGATCGCCGCGGAACCCGGCGCCAGCCTGCATCTTTACGGCAAGCGCGAGGCGCGGCCGGGGCGCAAGATGGGCCACGTCACGCGCGTGACGCCGGCCTGAGCCATGCTTGTTGTGGACAACGCCGACCTGATCTGTTATCGGCAAGGATCGATCATCGGCGCGCTCCTCGCGCCAAGGGGCTTTGTGCCCTTTTTCATCTTTCAAGACTACGGGAAGACAAAGCGTGCAGGTTCTCGTTCGCGATAACAATGTCGATCAGGCACTCCGTGCCCTCAAGAAGAAGATGCAGCGTGAAGGCATCTTCCGCGAGATGAAGCTTCGCGGCCATTATGAAAAGCCGTCCGAGAAGAAGGCCCGCGAGAAGGCGGAGGCCGTGCGCCGCGCCCGCAAGTTGCAGCGCAAGCGTCTCCAGCGCGAAGGGCTGCTGCCTTCCAAGCCCCGCACGGTTACGCCGCGCTGAGATCGGGGCGGCCGGCAAGTCGGCGGCGCGGCAGCGGCAAGGGATGCGTGACGCCCCTTCTGTTTCGGGTTTGCGTTCCGGTCGATGAGCGCGGCGGCGCAAACCGTTCTCGTTGTTTACTGTTTTGCGCGACTCGCGTTCAGTTTGACGATCGGATTGAACGTGAGCCGCCTTGGCGTTCGTCTGCCGGCAGGTTCATGCCGACTTGAACAGGACCGGTGTCAGATGCGCTGCATCCGCGGCGTAACGGATTCCGCAACATGGACTTGGGCCATGACTGAGCGTTGGGCCATGACTGAGCGATTGGCGTTCGAGAGAAGCGGGTTCGGCCTGTCCTTCGCGTCGCGGAGGATTCCGGTCGTGTTGGCGTTTGGCATGGCGGCGCTGTCGGCCGCCTGCGGAACGGTCGGCTCGTTGGCGCCGACGCAAAACATCGCGGTGGTCGACAAGGCCAACCCCGACTCGCAGGTGAATATCGCTTCGCTGTCGAATGTCATCAAGGCGAACCCGCGCGATCCCGTCGCCTACAACACGCGCGGCGCGGCCTATGCGCGGCAGGGGCAATATGCGAACGCGATCCGCGATTTCTCGCAGGCCGTCGCTCTCGACGCCAATTATGCCGCCGCCTATACCAACCGGGCGCTGGCCTACCGGCAGACCGGCAAGGACGACGCCGCGCTGGGGGATTTCACGCAGGCCATCACCGCCGATCCCCGTTATGCGCCGGCTTATGTCGGCCGCGCGAATTTGCTGCGCGCCAGGGGGGATACGAATCAGGCGCTGGCCGATCTGTCGCGCGCCGTCGCCATCAACCCCGAAGCCGCCGAGACATTCCATGCCCGCGGCCTGGTCTATCAGCGCCTCGGGCAGCATCAGAACGCGATCCGCGATTTCGACGCGGCCATCGACCGCAATCCTTTCGTCGCGGCGCCCTACACCGCGCGCGGCCAGAGCCTGATCGAGGTCGGGCGCTACGACAAGGCGGTCGAGGATTTCAACGCCTCGTTGAATGTCGACAATCAGAACGCCGACGCATGGGCGGCGCGCGGCGTGGCGCTCGAACGGCAGAGCAAAACGCGGGAAGCGCTCGAATCCTACCAGCGGGCATTGAGCATCGCACAGGACAATGCCGTCGCCCGCGACGGCGTGTCGCGCCTCAGCCGCGGCGCGCGGCTGCTCTGACCGCGCACGAGCCGGTCGCGCGGAGTCGACGCAACGGCGAAACTCTGGCAGGATGCCGGCAAGTCATTGTTTGCAGCCGGTGCAGTTCGCGGCGGTGTATGTTAGTCCGCTCGTCCTGTCGGCGGCGATGGTAATCTTTAGGTAACGATGCGCGGCTAGAATTCGCAGGTTGGGTGCGTTCCTGCATCGACGCAGAGATCGGGTGTCCGAATGTTGAAGCGGCTTGTCTTGTTCGTTGGCGTCGGCATGGCCCTTGCGGGGTGCCAGGAGAATGCCAAATTCAGCAGCAATGCCCGCGCCCGCGCGCCGATCCCGGCGGAAACGCAAGCGCTCATGCGGGAAAAGAACATGAGCCAGGCGTCCCCGATCCTGGTCCGCATCTTCAAGAAAGAATCCGAGCTTGAAGTGTGGAAAAAGGGCAACGACGGACGGTTCGCCCTGCTCAAGACCTATCCGATCTGCCGCTGGTCTGGCCAGCTCGGCCCGAAGAAGAAGGAAGGGGACCGGCAAGCGCCGGAAGGGTTCTACACCATCACGCCGGGGTTGATGAATCCGAACTCGTCCTATTATCTCTCCTTCGACATGGGCTATCCCAACGCGTTTGATCGCGCCAATGGCCGCACCGGCAAATATCTGATGGTGCATGGCGCCTGTTCCTCCGCCGGCTGCTACTCCATGACGGACGAGCAGATCGCGGAGATTTATGCGCTCGGGCGTGAGGCTTTCAACGGCGGACAGCGCAAGTTCCAGGTGCAGGCCTATCCCTTCCGCATGACGCCGGAGAACATGGCCAAGCATCGGCTCGATCCGAATATCGCATTCTGGCGCAATCTGAAGGAAGGCTCGGATCACTTCGAGACCACCCGCCTCGAACCTGCCGTCGGCGTGTGCGGCAAGCGTTACGTCTTCAACGCGCGCAACGGCAATGCGCTGAACCCCGCCGGCGCGTGCCCCACGCTTGATATCGACAGCGACGTCAGGCAAGCCGTGGCGTCGAAGCAACAGGCCGACGAGGCGAAGATCGCCGATCTGCTTTCCAAGGGCACGCCGGCCGTCCGCGTCGTCTATCAGGACGGCGGACAGCATCCGGTATTTCAGGGTGGCCGCCACCCCGAATCGGCCGTCTTCGCGCTCTCCCGCCGCGTTCCCGGCTACGACCCCACGCTCGTCAGCCGCCCGGATGCGCTGGCCGCCGGGCCGCAGGAGATCGTCATGAACGACGAAGCGCCTGCGCGCCGCGCGCCGGTCACACAGGTGGCCACGGCCGTATCGGAACCGGCGCGAACCGTGACCGCACAGCCCGCCCGCGTGCCGGCCGTCGCTCCGGCGGCGGTTCCCGTGCCCGCTCCGCGGCCTGAGGCTGTCGCCGTCGCGGATGCGCGACCGACGACCGGCGCCACGCCGACCGGTGATTCGCAATCGCTGCTGCGCCGCATGATGTCGTTTTCCGGCTTCGGCATCGGCGGCGGTTCATCGGCCGACGCAGCCGCACCGGGCGCAACCCCGGCCGCTGACGCGATCGTGACCGCCGCCACGCCGACGCCTGCCGCGGCGGACCTGCCGCCCGCGCCCGTCCGCCCGGCCGATACGTCGCCGACCGGCCTGTGGTAAGCCTGACGGCGCGGATCAGATATATCCGATCGACCGACAGATGCCCTGCGGCCGGTAGACCTCTATTTCCTGCTCGAAACCATCGAGACGAAAAGCCCCGAGGTGAACCGTGTTCTCCCGGAGATGGTCGCTGAAGGCGCGCGACATCAGCAGCGGCTCGTCGAGCACCTTGTTGAGCTGCGCCAGGCGGCTCGTCAGGTTGACGTCGCGGCCGACGACGGTGAAATCGAGCCGCGCGCCGGACCCCACATTGCCATAGGCGGCCTCGCCATGATGCAGCGCGACGCCGGCACGGATAGCGGCGCCGAATTCGGTGCCGATCCGTCCGACGCGGGCAAGCGCCTCCACGGCCGCCGCCAATGCGGACCGGGCGGCGGCGCCCGTATCGTCGTCGCGATCGCGAAAGATCGCCAGCAAGCCGTCGCCCATGTATTTGAGCACTTCACCGCCCTCCGCCTCGATGGGCGGCACGAGGCAGTCGAAATAGCGGTTCAGCAACTGCACCGCTCGTTCCGGCTCGATGGCCGAGGTAATGCGCGTGTAGCTGCGCATGTCGGCGAAAAGGATGGCCGAACGGATGCGGCTGACCTGCCCGCGGCCGATGCGCCCCGCCAGAATGGCGCGGTGGGGCTCGTCGCCGACATAGATCCGCAACACCTCGTCAAGCGATTTGTATCCCGAGAGGATTTCGAGCGTCGCGGTCAGGGCCGGCAGCAGCGCCGCGATCACGGCGCAGGCCGCCGATGGAAAACCGTTCCCGCTGCGGGTCGCGAAGGTGACGGCATTGTTGTGCCCGTTCGCGAAAAAAACGGGAAAGCACAGGTAATGCTTGTAACCTTCCCGCCGCAGATCCGGCACGATGCCGAAGCGCTCGTCGGGCGTCTCGTCGATCCACAAGACGACGGGGAGGCCAGAGCGGTGCGCCGCCGCCAGCGGGCTGCTCTCATATCCCGCAGCGTCGTCGCTGCCATGGGCGCGCAGCTTCCACACGCCGGGATCGTCCTTGGTCCATGTTCCCGACACCGCCGCATGCTCGGAATGCAGCGCCTTGGCCGAAAAGGTCAAGCGGTCGACGGGAACGCCGGCGGCGTTCAGCCGGTCGGCAAGGCCCGCCACGGCGCTGCTGATGTCGGCCGTCATGCGCGCCTCGGTCAACAGCCAGTCGCGAAGGCTCGCCACCACGATATCGGCTGAATCGATGGCAAGGGCAGGCGAAAGTTCCACGGTTCATCGCCTCTTGGTGACTGCGGCAACGCACCGCGACGGCACATCGGCCGTCCCGCCGTCCGTATTGTTGAAGCGCCCGGCCCGGACATCCTGTCGCACCGCGACTCCGTCATCCGCATGGCCGGGGCTTGACCGACTTCCGGCACGGTGCGCCCATCGAAACCCGTATAGAGCGACTTTGCGGCGGCGTGAAGGCTTTCCACCCCACCGGAAAATCGCATTCGGGGGGCTGGATATTTATCCGACGAAAGCCTAAGTTCCTCATGCGGGCTCTGCGAGGTTCGTCAGGAGACACATTCCCCGGGGCCTTATTGATCCCTTGGGAGCTGTCCCTGCCCCGGTCCGAGGACTTGGGCACATGGCGCCCACCTACGTTGTAGGTTCCCGGGATCTTTCTCCAACGGCCATCGTGGACCCGCACCCCTTTTGCCATCCTTTCCGCCTCGCCGCGCGTCGTCACCCATGGACACCTGCCTCGATACCGGCCCGTCAGCGCTGGCCGACGAAAAGAAACGGCTGCGGCGGGAAACGCTGGCGCGGCGCGATCTTTTCGCCGCCGACAGCGAACGCGCGGCAAGCGCCGCACAGGCGCTGCGCCGGCTGGTGTTGTCCGACTTTCCACTGCTCCTGCAAAACGGCGTCGTCGCCGGATACTGGCCCATCCGCAACGAAATCGATCCCCGCCCGCTGATGGCGGCGCTTGATGCGCGCGGCGTGCCGCTGGCGCTGCCGATCGTTGCGCCGCAGGGGCTCGTTTTCCGCCGCTGGCGGCCGGGCGCGCTTCTCGCCGGCGCCGGCTTCAGCACGCAGGGACCCGGCGCGGATCAACCGGAGGTCGATCCCGATATCCTGCTCGTTCCGCTTGCCGCATTCGACCGGCGCGGCAACCGGCTGGGTTACGGACGCGGCTATTACGACGCGGCCATCGCCCGCCTTTCGGCCCAACGGCCGCTCGCGACCATCGGCCTCGCCTTCGACGTGCAGGAAGTCGGGCAGGTTCCCGCCGAGCCTCACGATCGGCCGCTTGACGCCATCGTCACGCAGATGCAATCGATCAGGATCAGGTAATCATAGGCGAATGTCCCGGCGGCGAGACCGGCCGCCCGCGCACCTACCGGAGGTTTCATGCGTCTGTTGTTTCTTGGCGATGTCGTGGGACGGCCGGGACGGACCGCCATCGTGGACCAGCTCCCCGATCTTCGCGCACGGTGGAAGCTCGATCTCGTCGTCGTCAACGGCGAGAACGCCGCCGGCGGCTTCGGCATCACCGAGGCGATCTGCGACGAGCTTCTCAACGCCGGCGCCGATGTGGTGACGCTCGGCAACCATTCCTTCGACCAGCGCGAGGCGCTTGTTTTCATCGAGCGCCAGCCGCGCCTGCTGCGGCCGATCAACTACCCGCCCGGCACGCCGGGGCGCGGCGCGACGGTGGTGGAGGCCGCGAACGGCGGCCGCGTGCTCGTGATCAACGCCATGGGCCGCATTTTCATGGATGCGCTCGACGATCCCTTCGCCGCCGTCGACCGCGCGCTCGGCGAATGCCCGCTGGGCGAAGCCGTCGACGCCACGCTGATCGACATGCACGCGGAGGCCACCAGCGAGAAAATGGGCATGGCGCGCTACGTCGACGGGCGGGCGAGCGTCGTCGTCGGCACCCATACGCACGTTCCCACCGCAGACGAGCAGATTCTTCCCGGCGGCACCGCCTATCAGAGCGATGCCGGCATGTGCGGCGACTACGATTCGATCCTCGGCATGCAGCCTGACGAGCCGATTCGCCGCTTCATCGAAAAAACGCCCGGCTCCCGCCTCGAGGCCGCCACCGGCCCCGGCACGCTGGCGGGCCTCGCGGTGGAGACCGACGACGCCGCCGGCCATGCGCTGCGCGTGTCGCCCGTTCGCATCGGACCGCACCTCAGCCCGGCCCGGCCGCATTTCTGGGAAGCATGAAGCGATACGCCGCAGGCGCCGTTCCGCCTCCGCCGGAATGCCCGAGCGGCCTTTCATCCATGCCGTTTTCAAAGCGAGACGTTTCATGACCGACGGCCCGGCGCAACATTCCGCTTCGCGGCAATCCGATCCGGCCCGCTTCGACGTGGCCAACCGCCTGTTCTTCCGCCTTTATCAATGCGCCAACCTCATGCACAAGGCCGGCGCGCATTTCATCGGCGATTTCAACAGCACCACCCAGCAATGGGCGGTGCTCGGCGCGCTCGCCCGGCCCGACCCGCGCGAACACGGCATGACGGTGAAGGATCTCATCGGTTTTCTGCTCGTCAGCCGCCAGAACATCACGCCCGTGCTGGACAGGCTGGAGACGCGCGGCTGGATCAGGCGCGTCAAGGATGCACAGGACGGACGCAGCCGCCGCGTCGTCCTGACCGAGGACGGCGATACGGCCTGGGCGCAAATGCAGGTGGCCATCGACATCTTCTACCGCGAAGCCCTCGACGGCCTCACCATCGATGAACAGGTACTGCTTTTCCGTCTTCTCGATCGGCTGAAGTCGCGTCTCAACACGCTCTGATCGCCGCAGGCGCGAGCCCTCCGGGTCGCCGCCGGCTCGCAGTCCCCTGTCCTTGCCTAAATTTACATTATATTTTTGTTGTTTAATTTATTTGACATGCAAATTTGAATGATAGACTATAATTCCCATCAAAATGCATCAGATTGGGAAGTGTCGTTTATTTCCCGGTGAAATTCGATGCAACGACCGAGGAGACGGAGCGGCGTCCCTGCGCCCGGATTGAGGCCAGCCGCTCCGACGGATGTTTTCGTCGGCTGATGAAGACGCTGCCCGGACCGCGATCCTGTCGGACCGGCCGCTGCATGATTGGGGGGTCACATGAAATCCGTCGTAACCATATTGTCATCCGGCGCGTTCGCGCTGCTTCTGGCGGCGACAGCCGCCGTGCTGCCCGCCAGGGCCGAAACGCCGGCCGGGCCTCTCGTCACGACAGAGTGGCTTGAAAAGAATATCGACGATCCGACGCTGCGCGTCGTCGAGGTGAGCGTGGAACCCGGCCTGTTCGAGCGCGGGCACATTCCGAATGCCCAGAACATCGTCTGGCACACCGATCTCGTGGACACCGTGCGTCGCGACATCGCAAGCCGCGAGGACTTCCAGGCGCTCGTGCGCAAGCTGGGCATCGACAAGGACAAGACCGTCATTCTCTACGGCGACAACAACAACTGGTTCGCCGCGTGGGGCGCGTGGATTTTCGACACCTACGGCATCGACGCGAAGCTGCTCGACGGCGGCCGCAAGAAGTGGGAAGCTGAAAAGCGCCCCCTGTCGACGCGCGCGGCGACCGTGGCGGCGAGCACCATCGCGCTGCCGGAGGCGAATGCCGCCATCCGCGCCCGCCTTGCCGACGTGATCTCGGTCGTCGATGGCAAGAGCGACACCGCGCTGGTCGACATCCGCTCGGCCGACGAATATTCCGGCAAGCTCTTTTCCGCTCCCGGATCGCAGGAACTGGCCATTCGCGCGGGCCACGTGCCCGGTGCGAAGAACGTGACGTGGAGCAAGGCCGTCGCCGAGGACGGCACCATCCGGCCGGTCGAGGAACTGAAGAAGCTCTATGCGGATGCGGGCATCGACGGCAGCAAGCCGATCATCGTCTACTGCCGCATCGGCGAGCGCTCCAGCCACACCTGGTTCGTGCTCTCCAAGGTGCTGGGCTACGACGTGCGCAACTATGACGGCTCGTGGACCGAATACGGCAATACCGTCGGCCTGCCGATCTCCAACCCCGCGGGCACCGTGTGGGGCGTGAAGTAACGCGACCGCTTCGCCGCACGTACCGCGCTGTGAACGGCGGCCCAGGGCCGCCGTTCTCGCATTGACGACCCTTTGCAGGTTGCGTTCGTTCCACCGCAGGAAATCCGCCGTGTCGCAAACCTCATCCGGCGCAACGCCGCCCGCCGCCACCGGACGGGCCGGCATCATCGCCGGCATTGCCCTGTTCCTGGCGCTGGCCTTTTTCGCGCATCGCCTCGCCGGCGACGGAGCGGGAACCGATCCGCTCACCACGTCGCTCGTGCTCGGGGCGTTCTTCGGCTTCGTCCTCCAGCGCTCGCGCTTCTGCTTCTTCTGCGCCATCCGCGATTTCCTGGAAGAGCGCAAGGCCGATGGCGTTCTGGGCATCGTGACGGCGCTCGCAACCGGCCTGCTCGGCTATGCGGTCGTTTTCGGCGCGTGGCTGCCGGACCCCGCCACGGGAAGGCTGCCGCCGGACGCCTTCATCGGCCCGGTCAGCATCGTGCTGGTGGCGGGGGCTTTCGCCTTCGGCGCCGGCATGTCCGTTTCCGGCTCCTGCGTCAGCGCCCATCTTTACCGGCTCGGCGAAGGATCGCCCACCGCCCCCTTCGCCCTTGTCGGCATCGTGCTCGGCTTCGCCGCCGGCTATGCATCGTGGAACACGCTCTATTCGTCGTTCGTCGCCGATGCGCCGGTCATCTGGTTGCCGAACCATCTGGGCTATGCGGGATCGCTCGCCGTCTCGCTCGGCGTGCTGGGCGCGCTGGCGCTGTGGCTGCTGAAGCGCGACCGGGGCTACGCACCCTCGCCCGCCACGACGGCGCGCCCGCTGCGCGCCGTCTTCACCGGGCGCTGGCCCGGATGGCTGGGCGGCGCCGCCGTCGGGGCGATCGGCACGGCCGCCTATCTGCGCGTCGCGCCGCTCGGCGTCACCGCCGACCTCGGCGAACGCGGGCGGCAGCTCGGCGCATATCTCGGCTTCGTCCCCGAACGCCTGAGCGGACTCGACCGGCTGCGCGGCTGCGCCGCCATCGCGCAGGACGCGCTGATGACGCCGAACGGCCTCTTCGTCGCCGGCATGGTTGTCGCGGCGCTGGCCGGCAGCCTGATCGCCGGCCAGTTCCGGCCCTCCGTTCCCACTGGCGGGCAGGTCCTTCGCGGTCTCGGCGGCGGCTTCCTGCTCGGCTGGGGCGCGATGGTGGTGCTGGGCTGCACCGTCGGCACCCTGCTCTCCGGCATCATGGCGGGCGCTGCGTCCGGCTGGGTGTTCGCGCTTGCCATGCTGGCCGGGATCATGGTCACGCAGCGCATCAAGCGTGCATTCGCCGGCGCGTGATATCTCATACCGACATTCCCGGTCCGCGACCGGCCGCGTGCCGACCGTGCTCAAGCGCCGCACGGGCTTGACCTTGTCCCGATGAGGCATGCTGATCGAGACAAGGTATCAGCCGCCGCGCCGGTCGAGCACGGCCAGCAGCGCGTCGAGTTCTTCCGCCGTCAAGGTTCCGATCTCGCCGGCGAGGCGATTGGCGAAAAGCGTCGCCGCCGGAGACAGGCCGGCCGTGTCGATGACCACGCGCGGATCGGACATGTCGGCGAGCTTGATCAGCGCATCGGCATCGTCCCAGATCAGGTTGAAGTAGTTGAGGATCGCCTGGATCAGCGCCCAGGTCGGCTTGCCGCGCTTGCCATGCTCGAGCGCGGAAAGATAGGCGCTCGATACGCGCAGCGCCTGCGCCATTTCCTTCTGGGTGACGCCGCGCGCCGCCCGCAAGGCCCGCAGCCGCATGCCGAACGGCGTCATCAACTCTCTCCGCCTGCGGAATCGCCGGCAGCCCGGCGGCCTTTGGCACTTCGGCGCAACCTGACATACAGCGCACCCTCGCCGCCATGCTCCCGGCCGGCCGTGGAGAACCCGACGACCACCGCCCGCAACTCCGCCAGACCGAGCCAGTGCGGCACGAGGCGGCGAAGCACCCCGCGCTCGCTGAACGGATCGGCGATGGCGGCCGAACCGCTGCCCTTGCCCGTCACCACGAGCACGACCCGCGCATGCCGCACCTGTGCCCGGCGCAGGAAACCCGTGAGGGCGTGATAGGCTTCCTCCTGACGCATGCCGTGCAGATCGATGCGCGCATCGATGCGATCGACCCCGCGCCGCAGATCGCGCATCAGCCGACGTTCCAGCGGCACCAGGGGCGGCGGGGCGGGCGGGCGGCGCTCGATCTTGGCGGGCGACGGCAACGGCTTTTCAACCGGCGGCGTCTCCGGCGCGCCGGTTTGCGGCGGCGGCGGAGCGGGCGCCGGCGCATGCCCCGGAAGCGGCCTGACGCTGCGGATGACGTGGTGCCACAGCTTCGCCTCTTCCTCCGACAGGCGTCTGCCGCCGCGCCGTCTCATGTTCCCCGCTCCCCTGCCCCCGGCCCGCCGTCGGCGGGCAGGAGCACCACGAACTTTTCCGGCGCATGACGCACCACGCCGGCCCGTGCGCCCGCTTCCCTGCCGGAACCGAAGAAGATATCCGCCCTCGCCGGACCGACGATGGCCGAGCCGGTATCCTGCGCGATCATCAGCCGCCGCAGCGCATAGGCGCCGGCGTCGGCATGCGGCAGCCGTGCCTCGATCCACACCGGCAGGCCATAGGCCCAGACACGCCGGTCGACCGCGAGCGACCGCCCCGCCGTGAGCTGCACGGACGCGCCGCCGACAGGGCCGTCATCCGGCGACAGTTCGTCGGCGGGGCGAAAGAAGATGTAGGAGCGGTTGCGGCGCATCAGGCGGCGGGCGGCATCGGAATGCGCGCGCAGCCAGGCGACGAGCCGGGGTGCGGTGAGATCCCGCGGCGCCATGCCCGTTTCGGCGACGACGAGCCGCGCCACGGACGTGTAGGGATGGCCGTTGCGCCCCGCATAGGCGAAACGGCGCACCGCGCCATCCACTCGCACCCGCACGGAGCCCTGGACATGGGCCATGAACGCATCGACGGGGTCGAGATAGACGAGCGCACGGGCCGCATTCCCCAAAGCGCCGTCCTCGATCGCCGCCCGTTCGGGAAAGGGCTCGAAGCGCGCGCCGGCCGGCGTCGCGACCCGGCGCGCGGCCCGCAATTCGGGATCGAGGCCGCCGATGCTCTCGCCTTCCGCGATGGTCACGAGATCGTCGGGGCGCGCCAGCAGCGGCGCATCGAAACCCGCAGCGGGCGCAAGCCGGCCGGGAAACTCCGGTTCATAATAGCCGGTGAGGAAGCCGCCGCCCGTCGCGGGGCGCACGATGAAGGGATGGAAATGACGCTCGAAAAAATGCCGCGCCCGCATGCGATCGGGAGCAGGCGTCAGGGCAAGCGCCGCCGCGCAGGCGGTGCGCAGCGCGGGCGGCGTGGACGCACCCCGGCGCACGACGGCCGCGTCTTCCACGACGGTCGCACAGGTTTTTCGAAAAGCGGCGAAAGCGGCGGCATGATCGTCCTCCCGCCATCCTTCAAGCGCGTCGAAGGTCAGCCGCTCGAGCGCCGCGCCGTCAATGGGCGGCGCGGCGGGCGCGGCGGTGGTTGGCATATGGACCTGCGTGGCGGCGAACATGGCGGCGACGGCAAACACCAGAGCATTCCCGGATCTCGTCGAAACGAGGAAATGCCCTCTCTCCCTGTTTAGACGCGGCATGCGCCGAGCCGGCGCGCAAGGGCCGTACCAGCCGGCGCGCGCCGCAGTCATGGCCTACTGGCCGGATTCGGTCGCGATCAGCAACCAATTGGGATCGCGGCTGCGCAGGGTCCGCGAGAAGGTCCAGGTGTCGCCGACATCGGCCACCTCGTCGGGCGCGCCGTCGATGACCTTGCCCTCCACGTCATAGGTCGCCGTGATCAGCTTGGAGGAGAAGCGCACGGTGATCTGCGCAATCTGGTTCTGGACGTCGACCGCCTGAATATCGGCATTGTCGACGGACACGAACGTGGTGTTGACGACCTCGCCGCGACGCTCGCGCTCGCCGATGGCGCGGTCGAAGCCATCGAACACCTCGCGGGACAGGAGCCCCTTCAGCGTCTTGCGATCACCCTGCGCGAAGGCAGTGACGATGATCTCGTAGGCGGCCTTCGCCCCTTCCTGAAACCCCTTGGCATCGAAAGCCGGTTCGAGGGCGGCGATCGCATCGAGCCCGGCCGCAATCGGCGAGCCGGCTTCCGCGACGCCCTTCCAGCGGTCGGGATCGGCGGGCCGCTCCGGGCCGGTCACGTCGTTGGCGGGGCCGGGCAGATGCACGACATTGCCGCCGTCGCCATTCGCCGGACGCACGGCCCGCTCCTGCTGGCCGGCCGGCGCGCCCTTGCGCGCGCCCGGCTCGCCGTTGCGGGCATCCCGCCGCGCGAAGGGATCGACCGGCGGCCGCTCGCTGCCGGTGCGCTGGCCGAGCACGGAGCGCAGCCTCCAGATGACAAACACCGCGAGGCAGAGAAAGACAATGGTCACGATATCAAAACTGTCCTGCATGTCTCTGTCGTCTCTCTCTATCGCTCGGAACCAGGTTCGCCCGCCCCGCTATATGGGGCTTCATGCTCGTAACATCCACATCCCGCGCGAACAAGAACGCGGTGCTTCGCGGCGATAGACATATCGGCGCCGCATAGTCTTCTTCGTAACACATCGTAGCCTGTGAAAGGCATTCGGAAAACGCTTTTGTCGCCGGAATCCGCACCCTTCGCCCGGCAGGTCTGACGACCCGGCGGACGCGCCGACGGAAATGACGCGCACGCCTCCCATAACCGGCTTGCGTTCAACGGCATTCCGCGTCACACGTCTAGGGGACCCATGAACGGCGATGATTCTGATCAGCGGAGAAAAGCCATATGACCGACGCAGCAATCAACAGTGAGGCAACCGGGGGGCCGGTGGTCAACGCTCTCGCGCAGTATATCAAGGACTTCTCCTTCGAGAATCCCAATGCGCCCCGCTCCCTGGCGCCGCAGGAAAAATCGCCCGAGATCTCCATTCAGGTGAATGTCGGCGGCAACCAGATCGGTGAGGAAGACTACGTCGTCGACCTGACGCTCGAAGGCAAGGCCGCCGTCGGCGATGAGGTGCTGTTCGCGTTCGAGCTCGTGTACGGCGGCGTCTTCCGCCTGCGCAACGTGCCGGCCGAGCACATTCACCCCACGGTCATGATCGAGTTCCCGCGCCTGCTGTTCCCGTTCGCGCGGCAGATCATTGCGGACGCCGTGCGCAACGGCGGCTTCCCGCCCCTGTTCATCGATCCGATCGACTTCGCGGCGCTCTACCGCCAGAAGATCGCTGAGCTGCAAGCCGAACAGGCGGGCGCCAGCGTTTCCTGATATCGATCCGACAATCCCGCATCGCTGCCGGACCGGCGCGATGCGAACCATTTCAGGCCGAAGCGGAGTTGAATGCTCCCTTCGGCCTTTTTGGTGGCCATTTTGGTCCTGCCGCCGGTTCCGCTTTCCGACCGCTTGCGTGCGAGCCTTGCCCGGACGCCGCACCGTCTCAGCGGTCTTTCTTCTCCTCGTTTTCCCCGAGATACTTTTGCCACAGGCTGCCGCTGCCGAGACCGGCGACGAACGCCGCGTGGGCCTGCCGTTCCGCCGCGCTCAGGCGCGGCGGCAACGGTACGGGCCGCGGCGGCGCGGCGGTGCTGCCGCCCGCGCGCGCGGCGATGCGGGTGGCGGGGGCGATGCTCAGGTCGAGGCCGGCCTGCCGCCCGCCGAGCAGCTCGATATAGACCTCGGCCAGAATCTCGGCATCGAGCAACGCCCCGTGCTTGGTGCGCTTCGTATTGTCGATGTTGTAGCGCGCGCAGAGGGCATCGAGGCTGTTGGGCGCGCCGGGGTGCTTTCGGCGCGCGAGCACCAGCGTGTCCACGAGCCGGCCCGGCGCGAGAGGCGCGAGAGACAGACGCTGGAACTCGGCATTGATGAACATGGCGTCAAAGCTGGCATTATGGGCCACCAGCGGCGCATCGGCGATGAAGGCGATGAAGGCATCCGCGATGGCGGCGAACACCGGCTTGTCGGACAGGAAGGCGTCGGACAGGCCGTGGACGCGAAACGCTCCCTCGCTCATCGGCCGTTGCGGATTGATGTAGGCATGGAAGTGGCGGCCGGTGGGCACGGCGTTCACCAGTTCCACACAGCCGATTTCGACCACACGGTCGCCGGTCGCCGGATCGACGCCGGTCGTTTCGGTATCGAAAACGATCTCGCGCGACACGATCACGCCTCCCCGCGGCCCGTGCGGCCGGCCAGCGCCCGGATGACGTCGCCCACCTGCCGTTCGGCCGCGTCCAGTCCTCCGGAGCTGTCGACGATGAAATGCGCACGGCGGCGCTTCTCGGCATCCGGCATCTGTTTCACGTGAATCCGCTCGAATTTCTCCGGCGTCATGCCGGGGCGGGAAAGGACGCGCGCGCGCTGCACCTCCGGCGGCGCGCTCACCACCAGCACGGCGTCGCAGCGGCCGGCCTGTCCGGTCTCCAGAAGCAGCGGACTGTCGATGACCGCGAGCGGCGTCGCCTTCTGCCGCGCCTGCGCCAGAAAGGCTTGTTCCGCTTCCCACACCAGCGGATGCACGATCGCCTCGAGACGCTTCATCGCCTGCGCATCGCCGATGACCCGCGCGCCGAGTTTGTCGCGATCGACCGCACCATCCACGACGACGCCCGGAAAAGCCCGTTCAACGGGGTCCGCCGCCTTGCCGCGATAAAGTTCATGGACGGTGGCGTCGGAATCGTGCACCGGCACGCCATGCTTGCGGAAAAAATCCGCCGTCGTCGACTTGCCCATGCCGATGGAGCCCGTCAGCCCGAGAACGAAGGTCATGCCTTTCCTCCCTTCGCCGCTTCCTGAAGATCGGCGACGACATGATCCTGGAGCGCCTGCGAGACGACCGGCATGACGCCGAACCAGCGCGCAAAGCCGGACGCCGCCTGATGCAGCAGCATGCCCAGCCCGCCGACCGTCCGCAGTCCGCGCCGCCGCGCCGCCACGAGCAACGGCGTTTCGAGCGGCACATAGACAGCATCCGTCACGACCGCACCGTCCGGCATCGGATCGGGATCGACAGGCAGCGGCGGCTGGCCGTGCATGCCGAGCGAGGTCGTGTTGACCAGAAGGGCCGTATCCGGCAGCAACCGGGCGAGACCGTCCCAATCCGCAGCTTCGATCCGCCCGCCGGACAGACCTTCGAAATGATCCACAAGGGCCTGCGCCCGCGCAAGGGTGCGGTTGACGATGACGACACGCCCGACGCCGCGCGCCAGCAGACCGTAGACGACGGCGCGCGCGGCGCCTCCCGCCCCCAGCACGGTGGCGACTGGCGTCGCCTCCTGCCATCCCGGCGCGCCCGCATCGAGATTGGCGAGAAAGCCGGCGACATCCGTGTTGTCGCCCCATAGCCTCCCGTTCTCGAACCACAGCGTATTCACCGCCCCGAGCGCCCGCGCCGTATCGGTCGCCTCATCCACCAGCCGGAAGGCGGCTTCCTTATGAGGCACGGTGACATTCGCGCCGACACGGCCGCCCGCCGCCAGATTGCGAATGAAGGCGGGAAAATCATCCGGCGATACTTCGGCGATGTCGTAATCCCCGGCAATGCCGTGCTCGCGCAGCCAGAAGCGGTGAATGAGCGGCGAACGGCTGTGCCGCGCCGGAAAACCGATGATGCAGGCTCTGGGAAAGGATTGCGGCGACGATTGCGTCATGAAAATGATCTCGACAAGAAGAAACGCCCCTGTAGATCGGAGGCGAACAACGGCTTTTTCGACGATCGCCTATTCGGCCAGGCATCCCTATTCGGCAAGGCATCCCTGTTCACGCAGGAACGTGAGAATGGGCAGCAGGGGCAGACCGAGAATGGTGAAATGATCGCCGTTGACCCGCGAGAAAAGCTGCACGCCGATCCCTTCGATCTGATAGCCGCCGACGCTCGACAGAACGGCATCGCCCACGGTCTCGATGTAGCGATCGATAAAGGCGTCGCCAAGCGGGCGCACATCGAGATCGGCCGTCGAGATCACCTCGAACACCGCTTCGCCGTCTTGCGCCAGCACCGCCGCCGAATGAAGATGATGCGTTTTTCCCGACAAGGCGGCGAGCTGCGCGCGTGCGCGAACGGCATCGGCCGGCTTGTGGAACTGGCGCCCTTCGCATTCGAGCGTCTGATCCGCACCGAGCACCAGACGCCCCGGTTCGCGGCGGCTGACGGCAAGCGCCTTCTCCCGCGCCAGCAGCGCGGCGAGATCCTCGATCGGCGCGCCGGAGGCGGCGAACGGCTCCTCTATCGCCCGCTCGTCGACGCCGGGCTGGCGCGTTTCGACGACGATACCCGCAGCCTCGACGAGGTTGCGCCGGGTGCGGCTGGTGGAAGCCAGAATGAGCGGTTGGTCCGCTATCCAGAGAGTTGAAGGTGCCGGCTCGGTCATCGGTGTTCCCTCCTTTGCACACTTGGCCAGATTCCGGCTTCTGCTTCCGCGCGTCAAGATGTCGATGCCGCCCGCCCCCGGTCAGGACAGCGCGATGAACTGCATGCGATGCGTGCGCAGCAGATCCATGATGGCGGCGGCGGTTTCCTCGATGGAGCGGCGGGTGACGTCGATGACGGGCCACCCGTTGCGCGCGCAGAGTTTTCGCGATTCGGCGATTTCCGTGGCCACGGCATCCCGGTCGACATAGGCCGTGTCATCGTCCGCGTTGAGACTGAGCAGGCGATTCTGCCGGATCTGGACGATGCGATCGGGGCTTGCCACGAGGCCGACGATCAACGGCTTCCTGATCTTCGCCAGCGCTTCGGGCAGCAAAACGCCCGGCACCATCGGCACGTTGGCGGTCTTGATGCCGCGGTTGGCGAGATAGATCGCCGTCGGCGTCTTCGACGTGCGGCTGACACCGACCAGTATCACGTCCGCCGCGTCGAGATCGCCCGCCGTCTGCCCGTCGTCATGGGCGAGGGTGTAATTCATCGCGTCGATGCGCTTGAAATACTCGGCGTTGAGCGTGTGCTGCGCACCGGGGCGATCGATGGTTTCCGTCCCGAGATAGGACTGGAACAGGTTGACCACCGGATCGAGCACGGAAAGCACCGGGAGGCCCTCGGCGCTACAGGCGCGGTTGAGCTTGTCGGCCAGTTCGTCGTTGACGAGCGTGTACAGCACGATGCCCGGCTCATCCATGATCGCAGCCATCGCCCGGTCCAGCTGAGCGCCGGAACGCACCAGCGGATAGATATGCTCGATCGCGGAGATGCCTTCATATTGCGCCGCAACCGCCCGGCTGACGGCGAGAAGCGTTTCTCCGGTCGAGTCGGATACCAGATGCAAATGGAAAAAACTGCGGCTCACCTGATCCCCCATCGGTTCCTTCCTTTCGTTTAACACCTGCAAGCGCGGGAGCGAACACCTTATTGACGCGCCGGCGCGTCGCAGGCGCCACCAGGGGCGGATTCACGTGAAACAGGGCGGAGGCGGCCGGGTTTCCAACAGGGGAGTCGATGCGTGTGGATAACAGACCGTTAACGGGCCGCCGGAAACCGGGCCTGTGGATCACCCGCCAAACGTTCAACACGCCCGTCGATGTGCCCGGATTCAGTCACCGGAATCTCGCGGCCGTGGACAAGATCCGCGTCCGCGATCCCGCGAGAAGGTTAACGGTTCCTAAACGTTAACGATTCGTTAACGATTCGGCGAGTCAAGCGCCCATGGCCGCAACCCCCTTTCATCCGTGCGCGGCATGAGCGAATCTGGGGATGGCATGTGGAAGGCGCTGGGGCGCGACAATCCGCAGCCTAACAAGAACAACAGAATCCTATTAATAGACATTCTTTGATTCAAAACAGGAGGTTAGGACTGTGAGCCATCCCTCTGGACCTGCCGGTCCTGCCTTCGGCCAAACCGTGTCGCAGGCTGCGCCTCTGCTGCGGGTGTTGTCCGGCGAAACCCGTGAGAAGCCGCCGCTCTGGATGATGCGCCAGGCAGGGCGCTATCTGCCCGAGTACCGCGCGCTGCGGGAAAAGGCGGGTTCGTTCCTTGATCTCTGCTACGATCCCGAAAAAGCCGCCGAGGTGACTCTTCAGCCGATCCGCCGTTTCGGCTTCGATGCGGCGATCCTCTTCAGCGACATTCTGGTCGTGCCCGACGCGCTGGGTCAGCGCGTGCGCTTTCTGGAGGGCGAAGGCCCGCAGCTCGATCCGCTGACGCCTGAAACGGGTCTCGCGCCGCTGGCCGGCGAACTCGATGCCGAACGGCTTGCGCCCGTCTATGAGACCGTGCGGATGGTGCGCGCCGCCCTGCCCCCGCAAGTGGCGCTGATCGGCTTCGCCGGCGCGCCCTGGACGGTGGCGAGCTACATGGTCGCCGGCAGGAGCACGCCGGACCAGGCGCCGGCCCGTCTGTTCGCCTACACTCACCCCGTGCTTTTCGGCGCGCTCGTCGACAGGCTCGTGGATGCCACGGCAAGCCATCTTCTGCGGCAGGTCGAGGCCGGCGCGCAGGTGCTGCAAATTTTCGAGAGCTTCGCGGGCGCCCTGCCCCCGCCCCTGTTCCGCCGCTGGTCGCTGGAGCCGGTGTCGCGCATCGTTTCCCGCATCCGCGCCCGATATCCCGCAATCCCGGTCATCGTCTTCGCGCGAGGGGCCGGCGCAGGCGTGGAGGAACTGGCGCAATCCGGCATCGCGGATGGCGTGGGGCTGGACTGGACCATCGACCCCTGGCGCGCGAGCGACGCCATTCAGGTCCATCGTCCGGTGCAAGGCAATCTCGATCCGCTGGCGCTGGTCGCCGGCGGCGACGTTCTCGCGCGGGCCGTCGACGATATCCGCGCGGCGCTCGGCGGCGGACCGCACGTCTTCAATCTGGGGCACGGCATCCTGCCCCAGACGCCGATCGCTCATGTGGAACAACTGGTCGCGAGGGTTCGCGGATGACGATCGAAGGAAGGGGCGGCGCTCCCCCATCCGTGTTTTGTCGCAATAAAGTGTTCGGATCGCGCTTGCGGGAAACCGCCATTCGCGGAAAATGGCTGGTCAGCGTGGACGGGCGATCGATTCTGAAGGGCGCACGATGCTTTATGAATGGCTGAAAGCCTTGCATATCATATCGGTCATCGCGTGGATGGCGGCGATGCTCTATTTGCCGCGCCTCTTCGTCTACCATGCCGAAGCAATACCGGGCTCGGACCGCATCTCCGCGTTCAAGGTCATGGAGCGCCGGCTTTACAAGGCGATCATGACGCCGGCCATGATCGCGACGTGGATTTTCGGTCTCGTCATTGCCTATCAGGGAGGCTGGTTCGTGTCGGGATGGCTGCACGCCAAGCTGTTGCTGGTCGTCATTCTCTCCGGTCTGCACGGGTTTTTCGGCGCCGAGCTGCGCCGCCTCGCGAATGACACGGCGCCGCGAAAGCCGCGCTTCTACCGCATCGTCAACGAAGTGCCCACGCTTCTGATGATCCTGATCGTCATTCTGGTGGTGCTCAAGCCTTTCTAGATTTTTCGTATTCCGACTGAATCGGGAAGCGGGAAACTTTTAAACCTGAGCGGCAATCGGGCATTGAAAAGAAGCGCTTTTTTGCAGGCGGACCATCATGCCGGTGTGCTTTCGTCTCGATGGGAAACGCGCCGGCATTTGCCTTTGGCGGAAAAAGCGCCGTGGCCGGGCTTGTAACCGGGGGGCAAATCCTTTATACAGCTCCTGCCTTCCTTAGAGCAGGATGGCGGGCACGCGATCTGTATGCAAAAGTTCGCCCCGCGTAGCGTTTTCATGCGCTTTAACCTGCAATTCTTCATAATCCTTCCGGCTGCCTCGTCAGCCCTTATCGATCGAGAGTTTTTCCCCGATGCGGGAGATCAAGCTTCAGGATCTCAAATCCAAGACGCCGACCGAGCTTCTGGCCTTTGCCGAGGAGTTGTCGGTCGAAAACGCCAGCATCCTGCGCAAGCAGGAACTGATGTTCGCCATACTCAAGCAACTGGCCGCCGCCGATACCGAGATCATCGGGGAAGGTGTGGTCGAAGTATTGCAGGATGGCTTCGGTTTTCTGCGCGCGCCCGATTCCAATTACCTGGCCGGGCCAGACGACATCTACGTCTCCCCTTCCCAGATTCGCCGTTTCGGATTGCGTACCGGCGACACGGTGGAAGGCACCATTCGGGGACCCAAGGACGGCGAACGCTATTTCGCCCTGCTCAAGGTCAACACGATCAATTTCGAAGACCCCGAAAAGATCCGCCACAAGGTTCATTTCGATAACCTGACGCCGCTCTATCCGAACGAGCGCCTGCGTCTGGAGACCGAGGAACCGTCGAAGAAGGACTTTTCGTCCCGCGTCATCGATATCGTGGCGCCGATCGGCAAGGGGCAGCGTGCCCTGATCGTCGCGCCGCCGCGCACCGGCAAGACCGTGCTGTTGCAGAATATCGCGCAGTCGATCACCACCAATCATCCCGAATGCTATCTGATCGTGCTGCTCATCGACGAGCGGCCCGAGGAAGTCACCGACATGCAGCGGTCCGTGAAGGGCGAGGTCATTTCCTCGACCTTCGACGAACCGGCGGCCCGCCATGTTCAGGTGGCCGAGATGGTGATCGAAAAGGCCAAGCGGCTCGTGGAACATGGCCGCGATGTGGTCATCCTGCTCGATTCGATCACGCGCCTCGGTCGCGCCTACAACACGGTGGTGCCGTCTTCGGGCAAGGTGCTGACCGGCGGCGTGGACGCCAATGCCCTGCAACGTCCGAAGCGGTTTTTCGGCGCGGCGCGCAACATCGAGGAAGGCGGCTCGCTGACCATCATCGCGACGGCGCTGATCGATACCGGCAGCCGGATGGACGAGGTGATTTTCGAGGAGTTCAAGGGCACCGGCAATTCGGAAATCATTCTCGACCGCAAGGTTTCCGACAAGCGCGTGTTCCCCGCCCTCGACATCACACGCTCCGGCACCCGCAAGGAGGAACTCCTCGTGCCGCCGGATATTCTCAAGAAGACCTACGTTCTGCGCCGTATCCTCAACCCGATGGGCACCGTGGATGCAATGGAATTCCTGCTCGACAAGCTGCGCCAGACGCGCCGCAACGCCGACTTCTTCGATTCCATGAATACGTGATCGCACAAGACGGCATACGGCGCGGAAATTTTCTGGCGCTTTAAGCCGAAAGAGCGCGTATTTTTCGATAAACGATCGTTTTTCAGATCGGCTCATGCAAGGGTCCTTCGCGTTGGTGGAGGGCCCTTGCTGCTTTTCGTGCTATATCTGATCATTGCCTGAATGAAGAGACGGCTATCATTCTGTTGTTTCAGCGCATGAAGCCGGAAATCGGAGATGCATTTGTGAATCGAGTCGATACCATCGTCGCGCCGGCAACCGGCGGCGGGCGTGCCGCTATCGCGGTTTTGCGTCTGTCCGGCAGCGGGATACGGCGGATTCTGGAGGCCGTGACAGGCTCGGTTCCGATGCCTCGCGTTGCAAGCCTGCGTGCGATTCGGGATACGGACGGCGCCGTGCTCGATCGGGCGCTCGTGCTCTACTTCCCTGCCCCGGCCAGTTTCACCGGTGAGGATGTCGCGGAACTGCACCTGCACGGCGGTCAGGCGGTGGTATCGGCGGTCATGTGCAGGCTTTTGGAAACGAACCTGTGCCGCCTTGCGGAAGCGGGCGAGTTTTCGCGGCGCGCCTTCCTCAATGGCAAGCTCGATCTCTCCGAAGCGGAAGGTATTGCCGATCTCATCGATGCCGAGACGGAGGCGCAGCGACGGCAGGCCATGCGTCAGCTTGAAGGCGCATTGTCGTCGGCGGTGGAAGATTTGCGAGAGCGCTTGCTGAACGTCATGGCGCTTGTGGAAGCATCGCTGGATTTTTCCGATGAAGGCGACGTGCCGACCGATCTGATGGCGGAGGCCATATCGGGTGCGCGCCGGGTTCATGACGAGATTACGGCTGCGCTTGATGACGGCCGGCGAGGCGAGCGTCTTCGCGACGGTTTGACGGTGGCCATCGCCGGCCCTCCGAACGTGGGCAAGTCGACCCTGCTCAATCGTATTGCAAGGCGCGATGTCGCAATCGTATCGCCGATAGCGGGGACGACGCGCGACATCATCGAACTGAGGTGCGATCTCGGCGGCATGCCGGTTGTGTTTCTGGATACGGCTGGACTTCGCGAGACCGATGATCCGATCGAAAAGGAAGGCGTGGAGCGCGCCAGGAGGCGCCTGCGCACGGCCGATCTGGTTCTTCTTCTATCGTCCGGTGATGACGTATCGGAGGATCATGAAGCCATTGAGTTGTCTTCCGGCGCGGTGATGAAGGTTCGCACGAAATCCGATTTGCTTCCGGTGGAATCGAGAGACGCGGGGGAATGGGCGATCTCGGCGAAAACCGGCGCCGGGATCGACGATCTCCTGGCGGAGGTCGAGCGCCGTCTGAATGCGGGATATGATGCGCGCGTCGCCGTCATTACACGCGAACGTCACCGCTCGGCGCTATCGGATGCCGCGTCGCATCTTGAGCGTGTATCCGCATACCGGCCTGATGCGTTGCCGGAGTTGGTCGCCGAGGATATTCGTCTCGGCATGCGTGCCCTGGGCCGCATCACCGGACGGGTGGGTGTCGAAGAGATTCTGGATCGTTTGTTTGCGGGTTTCTGTATCGGAAAATAGGCGCGATCGCCCGCAGGCGCGTTTCACGTGAAACGTTGCGGGACACCATGCAGAGCGGATATAAGATGATCGTGAAATGTAATCTCGGTGCATGCAAAAATGGGTGAGTCGAGGAACGGGGTGGGCCGGCGGGCCGATCATTCACGTCGTTATGACGTCATTGTCGTTGGCGGCGGACATGCGGGAACGGAGGCCGTCGCCGCTGCCGCGCGGATAGGTGCGCAAGTGGCGCTGGTCACGCATCGCTTCGCAACGATCGGAGCCATGTCGTGTAATCCTGCAATCGGCGGGCTCGGCAAAGGCCATCTGGTGCGCGAGATCGACGCTCTCGATGGAGTCATGGCGAGAGCGGCAGATCTCGGCGGCATTCAGTTTCGCGTGCTCAACAGACGCAAAGGACCTGCCGTTCGTGGTCCGCGTGCGCAGGCAGACCGCAAGCTTTATGCGCAGGCCGTGCAGAATGCGATCGAGGGTATTGCCAATCTGACCGTGATCGAAGGCGAGGTTTCCGATCTGGTCATACGGAATGGATACGCGGCAGGCGTCATTCTCGCGGATGGCCGCGAGTATGACGCCGGCGCGGTCGTGCTGACGACCGGAACCTTTTTGCGGGGTTTGATCCATATCGGTGAAAAGCAGTTTCGGGCCGGCCGTATCGGCGAGGCGCCGGCCGATGCCTTGTCGGCGACGTTGCTCCGTCACGGTCTGGCGCTGGGTCGTCTGAAAACCGGCACCCCTGCCCGCCTCGATGGACGGACAATCGATTGGAACAATCTCGAACATCAGGCCGGTGACGAACAACCAGAGCCGTTCTCACTTTTGACGGAAAGCCTGCCGAACAGACAGATCGCCTGCGGGATCACGCGGACGACGGCTGAAACGCATGCCATCATTCGTGCCAACATCCATCGTTCCCCGCTTTATGCGGGCGTGATCGAAAGCCGCGGGCCGCGTTACTGTCCATCCATAGAAGACAAGGTCGTTCGATTTGCAGATCGGGAAAGCCATCAGGTTTTTCTGGAACCGGAGGGCTTGGACGATTTCACGGTATATCCGAACGGGATTTCGACATCTCTGCCGGAAGACGTCCAGCAGGCTTTCATCCGTTCCATGCCCGGACTGGAGAACGTTACCATTCTGCGGCCGGGATATGCGATCGAGTATGATTACGTCGATCCCCGCCACCTGGATGCAACGCTGGAAACGCGGGTGCTGCGCGGTCTGTTCCTTGCCGGGCAAATCAATGGCACAACCGGTTATGAAGAGGCAGCGGCTCAAGGCGTCGTCGCCGGTATCAACGCTGCCCGTAAGGCCGGGGGTCGGCCGTGTGTGACTTTTGATCGCGCCGATGGTTACATCGGTGTCATGATCGACGATCTGGTGACGCATGGCGTCAGCGAGCCGTATCGGATGTTTACGTCCCGATCGGAATACCGGCTCAGTCTGCGGGTCGACAACGCGGATGAACGTCTGACGGGCAAAGGAATAGATCTTGGTTGTGTGGGGTCACGGCGCCAGGCGCTTCATGCCGAGCGAATGCAGCTTGTCGAGACGTGGAGAACGCGCTTGCAGCAGCTGGAAGTGACGCCTCAGGCTGCATCGAGGCATGGCCTGCAACTGAATCGGGATGGGCAACGGCGTTCGGCATTTCAACTGCTCTCGTATCCCGATATATCGTTTGAAACGCTTGACCGCGTCTGGCCGGAGCTTGCGTCAGTACCCGCTTGGCTCAGGGAGCGTCTGGCAACGGATGCTGTCTATGCCGTCTATCTCGACCGGCAGCGGGAGGATATCGCAGCCTTTCGCCGTGATGAGCAACTCGAACTTCCGACGGAGCTGACCTTCGATACGCTGCCAGGTCTGTCCGGCGAACTTCGGCAAAAGCTGTCTCAGGTTCAGCCCCGGACATTGGGGCAGGCAGCGCGTATCGAAGGCATGACGCCGGCGGCGCTTGCCATTCTGTCCGGCCACGCCGGCAAACAGCGCTGGAAGAAGCAGCAACAGGGATATACATGACGGAATGAATGCCAAACTTGAGTCGCCCCATGTGGACAGAGGGAAAGCCGAAGCTCTCGCGCCTTTTTTTGTTTCACGTGAAACATCAGATCGCCTGACGATCCTTGTGCATGAATTGCGACGCTGGCAGACGATCAAGAATCTCGTCGGTCCGGGGACGTTGGATGATATCTGGACGCGCCACGTCGCGGATTCATTGCAATTGTTCCGCTGCGCGCCGGAGACGCGAAATTGGCTGGATCTTGGCTCCGGCGCCGGGTTTCCCGGTGTCGTGCTGGGAATTCTGTTGCGGGAACACGGCGAGGGGCAGATTGATCTTGTCGAAAGCAACGGTCGCAAATGCGCGTTCTTGCGCCATGCCATTCGTGCGACCGGCGCCAGCGCAAAGGTGCATCAAGGGCGAATTGCCGATATCTTGCCGATGATGAAGGCCGGGCAGATCGAAGTTGTAACGGCGCGGGCGCTCGCACCTCTTCATGACTTGCTCTCCATGGCGAAAGACCTGTTGAGAAGTGGAGCAACGGGGGTGTTTCCGAAGGGGCAGGATTGGGAAGCTGAATTGACGGAGGCCCGCAAATACTGGAGAATCACAGTGGATGTGCAGCCGAGCCTAATTGATTCCCGCGGCCGCATCCTGGTGGTGAGGGAACTGCAAGAGGTTGATGGCGATCATGGCCGACGTTAGTCAGCTTACGGGGCCTGCCGGGGGTGGTCCTTCGACGCGTATTCGCGTGCTCGCGCTCGCGAACCAGAAAGGTGGCGTCGGTAAAACCACGACTGCCATCAATCTGGGTACCGCACTGGCCGCGATTGGCGAGCGCGTGCTGATCATCGATCTCGATCCGCAGGGTAACGCGTCGACGGGACTCGGGGTTGATCGGAAAAGCCGCAAGATCTCCACCTACGACGTGATGGTGGGGTCGGCGACGTTGCAGGATGCTCTGCTGGAAACGGCCGTGCCGGGGTTGGCGGTCGCGCCTTCGACATTGGATCTGCTGGGTGTGGAACTGGAAATCGCTTCCGCCAAGGACAGGGTGCATCGGTTGGAGCGCGCCATCGATGTTCTCGGTCGCGACATCCAGCCGGATGGCTTCACCTATGTGCTGATCGATTGCCCGCCTTCCCTCAATCTGTTGACCATCAATGCGCTGACGGCGTCAAATGCCGTGCTGGTGCCCTTGCAATGCGAGTTCTTTGCGTTGGAAGGTTTGAGTCAATTGCTCCGCACGGTGGAACAGGTGCGCGTATCGCTCAATCCGGGTTTGGGGATTCACGGCATCGTGCTGACGATGTTCGATCCGCGCAATAATCTCTCCAATCAGGTTGTGGCCGATGTGCGCGAGTTCATGGGCGCCAAGGTTTACGATACGATCATTCCTCGCAATGTTCGCGTTTCGGAAGCTCCTTCTCACGGCAAGCCCGTGTTGCTTTACGATCTGAAATGCGCCGGATCGCAAGCCTATCTGAAACTGGCTTCTGAAGTGATTCAAAGAGAGCGGGCTTTACGCGCCGCTTGACGAAGCGATTGCCTGCGCGATTCAACGGCTCGCATGACTTGAAGGCACATGCTTGGCGGGTGTGTTCCGGCGCATGTCTGTGCCTGAATGCTTGTCGGCAGGCTGCATCGACGCATGCGGAAATTGACGGGCCGATTACGGGTTTTGGTGATGGAGATAGATATGGCCGAGGATTCCAACCGTTCCCGTCTGGGGCGGGGGCTTGCCGCGCTGATTGGCGATGTCGGGGATGAATTCTCGGCGCAGGCGCGTCAGGTCGGCGCGAGCACGCAGAAGGTTCCGATCGAGTTCTTGCGCCCCAATCCGCGCAACCCGCGCAAGATATTCAACGCCGAAGCGCTGGAGGATCTCGCCGCGTCCATTCGCGAGCGCGGCCTTATTCAGCCCATCATCGTCCGCGCGGTGACGGGGGTTGCGGATGTTTATGAAATCATCGCCGGCGAACGACGCTGGCGGGCCGCGCAGCGCGCCAATCTTCATCAGGTGCCGATCATCGTCGTGGAAGCGGATGATCGCGTTGCGCTGGAAATCGCCATCATCGAGAATGTGCAGCGGGCCGATCTCAATCCGCTGGAAGAGGCCGCCGGTTACGAACAACTGATTGCGGAGTTCAGTTACTCGCAAAATGATCTCGCGCAGGTCATCGGCAAAAGCCGCAGCCATGTCGCCAATACCCTGCGGTTGACGCGCTTGCCGGATTCCATCAAGCAGCTCGTGAATGACGGCACGCTTTCGGCCGGGCATGCGCGGGCGCTGTTGACGGTGGCGGACCCCGATGCCGTGGCGCGGCAGATCATCGCGCAGGGGCTTACGGTGCGCGATGTCGAGAGGATCGCGCAACGGGAGACGCAGGGAGATGCGCAGGAGAGCGGTGCTCGTCGCGCCGCGCGTGCGAAGCCCGAAAAAGACCCCGATACCCGCGCGCTGGAACAGGCGTTGGAGGAGGTGCTGGGGCTCGTGGTGTCCATCGAGCACAAGGCCAACGGCGGCGGCGAGGTGAGGGTGCGATACAGGACGCTCGATCAGCTCGACAGCCTTTGCCATCGGCTGCGCGGATAAATCCTTGCGCTGATCGGGTGGGCGACGGGCATTGCGAGGATGCCCGCATACCTGACGCATCGCCGCCCGTCTACGGGCCGCAGCATTCCGAATGACTGCGGCCCGTTCGGTGTGAGCCGGGTGGTTTCGGCTTACTTTTCCGCGGTTGCGCGTTCGATGGCTTCGAGAATCAGCGTGCGTGCTTCCTCGGCGGTGCCCCAGCGGATGATCTTGACCCACTTGTTGGGCTCAAGATCCTTGTAATGCGCGAAAAAGTGCTCGATCTGCTTGAGCGTGATTTCCGGCAGGTCGGTGTAGTCCTGCACCCGATCATAGCGCTTGGTCAGCTTGGAGGAGGGAACGGCGATGATTTTTTCATCCTGGCCGGATTCGTCTTCCATGATCAGCACGCCGACCACACGCGAGGAAATGACCGCGCCGGGGATCAGCGCGCGCGTGTTGACGACGAGCACGTCCGCCGGATCGCCGTCGCCGGACAGCGTATGCGGGATGAAGCCGTAGTTCCCCGGATAGCGCATCGGCGTGTAGAGAAAGCGGTCGACGAAAAGGGTACCCGATTCCTTGTCCAGCTCGTATTTGATGGGTTCCCCGCCGATCGGCACCTCAATGACAACGTTCACGTCGTGGGGGGGATTCTTGCCGATGGCAATAGCGTCGAGACGCATGTCGAAAACTCCTTGCAGGAAGGATCATGATACGACGTTCCGGCAGCGCGTGCGGTGATGGCCCGACGGCGACCGCGCGGACGCAGGTGGATACGGCGTGCCGCGAGACCAAGCGGGTATTTCGCCGCATGGTACCGCCGCGACGACGGCGGCTTCTTACTACAGCATCGGCTATAAAAGTGAAATCAGCATTTTGGCGCGGTTTGTGCCGATCCCGACGCCGGATCAGGGAAACATGAATGCGGTGCGAACCAGTGAGATGCCGCTGACGCGGATGGTTTCGTGCGCTTGCGCGCGCCCTCCGAGCCGCTCATAGAAGCGTGCCGCCCGATCATTGTCCCGCAAGGCCCACACCACGAGCCCCTTGCGGCGTTGCGCCGCGAGTTCGCGCCGGGCCGTGGCGAAAAGTTGCGTGCCGAGACCCAACCCCTGAAACACGGGGTCGAGATAGAGTTCGTCTATTTCGCCCTGCTGGGGCAGGGAGAGGCTGCGGCTTGCGCCGAAGCTGGCATAGCCGGCGATGCGGTCGCCGATGTCGAGCACGATGAGGGAACGGGAGCGGTTGACGGCCTTCTGCCACCAGCCGGGGCCGCGATAGGCGATCATCCGTTCAAGCGCGACGCCGGGAATGATGCCCCGATACGCCTCGCGCCACGAGACGTCGTGGACCGCCGCCAGAGCCGTAGCGTCTGACGGTCGTGCGGGGCGGATGCTGATGACGACCTCGTTCATGGGGGAAAGTCTAGGATGCCGCGTCGTTCGCGGCAAGATACAAAGCTGTTGCGGATTCGAACATGGACAAGATTTCATACGTGTTGTCGCACCGCGCGCGTCCTGCTATGGCGTTGGGTGACCGCAACGACATCCGGGGCCCCGTGTTCAATCGTTTTCTCAAGCCTGAAGTGCGCTATGCGCGGCGCATGGCCCGTATCAAGCGCTGGGATGCCCCGCTTGAGGGCCGCTGGGCGCGCGTCAGGGCCTATGCCAACATGCTGTTTGTCGATCACGGCGTGTTCCGGGCGCTTTATCTCAACCGGCATCGGGTAACGCATCGTTTCTGGCGGGCGGCGCAGCCCTCGCCGCGTGATATCGACGCCATCGCCCGGCTTGGCGTGCGCACGGTCGTCAATCTGCGCGGCGGGCGGGAGTACGGGTCATGGCCGCTCGAGCGCGACGCCTGCCGCCGCAACGGGCTGACGCTTGCGGAGTTTGTGGTGCGATCGCGCGAGGCGCCTTCCAGGGAAACGATTCTGGCGGCGAAAAGGTTCTTCGAAACGGTGGAATATCCGGTTCTCGTGCACTGCAAGTCCGGGGCCGACCGGGCCGGTTTCATGGCGGCGCTCCATCTCGTGTTGCAGGAAGGGCGCTCCGTCGACGAGGCCGCGGCGCAACTCTCGCTGCGATACGGGCATTTTCGTTTCGCCAAGACGGGCATTCTCGATGCTTTCTTCGCGCTCTACAAACAGGAAGGCGAGGCGGCGGGGCTGGATTTCATGACATGGGTCAGCGAGGTTTATGAGCCGGATCGCCTGCGGGCGCGCTTTCGTCCTTCCTTCTGGTCCGCGCTGCTCGTCGATCGCGTCTTGCATCGCGAGTGATTTTCGGGACAACCGGTCATTCGCCGCCGGCTGATGGAGACAAGGTTGGTCGTTCAGATGGGTGATGCCGATCCCGACGAGAATGAGGGCCACTCGCCGCATCTCGTGTTTCTGGTGACGGAGGATTGGTTCTTCGTCTCGCATTTCCTGCCGATGGCGCGGGCGGCGCGCGAGATGGGCCTGCGCGTGACGGTGATCACCCGTGTGCGCGATCATGCCGCCGCTATTTCCGCCATCGGCGCGCGGGTGGTCCCCATGCAGGCGGAGCGGCGCAGTCTGAACCCGCTGGCGGTTGCGGCGACGCTCCGTGCGCTGCGTCGGATCCTTTGCAGGGAACGCGCCGACATCCTGCATTGCGTCGCGCTGCGTTCCATCGTTCTCGGCAGTCTGGCGGCGCCGAGGGGCACGCCGGTCGTGCATGCGCTGACGGGCCTCGGCTTTCTCGGCGCGCGCGCCGATGCGGTCGGCCGCGCGGCGCGGGCGGGGCTGCGTCATTTCCTGCGCATCGTCGCCGATGGTCCCGCCGCCCGCTTCCTGTTCGAAAACGAGGATGACGCGCGGATGCTGGGTTTCGATCCCGGCGACCCCGGCAAGGTCGCCATCGTGGGTGGCGCCGGCGTCGATCCGGCGGCGTTTCCGGCCGCATCGCCCGAACCCTCGCCGTCGCTCAGGATCGCCGTCGTGGCGCGCATGCTGTGGTCGAAAGGGATCGATCTGGCCGTGGAGGCGGTGGGACGCGCGCGCGCGGCGGGTGCGGACGTCACGCTTTCGCTTTATGGCGCGCCCGATCCGTCGAACCCGCGTGCGGTGCCGGAGATAACGCTGCGGGAATGGGGTGCGCGGCCGGGCATCGCGTGGCACGGCGCAACGCGAGACGTTCCAGCCGTCTGGCAGGCGCACGATGTCGCCTGTCTGCCTTCGCGCGGCGGCGAGGGATTGCCGCGCACGCTGCTGGAGGCGGGGGCGAGCGCCCGCGCCATCGTCACCACCGACGTGCCCGGCTGCCGCCGGCTGGTGCGGGACGGCATCGAAGGGCTCGTCGTGCCGCCGGACGATGCCGGGGCGCTGGCCGACGCGTTTATTTTTCTGGCAAACAATCGTGATGCCGTTTCGCGCATGGGGCAGGCGGCCCGCGCGCGCGTGGAGGGCGGCTATACCGAACGCCACGTCATGGAAACGGTGAAGAGCCTTTATGGGGAACTGCTCGGGCAGCGCACATGACGATTGGCGATCACGATACGTTCATTCGCACGCACACGCGGTTGCTGCCCGTGCCGCATGCGCCGGAAATCAGCCTGTTCGTTGCCGACGAGGCCACGGCGCTGTGGCAGAAGACCGAGGATGAACTGGGCGCGATCGGCCTGCCGCCGCCGTTCTGGGCATTTGCCTGGGCCGGCGGGCAGGCGCTGGCGCGTTATGTTCTCGATCATCCGGGCGATGTCGCGAATCGGCGCGTGCTGGACTTCGCGTCGGGCTCCGGCCTCGTGGCCATCGCCGCCGCAAAGGCCGGCGCGGCGCATGTCGAAGCGGCGGACATCGATCCCTTCGCCATCAGCGCCATACGGATAAATGCGCTGGCTAATAATATCCGGGTGACGCCGCGCGCCGACGATGTGATCGGCAAGGACGAGCATTGGGATGTCGTGCTGGCGGGGGATATATGTTACGAGCGCACGCTTGCGGAGGCGGTTTTCGCCTGGCTGCTGCGTTTGCAGCGGCGGGGCGCGCGGGTGCTGATCGGCGATCCCGGCCGCAGCTATCTTCCGAAAGACCGGCTTGAATGCCTCGCCACCTATCGCGTGCCGGTCACGCGCGCGCTGGAGGATGCGGAGATCAAGACCAGCCATGTCTGGCGGCCGCGCGCCGCCGTGCTGAACCAATGACGCGAGTGCGCCCATGATCGATACGCCCCAGCCGCCTCGAGAAGCGCCGCGCCCGCCCGCGGGTTTTCCGCTGTCCCTTTTCAATCGCATTGCCGGCAAATCATCCATATTGACGCGCGGCGATACCGCGCCCACGATCCGGCGGTTGTGGCGGGAGCAGGTGCGGCCCCATCGCGGCGCGCTCGCGGTGGTGCTGGCGCTGATCGCGGTCATCGCGGGCACGTCCTCCCTTTATCCGATCCTGATCAAGGAGGCGTTCGACGCCTTCACCGCGCGCGACGCCCACGCCATTGCGCTGGCGCCGCTCTTCGTCATCGCGGTCACGAGCATCAAGGGTTTTGCGCTGCTGGGGCAGACGGTGCTGACCAACCGTGTGATCTCGCGCGTCGAGGCGGACATGCAGACCGCGCTTTACGCGCACATGATCGACGCCGATCTCGCACAGCTCGAACGGGAGAGCCCCGCGAGCCTGACGCAGCGTTTCACGACCGACTTCGCCTATATCAAGGAGGCGCTGACGCGGCTTTTCACCGTGCTGCTGCGCGACGGCGCGACGGTGATCGCGCTGGTGGGGGCGATGCTGTGGATCGATCCTGTGCTGACGATCGCCGCGGCGCTGGTGGCGCCCTTCGTGGCGCAGCCGGTGGCGCGGCTGGGCAAGAAGCTGCGCCGCGTCGCCACCTCCACGCAGGAGGAAATCGGGGCGATGGCGAATCTCGTGTCGGAAAGCCTCGCCGGCGCGCGCGTGGCCAAGGTTTTCGCGCTCGAAGGCTATCTGAAGGGCCGCGCCGCGCGCGCGTTCGAGCGGGTGCGGGAACTCAAGATGCGGGCGGCCAACGCGCGCGGCCGGCTCGATCCGCTGCTGGAGATCGGCGGCGGGCTTGCGGTCGCGGGTGTGCTGGTGCTGATCGGCTGGCGCATCGTGGAAGGCGGCAGCACGGTAGGCGAGTTCACCGGCTTCATCACGGCGCTGCTGATGGCGGCGCAGCCCGTGCGTTCCATCGGCAATCTCAACGCGATCGTGCAGGAGGCGATGGCCGCCCTGCGGCGCTATTACGACATACTCGATCTGCCGCCGACCATCGTCGACGCGCCGGATGCGCCCCCGCTGGCGGTGACGCGGGGCGAGATCGCCTTTCGCGGCGTGCGCTTCCGCTACCGCGAGGATGTGACGGCTCTCGACGGCATCGACGTCACACTGCCCGCGGGCAAGCTCACGGCGCTCGTGGGGCGCTCCGGTTCGGGCAAATCCACGCTGATGTCGCTTGTGCCGCGTTTGCATGACGTGAGCGAAGGCGCGGTTCTGATCGACGGGCAGGATGTGCGGCAGGTGACGCTTGCGGGCCTGCGGGCGCAGATCGCGGTGGTCAGCCAGGAAGTCGTGCTGTTCGACGACACCATCCGCGCCAATATCGGCTTCGGCCGCCCCGGCGCGTCGGACGCCGATATCGTCGCGGCCGCGAAGGCGGCGGCCGCTCACGGGTTCATCGCGGCGCTGCCGGAAGGCTACGACACCCGCGTCGGCGATCGGGGGTCCCGGTTGTCGGGCGGCGAGCGTCAGCGCGTTTCCCTCGCACGCGCCATTCTCAAGGACGCGCCGATTCTCCTGCTGGACGAAGCGACGAGCGCCCTCGACGCCGAGGCCGAGCGCATGGTGCAGGACGCGCTGGCGGTGCTGACGCGCGGGCGCACGACACTCGTCATCGCCCATCGCCTTTCCACCGTGCGGCGCGCCGATCTCATCCTCGTGATGGATTGCGGCCGCATCGTGGAACAGGGACGACACGACGATCTCGTGGCGCGCGACGGGCTCTATGCGCGCTTGCAGCGGTTGCAGTTGACGGATGATACGGAAAAGCACGATCTCGTGTGACGATGATTAGAGCGGCGTGCATTCAAGTGGAATCGTCATGCCGCTCCAAGTTCTATATTTTACCGCAACTTGCGTTCAAATCGATCAATCGGTTCGAACGCAAAATGCTCCGGAGCGGACTGAACCTGCTGAAATTTACAGAATTGTGACGTGGCTTGTCGACCGGCAGTGTTTCTTTTGCTGTAGCATTGGAATAAATTTGTGGTGCGAACGGCCTGCTCCCCTTAACGTTAATCCATCGCTAACCATGGGAGCTGTTCATGCTTGATGCAAAGAAGCTACTTGATGCGCTCATCGGTTCCGCCGCCGCCGGCCCTTCCGCCGCCGGCCCGGCCTCCGCACATGTCAACGCCGATACGCAGGCGACTTCCGGGGCCGCGTCGGCGGCTGCCGGGTTCGGCGGTGTCGGTGATCTGCTTGGCAGCGTCATCGGCCAGTTGACCGGCGGCGCCGGCAGCCGGCCGGGTTCTGTCGCCGAAACCGGCGCGGATCTGGTTGCCCAGGCGCGCCAGTATCTCGATACGCCTGAAGGGCGCAACGTGGCGAGCGCTGTCGCCGGCGGTCTGGCGGGCCTGCTGCTGGGCTCGCGCGGGGCCGGCAAGTCCGTCACCGCCTCGGCCGCCAGCCTCGGCGGCATCGCCCTGATCGGCGGCCTCGCCTACAAGGCCTATCAGGGCTGGAAAAGCGGACAGCCGGCCTGGGCCGATGCCTCCGCGATCGCTGCGCCGCCGCGCGATTCCGCCTTCGGGGCGGATGCGGTGTCGCAGGATACGGCGCTTGTGCTCACGCGTGCGATGATCGCGGCTGCGGCATCCGATGGCCAGATCGATACCGAGGAGCGCGGCCGCATCATCGGCAATCTGGCCAAGGCCGGTTTTCAGGCGGAAGCCGTGCAGTTTCTCGACCGCGAGTTCGCCAATCCCGCCTCGATCACGCAACTCGCCGCCGCTGCGACGAGCGAGGAGCGCGGCGTCCAGATCTATGCGGCGGCGCGCCTCGCCATCGAGCCCGATACGGAAGCGGAGCGGGCGTTCCTGCATGAACTGGCCGACGCGCTGTCGCTGTCGCCGGATCTCGCGGCCCATATCGATGCCGCCGCCGTCGGCGCGAAGGCCTGATCGCTCTCCACGGGGCGCATGCCGGTCGGGCGGCGCCCGTCCCGGCCTGAAGGCGTTTCCCGTCGTCATTCCGCAAGGCCGACGCGGCCTTCGGGAGCCGATGAAGCGTCAATGAATGGATGCAATGGCATGCGGGTGAAGCGTCCGTCTGTTCGCATGGGCGGAGCGCGCGGGATGAGCATGCCGGGCGGAAGCGCCGGATCGTTTCACCGTTTCACGGAAGCGCTGAAACGATCCATGCCTGTCCGCCTTGTTGCGGAACGTCTGACGACGCGCGCCGTGCTCGATCGATAAAAACACGTGAAATCAGTGAATTGACGTGCGTTTTATCGTTTTGCCGGGCGTCCTTCGCGCTGTCGCGATGTCTGTTCTATCGCGACAGCGCAACCGTGAACAGCGCTGCGCGCATCGCTCCGGCGGTTGATTTGCGCGGCTGATGCGCGCAAAGGTGTTGACGGACGGAAACATGACAAGGGCACGGCAAAGCGCCGGGAAAACGCCAATGACGCCGGTGCTTCCTTTTGCCCAGCCCGTTTCCGCCGCCATCGCCGGCGGGCAAGGCTTGCTTCGTCCGGCATCTCCCATTTTCCGGCGACGCACGCGGATGACGTGACAATTGATTGCTGCATCGGGAAACGACGGACAGGTGAGGATGGAACAGATCGCAGACCGGCGCTGTTTCGGGCGAGATATCGGGCAAGGTATCGGGGATGCGTCCCGATGGTGGAGCGGGCCGGGAATGACAGCATGGGGGGAATGGGCGGCATGAGCACCATTCACGAGCGCCGGCGCGCATTTCGCAAGCTGCATGAATCCTCCGGCACCCATGTCCTGCCGAATCCCTGGAATGTGGGCACGGCGCGCTATCTGGAGCATCTCGGTTTCAAGGCGCTGTCGACCACCAGCGCCGGCATCGCCTTCGCGGACGGCTTCCCCGATACGGATTGGGCCGTGCCGCGCGGCGTCATGCTCCAGCATATCCGCGACATCGTCGAGGCGACGGATCTTCCCGTTTGCGCCGATTTCGAATCCGGCTACGCGAACGAGCCGGAGGACGTCGCCCGCAACGTGGTGATGTGCATCGAAACCGGCGTGGCCGGCATCATGATCGAGGACACGACGCCCGACCACCAGCATCCTTTCTATCCGCTGGAACTGGCGGTCGACCGCGTGCGGGCGGCCCGCGCCGCGATCGACGCGAGCGGCACCGGCGTCGTGCTGACGGCGGGCGTGGAGCGCCTGACGAACAATCACGAGGAATCGCTCGCCGGCATCATTCGCCGCCTTCAGGCTTACGTGCAGGCGGGGGCCGAGGCGGTTCACGTGCCCGGCGTCGTCAATCCGGCGGATATCACCGCCATCGTGAAGGCTGTCGCGCCCCATCCGGTCAGTATCGTCGTGGAACCGGAATGCGGGTTGAGCATGCGCAATTATGCCGATCTCGGCGTGCGCTGGCTGAGCAGCGGGTCCGGCATGTGCCGCGCCGCATGGGGCGGCTTCATGCGCGCCGCCGAGGAAATCGCAACACGCGGCACGTTTTCCACCCTCACCGACGCGGTTCCGTTTCCACAGATCAACCAGTTCTTCCGGCAGGATCTGCGCAAGGGGCGCAAGCGCATCTCGTCCTGACGGCGGGCAACGGCGTGAATTGACGGGTGCCGCGCCTTCGGCGATAGTTGTTTCGCTGAGGGCGCTTTCCGATCGAACGGGATCGTTCGATCGACGAGAAGTGGCTCGAAATCAAAAACCTGGAGGATTCTCGCGTTGCAACGAAACGCGGAAAGCCTCCATGTCTTCGGCCCTCGCGCCGGTTGTGCGAAAGGCCCGCAGGCTCTCGGAGAGGAGAGACGCCATGGTTCTGGAGCGTGCTGTGCTTGCCGGCGGTTGTTTCTGGGGCATGCAGGATCTTTTCCGGCGGCTGGACGGCGTCGCCTCCACCCGCGTCGGATACACCGGCGGCGACGTGCCGCATGCGACGTATCGCAATCATGGCACTCACGCCGAGGCCATCGAGGTCGTTTTCGATCCCGCCCGCATCAGCTACCGCGACATCCTCGCGTTCTTTTTCCGGATCCACGATCCCACGACGCCCGGCCGGCAAGGCAACGACATCGGCCCGAGCTACCGCTCGGCGATCTTCCCCGAAACGCCCGAGCAGGAAGAGGCGGCGCAACAGGCGATCGCCGATGCCGACGCCTCCGGCCTCTGGCCGGGCAAGATCGTCACCGAGATTGCGCCGGCCGGGCCGTTCTGGGAGGCGGAGCCGGAACATCAGGATTATCTGGTGCGCAATCCCGGCGGCTATACCTGCCATTTCATCCGGCGCGACTGGAAATTGCCGCCTGCCGCCGAATGACATCGGGAAACCGGATGTCGCGCCGGGCGAAGCATCACGCTCATTTGACATCGGCGCGCATGACTTTGCCGCTTTCACCTGCCAACAATGGGCCGTTCCATGACGGGAGACGGTCATGCAGGGTTCCAGAAGATCTTTTCTTGCCTCGGTGGTTGTCGGCGGAGCGGCCGCGGGAGGGGCGGCGCTCCTGTGGCGCCTGCCGTCGCCGGCATCCGCCGGCCCGCCCGACGACGCGCCCGCCGGCGATGTCTCCTTTGCCCTGACGGACGCGCAATGGCGGGCGCGTCTTTCTCCGGCTCAGTATTATATCCTGCGGCAGCATGGCACCGAACGGCCCCATACGAGCCCGCTCGACAAGGAGCGCCGCGCCGGCACGTTCCGTTGCGCGGGCTGTGACGGGCCGCTCTTCGCGTCGGAAACGAAGTTCGACAGCCGCACCGGCTGGCCGAGCTTCTGGCAACCGCTCGATGGGGCCGTGGGCACGTCGCTGGACACCGGCTACGGCATGGTGCGCACGGAGGTGCATTGCCGGCGCTGCGCCGGCCATCTGGGGCATGTCTTCAACGACGGTCCGCCACCCACCGGCTTGCGCTACTGCATCAACGGCGTCGCGCTCGTTTTCGCGCCCGCGCAAGCCTGAGAGGCGGACATGACCATCCTGCTATCGTATCTCGGCGGCGTCCTCACTATCGCGAGCCCCTGCATCCTGCCGGTGCTGCCGTTCGTTTTCGCCGGGGCGGGGCGATCCTTTCCGCGCTTCCAGCTTCCCATGCTGGCGGGCATGGCCGTTGTGTTCGCCGCCGTCGCGTCGCTGGCGGCGGTGGCGGGGAACTGGGCGGTGCAGGTGAATGTCTGGGGCCGCTGGATCGCCCTCGCCCTGATGGCGCTGTTCGGCCTCGCGCTGCTCGTGCCCGCGCTGGGCGCGCGTCTGGCGGCGCCTTTCGTGGCGCTCGGCGACCGGCTGAACAGGCAGGCGGGGCAGGGCGACAGCCCTGCCGCCGCCCTTCTGCTCGGCGCGGCGACGGGCCTGCTGTGGACGCCGTGCGCGGGGCCGATTCTGGGGCTGATCCTGACCGGGGCGGCCTTGCAGGGCGCGAGCGCGCAGACGTCGCTGCTGCTTCTCGCCTATGCGGCCGGCGCCGCGACGTCGCTGGCGGTCGCCCTGTTGGCCGGCGGGCGGGTGCTCGCGGCGCTGCGGCGGCGCATGGGTCAGGGCATGGGTCAGGGCATGGCGGCGGTCGAGTGGCTGCGGCGCGGCGCGGGCGTCGCCGTGCTGGCGGCGGTGATCGCGATCTTTCTCGGCCTCGACACCGGCCTGCTCGCCCGCCTGTCGACGGCCGGCACGACGCGCATCGAACAGACCCTGATGGACGGCCTCGGTATGGACGGCGCCGGCGAACAGGCCGGGGCCATGATGGCCGCCGGGCCGGCGATGATGGCCGGCAATGCGATGATGATGCAGGGCGGGGCCATGATGGCGGCGCAGACACCCGAGGGCGCGCCCGCCGGCCTGCCGGTGGAAGGGCGCATGCCCTCGCTGTCGGGGGCGGTGGAATGGTTGAACAGCGAGCCGCTGACCGCGGCGCAGTTGCGCGGCAAGGTCGTGCTGCTCGATGTCTGGACCTATTCCTGCGTCAACTGCCTGCGCACGCTGCCCTATGTCCGGGCGTGGGCGGAAAGATACCGCGAGCGCGGCCTCGTCGTCATCGGCGTCCATGCGCCGGAATTCGCCTTCGAGAAAAACATCGGCAATGTGCGGGAGGCGGTGCGCCAGCTCCGCATCACCTATCCGGTCGCCATCGACAACGATTACGCCATCTGGCGCGCGCTGGACAATCGTTATTGGCCGGCTCACTATTTCATCGACACGCAGGGCCGCATCCGCCATCACCATTTCGGTGAGGGCGAATATGAAAAGTCGGAGCGGGTCATTCAGCAATTGCTTGCGGAAACCGGTACGGTTTCCACGCAGCAGGACGCGCCCGTCTCGCTTGCGCCGCAAGGCGTCATGATGGCTGCGGACTGGGCCAACGTCCGCTCGCCGGAGACCTATCTGGGGTATGAGCGCATGGCGCAGTTCGCTTCCGCCGGGCCGGTGGCGCGGGACGAGGCCGCGGATTACGCGCGGCCGGCGGAACTCGCGCTCAACCGCTGGGGGCTGGAGGGGCGCTGGACGATCGGCGGCGAGGCCGCGCGGGTGGTCGCGCCGGGCGGGCGGATCGTGTTCCGCTTCCATGCCCGCGATCTCAATCTCGTGCTGGGCGGCGAGGGCGCCGACCGGCCCGTGCCGTTCCGGGTGCGCGTCGACGGCGGGCCGCCGGGCGCGGATCACGGGCTCGATGTCGATGAGGAAGGCAACGGCGTGGTGCGCCAGCAACGGCTTTACCAGCTCGTTCGCGCGCGAGGCGATGTCCGCGAGCACACTTTCGAGATCGAGTTTCTGGAACCGGGCGCGAGCGCCTATGCATTCACCTTCGGCTGAGGAGAAGCTGACATGTCGCGCGTGGTCGGATCGGCGAGCGGGTTGCTGGCGGCGCTCTGGCTCATGTTTGCCGGGGCCGCTTTCGCGGCGGGGCAGGTGCGGATCGACCCGCCGCATCGCGACCTGCCCGCGGGCGAGGCGCGCTCCGCCAGCATCGTGCTGGCGGGCGGATGCTTCTGGGGCGTGCAGGGCGTTTTCCAGCATGTGAAGGGCGTGACCGCCGCCGTATCGGGCTATGCGGGCGGCACGGCCGCGACGGCGCGTTATCCGCTCGTCGCCAGCGGCCGCACGCGCCATGCCGAGGCGGTCGAGGTGACTTACGACCCCCGGCAGATCAGCCTGGGGCGCATCCTGCAAGTGTTCTTCTCCGTCGCCCACGATCCGACTCAGTTCATGCGCCAGGGGCCGGATGTCGGGCCGCAATACCGCTCGGCGGTCTTTCCCGCCAATGACGATCAGCGCGCGGTCGTCGAGGCGTATATCGCGCAGCTCGCAGCGTCCGGCGCGTATCCGCAGCCGGTCGTGACCCGTGTGGAGACGCAGGGCGGCTTCTTCCCCGCCGAGGACGAGCATCAGGACTACATGACGCGCCATCCCGCCCAGCCCTATATCGTCATTCACGATGCGCCCAAGGTCGCCAACCTGTCGAAGCTGTTCGCGGATCTCTATCGGGAAGAGCCGGTGCTGTTCTTCGCCCGCCGGTGAAGAGCGTCCGGGATCATGAGGCGGCCCCGATGTCGCGCGCCAGCAGCTCCGACAGCCAGTCGGTAAACACCTGAAGGCGGCGGGAGAGATGCTGACGGTGCGGGTAGAGCAGCGTCAGCGGCATGGGCGGGGCGCGGTGATCGGGCATGACTTCGACCAGTTCGCCGGCCGCGATATGCGCCTTCACGTCATAGGCCGGAATCTGGATCAGGCCGAGGCCCGCGAGGCAACAGGCGATATACGCCTCCGCGCTGTTGACCGTGACGCGCCCGCGCAGGCGCACGGCGCGCGCCTCGCCGTTCTCCATCCACTCCCAATCCTCGACCCGCCCGCTGGACGGCGAGGCGTAGTTCACCGGCCAGTGCCCGGCGAGGTCGTCCGGCGTGCGGGGCGTGCCGTGGCGCGCCAGATAGCCGGGGCTCGCCACGTTGATGAGCGGCAATTCGCCGAGCGGGCGGGCGATGAGGCCCGAAATCTCCAGCACGCCGACGCGCAGCGCGCAATCGATGCGGTCTTCGATCAGGTCGACGGTCCGGTCGGTCACGCCGAGTTCGATGTCGATTTCCGGGTAGAGATCGAGGAACGTCGGCAGGGCGGGGGCGAGAATCAGGCGGCCGATGCGCCCCGGCACATCGATCCTGAGCTTGCCGGAAGGCGTCGTCGCCCGCCGGAACAGGCTTTCCGTCTCCTCCACCTCCGCGATGAGGCGCAGGCAGCGCTCGTAAAAGGCCGCGCCGTCGAGCGTCGGCGAAACTTTTCGCGTGGTTCTGTGCAGCAGCCGCGCGCCGACCCGTCCTTCCAGCTCCTGCACCGCCGCCGAAACCGACGAGCGCGGCAGCCGCAGCGTATCGGCGGCGCGCGTGAAGCTCGAACACTCGACGACGCGTGTGAAGATACGAAACAGGTCGATGCGGTCCACGATGGAACGAAGCTCCCGATTGGTCGAAACAACCGACAGGTGAAACCATAACCTGTATCTTTATCCGTTATTCGTAGACGATATCGTGCGAAGCCGAAAGCGGCCGCGCGGCGGCCGCATGACGAAAGGCGAACGCCATGACCGCACATAATGCAACGAACCCCCACGGCATCGAGGGCAAGACCGTCATCATCGCCGGCGGCGCGAAAAACCTCGGCGGGCTCATCGCCCGCGACTTCGCCGGACGAGGCGCGAAGGCCGTTGCTATCCATTACCACAGCGATTCCGCCGGGGCGGACGCCGAGGAAACGCTCGCGGCGGTGCGCGCGTCGGGCGCGGAGGCCGTCGCCCTTCAGGCCGATCTCACCTCGGCCGGCGCGGTCGAAAAGCTGTTCGCCGATGCGGTGGCCGCTATCGGGCGCCCGGATATCGCCATCAACACCGTCGGCAAGGTGCTGAAGAAGCCGATCCTCGACATTTCCGAAGCCGAATACGACGACATGAGCGCCATCAACGCGAAATCGGCTTTCTTCTTTCTCAAGGAGGCGGGGCGTCACGTCAACGACAACGGCAAGATTCTCACCGTGGTCACGTCGCTGCTCGGCGCCTATACGCCGTTCTACGCCGCCTATGCCGGCCTGAAGGCGCCGGTGGAGCATTTTACCCGCGCGGCGTCGAAGGAGTTCGGCGAGCGCGGCATTTCGGTGACGGCCATCGGGCCGGGGCCGATGGATACGCCCTTCTTCTACGGACAGGAAAGCGTCGAGGCGCAGGCTTACCACAAGACGGCGGCGGCGCTGTCCGCCTTCTCCGGAACCGGCCTGACCGATATCGAGGACATCGTGCCCTACATCCGGTTCCTCGTTTCCGAAGGGTGGTGGATGACCGGCCAGACGATTCTCGTCAACGGCGGCTACACCACGAAGTAAGCTACACCACGAAGCAAGCATGGACGCGGCCGGCCCGTGGCCGGTCGCGGACATTTTGCGCATCGGACGCCCGGCGCGCTTGCGGATCATACGGGCGTCATTTATCGATCATTATAATGGTTGTTGTTCTCCAGAAACGGGTTCCGTATGTCACTTTCCGATCATGACGACCCGCTTTCCCTGACCTGGTCGGCCGGGGAACTCGCACTCTACCGCTTCTGCGAGCGGTTCGATCCTTGGCTTCTGTCATGGGTGCCCGGCGAGGCGTGCCCGCCCGATCTGTCCGCCGTCGCTTCCGCGCCGGAGGCGCTGCGCCTTGTTTTCACCGGCGCGCGGGCGCGGCGGGTGCCTGTCGGCGTGATCGGCCCGCGCGTCGCTTCCGAGAAGGAATACGCCCTGGCCGAGGCGGTGGGGCGGGCGCTGGGCGAGCATGGCCTGCAACTGATCTGCGGCGGCAAGAGCGGCGTGATGGAAGCTGCCTGCAAGGGCCATCTGGCGGCCGGCGGTTTGCCCGTCGGCCTGCTGCCCGATACCGAGTGGCGGGAGTGCAACGATTATGTCGCCGTTCCCATCGCGACCGGCATCGGCCCGGTGCGCAACGCCATTCTCGCCCGCGCGAGCATGGTGCTGGTGGCCATCGGCGGCGGCTACGGCACGCTGACGGAAATGGCCTACGGCCTGCACTTCGATCGCCCCGTGCTGGCGCTGGGCGACGCCCCTTTCGTGCCCGGCGTCCTGGCGTGCGAAACGCCCGCCGATGTCATCGCCCATATCGCGCAACACCTGCTGCAAGATGCGCCGCGCGTGATCGACTCCGCCCCGCGCGCGCTCTGACCCCGCGCCGCGCGGAGACCGGCTGGCTGTAAAGAATATGTCATGAAAGCATCGTGAACTTCATCTATGTAAGATTTCGATCAAGCATGAAATTGGCGCTGCCGGTATCGTTCATGCAAAGATGATATCTTTCGGTGGAGCGGGTGTCTTTCAGCGGAGCTTGTGCCGTGGGGCTGGTGGCGGTTCTTTATCTGGTGTTTCTGGCCGCGCCGATCGCCCTGCTGCTTGTCGGCTCGGTGGGGGAGACGTGGACGAACACGTTGCTGCCCCGGGGCTTCACGGGCCGCTGGTATGCCGAGTTGCTGGCCGATCCGAGTTTTCGCCGCGCGTTCTTCACCAGCCTGCGGGTGGTGGCGCTGGTGTGCGTGCTGAACGTGCTGGTCGGCCTGCCGCTGGCCTACGCCATTCACGCGGCGGCGCGGCGCGGGGTGCGGCTTGCGGCGCGGCTCGTTTCGCTGTTGCCGATCGCGGTGCCGGAACTGGTGCTGGGGTTCGGTTTCGTGCTGGTGTTCTCGTCGGATGCGCTGCCTTGGCTCGGCACGTTCTGGATCGTTGTGGCGGGTCATCTGGTGCTCACGCTGCCCTACACGGTCAACGCCTTGGTGGCCGACATGCAGCAGCTCGGCCTGCCGGCGCTGGAACAGGCGGCGGCGGGGCTGGGGGCGCCGTTCGGATCGCGCTTCGTCGACATCGTGCTGCCGATGCTCGCCACGAGCCTCACCTCGGCCATGCTGACGGTGGCGGCGCTGTCGATCGGCGAATTCCAGCTTTCCAACCTCGTGTCCGGCTTTCTGTCGCGCACCTATCCGGTGGTGCTGTTGCAGGCGTTCTACGGCGCGACCGGTTTTGCCTGCGCCGCGACGGTGGTGCTGCTGGTGCTCGCCGTGCTCGCCGCGCTGGCGACGGCATTGACGGGGCGCGCCGGCGCGCCCGTGCGGGGGGCATAGCATGAGTGTCGTGTTCGAGGCGGTTTCCTATACCTATCCCGGCACCGGCATCGGCGTCTTCGACATCGATCTTTCCATTGCCGACGGGGAACTGCTGGCCATCATCGGCGCATCGGGATCGGGCAAATCGACGTTGCTGAAGCTTCTGGCGGGCTTCATCGCGCCGGATGGCGGGCGCATTCTGGTGGACGGCAGGGATGTCACCCGCCTCGGGCCGGAGGAACGCCAGCTCGGCATCGTATTCCAGAACTACGCGCTGTTTCCGCACATGAGCGCGGCGCGGAACGTCGCCTATCCGCTCAAGATGCGCGGTGTCGGGCGATCGCAGCGGCTGGAGCAGGCGCGCGCGGCCCTGGCGCGTGTCGGGCTCCGGGATTTCGCGGATCGTCGCCCGGCGACGCTCTCGGGCGGGCAGCAGCAGCGGGTGGCGCTGGCGCGGGCGCTGGTTTTCTCGCCGCGCGCCCTGCTGCTCGACGAACCGCTTTCAGCGCTCGACGCGGCGCTGCGGGTGGGCATGCGCGACGAAATCCTCAAGGTGCAGCGTCAGGCCGGCATCGCCACGCTGCATGTCACCCACGATCAGGAGGAGGCGCTGTCGCTCGGCGATCGCGTGGCGGTGATCGCGGGCGGGCGCATCGCGCAAGTCGCGCCCCCGCGCGAACTTTATGAGCAGCCCGCCACCCGCGCCGTCGCGGCCTTCGTGGGCGAGGCCAATCTCTGGGAGGGGCGCGTCGCCGCGCCCGGCCGCGTCGCGCTCGCCGGTTTCGACCTCGCGGCGGAGACGGGAGGGTTCGCGCCCGGCATGGCGGTGACGGCGATGGTGCGCCCGGAGCGGATCGGCCCGGCGGCCGCGGGCGGCGTCCCGGCGGGCTGCGTCAACGTGTTCGCCGGCACGGTTGCCGCCGACAGGTATCTTGGTCCCGTGCGCCGCGTCGATTTCGTCGTCGGCGGTGTGAGCGTGCGGCTCAACACCCATGTTCGGGAGGCATTTTCCGCCATCTCGATTCCGCCGGACGCGGTCCGGCTTCTGCCTGCGGATTGACCGCTGCGACTTGAGAGGTACCGAAGATGAAGAATTGGCTGTTCGGAGCCCTGCTGGCGGCTCCGCTCGCTTTTGCTGCGCCTGTCCTCGCTTTCGAGGGGCCGGAGCTTTACGAGGGCGAAAAGGCGCTTTACGAGGCGGCGCAGAAGGAGGGCATCGTCGTGTCCTTCGACACCGGCCCGACCTGGGCCAACTGGGCGGCGCAGTTCAAGGCGTTCCAGAAGCGCTATCCGGGCATCGAGCTCGTCTATAACGACATCGGTTCGGCGACGACCGTGGTGACGCTCGACAAGTCGCGCAACCGCCCGCAGGCGGACACCGCCTATTACTTCGCCGCCTCCGCCCTCGACGCGGCCGCCAAGGGGCTCGTCGCGGACTTCAAGCCCGTGAACTTCGACAAGCTGCCCGTGCCGTTCCGCCATCCCGAGGGCCAGTGGTTCACCATCCACACGCTCAACGTGGCGTTTCTCGTCAACAAGAAGCTTGTCAAGGACGTGCCGGAAAACTGGGCGGACCTGTTGAAGCCGGAATACAAGAACAGCATCGTCTATCAGGATCCGCGCTCGACGGGGCAGGGGCAGGTGATCGCGTTCGCCGCCTCCTTCGCCAACGGCGGCAGCGAGGACGACGTTGCGCCCGGCATCGATTATCTCGGCAAGCTGGCGAAGTCCGGCAACGTGCTGCGCAATGTCGGCACCACGCCCTACGCGCAATTCGTGAAGGGCGAGATTCCGATCTGGATCGGCTATGAAAACGACGGCCTGAAGGCGAAGTACATCGACGGCCTGGGCGACGATATCGCCGTGGTCATCCCGAAGGAAGCCTCCGCCGCCGCGCCCTACGCCATCAGCCTCGTCAAGAACGGCCCCAACCCGAACGCCGGCAAGCTGTGGCTGAACTTCATCACCACGGATTTCGGACAGGGCATTTTCGCCGAGGGCTTCGTGCGTCCCGCCGTGCCGGGCGTCGAGCTGCCCGCGAGCGTGGCCGACAAGCTGCCCGCCGCGCCGCAGATCCGCCCGCTCGACATCGCCAAGGCGACGGCGAAGAAGGCCGAAATCGACGCCGGCTGGGCCAAGGCCGTGCTGGGACAGTAAATTTTGCATCCTGCCCGGCGCTCCCCGCGCCGGGCAAACCCGGACGATCCCGATGCCGCGACACCTCGCAGCCCTGTTCGCCTTGCCCGGCGCGCTCGTTTTCGCGCTGTTCTTCGCGCTGCCCGCGACCTCGATTCTGCTGGAGGCGGCATCGGATGCGGGCGGTGCGGTGGCGCGGGTGTTTTCGGACCCGGTGTTCCGGAACGGGCTGCGCGGCAGCCTCCTGATCGGCACGCTGGCACCGCTGGTCTCGCTGGCGGTCGGCGTGACGGTGGCGATCGCGCTGGCGCGCTTCGCACCGCGCCTGCGCACGGCGACGCTCGTCGCCATCACCCTGCCCCTGACCTTCTCCGGGCTGATCGTGGCCTACGGCTTCATTCTGGTGTTCGGGCGCGCGGGCTTCGTCACGCTGCTGCTGGCGGAACTGGGGTTCGATCCCGCCGTTGTCGGGCGGATGATCTATTCGGTCTTCGGTCTCGGGCTCGCCTATTCCTATTATCTCATTCCGCGCGTCGTGCTGATCGTGCTGCCGGCGATCATGAATTTCGATCCGGCGCAGATCGCGGCGGCGCGCTCCATGGGCGCCTCGCGCCTGCGGGCGCTTCTGGGCATCATGCTGCCGCAGATCGCGCCGAGCCTCGCCGCCGCCTACGCGCTCACCGCCTCCGTCGCCATCGGCGCCTACGGTACGGCGCTGGCGCTGGTCGGCACGCAGGTGAACATCCTGCCGCTCGTGCTCTACAGCAAGATTTCGGAAACCGGCACCGACATGCCGGCGGCGGCGGTGATTTCCATCGTGCTGATGGCCATCTGCTCGGCCGTGATCGCGATGGCGGAACTCATGCTGGGGCGGCGCTGATCCGCAAGGAGCCGCATCCGATCTTCCGTCAGGTGAGGGAAGGGCGCCATCTTCCCGCCTCCGGGCGAAGTGTCGGCGTTTCAGATCATTGTGGACAGGGCGAATTTCACGCTTCACGATGCTGGACCTTGTAGCCGGGTCCTGCCATCTTTATGATTCGGACGATGTCATAAGCTGAACGGATCGACCGCGCGCAAGGGTGGCCGGCCGACATGGAGTCGAATAAAGATGGGCGTGCGACTACACGCGGAAGCGGGGCAGGAACTCTCGGCGCGTCAGGAAGAGATACTGGCTATCGTCCATCATCAAGGGTTCGCCACCATCGATGCGCTTGCGCGCCACTTCGACGTTTCCACCCAGACTGTCCGGCGCGACATCATTTATCTTGACGAGCAGCAGTTGTTGCAGCGTTTCCACGGCGGCGCCGGGGTGCGGGAGGCGACGGTGCGGCTCGGCTACGCCGAGAAGCGGATCACCGCCGCGGAGGCCAAGGAGCGCATCGCCCGTATCGCCGTAGGGCTGATCAAGCCCGGCGAGACGGTTTTTCTCGATGTCGGCACGACGGTCGAGGCGGTGGCGCGGGCCTTGCGGGGCCGCAGCGGCCTGCGTGTGTTCACGTCGAGCCTGGCCGCCGCGACGATCCTCTCCGCCGAGCAGGATGCGGAGGTGTTCGTGACCGGCGGCATGTTGCGCGGGCCTGACGGTTCGCTCACGGACGAATGGGCGCGCGATGCGGTGTCGCGGTTCCGCTTCGATGTCGCGATTCTGGGCTTTTCCGGGATCGACGACGATGGTGCGCTGATGGATTTCGACCTGCGCAAGGTAGCCGTCAAGCAGGCGGTTGCGGCGCGGGCGAGCCGCACGGTCGCCGTGGGCGAGAGCAGCAAGCTGTTGCGCCCCGCCATCGTGCGGGTGCTGGATACGGACAGGATCGATACGCTCGCCACCAACGACGCCCCGCCGCCGCTCGTCGCCGAAACGCTCGCCAAGGCCGGCGTCGAGGTGCTTTTCCCGCAAGGGTGATAAACGGCACAAGGGTGACAAACGGCCGGCGAAGCGTGCCCGCCGGCCATCGTCGTTTCAATTGTCGAGGAAGCTGCGCAGCTTGCGCGAGCGGGACGGGTGCTTGAGCTTGCGCAGCGCCTTGGCCTCGATCTGGCGGATGCGCTCGCGCGTCACCGAGAACTGCTGGCCGACCTCCTCCAGCGTATGATCGGTGTTCATGCCGATGCCGAAGCGCATGCGCAGCACGCGCTCCTCGCGCGGGGTCAGCGAGGCCAGCACCCGCGTCGTCGTCTCGCGCAGGTTGGACTGGATGGCGGCGTCGATGGGCAGGATGGCGTTCTTGTCCTCGATGAAATCGCCGAGGTGGCTGTCTTCCTCGTCGCCGATGGGCGTCTCCAGCGAGATCGGCTCCTTGGCGATTTTCAGCACCTTGCGCACCTTTTCCAGCGGCATGGCGAGCTTTTCGGCGAGTTCCTCGGGGGTGGGCTCGCGGCCGATCTCGTGCAGCATCTGGCGCGAGGTGCGCACGATCTTGTTGATCGTCTCGATCATGTGCACCGGGATGCGGATGGTGCGCGCCTGATCCGCGATGGAACGGGTGATCGCCTGCCTGATCCACCAGGTCGCATAGGTCGAGAACTTGTAGCCGCGCCGGTACTCGAACTTGTCGACCGCCTTCATCAGGCCGATGTTGCCTTCCTGAATGAGATCGAGGAATTGCAGGCCCCGGTTGGTGTATTTCTTGGCGATGGAGATCACGAGGCGCAGGTTGGCCTCGATCATTTCCTTCTTCGCCTGCCGCGCTTCCTTCTCGCCCTTTTGCACGAGGGTGACGATCTTGCGGAATTCGAGGATTTCGAGGCCGGTTTCCGTGGCGAGCACCTGAATTTCCTGCCGCAGCTCGCGGATGCGGTCCTTGTCGTGTGCGACGAATTCCCTCCAGCCCCGCGTGCCGAGCTTGGACACGCGCAGGATCCACTTGGGATCGAGCTCGGAGCCCTGATACTGGCGCAAAAAGTCCTCGCGCGTGACGCCGTAGCTCTCGGACAGGCGCATCAGGCGGCCTTCGAGACCGATGAGGCGCTTGTTGATGTCGTAGAGCTGCTCGACCAGCGCGTCGATGCGGTTCTGGTTCAGCGACAGCGACTTGACGTCGCCGATGATGTCGTCCTTGAGCTTGCGGTACTTGCGCTCCTGCGCCGGCGAGAGCTTCATGTTCTGCAAGCGGTTCTCGATGTCCTGATCTTGCAGGCGGCGCAGTTTCTTGTAGTTGTCGGCGATGCGGTCGAACGTCTCCAGCACGCGCGGCTTGAGCTCGGCCTCCATCGCGGAGAGCGACACGTTGTTCTCGATGTCGTCTTCGTCGAGCTCGCCCTCGGGCACGGGGTCCTTTTCGTCCTCGCCGTCGCGCGCCGGCGCGGAACCGGGCCGCACGCCGGGCTCGGCCGCCCCATCGGTTTCCGGTCCGGCAGCTTCGCCGTCGGCCTCGCCGTCCTCCGCCGCGCCCCGGCCTTCCGGGTCGGCATAGGTGGCCTCCAGGTCGATGATGTCCCGCAGCAGGACCTTGCCTTCGTTCAGTTCGTCGCGCCAGATGATGATGGCCTGAAACGTGAGCGGGCTTTCGCAAAGGCCGGCGATCATGGCCTCGCGGCCGGCCTCGATGCGCTTGGCGATGGCGATTTCGCCCTCGCGCGACAGCAACTCCACGGAGCCCATCTCGCGCAGATACATGCGGACGGGATCGTCGGTGCGCTCCGCCGGCTCCGTGGATTTTTCCGCCTTGACCGGAAGCACGGAACGGGTAGCCTCCACGAGATCGCCGCCGTCTACCTCGTCTTCAGCCGGCTCGGCGCCTTCGGCCGTCTCGGCGTCCGCCTCTTCGGACTCGATGACGTTGATGCCCATCTCGCTGAGCTGCGAGAGGATATCCTCGATCTGCTCGGAGTTGAACTCCTCGGAGGGCAGGACGTCGTTCAGTTCGTCATAGGTGACATAGCCGCGCTTTTTCGCGAGCTTGACCATGCGCCGCACGGCGGCGTCGCTCAGGTCGAGCAGCGGGCTGTCGGCAGGCGCTTCGGCCACTTCCTGATTGTCGTCGCGCTCCGTCGTCTTCGTCGCCATGCGTATGCTCCACTCAACACCGACCGCTTGCGGTCGCCATGCCCGCCGGTTCGCCCGCTCACATCATCACGTCGCCGGTTTCGCTTTCACACAGGTTATCCCCGGAGAATCGCCGTCAACCTTCACTTATACCACCCTACCGCAATATCCATAGCGGGCCGCGGTGTCCATCTCCGCGCAGGGGGCGCGGCGCCGGTCGGCCATTTTCGTCACCGGGCGCCGGTCTGCGAGGATTCTTCGTCCGCCTCCGCGCCTTCGAGGGATGTCACCTGCACCTGAACGTCCACGAGCCATGCGAGATTGGCCTCGCTGTCGTCTTCGGCGAGGGCGTTGGCGGCGGCCCTGAGTTCGCTATGTAGCGTGCGTGCGCGTCTTTGCAAGGTGACAGCCTGCCGGATTGCCGTCGAGACGTCGTCCGTGCGGCTGTCGCGGGTGAGAATCCAGCGGTCGCCGGGCACGAGGATGCGGGCGAGGCCGGCCGCCGTCTCGGCTATTCCCGCCGCTTCCGCCCGCTCGCGCAGGGATGGGAAATCGCCGCCTGCGGCCGCGTCGACCAGCCTTTCCCGCAGCCGGCGGGCGAGCGGGCCGGTGAAATCGAGCGCGGCGATGTCTTCCGCGAAAATGTCGAGCAGCGAGGGGTGGGCCAGCAGCCCGAGCATGATCAGCGCCTCGCGCGGTGATTCGTTTCGCACCGGCGCGAAGAGCGGGTGGCTCGCAAGCGCCGGCGATGCGCGCAACGCCGTGGAGGATGTCGCAGGCGCGCGCGCGCGTTCGGGCGAGAATGCGGCGCGCGCGCGTCGCCGGTCGGTGAAATCGCCGCCGAAACCGGTCCGGCCCGCCGCCGCTGTCGGATTGCGGCCGCCGGGAGCCTGAAGCAGGCCGCGCAGGCGGTTCAGCATGTCGGCGCGGTAGTGGCGGCGGATGGTTTCGTCGGCGATGGTGGCGACGGCGTCGTCGAGGCGCCGCTCCAGCGCCGCGCGCCGTTCCGGCGTGTCGAGCGGCCCGAGTTCGTATTCCCGCGCCCACAGCATGTCGGCCAGCGGCCGTGCCTGATGCAGCACGGCGGCGATGGCCTGCGCGCCGCCGGCGCGAAAAAGGTCGTCCGGGTCCTGCCCCTCGGGCAGCAGCGCGAAACGCAGCGATTTGCCCGATGCGAGCAGCGGCAGGGCGGTGTCGATGGCGCGGAAGGCGGCGCGCCGGCCGGCCCCGTCACCGTCGAAGCACAGGATCGGCTCGTCGGCCATGCGCCACAGCAGCGTCGCCTGGTCGCCGGTGAGCGCCGTGCCCAGCGGCGCGACGGTATGCGGAAAACCCGCCATCGTCATGGCGATGACGTCGACATAGCCTTCGACGGCGATCACCGCGCCCGATTCGCCTGCGGCCTTGCGGGCGTTATGCTGGTTGTAGAGTACGCGCCCCTTGTGGAAGAGCGGCGTTTCGGACGAATTGAGGTATTTGGCCTGCACGTCCGCGCTCATGGCCCGCCCGCCGAAGGCGATGGCCCTTCCGCGCCGGTCGTGGATCGGAAACATCACCCGGTCGCGGAAACGATCATAGGGAACGGCGGCGTCCTCATGGACGATCAGCAGCCCCGCCTCGATCATCGCCTCGCGCGCTACGCCGGCGGCGGCGAGGTGGTCGCGCAGCGCGAAACGGCCGCCGGGCGCATAGCCGAGGCGAAAGGCGCGCCGCGTGGCGGCGCCGATGCCGCGCCGCTCCAGATAGCTGCGCGCCTCGCGTCCCGCCGCGCTTTCCAGCATCTCCTCGAAGAAGGCGGCCGCGCGCTCCACCACGTCGTAGAGGTCGTTGCGGCGTTCCTCCTCGCGCGTCATCTCCGGCGTCGTGGCGGGCAGCGGCACGCCCGCCTCCGCCGCCAGCCGCTCGACGGCCTCGGGAAACGGCGTGCCTTCGGTTTCCATGAGGAAGGCGAAGATGTCGCCGTGCTTGCCGGACGAAAAGCAGTGATAAAAACCCTTCTGGTCGTTGACGAAGAAGGAGGGCGTCTTTTCCGCGTTGAACGGCGACAGCCCCTTCCACTCGCGCCCGGCCTTGACGAGCCGCACCTTGCGGCCCACCACGGCCGAGACCGGCAGGCGCGCCCTGATCTCATCGAGCAGCGAAGGCGGATAGCGCATGGTCTTTGGGTTCACCGGACGGATGACAATAGGCCACACAAGCACAGACGGCCGGAAGAATCACCCGCAAACGATACCAGTCCCCGCGATCCCCGCAATCCCCCGGGAAAAGGAAAAGGCGAAGCGAGAGGGCAGGCGGGATTTGTTCGCCGGTCCGGATATTGCAATATGGCGACATGAGATGGATGAACGGGAGGGTAGCAGCGCCGCCGGGCCTTGCCGGCACCGACTTCGAGCCGCCGCGTTCGCGCGATCTGCCGCGCCTTGCATTGACGCCTTTAATAAATGTGGATACAAATAATAAATGAAGATCACCTTCGATGAGGTGAAGCGGGCGAAGACGCTGGCCGAGCGCGGACTCGATTTTGTTTCGGCGGCGGAGGTGTTCCGTGGCAGGCATATGACCGTCGCCGACGACCGGCAGGATTACGGCGAGGCGCGCTATATCACGGTCGGGTTCCTTGAAGGGCGGATGATGGTTCTAGTCTGGACGCCACGCGAGGGTGCCCGCCGCATCATTTCCATGAGGAAGGCCAATGAACGCGAGCAGGCAGCCTATTCAGACAGACTGGCAGGATCGGGATGACGCGCCGGATCTTTCCACGGCGACATGGCAGGAGAAGTTCGCCGCTGCCGATGTGAGGGAAGGCGACAAGGTCATATCCCGCGGCAGGGGGCGTCCGCCCGCGGTGAAGCCCAAGGAACACATCAACATCAGGCTGTCGCCGGATGTGGTCGCGGCATTCCGCGCTACCGGTGCGGGGTGGCAGACGCGGATTGATGCCGTGCTCAGGGAATGGCTCGAAACGCATGAGAAAATATAAGGGCGAGGGCAGGCCGCCCGCGCAGTGAAGGCATCGGCGCGATGCCTTCCACAAGACAACGACGGCCCCGCCGGATGCGCGCCGTAACCGTCTTACTGCGACAACTTCGCCTTGACGAGGCCGCTCGCCTTGCCGAAATCGAGCCGGCCGGCGAAGCGTTCCTTCAGCAGCGCGATGACGCGGCCCATGTCCTTGACGCCTTCCGCGCCCGTCTCCGAAATAGCGGCGGCGATGGCGGCGGCGACTTCCTCCTCGCTCAACTGCGCGGGCAGGAATTCCGTGATGATGGCCGCCTCGGTGTTTTCCTGGTCGGCGAGTTCCTGGCGGCCGGCGTCGGCGTAGATCTTCGCGGATTCCTGGCGCTGTTTGATGAGCTTTTGCAGCAGGGCGAGGATTTCCTCCTCGTTCGCCTTTTCGCGGCCCGCGCCGCGCGCCTCGATGTCCTTGTCCTTGATGGCGGCCTGAACGAGGCGAATGGTCGACAGGCGCGGCTTGTCGCCCGCGCGCATGGCTTCCTTGAGGGCGGTGGTCAGGCGTTCACGCATGCTTGATCCTTAACGTTAACGTTTGTCATAAAACCCGGCATTGACGACGCGGCCCTTCCTTCTCTAAAGAACGGGCCGGAATGACGGACGGGCCGCGGGCCCTGCCGGAGCCTGTTCACGCCGCGACCGCGGCGTCTTGCGGCGCGTGGCCGCCCGGACATCGGCACCGGAACTCCGAATGATCTAGAGAGGCTTTATACCGATCATGGTGACGCTGCAAGAAGGCAACCGGCGGGATGACGACGCGGATCGGTTGGCGCAAGGTTCCGGAGAAGCTCCCGGGCAGGCTCCCGGCTGGCGCGACGAGGCGGCCACGGCGCTGCTCGTGCTCGCCGACGGCACGGTGCTGGAGGGCGTCGGCTTCGGCGCGGCGGGCGAGGCCACCGGCGAGGTCTGCTTCAACACCGCCATGAGCGGCTATCAGGAAATCCTCACCGATCCCTCGTATCTGGGCCAGATCGTCACCTTCACCTTTCCGCATATCGGCAACGTGGGCGCGAACGACGAGGATATCGAATCGCTGTCGCTCGCGGCGGGCAACGGCGCCAGCGGCGTCATCGTGCATGCGCGGGTGACGGAGCCCGCCAACTGGCGCGCCACCCGCAGCCTCGATCAGTGGCTGAAGGCACGCGGTATCGTCGGGCTGTCGGGCATCGACACGCGCGCGCTCGCCATCCGCGTGCGCGAGAAGGGCATGGTGAACGCCGTCATCGCGCACGATGCGCAAGGCCGCTTCGACGTGGAGGCGCTGAAGGCGAAGGCAGCCGGCCTGCCGGACATGGCGGGGCTCGATCTCGTGCCCGCCGTCACCACCGCCCAGCGGGTCGACTGGGACGAGACGGCCTGGGTGCTCGGCGAGGGCTACGGCCGGCGCGCAGAGGCGCGGCGGCGCGTCGTCGCGGTCGATTACGGCGTCAAGCGCAACATCCTGCGCCTGCTGGCCGAGCGCGAGTGCGAGGTGATCGTGCTGCCCGCCACCGCCACGGCGGCGGAGGTGCTGGCGCTCGCGCCCGACGGCATCTTCCTTTCCAACGGTCCGGGCGATCCTGCCGCGACCGCCGAATACGCCGTGCCGGTGATCCGCGAGTTGCTGGAAAGCCGCGTACCGCTGTTCGGCATCTGCTTCGGCCATCAGTTGCTCGGGCTGGCGGCTGGCGGGCGCACCGTCAAGATGACGCAGGGCCACCACGGCGCCAACCATCCGGTGAAGGATGTCACGACGGGCAAGGTGGAAATCGTCTCCATGAATCACGGATTCGCGGTGGACCGCGAATCGTTGCCCGACCATGTGCGGGAAACGCATGTCTCGCTGTTCGACGGCTCGAACTGCGGCATCGCGCTCACCGACCGGCCGGCGTTTTCCGTGCAGCACCATCCCGAGGCGTCGCCCGGCCCGCAGGACAGCCACTATCTGTTCGACAGGTTCGTCGAAATCATCGATCGCGAGAAGGCCGCCCGCGGCTGAGCGGATCGCCCGACGCGAAGCTTCCCGTGCAGGGAGCCTCCCGCGATTGAAAGGGGGTTCCCATGCCGGCGCGCAACGTGTAAACGACGCCTTTAAGTTTCATTCCAGACCGGCGGCCCGCCCGCCGCGCCGCGTGCCCGAAGGCGTGCGGCGACGGCAGGCGGGATGCGGTCTGCCGCGCGAACTTCGCGCGCCTCTTGCAAGGCTATTCAAGGTTTCTCCATGCCCAAACGCACCGATCTGTCCACGATACTCATCATTGGCGCGGGGCCGATCGTCATCGGCCAGGCGTGCGAGTTCGACTATTCCGGCACGCAGGCCTGCAAGGCGCTGCGCGAGGAGGGCTATCGGGTCGTTCTGGTCAACTCCAATCCCGCCACCATCATGACCGACCCGGAACTGGCCGACGCCACCTATGTCGAGCCGATCACGCCGGAAGTCGTGGCGAGCATCATCAGGAAAGAGCGCTACAAGGCGCCGGGCGGCTTCGCCTTGCTGCCGACCATGGGCGGGCAGACGGCGCTCAACTGCGCCCTGTCGCTGCGCAAGATGGGCGTGCTGGAGGAACTCGACGTCGAAATGATCGGCGCCACCGCGGAGGCCATCGACAAGGCCGAGGACCGCGAGCTGTTCCGCGAGGCGATGACGAGGATCGGCCTCGCCACGCCGCTGTCGCATCAGGTGCGCACGCTTGGCGACGCGCTCAACGTGCTCGACGAGATCGGGCTGCCAGCCATCATCCGCCCGTCCTTCACCATGGGCGGCACGGGCGGCGGCATCGCCTACAACAAGGAAGAGTTCATCGACATCGTCGACCGCGGCATCGACGCCTCGCCCACCAACGAGGTGCTGATCGAGCAGAGCGTGCTGGGGTGGAAAGAATACGAGATGGAGGTCGTCCGCGACAGGAACGACAATTGCATCATCGTCTGCTCCATCGAGAACATCGACCCGATGGGCGTGCATACCGGCGATTCGATCACGGTGGCGCCGGCGCTGACGCTCACCGACAAGGAATACCAGATCATGCGCGACGCATCCCTCGCGGTGCTGCGCGAGATCGGCGTCGAGACGGGCGGCTCCAACGTGCAGTTCGCCGTCAATCCGGCCGACGGCAAGATGATCGTCATCGAGATGAACCCGCGCGTGTCGCGCTCCTCGGCGCTTGCATCGAAGGCCACCGGCTTTCCGATCGCCAAGGTCGCGGCCAAGCTCGCGGTGGGCTATACGCTGGACGAGATCGCCAACGACATCACCGGCGGGGCGATGCCGGCTTCCTTCGAGCCGACCATCGATTACGTGGTCACGAAGATTCCGCGCTTCGCCTTCGAGAAATTCCCCGGCGCGGAGCCGACGCTGACCACGGCGATGAAATCGGTCGGCGAGGCGATGGCCATCGGCCGCACCTTCGCGGAATCGCTGCAAAAGGCGCTGCGCTCGCTGGAGACGGGCCTCACGGGCCTCGACGAGATCGAGATTCCCGGCATCGGCCAGGGCGACGACCGCAACGCCATCAAGGCGGCGATCGGCACGCCCACGCCCGACCGTCTGCTGTTCGTGGCGCAGGCGCTGCGGCTCGGGCTGACGAAGGAGGAGATTCACGCCTCCTGCCAGATCGATCCGTGGTTCCTGGCGCAGATCGAGGACATCATCGCCCTTGAGGCGCGGGTGAAGGCGCACGGCCTGCCGCCGACGGCGAAGGCGTTCCGGCAGCTCAAGGCCGCCGGCTTCTCGGACGCGCGCCTCTCGGTGCTGGCGGGCAAGACGGAAGCGGAGGCGCGCGCCGCGCGCCGGGCGCTGGGCGTGCGTCCGGTCTTCAAGCGGATCGATACTTGCGCCGGTGAGTTCGCCGCCCCCACCGCTTATATGTATTCGACCTACGCCATGCCCTTCGGCGATGCGCCGGCGGACGAGGCGTTTCCCTCGGAGCGCAACAAGGTCGTCATTCTCGGCGGCGGGCCGAACCGCATCGGGCAGGGCATCGAGTTCGACTATTGCTGTTGCCACGCCTCCTTCGCGCTGCGGGCGGCGGGCTACGAGACGGTCATGGTCAACTGCAACCCCGAGACCGTCTCCACCGACTACGATACTTCCGACCGGCTCTATTTCGAGCCGCTGACGGCTGAAGACGTGCTGGAAATCATCGAGACGGAGCGGGAGAAGGGCACGCTTCACGGCGTCATCGTGCAGTTCGGCGGCCAGACGCCGCTCAAGCTCGCCAGGGCGCTGGAGGAAAACCGCGTGCCGATTCTGGGCACCTCCCCCGACGCCATCGACCTTGCCGAAGACCGCGACCGCTTCAAGCGCCTCCTGGAAAAGCTCAACCTGCGCCAGCCGACGAACGGCATCGCCTATTCGGTCGAGCAGAGCCGGCTGGTGGCGGCGGAGGTCGGCCTGCCGCTCGTGGTGCGCCCGTCCTACGTGCTCGGCGGGCGGGCGATGGCGATCATCCGCGATGAGGAGACGCTGAACGACTACCTGCTCGGCACCCTGCCGGCGCTCGTGCCGCAGGATATCAAGGCGCGCTACCCCAACGACAAGACGGGGCAGATCAACACGCTGCTCGGCAAGAACCCGCTGCTGTTCGACAGCTACATCTCGGACGCCATCGAGGTCGATGTCGACGCCCTCGCCGACGGCGAGACGGTGTTCATCGCCGGCATCATGGAGCATATCGAGGAAGCCGGCATCCACTCCGGCGATTCCGCCTGCTCGCTGCCGCCGCGCTCGCTGCCGCCCGAGATCCTCGCCGAGATCGAGCGCCAGACGCGCGACATGGCGCTGGCGCTTCGGGTCGTCGGGCTGATGAACGTGCAATACGCGATCAAGGGCGGTGAAATCTACGTGCTGGAGGTCAACCCGCGCGCCTCGCGCACGGTGCCCTTCGTCGCCAAGGTGATGGGCGAGCCCTTCGCGCGCATCGCCTCGCGCGTGATGGCGGGCGAATCGCTGTCGGACTTCGGTCTGAAGCCGAAAATCCTCAACCATATCGGCGTGAAGGAGGCGGTTTTCCCCTTCGCCCGCTTCCCCGGCGTGGATATCCTGCTCGGGCCGGAGATGCGTTCGACCGGCGAGGTCATCGGGCTGGACACCAGTTTCGGCGCGGCCTTCGCCAAGAGCCAGCTCGGCGGCGGCACGAAGGTGCCGCTGGAGGGCGCGGTGTTCGTCTCGGTGCGCGACGCGGACAAGCTGCGCATTCTGCCGACTGTCAAGCTTCTGGTGGAGCTGGGCTTTTCCGTCATCGCCACGGATGGCACCGCCCGTTTCCTGCGCGAGCACGATGTCGCGGCGACGCGCATCAACAAGGTGCTGGAGGGGCGGCCGCATATCGTGGACCTGATCAAGAACGGCCGCGTGCAGCTCGTGTTCAACACGACGGAAGGCGCGCAGGCGCTGGCCGATTCCCGTTCGTTGCGCCGCGCGGCCCTCTTGCATAAGGTGCCGTACTACACCACTCTAGCGGGAGCGATCGCCGCAGCCGAAGGCATCCGCGCCTGGAAGGGCGGGGCGCTGGAAGTGCGGGCATTGCAGGACTACTGGCCCTCCCCGGCCTGAACGGGGGCGGTTAAGAGATGGTTTTCTTGACGCGGGGCGCCGTTCGTGCGCCCCTTGTTTACATGTGACGACGGAAACGGAAACAATGGAAAAGATCCCCATGACCGCCGCGGGCTACGCGGCTTTGGAGGCAGAACTCAAGCGCCGTCAGCAGGAGGATCGCCAGCGCATCATCGAAGCGATAGCCGAGGCGCGCGCCCACGGCGATCTTTCGGAAAATGCCGAGTACCACGCCGCCAAGGAACAGCAGAGCCTCAACGAGGGCCGCATTCTCGAGCTGGAAGGGTTCATCTCGCGCGCCGACATCATCGACGTATCGAAGTTGAGCGGCAACAAGATAAAGTTCGGCGCAACCGTCAAACTGGTCGATGAGGACACCGAGCAGGAAAAGGTGTATCAGATCGTGGGTGAGCCGGAGGCGAATGCGAGTCTCGGCAAGGTTTCCATCGCCTCGCCCATCGCGCGCGCGCTGATCGGCAAGGCTGCCGGCGACAGCGTCGAGGTGGTGACGCCCGGCGGCAGCAAATCCTACGAGATCGTTGACGTCGTTTTCAAATAGGGGCGTACTGCCTGGAGCGAAACGCATTCGGCCTGAATCTGAATTTTGCTTCGGCACGTCGTTCCTGCATCGGGTTTGCCCCACAAACGGGCGCCATTTCAGGGTTTGATGCAGTCGGGGGTCGTCATGGAAAGCGCATTTTCACGCCGGACATTCCTGATGACGGGGGCAGCGCTCGCCGCCGCCGCCGTCGGGGGTTGCGTCACCTCCCGCGACGTGCCGCTGCCTGCGGGTGAGGCGGCGGCGCTGCGTCTGCGGTCTGTCCGCGTCGACGCCGGCCCCTTGCGGGCGCGCGGTCTGGCGCCGTGGGCCGATCAGGTTCGGGCCGCGATGCAGCCGGAGCTGGAAACGCTGTTCGCGGCGCGCCTCGCTCCGGGCGACAGGCAGGCCGACACGCTCGTGGCGCGTGTCGACAGCATCAGCCTCGCCTCGTGGGCGGGCGGCGGTGGCGGCGATCGCTGGTTCGGCGGCGGCGGCTCCGATACCGATTACATGGAAGGCTATGCGCTCGTTATCGGGGCGAACGGCGCCGAGCGCGCCCGCTACCACATCCTGCTCGCGCTCCCCGCAAGCTCGGCCGGGGCGTGGTACCGGCCCGACATCGACAACCGCCGGATCGCAGGACTCGCGCGCACTTTCGCCGGCTGGGCGCATCGCCGGGTGATCGGACGCTAGAGCGTTTTCAAGCAAAGCGGATACCGCTTTGCGTGAAGAAAACGCGTCAAGTCAATAAGATAGAGCATTTCTGCGTTTCAACGAAACGCCGAAATGCTCTGGAGCGGCTTGCGTTCAAGCCGATCCATCGAATTGAACGCAAGTTGCGGTAAAATATAGAATTTAGGGAACGCCGATCGCGCCGCCGCTTTCGCTGTGGCTCCTTTTCGTGCCCGCTACCGCACCGATTCCAGCGGGATCGGCGGCGCATCCTTGACCTGGGCGACGGTGAGTGCCGTGCGGACGTTGCGCACGTTGGGCAGGGCGGTGAGATCGAGAACGAGCTTCTGAAAGGAATGCAGGTCGCGCGCCACGCATTTCAGCAGGAAATCGATGTCGCCTGACAGCGACCAGCACTCGCGCACGATGGACCAGTTGCGGACGTGGTTCTCGAACCGCGCGAGGTCGCTGCCCGCCTGGCTCGAAAGCTGCACCATCGCGAAGCAGGTGATTTCGAAGCCGAGCCGCTTGCCGTCCAGCAAGGCCCGGTAGCCGCGGATGATGCCCGCCTCCTCCAGCGCGCGCACGCGCCGCAGGCAGGGCGGAGCCGAAAGACCGGCGCGGCGCGCCAGTTCGACATTCGTCAGGCGGCCGTTCTCCTGCAATTCCTTGAGGATTTTCCAATCGGTGGCGTCGAGTTCGAGGGGCAAGCGTCACATCCTTGATAAGCCGTTGCGCGCTCCGTGTCTTTCATCCGCAGCGTTCAGGCATGGCCCGCTTCGCGCGGACGAAGCGGACGCCGCCTTCCATACGAAAGGAAACCGTCTATACTGGGACACAATAGCGAAGTTCAATCAACATGCTATCACGTTTCGTCCCGCATGCGTCCCGCGGCTTCGGCCTTATCCCCATCTGCCTTTTCCCGGTTTGTCATGGCACTCGAGAGCAACAGGTCCGCCGATCGGCATTTCTCCGGGGAGCCGGTCGCGCTCGGCGGCGGCGTGTCCTGCTGGGTGTTGACCGACGGCAAGGCGGGAGACGAGTTGCAATGCGTCGGCGTGGCGCGGGCGCTGGGATGCCCTGTGGAGGTGCGCCGCGTGCGTCCCCGCCCGCCGTTCGTGTGGATGATGCCGCGCGGCTGCATCGATCCGCGCGAGGCGCCCGCCCGCCCCGGCTCGCCGATCGCGCCGCCGTTTCCCGATATCCTGATCGCATCCGGCCGGCGGGCGGTGGCCTATGTGCGGGCCGTCAAGCGCGCTTCCGGCGGGCGCACCTTCACGGTGATCCTCAAGGACCCGCGTATCGGCGCGCGGGCCGCGGATCTCATCTGGGTGCCGGCGCATGATCGGCTGCGCGGGCCGAACGTCATCACGACGCTGACGGCGCCGCACCACGTTTCGCGGCAGCGTCTGGCCGCCGCCCGCGCCGCGCCGCCGCCCGCCCTCGCGCGCCTGCCCCGGCCACGGGTCGCGGTGCTGGCCGGCGGCGACAGCCGCCATCACCGTTTCACCCCGGCCGATGTGGCCCGCTTCCTCGATCTCCTCGCGGGGCTGACGGAGGAGGGCGCGGCGCTGATGGCGACGACATCGCGGCGCACGCCAGAGGCGCTTCGCGAGGGGCTCGGCGCGCTGGTGACGCGCACCGGCGGCTATCTCTGGGACGGGCGCGGGGAAGCGGCGGACAATCCCTACATCGCGCTGCTGGCGCTGGCTGATTCGGTCGTGGTGACGGCCGATTCGGCCAATATGCTCGGCGAGGCCGCCGCCACCGGCGCGCCGCTGCTGGTTTTCGAGCCCTCGGGCGGGCATCGCAAGCTTACAATGCTTCTGAACGGGTTGGAAAAGTGCGGCATCGCACGCCCGCTGAGGGGAAGACTTGAAGGAAACGCATACCTGCCGTTAGATACCACAGTGACCGTCGCGGGCGAGATCATCCGCTCGTTTCATGCGCACCGCGCGCGTCTCGCGATCGTTGCCGACCAAGCACACCGGACGGAAAATCCATGACAACGCCCTCCTTTCCGCAATCTCCCGCCCCGGATTCTTCCGCTCCCGCGCCGATCTCTCCGGTTCGGGGCGGCGTCAGCCACACGCGGCTGCTGGTCGTCGGCGCGGGGCCGGCCGGTTACACGGCGGCGATCTATGCGGCGCGTGCATTGCTGGAGCCGGTGTTGATCTCCGGCCTACAACCCGGCGGACAGCTCACCATCACGACCGACGTCGAAAACTATCCGGGCTTCGCCGATCCGATACAGGGGCCGTGGCTGGTGGAGCAGATGCGGTTGCAGGCGGAGCATGTCGGCGCGCGCCTCGTTTCCGATGTGATCGTGTCGGCCGATCTGTCGGCGCGTCCTTTCCGGCTCACGGGCGACAGCGGCCACGTCTATACGGGCGATGCGCTGGTGATCGCCACCGGCGCGCAGGCCAAGTGGCTCGGCCTGCCGTCCGAGCAGGCGTTCCAGGGCTTCGGCGTCTCGGCTTGCGCCACCTGCGACGGCTTCTTCTTCCGCAACCGGGAGGTCGTCGTCGTCGGCGGCGGCAACACGGCGGTGGAGGAAGCGCTCTATCTGTCGCAGATCGCGTCGAAGGTCGTGCTGGTGCACCGGCGCGATTCGCTGCGTGCCGAACGTATCCTTCAGGATCGCCTGTTCGCCAGCCCGAAGATCGAGGTGGTCTGGAACAGCGCCGTCGAGGAAATCGTCGGGCAGGATCTGCCGCGTTCCGTCACGGCGGTGCGGCTGCGCCATGTTTTGACGGGCGAGGTGAGCGAGCGGGCGGCGGACGGCGTATTCGTCGCCATCGGGCACCGGCCGGAGAGCGGGCTTTTCGCCGGGCAGATCGAGCTGACGCCCGCCGGCTATATCCGCACCGAGCCGGGCGGCACGCGCACGAGCGTGCCCGGCGTCTTCGCCGCCGGCGATGTCGCGGATGAGGTCTATCGGCAGGCGGTGACGGCGGCGGGGCTCGGCTGCATGGCGGCGCTCGACGCCGAGCGCTGGCTTGCCGCCCAGGAAAGCTGACGCATGCGCCGGGCGGGCGGGGCGGCCTTTCGCCTCGCCGCCGCCTTGCGCCGTCCACTCGCTGTCGGGCGTTTTTTCGGAAAGGCGGCATCCGCTGTTGCCGGCCGTGCAGGCTGGCTTGCAGAGCGCGTTCCGTTCGGGCGATTCCGTTTGGACGATAAGAATTCGCTCCAAATCAATAAGTTACAGCATGTTGTCGTTTTCACGAAAAGACAGCATGCTCTATGAATGCAACCCGGCGGGGTGTGGCCGGGAAAACACGATAATGCCAGGGTAGGGGACGGGCCGTGGATTGGGATAAGGTCAGGATATTCTACACCGTTGCGGAGGCCGGCAGCTTCACGCGGGCGGGCGAGGATCTGGGGTTGAGCCAGTCGGCGGTGAGCCGGCAGGTGAGCGCGCTGGAGCGGGAGCTGAAAGCCCCGCTGTTCCACCGCCACGCGCGCGGGCTCATTCTTACCGAGCAGGGGGAGCTGCTGTTCCGCGCGGCGCGCGACATGACCATGCGCCTCGAGGCGACCCGCGCGCGGCTGTCGGAGTCGCGCGAGCGGCCGTCCGGCACGCTGCGGGTGACGACGACGCCGGGGCTCGGCACGCACTGGCTGACGCCGCGTCTGGGCGAGTTCATGGATATCTACCCGGATATCCGCGTCGAGCTGCTGCTGACCGACGACGAGCTCGATCTGTCGATGCGGGAAGCGGACGTCGCCATCCGCCTGCGCCAGCCGGTGCAGGGCGACCTGATCCAGCGCCGGCTGTTCACCGTGCATTTCCATGTCTACGCCTCGACCGAATATCTCAAGCGCTTCGGCCAGCCGGAGCGGCTTTCCGATCTCGACAACCACCGCATCATGAGCTTCGGCGGCCCGGTGCCGCACTACCTGCTCGCCGTGCACTGGCTGGCAACGGCGGGGCGCGACGCGCGCGACCCGCGCAGCTATCACCTGCTGGTCAACAACGTCACCTCGCTGAAAAAGGCCGTCGAGAAGGGAGCCGGGATCGCCGTGCTGCCCGATTTCATCGTCGAGCAGGGGTTGGGCCTCGTGCAACTGCTGTCCGACGTCGAAATGCCCTCGCTGGACAGCTATCTGGTGTTTCCCGAGGAAATGAAGAACGTCGCGCGCGTGCAGGTGTTTCGCGATTTCCTCATCGGCAAGGCCCAGCGCTGGACCTATTGACGCGGATTTCCGCCGAGGCGGAATTTGACCCGGCCGTTCGCTTCCGTATCCGATGTTTCCGGCAGGCGCGCAATTCCCGGCGCGGGCGGGCCGAAGCGGTTGCGCGGGCAGCGCGGCCGCGACCTGCCGAGAAAACGGGCAGAACTGACCGGAATTCCATCGCCGGGATGAAGCATGCGCCATACGCATGCCTGTTATGTAGTCTGTTGCGTTGCAAAAACGCAGCGCAACGTGCATTCTGACTGCGGTTGAGACTGATGAGCTCCGCACCTCCTCCCGGCGTAGAGCTTGTTTCAACCGTTCCCCTCTGGAAGTTCCAGCTATGCTGGAGCTACTTTCAGGCCGAGTTCCCTCGTGGAATTCGGCCTTTTTTTTATCTCGCCACATCGTTTCTCTTGTTACCGTTACGCGTGCATTCAATGGCGCGGCCGGCGGTTCGGTTTCGCCGGGAAGCCCGGCCTTAAAAAACACACAAAGATAATGTTGATATGGAATATTGTTTTAATTCCATGTGTTTTATGCAAAGATTTTATCGGCTGGGGCGGCGGTGCATTTTTTGTGCGCTGCGGCATGGGTGGCGCGCGTCCCGCGCATAACGATGTCTCGTGCGGCATCGGCAAACCATCGACGTGTCCGATATCCGCGCCGCCGCCGTTCAGCATTGGAGCAAGCCCGATCCTGCCGGGCGGGCTCTCGTTTCCCGACCGGGATCCGCTCGAAGCGGAGAATCGCGAAGCAAAAGCCGATCCGGTCGGATCGGCTTTTGCTTCGGAACGGATTTCATGGCGAACGGTGCTTCGGCGAACGGTGCTTCAGGGGCGTGACGGTAATGTCACGATGACGGCTTCGTCTTCTGCCGGCTGCGCTTCTTGGGCGTCGGTTTGCCGGGCCAGCCGCCGGTGGAGCGGGGCTGGAAATGTTCCGCGCCGAGCGGCACCGCCTCCTGCTTCGGGCCCATTTCGTCCAGCGTCGGCTTGCGGGCGCGGGCGGCAGGCGGCGGCAGATTGGCCGCATCGCCGTATTTGCGCGCGCCGGCATAGGCGCCCGCGCGGTCCTCGACCTCGCCCTGACGCGCCAGCGGATCGTCGGCGATGGCGAGTTCCGTCGCTTGCAGGCGCTTGATCTCGTCGCGCAGGCGCGCGGCGGTTTCGAATTCGAGATCGGCCGCTGCGGCCCGCATGCGTTTGTCGAGATCGGCCAGAACCGTCTTGAGGTTGTGGCCGACGGCGGCCTTTTCGGTGAGCCCGGTGTCGACGGTGACGTGATCGCGCTCGTAGACCGATTCGAGAATGTCGCCGATGCGTTTCTTCACGCTCTGCGGCGTGATGCCGTGTTCCTCGTTGTAGGCCATCTGCCGGTCGCGGCGGCGTGTCGTTTCGGCGAGCGCGCGCTCCAGCGAGCCGGTGATGTTGTCGGCGTAGCAGATGACGTGCCCCTCGGCGTTGCGCGCCGCGCGGCCGATGGTCTGCACGAGCGATGTTTCGGAGCGCAGAAAGCCTTCCTTGTCCGCGTCCAGAATGGCGACGAGCGCGCATTCGGGAATGTCGAGTCCCTCGCGCAGCAGGTTGATGCCCACCAGCACGTCGAAGGCGCCGAGCCGCAGGTCGCGGATGATCTCGATGCGCTCCAGCGTGTCGATGTCCGAGTGCATGTAGCGCACGCGCACGCCGTTTTCGTGCAGATATTCCGTGAGGTCCTCGGCCATGCGCTTGGTGAGCACGGTGACGAGCGAGCGGTAGCCGCGCGCCGTCGTCGCGCGCACCTCGCCGAGCAGGTCGTCCACCTGGCTGCGGGCGGGGCGGATTTCCACCGGCGGATCGACGAGGCCCGTGGGGCGGATGACCTGCTCCACGAACACGCCGCCGGTGCGCTCCAGCTCCCATTTTCCCGGCGTCGCCGAGACATGCACCGATTGCGGGCGCATGGCGTCCCATTCCTCGAAACGCAGCGGCCGGTTGTCCATGCACGAGGGCAGGCGGAAGCCGTATTCGGCCAGCGTCGCCTTGCGCCGGAAGTCGCCACGGTACATGCCGCCGATCTGCGGGATGGTGACATGGCTCTCGTCGGCGAAGACGAGCGCGTTGTCGGGCAGGTACTCGAACAGCGTCGGCGGCGGCTCGCCCGGCTTGCGCCCGGTGAGATAGCGCGAATAGTTCTCGATGCCGGCGCAGGAGCCGGTGGCCTCCATCATCTCCAGATCGAACACGGTGCGCTGTTCCAGCCGCTGCGCCTCCAGCAGGCGGCCCATGCGCGTCAGTTCCTCCACGCGCCGCGCCATCTCCTCCTTGATGCCCTTGATCGACTGGAGCAGCGTCGGGCGCGGCGTGACGTAATGCGAATTGGCGTACATCTTGACGAAGCCGAGATCGGCCGTCTTCTGCCCGGTGAGCGGATCGAACTCGGCGATGGCCTCCACCTCGTCGCCGAACAGCGAGAGGCGCCAGGCCCGGTCCTCGTAGTGGGCGGGGAACACCTCAATGACATCGCCGCGCACGCGAAAGGTGCCGCGGGTGAAATCGGCGCCGGTGCGCTTGTATTGCAGCGCCACGAGATCGGCGATGAGCTGGCGTTGCTCCACGCGCTCGCCGACCTTCACCGAAAACGTCATCGCCGTATAGGTCTCGACCGAGCCGATACCGTAGATGCACGAGACGGAGGCGACGATGATCACGTCGTCGCGCTCCAGCAGCGCGCGGGTGGCGGCGTGGCGCATGCGGTCGATCTGCTCGTTGATCGACGATTCCTTTTCGATATAGGTGTCCGAACGCGGCACGTAGGCTTCGGGCTGGTAGTAGTCGTAATAGGAGACGAAATACTCGACGGCGTTGTCGGGAAAGAAGCTCTTGAACTCGCCGTAGAGTTGCGCCGCGAGCGTCTTGTTGGGGGCGAGGATGAGCGCCGGGCGCTGGGTTTCCTCGATGACCTTGGCCATGGTGAACGTCTTGCCCGAGCCCGTGACGCCGAGCAGCACCTGATCGCGCTCGTCGTCGCGGATGCCCTGCACCAGTTCCGCGATGGCGGTCGGCTGGTCGCCGGCGGGCGCGAAATCCGACTGCATGCGGAAGCGGATGCCGCCTTCCGATTTCTCCGGCCGTTCGGGCCGGTGGGGCGTCCAGACCTCGCCGTTCTTGATGAACGGGTTGCCGTCCTCCAGCAATTGCGTCAGCGCCGATACGGTGGCGGAAACGCCCGATCCCTCGCCTGCGAGATCGGCGGCGCGCGCGCCCTCCGTCGCCTTGCCGCGTTTGCGCGCGGGTTTGGGGGCGGGGCGGCCGTCGCCCTCGAGGGACACGGACAAGCGCGCGGCGAGTTCGGGGTCGTTCGTCGGCGTGGCATCGACGGCATAGCCGCTTTGCGGCGCTTCCTCGAAGCCGCGGCCGCGGTTGAGGGCGGGATTGAGCAGATCGGCCAGGAAAGGATCGAGCGGCACCAGTTCCGGCCGGGATGCTTTCCCGAGCTTTCGTCCGCGGGTTTTGCCGCCTTCCGCGCCGCGTGCGGCCGCCGCCGGCGAGGGCGCGGAGGCCGCGTCTTCCTTCGCCGGTGCGCCGGGTTTGCCGGAATTGTCGGATGATCCAGTCGTGCGCGCCATGCCCGGAATATGGCGCGCCTCGCGCCGGGATGGAAGACGGCGGCGGGAATTTTTGCGTTGCATTCTTTCCGGTTTCGGCGGGCGGAGGCACGCCGTTCGGTTCTCACGCCTTTTTTCCCGGCGTGACTTTACCGGGAAATGTCATTTTTCTTGATGCTGCATATGCAATATTCCCGGCACTTGATCTCGACCAATTGGGGGCCGTTGATATGATTGATCTGTCCAACAAGCGTGCGCTCGTCGTCGGTGTGGCCAACGAGCATTCCATCGCGTGGGGTGTCGCGAAGGCGTTGCATCAGGCGGGCGCCGAGGTGGCGATGACCTACCTCAACGAGAAGGCCAAGCCGTATGTGCAGCCGCTGGCGGAATCGATCAACGCGCCGATCTTCCTGCCGCTCGATGTCCGCAATGAAAGCGAGGAAGAAGCGCTCTTCCGGCACATCGCGGAAAAGTGGGGCACGCTCGATATCGTGATCCATTCCATCGCCTTCGCTCCCGCGAAGGATCTGCATGGCCGCGTCATCGACACGTCGCTCGAAGGCGTGGAACTGTCGATCGACATTTCGGTTCACTCCTTCGTCCGCCTGCTGCGCCAGGCCGAGCCGCTGATGAAGAACGGCGGCTCCGCGCAGACCATGAGCTTCTACGGCGCGGAAAAGGTCGTGGAGCATTACAACATGATGGGGCCGATCAAGGCCGCGCTCGAGGCCACCAGCCGCGAGCTGGCTTCCGAGCTGGGGCCGAAGGGCATCACCGTCAACACGCTCTCGCCCGGTCCGATGCTCACGCGCGCCGCGTCCGGCATCGGCGACTTCGACGATCTGCTCAAGCAGGCCATCGAGCGCTCGCCCATGCGCCGCCTCGCCACCATCGAGGACGTGGGCGCCGTCGCCGCGTTCCTCGCTTCGGATCTCGCGCGCAACATCACCGGCGAAACGATCTATATCGACGCCGGCTACCACATCATGGGCTGAGAAAGCCCGAGGATGCCGCGCCGATCCGTTGGTCGGCGCGGCATCCCCGGTTGCACAAGCGCGCCGATGCCGCGGCGGGAAGTCCACCGCCCGAAGCCGTCGGCTGCGTGTATTCATATACATATGATATCGATTTGGTTGCATTTCACTGCCGCCCCGCCGTCCGGGCGGGCGCGCCGTCTTGCCGGGCGCGCTTTTTTCGGAGCCGCCGCGGCTCTATTGCTCCGCGAGCGGGCATATTGTCGTCAAGCCTATTGTTCGCGTGGAGCGTGGCTGATATGAGCGCGTGAAACCTTGCGTGATGCGCTGTGGGTGTTCCATAACGTCGCGCGATGGCGCCGCCTGCGCGGGCGCGCCGGTGTATGGCGGGCGCATTGCACCCTATGTAAGGAAATGGCCGGATGAAACCCTCGATCAAGCTCGTCGCGGGCAACTCGAATCGCCCTCTGGCTGAGGCGATCGCCAAGTATCTCGAAGTGCCGCTGGCGACATGCCTCGTGCGCCGCTTCGCGGACATGGAGATCTTCGTCGAGATTCAGGAGAACGTGCGCGGCGAGGATGCGTTCATCATCCAGTCGACCTCCTTCCCCGCCAACGACCACCTGATGGAATTGCTCATCATGACCGATGCGCTGCGCCGCTCTTCCGCGCGGCGCATCACGGCCGTGATTCCCTATTTCGGCTACGCCCGGCAGGACAGGCGTTCCGCGGGGCGCACGCCCATCTCGGCCAAGCTCGTGGCGAATCTCATCACCCGCGCGGGCGCCGACAGGGTGCTGACCGTCGATCTGCATGCCGGGCAGATCCAGGGCTTTTTCGACATCCCCACCGACAATCTGTTCGCCGCGCCGGTGATGGTGCGCGACATTCTCGAACGGCTCGACCTGTCGAACACGATGGTGGTGTCGCCGGACGTCGGCGGCGTGGTGCGCGCCCGCGCGCTCGCCAAGCGCATCGACGCCCCGCTCGCCATTGTCGACAAACGCCGCGAGCGCCCCGGCGAATCGGAGGTGATGAACATCATCGGCCATGTCGAGGGCAAGAGCTGCATCCTCGTGGACGACATCATCGACTCCGGCGGCACGCTGTGCAATGCGGCGGATGCGCTGCTGGCCAAGGGCGCCAAGGAAGTCTACGCCTATTGCACCCACGGCGTGCTCTCGGGCGGCGCGGTGGCGCGCATCGCCTCTTCCCGCCTCAAGGAACTGGTCATCACCGATTCGATTCTGGCGACGGAGGCGGTGAAGGTCGCGCACAACATCCGCACCATCACCATCTCGACCTTGCTCGGCGAGGCCATCGGCCGCACGGCGAGCGAATCGAGCGTGTCCAGCCTGTTCGATTGAGGTTGCCGGATCGCCCGCCGATCTGGACTTGCCCCTCACGCCTTGATAAAAGGCGGGAATTCCCTCGCCTGGGCGTGGGCTCGGCCGGGACGACCCGGCCGCGATGACGCCGGAAGGGGACGGCCCCGACAGGGGAAACAATGTCCTCGGGTCTCCTTCAAGCCGCCGCTTCCGCGATATCGCCGGGAACCCTGCTGCGGCTTTCCGCCGCGTGGCTTATCGTCGCTCTCTTCCAATGGAGCGGTCATTCCTGGTTGTCACCGTCGATGACGCCGGTCGTGGCGATCGTCTGTTTCGCCGCGTTGTTCGCAACCATTCTCATGGCCTCCTTCGGTGTCGTCGCGCAAGCCGATGTACTGGCCCATCGGCTCGGCGAACCATACGGCACCCTCATCCTCACCCTGTCGATCGTATCGATCGAAGTCATCCTGATCGCCGCCGTCATGTCGGGGCCGGGGGAAACGCCCACGATCGGGCGCGACTCGATCTTCGCCGTGATGATGATCATCCTCAATCTCGTGACCGGCGTCTGCCTCGTGGTCGGCGCGGCGCGATACGGCGAGCAGGAGTACAACGCGCAAGGGGCTCTCGCTTTCATCTCCATGACGGTCGTCCTGGCGGGCGTCGCCCTTCTGTTGCCCAACACCCTCGGCACCGGCGACGGCACCTTCCTGCCGTCGCAGGCGGTCGCCCTTTCGGCGCTGACCTTTATTCTCTACGGCGCTTTCCTGTTCTTGCAGATGCGGCGGTATCGCTATCATTTCATTCAGCCGGAGCCGGGCCAGCTCTCGATCCGGCCCCAAACCGCGGCTTCCGATATCGCGGCTTCCGGGGGTGGCTCGCCGCCGGCGGCGGAAAGCGGAGCGGGGACCGGCGGGAGCATCGCCCGTGCCGTCGTTCTGGTGGCGCTCATGCTGCCGATCGTGCTGCTGGCCCACCACCTCGCCATCGTGATCGATTACGGCGTGGCGGAGGCCGGGGCGCCGGTGGCGCTCGGCGGCGTGCTCATCGCGATCATCGTGTTCACGCCCGAATCCATTACGGCCGTGAAGGCCGCCTTCAACAACGAAACGCAACGAGCGATCAATCTTTGTCTCGGCGCTTTCGTGTCGACGGTGGGGCTGACCGTGCCTGCCGTGCTGACGGTCGGTCTGGTGACGGGTAAAACCGTCGTGTTCGGGATTTCCGCCAGCGAGACGGTTCTTTTCGTCCTGACGCTGGCGCTGACCACCCTGACCTTTCTGGGGCAAAGAACGTCCGTGTTGCAGGGGCTGCTGCATCTGACCCTTTTCGGCGTGTTTGCGCTGCTGCTTTTCACCCGCTGACGCCTCGGTGTTTCTCGCCTGCGCCATCGTTGATGATCGGAAGGGCGATTTCGGCCGATTCCGAAATCACCCGGCGGACCGGTATCCGCCCGAAACCGGCGAGGGCGAAGACAATGTCCTGTCGAGGCTTTCGGAAGACGCGCCCAGAAAGCAATTGACGAATTCCTCGACCAGAGGCCGGTGGCGGCGCGCCTGTGTCCGGTAGATCGAAAACTCCACCATGATCGACGGCTCGAACGGCCGGATGTGAACGTTGTCGGCCCAACTCGCCGCGACGAGCGGGTGCATGAGCGATACGCCCAGGCCCGCCTCCACCAACTGACAGAGCGAGGACATCAGCGAGACCTCGATGGTGCTCGAAACGGAGATGCCCGCCGCGTCGAACACATCCCGCACGCGGCCGGGCAGCCGGCTGTCGTCGGTGAGGCAGATGAGATTCTCGCCGGCCAGAAGCGCCGGCGTGATCACGCGGTGCCCGGCGAGCGAGTGACCGCGCGGCAACGCGCACACCACCGGCGCGCGCATCAGGCTGAGCCGCTCCAGACCCTTTATCTCCGTGGCGTGGCTTGCGATCAGCAGATCGAGCTTGCCGTTCTCGATCCAGTCGCTGAGGAAATACGATTCCCTGATTCGCAGCGATAGCCTGGTTTTCGGCCTTGCCGACAGATACCGGCGCACCGCCTCCTGCAACACGCGCCCCGACAACGCGGGCAGAACGCCGATCCGCAGCACGTCAAGCTCCTCGCGCCGGATCTCGCTGACGGCGCGATGCAACTGGTCGAGCCCCACGAAGATGCGGTCGATCTCCGAATAAAGCCGCCTGCCGCGATCCGTCAGCACCAGCCGTCCCTTCTCCCGCTCGAAGAGGACAAGCTCTATGTCGCGCTCGAGGTTGGCGATGAGCTTGCTGAGGGAAGGTTGCGAAATGGACAGCGCTTCCGCCGCCGCGCTGACGGTTCCATGCTCGACGACAGCCTTGAAAGCCTCGATCTGGCGTAAACTGACAGGGCGCATCCATAGCCTTTTTTGGCATCACGAAGAAGATAACGAATTTGACTGAATAGCATAATTATATAATTTTCATAGACTAACTTTAACGACCAATCCATTTCAGGTGCCGCATGGCTTGTTTCCCGTTCCCCGACCGCGCCGCCGGAAGATGCCCGGTAACGGAAAGATGTCGCTTTCGTCATGCCGGCTTCCGGCGTGGCGTCGTCGTCGCCCGGCCGGCATCTGTCATGCGGGGGGCTTCGTCGTGACTTCGGCAGCCAACCGTGAAACCGGACGAGGCCGGACATTGGCCGGCTACGTCGCCGGCGCGCGCGGCCGGGCGCTTCCCGGCGTCGTGGTTCACGAGGCCCGCCGTGCGCTGGTGGATCATCTCGCCGTTACCGTCTCGGGGGCTTTCGACGCCGCCGTGTTGCCGGTGAGGCGGATCGCGCGGCGCTGGCCGGCCGCCGGCAAGGCGCGCATCGTTCTCGGCGGCACGACGACGCCGGCCGTGGCCGCGTTGATCAACGGCACGGCGGCCCACGCCGCGGATTTCGACGACGTTCACCATCTCGGCGCCGGGCACCCCGGCGGCCCGTGCTGGTCCACGGCGCTGGCGCTCGCCGGACACGGCTCGCTGGACGAGGAAACGACGCTCGCCGCTTTCGTCGCCGGTTTCGAGGTGATGGCTCGTCTCGGCGGCGGAGGCGTGCCGGGTGTCGGCCGCTCCCTGCAACGCAAGGGCTTTCATCCGACTTCGGTCGTCGGGCGGATGGGCGCGGCCTCCGTCGCGGCCGTGCTCTACGATCTCGAAGCGGCGCAGGTCCTCAACGCGCTGGCGAACGCCGCCACGACGGCCGGCGGGCTCGTCGGATCGTTCGGCACCCACGGCAAGCCGTTTCATGCCGGCAAGGCCGCCATGGACGGCATTCTCGCCGCCGATCTCGCGGCGGAAGGCTTCCTGGGGGCCGATCATATTTTCGAGCGCGAGAACGGCTGGCTGGACGCCTTCATCCAGGATCGCGACGTCGAGGTGCCGCCGCTGGATTTCGACGAACAATGGGAGTTGCTGCGCAACGGTTACAAGCTGTTCGCGAGCTGCCGCGCCACTCACGCCGCTTCCCAGACGGCGATCGGCCTTCTCGGCAGGATCGGGGGCCGGCCGATCGAGCGCGTCATCGCCCGCGTCCATCCCGGCGCGCTGGTGACGGCAGGCAAGACGGCGCCCCGGACGGCGCTCGAAGCCAAGTTCAGCGTTTCGTTCTGCGTCGCCATGGCGCTCGGCGGTTACAAGTTGGCGGCCAACGATTTCGACGACCGGATTCTTGCCGACGAACGCGTGACCTCCCTGCTGCCGCTCGTCGAGGTTGTGCCTGTCGCGGGGCAGATACCGTCCTCCGCTTTCGTGACCGTCGTCTTCAGCGACGGCAGCCGGATCGAGGGGCATACCGAGGTCGTTCTGGGACACCCCGAAAACCCGGTGGGCGATGCCGGGCTGGAGGAAAAGTTTCTCGGTCTGGTCGAGCCGGTTCTCGGCGAGCGCAAGGCCGGCGTGTTGCTGGAGGCCGCCTGGAATTTCGGGCGGCCGGGCACGCTCGCCGCCATCGGCGAAACACTCGCCGGACAGGATGACGGCGCGCGTGCGGCATGAATGCGATTTCGGGAAACGGACGCCGTTTCCCGAAAAAGATGACGTGAGAACAATCGTCGGGAACAGCGATGATGTCAGGTATCGCGCCGTTCCGGCGATCGCATCCCTCCTGATACGTGAAGTTCAGAGAACGCAATGACACAGAACAACCGGCAAATTCATCTGGGAGTTTCGCTGCTCGGCGCTGGCGGGCTTGGCGCGTGGCGGCTGCCGGACAGCCGCTCGGGGGAAGTGACTTCCCTCGATCTTTACAGCGATATCGCCCGCAAGGCGGAGCAGGGCAGGCTGGACGCGGTGTTCCGCGCCGACGGCCCGTGGATCGATGTCAGGCGGGTGCGCAGCGCGCCCTCGGCTTCGTTCGATCCGATCCCGCTGCTGTCGGCCATCGCCGCCCGCACGGAACGCATCGGCGTGATCGGCACGATCTCCACCACATTCACCGATCCCTACAACGTCGCGCGCCAGCTTGCCACGCTGGATCACCTCAGCAACGGGCGGGTGGGCTGGAACCTCGTGACATCCTCGCAGGGTGAGGCGAATTTCGGTCTCGACAAGCTGCCGGATCAGCTTGCCCGATACGCGCGCGCGGAAGAATATCTGTCGGTCGTCCGCGCGCTGTGGGATAGCTGGGACGACGCCGCCGTCATCAACGACCGCGCGCGCGGGGTTTACGCGGACCCGGACAAGATCCGCCCCATCGATCACAAGGGCGAGCACTTCTCCGTCCGCGGCCCGCTCAACATCCAGCGGCCGCCGCAGGGGCATCCGGTGCTGGTGCAGGCGGGATCGTCGGAGGAAGGGCGAACCTTCGCATCGAAATATGCGGAACTGATCTTCACGGCCGCGCAGACGCTGGAAGAGGCGCAGGCGTTCTACAAGGATATCAAGCAGCGTGCGCAGGGGCATGGCCGCGATCCCGACAAGATCAAGGTATTGCCGGGAATTTATCCCTACATCCGGGATACGGAGGAAAACGCCCGCCGTTTCCATGAGGAAATCCGGGATCTCATCGATATCGAAACCGGCATTTCCAATCTGGAAAAGACGCTCGGAGGCATCGACCTTTCCGGGCTCGATGTCGACGAGCGCATTCCGCCCGAGCGCCTGCCCGACATCGACAGCCTGACGCGGCGCAAGAGCCGTCCCGCCCTGTTCAAGAGCCTCGCGCTCGACAAGGGCTACACGATCCGCCAGTTGATCCACGTCCAGCTCAGCTCGAACGGGCATTGGTCCATCGTCGGCACGCCCGAGCAACTCGCCGACGGCTTGGAAACGTGGTTCCGGGAGCGTGGAGCGGACGGATTCAACCTGGTGCTGCCCGTCTACATTCCCGGCACCATCGACATCATCGTCGAGGAAGTCGTTCCGATCTTGCAGAAGCGCGGGCTGTTCCGCCGGGAATATGCCGGCAGGACGCTGCGCGAAAATCTGGGGCTGGACCGTCCGGCTTCTCCCGCCGCCTGAAACCGCGCCGGCCGGCGCGACGGGGCGCATGCCGCATCCATCTGTTCTGAAGACACAACGGACAATACAATGGCCCGCAAACCCTTTCATCCGGTCAAAAGCCTGTCGCTCGGCATCACGCTGCTCTGCGCGGTCGGGGCGCACGCCGTCCATGCGGCATCGCCCGAAAAGACGCTCGTCTATGGCGTGGGCAGCGATATCCTGTCGCTCGATCCGGCAAACCACGCCAGCAACGCGACGGCGGCGGTGCTGATCAATATTTTCGATCAGCTCATCGCGACGGATTTCACCTCCGGCACGCTGGAATTCAGGCCGAGCCTCGCGGAAAAATGGCAGCAGACCTCGCCGACGACGTGGGTGTTCGATCTGCGGCAGGATGTCAAATGGCACAACGGCGATCCCTTTACCGCCGAAGATGTCAAGTTCACAGTCGAACGCACGCAGGGAGACAAGAAGCTGCGCAGCTCCTCCAAGTTCGCCAGCATCAAGTCGGTCAAGGTTCTCTCGCCATACCGGATCGAGGTCGAGACCAACGGCCCGGATGCGCTGTTGTTGCACCGGTTCGTCGGCAACGGCCCCAACATCATCCCGAAGAAAGCCTTCGAGGCGGCGGGTTCGGCCGAGAAATTCTTCGCCAATCCCGTCGGCACCGGGCCGTACAAGCTTGTCGCCTGGGACAAGGCTGACCGGGTGACGGTCGAGGCCAACGGAAACTGGTGGGGCGGCAAGCCGAAATGGGAGAGCGTCGTCTTCCGGGCGCTGCCGGAGGTGTCGACGCGCGTGTCCGAACTGCTGACCGGGGGCATCGATATCGCCACCGCCGTTCCGCCCGAAGATTTCGACCGCATCAACGCCAATCCGTCCACCGGGACGGCGAACTCGAACATCGCGCGCAACTGCATGCTGGCGGTGCGCACCTCCCCGGAATGGAAGACGGGCGACGTGCGGGTGCGCGAGGCCATCGACATCGCCATCGATCGCGATGTTCTGGTCAAGGACGTTCTTTCCGGTCTCGCCCTGCCGACGCGCGGTTTCTTCCCGCCCGAAATTCCGGGCTCCAACCACGAACTCGACCGCGACTATCGCTATGACCCGGAACGCGCGCGCAAGCTGCTTGCGGAAGCCGGCTTTCCCGATGGCTTCGAAATCGAGCTGGCAACATCGAGCGGCCGATTCCTGAAGGACAAGGAAGTGGCGGAAGTCGTTGCGGGCTACCTTGAGGATATCGGCCTGCGCGTCAAATTGCAGGTGCTCGACTGGACCGTCTACAAGGACAGGCAGCTCGCGGACAAGTTCGGCGAACTCTATTTCCGCTGCATGGGCAGCTATACGGATGCGTCGTCCTTCTTCAACCGGAACTGGGACGAGCATCACAAGTGGAATAGCGCCGGGTTCAAGGCCGCCGCGGACAAGGGCCGCGTGGAAACGGATGACGAAAAGCGCGACGCGCTGGCGCGCGAGGTGCAGGCGATCGTCGCGGACGAGCGTTCGCAGATCGGGCTGTACTTCCCCAAGGCGAGCTACGGCTACAACAAGCGCCTCGATTTCAATCCGCGTTTTGACGAGCAGTTCGTCGTCGAGGAGATATCGCTCAAATGATACGCCGACATCTGGTGTCGTCGCTGTTGCAGATGCTGCCGGTGCTGTACATCGTCTCCCTGATCGTCTTCATTCTCGTCTATCTCACGGGCGATCCGGTGGCGCTCATGCTGCCGGAGGACGAATACGGCGAGGAGGCGCGCAGGCAGCTGATCGAGGCCCTCGGTCTCGATCAACCCTGGTATGTCCAGTACTACATCTACATGAGGAATATCCTCACCGGCGATTTCGGCATCTCGTACCGATACGGCAGTTCGGCGCTGCCGGTCGTGCTGGAACGTATTCCGGCGACGCTGGAGCTGACGTTGGGCGCGCTGGCCGTGTCCATCGTCATTTCGGTTCCCCTCGGCATCCTCTCCGCGCGGTACAGGAATTCCTTCGTGGATATCGGCGCGACGGCGCTTTCCGTCGCCGGCAAGGCCATGCCGAATTTCTGGATCGGCATCATGCTCATTCTCGTCTTCAGCGTGATGCTGCGCTGGGTTCCGGTTTCCGGCAGGGGCGGGATGGAGCATCTCGTGCTGCCCGCGCTGACGCTCGGCACGGGGCTCGCCGCGGAGATGACCAAGATGATCCGCGCCAGCCTGATCGAGGTGATGAGCCAGGACTACATCAGGACCGCGCGGGCGAAGGGGCTGTCCGAGTTCGCGGTGGTGTGGCGTCACGGCCTGCGCAACTCGCTCATCCCCGTCACGACCATCACGTCGCTGAACGTCGTCGGCCTGCTGGGCGGGGCGCTGGTGACGGAAACGGTGTTCGCCTGGCCCGGCATCGGGCAGCTCATCGTGCAGGCGGTCTACACCAAGGACATGGCGGTGGTTCAGGTGTCGGTCTTCATCATCGGCGTCATGGCCATGCTGCTCAGTATCGCGACGGATCTCATCTATCACGCGCTTGATCCGCGCATCCGCTACAGCCGATAAAGGAGGCCCGGACCATGAGCGCGCTGGAACTCACCAACGCCGGTGAAAAGAGATCGCGGAGCGGTCTCCGCCAGCTTCTGCGGTCGCTGTCGCGCAGCCGCACGGGCCTGATCGGCGCCATTCTGGTATCCCTGTTCGTCGCGACGGCGACATTCGGCGCGTGGATCGCGCCGCACAGTCCGACGCAGCGCAACCTGTCGCAAAAGTTCACCCCGCCCGCCTGGGTGGAAGGCGGCACCACGAAATTCCTTCTCGGCACCGACCAGCAGGGGCGCGACATCGTGAGCCGCATCGTCAGCGGCTCGCGGGCATCGCTGATCGTGGGCGTGACCGCCGTGGCGCTTTCGGCTTTCATCGGTCTGATCCTGGGGCTGATCGCAGGCTATGTCGGCGGCATCGTCGACACGGCGATCATGCGCGTCGTCGACGCGATGCTGGCCATCCCGACCATGCTGTTCATGCTCGTCATCGTCCTCGTCTCCGGCTCGGGGCTCGTTCCGCTCATCATCGTGATCGCGGTGACGAACTGGGTGGCCTACACGAAGCTGGTGCGCGGCGAGGTGCTCTCCATCCGGGAGCGGGATTACATCAAGGCCGCCCGCATCGCCGGCGCCGGGGTGCCGCGCCTGTTGTTCCGCCATATCACGCCCAATCTCCTCTCCGCCTTCGTGGTGGTGGCGACGCTCAACGTGGGGTCGGTAATCCTGTCCGAGGCGTCGCTCAGCTTCCTCGGGCTGGGAATCCAGTCGCCCGACGTCTCCTGGGGCCAGATGTTGAGCGACGGCAGGCAGTACATCGCCACGAGCTGGTGGGTGGCGACCTTTCCCGGTATCGCGCTCTCGCTGACGGTGCTCGGCATCATGTATCTGGGCGACTGGCTGCGCGATTATCTTGATCCGAGGCTGACGTGAGCACGTATTCGCATCACATCCTTCCCTTTCCGGAGCCGTCGCCGGCTCCGTCTGCGCCCCGCGCCGTCCTCGAGATCGAAGATCTCACGATCGCTTTTCCGGGGGCGCCGGAGCCTGTCGTCCGCAATGCGTCGCTGTCCGTGGCCGAGCGGCAGATCGTCGCGATCGTCGGCGAGTCGGGAAGCGGCAAGACATTGACATCTCTTTCCGCCGTGGGCCTGCTTCCGCCGTCCGCGCGGATCGGCGGCCGCGTCAGGGTCGGGGGCGTCGATGTCATCGGGGCGGAGGAGCAGGTCCTGCGGAAACTGCGCGGCGGCACCGTCGGCATGATCTTTCAGGAGCCGATGACCTCCCTCAATCCGGTCATGAAAATCGGCCGGCAGATCGCCGAAGTCGTTGAGCTGCACGGCGGCCTCGATCGTCAGCAGGTCAGGCCGCGCGTGATCGAGCTTCTCGATGCCGTCGGCATAACGAGACCGTCGCTGGTCGCTAACCAGTATCCGCATGAATTGTCCGGCGGCATGAAGCAGCGCATCATGATCGGCATGGCGCTCGCCGGGCGGCCCAGGCTGCTGATCGCGGACGAGCCGACGACGGCGCTCGACGCCACCATCCAGGTGCAGGTGCTGGAACTCATTCTGAAGGTGGCGCGAGACCTCGATGCGAGCGTGTTGCTCGTCACCCACGATTTCGGCCTTGTCGCGGAAGTGGCCGACGATGTCGTCGTCATGAACCGGGGCGAAGTGGTGGAGCGCGCCGGCGTGTTCGACATTTTTCGCCGGCCCCGGCATTCCTACACGCGCCATTTGCTGGATTCGCTGCCCCGCATCGACAACGGGCCCGAGCCCGTCGCGGCGGTTCCGTCCGGCGAAACGGCGGCTCCGCCGCTGCTGAAGGTGGAAGGACTGTCGAAAACATACCGGAGCAAGGCGAACTGGCTCGCGCCGGCGGAATCCACGGTGGCGCTGGCCGATATCGATCTGCGCCTGGAGGAAGGGCGGACGCTGGGCATCGTCGGCGAGTCGGGCAGCGGCAAATCCACGCTCGGGCATCTGATCGCAGGTCTTGTCGCGCCCGATGCCGGCAGCATCGTATACGAGGGAGCGCCCGTCCGGCCTTCGGCGGTGGCGCAGCGCTCGGCGTTCCGCGCCAACGTGCAGTTCATGTTTCAGGATCCGTACAGCTCCCTCAATCCGAGGATGACCGTTCGCGACATCGTGACGGAGCCGCTGATCGTCCAGCACCTGATCGCACCGCGCGAGACCGCGGACCGGGCCGCGGATCTGTTGCAGCAGGTCGGGCTTCCCACCCATTTCGGCGATCGCCTGCCGCATGAACTGTCCGGCGGACAGCGCCAGCGCGTGGGGCTTGCCCGCGCGATATCGACCCATCCGAAGCTCGTCATCTGCGACGAGCCGGTGTCGGCCCTCGACGTTTCGGTCCAGACGCAGATTCTGAAGCTTCTGAAGAAGCTTCAGGAAGATCAGGGCATCGCCTACATCTTTATCGCGCATGGACTGGAGGGCGTACACTTCATGAGCAACGATATCGCCGTCATGCGGCATGGAAAAATAGTCGAATATGGCCCGCGATATCAGGTGTTCAACGATCCGCAACATCCCTACACCCGCCGGCTGCTGTCCGCCATGATGGTCCCGGACCCGGAAAGGAGCCGCTTTCGCGGCGCTGCGGATGGCAGGCGGGCCATTTAAGGCGTCTCGGGAAACGCATGAATACTTTGACGATCATGATACAGTGAAAGACAATGGCATGAGCAGCGCACCAAAACTGCATCTGGGTTTGTTCAACCAGCCGCTGGGCAGGCATGTCGCAGGCTGGCGACAGCCGGAATTCAAGGGCAGCAGCACGGATATCCGCTGGGTGGCGGAACTGGCGAGCCTTGCCGAGCGGGGCAAGTTCGATTTCTACTTCCTGGCGGATTCGCTGGTCGGTCCGGCTCCGGGATCGACCAAGCGCGCGGGCAATCTCGAACCGTTGACGGTGCTGTCGGCGCTGTCGGTCACGACGAGCCGCATCGGTCTGGCCGGAACGGCGACGACGACCTTTTCGGAGCCGTATAATCTCGCCCGTCAGTTCGCTTCCCTCGACCACATCAGCGGCGGCCGGGCGGCATGGAATGTCGTGACGTCGACCTGGAACGCCGCCGCGGGCAACTTCGGCGCCGACAAGCTGCCGGACCACGCGGCGCGCTACGAGCGGGCGCGGGAATTCGTCAAGGTCGTCAAGGGCCTGTGGGATAGCTGGGATGACGGCGCCGTCATCGCCGACAAGGAGAGCGGCCATTACATCGATCCGGCGCGCATCCGCCAGCTGGGGCACGACGGCGCGCACTTTTCCGTTGCGGGAGCGCTCAACGTGCCGCGCCCGCCGCAGGGGCACCCGATCATCATTCAGGCCGGCGCATCCGACGACGGCCGCGATCTCGCCGCCGAAACGGCTGACGTGATCTTCTCGGCGCAGGACAATATCGAGGATTCGCGCAAGTTCACCGCCGATCTGCGTCAGCGCGCCAGTGCGAAGGGGCGTTCCGTGCCGCCGTTCGTCATGCCGGGGGTGCTGCCCATCGTGGCCCGGACGCGCGCGGAGGCGGAGGATATCTACGCCGGGCTGGAAGAGAAGACCGACATTACGGAAGGCCTCGATCAATTGTCGCAGCGCTGGGGGTTCGATCTTTCGGCCTATCCGCTGGATGAGCCGCCTCCCGCGCCGGTGTTTTCCGGCAATCTGTTCAGCGACGGCTACAGCCGCCGCGTCCTGCTGGAAGAACGCGCCAGGCGGGAAGGGTTGACCCTGCGCCAGCTCGCCCGCGTCGCGATCGCCTCGCGCGGCCACCGGCTGTTCGTGGGTTCGGCGAAGGAGCTTGCCGACGATTTCGAAGCCTGGTTCACGACCGGGGCGGCGGACGGGTTCAACATCATTCCGCCCTACCTGCCCGGCTCCCTTCACGCATTTGTCGATCTCGTCGTGCCCGAGTTGCAGCGGCGCGGCCTCTTCCGCCAGGATTACACCGGCACGACGCTGCGTGAGCATCTCGGGCTGGAGCGGCCGGCGCGCCGGTGACGCATCGGCGCCGGCGCCCGTATTCCCCCTGTTCACGCGAAGCGCGGCGCCGGCCGCGTGAGGCCGAGGAGGCCGCGCAGCGTTTCGGCTTCATAAGCGGTGCGGAAGAGGCCGCGCCGTTGCAACTCGGGCACGACGAGATCCACGAAATCGTCCAGACCGTCCGGCATGGTGGCGGGAATGATGTTGAAGCCGTCGGCGGCGCCGGACCGGAACCAGTGTTCCAGATCGTCGGCCACTTCCTGCGCCGAGCCGACGATGATCCGGTGGCCGTGCGAGGCGATGGCCAGCGCCGCGAGGTCCCGCAGCCTGTAGCCCTCGGCGCGGGCTTTCTTCAGCAGCAATTGCACGCGGCTTTGCCCGTGCACGGAAGGGCCGGGTTCGGGAATCGGCCCGTCGAGGTCGTAGCCCGAGAGATCGTAGCCCCAGCGGCCGGACAGTTGCCGGATGCCGGCCGCGACGTCGGTCCTTTCCTGAAGGGCGGCGAACTTCCCCGCCGCCGCCTCGTGCGTCTCGCCGACGATGGGCATGACACCGGGAAAGACCAGCGGGCCGGGCGAGCCCGGCGCATGCGTCGCCGCGGCGGCGCGCAGCGCTTCGCGGTAGACGAGCGCATCCTCGATCGTATCCTGCGCCGTGAAGGCGACATCGGCATGGGTTGCGGCCAGATCGATGCCGTCAGCCGACGAGCCGGCCTGAAAGATCACGGGATGGCCCTGCGGGGGGCGCGAGACGTTCAACGGCCCGCGGACGGTGAAGAAGCGCCCCTTGTGGTTGAGTTCCCTGACCCTGTTCCGCTCCACGAAAACGCCGCGCTGCTTGTCGAGGGAAAGCGCGCCGTCGTCCCAGCTATCCCACAGTCCTTTCGTCACGCTGAGGAACTCGGCGGAGCGCGCGTAGCGCTCGGCGTGGTCGAGCAGCTTGTCGGCGCCGAAATTCTGCGCGGCGCGGTCGGACTGGGAGGTGACGACATTCCAGCCGCTGCGCCCGCCGCTGATGTGATCGAGCGAGGCCAGCATGCGGGCCACGTTGAAGGGCTCGGAAAAAGTCGTCGAGACGGTGGCGACGAGCCCGACATGCGTCGTGCTGGCCGCGACAGCGCCGAGCAGCGTCAGCGGCTCCAGCCCGCCGGCCTTGCCCTGCTCCTGCGGATTGGGGCCGACGAGCCCGTCGGCCAGAAAGAAGACGTCGAACAGCCCTTCCTCGACCTTGCGCGCCACCCGGATCGCCCAGGCCGGATCTTCGGGATGGCCTTCCGCTTCCGCGCGCCGCCATGCGAAGGGATGCCTTCCGACAGGTTGATGGAAGTATCCCAGATGGATCTGCGGCGACGAAGACGGGGATGGTGACGAAGACATCAGGGGCGTTCCTTGTACTTTTCAGATAAGCAGCGAAGCATGGTCGGGGCCGGGACCCGTTCTCCCGTTTCGCGCCGCCGGTCCCTGACCGGCCGCCGGCTCCGTCTGCGCGCCGCGGTGGCGGAACCGGCCGGAGCGCGGGTCGGAATCCAGCATCGACGCCAGCAACTGGCGGGTATAGGGATGGCGGGGATTGCCGAAAACCGCGTCCCGCTCGCCATATTCCACGATGCTGCCGCGCTGCATGACCGCGACATGGTGGCTGATGGAATAGATCGTATCGAGCCCGTGGGCGATGAACAGATAGGTGACGCCGAACAGAGGTTGCAGGCTTCTGAACAGCGCCAGAATTTCCGCCTGTATCGATACGTCGAGCGCCGATACCGGCTCGTCGCACACGAGCAGCCGGGGCTTCACGCCGAGCGCGCGCGCGATGCCGACGCGCTGGCGCTGGCCGCCGGAAAGCTCGTGCGGATATCGCCGGATCATGCGGGCGGGCAGTCCCACGGCCTCGATCAGTTCGGCGGCCGCGTCCTCGGCCGATTGCCGCGTCAGCAGCCCGAAGGCGCGCATGGGCTCGGTGACGATTTCGGCGATGCGCATGCGCGGATTGAGCGACGAGAAGGGGTCCTGGAACACCATCTGGATATCCCGCCCGGCGCGCATCGCCGCGCGCCCTTCCGGCGATGCGATATCCCGTCCCTCGAAGAGGATGCGGCCGCTATCCGGCTTCGTGAGTCCGGTGATGACGCGGGCGAGCGAGGATTTGCCGCTGCCCGATTCCCCGACGAGCCCCAGCGTCTTGCCCGGCCAGACGGGCACTGACACGTCGTTCAGCGCCGCGACCGTCGCCCCGTGCGGGGAAGCCCCGCCGCGCGGGGCGTAGCGCTTCGTCACCCGCTGCACTTCGAGCAGCGGCGCGGCGCCGGGCGCGGGCGGCGGTTCGGCCGCCCGCGGCGTGCCGTGCCGCACCACGGCGGGAATCCGGGGAGCGAGCGAGACGAGCTTGCGCGTATAGGCGTCGTCGGGAGCGTCGAAAATCCGGGTGATCGGCGCGCCTTCGACCACGCCGCCATCCTTCATCACCACGACCCGGTCCGCGATCTGCGCGACGACGGACAGGTCGTGCGTGATGAACAGCACCCCGACATGGGACCGCGCGGCGGTCTCCACGATCAGTTCGAGCACCTGGTTCCGGATGGCATTGTCGAGGGCGGTCGTCGGCTCGTCGGCGATCAGCAGCTTCGGTTCGCCGGCCATCGCGATCGCGAGCATGACGCGCTGGCGCATGCCGCCCGAGAGCTGGTGCGGATAGGCGTTCACCACCTGCTCCGGGGAAGCGATGCCCATGGTGGCGAGCAGCCCGATGCTGCGGGCCAGCCGTTCCGCACGCGGCAGGCGCTGCTTGTAGTACAACACCTCGCCGATCTGGTCGCCGATGGTCAGCACCGGATTGAGCGACGACAGCGGCTCCTGAAACACGATGCCGACGTCGGAGCCGCGCAGGTCGCGCCATTGCGCGTGCGTCAGGCGGGTGAGATCCTTTCCCCTCACGGTCGCGGCGTCGGCGCTGAAAACGGCGTTGCGCGGCAGGAGGCCGAGCGTGCTCAGGGCCGTGAGCGTCTTGCCGCTGCCGGATTCGCCGACCAGCGCCACGATCTCGTTGGGAAAGACGTCGAGGTCGACGCCCCTCACGAGTCGCAGGTCGCCGCCGTTCTTCGGCAACGTGACGGACGCGTTGCGATAATGCAGGATCGGGGTGTCGGAAGAAAGCGCGCTCATGTCAGCCTCGGGTCCAGATAGTCGCGCAGCCAGTCGCCGATGAGGATGATGGAGAACACCGTCAGCGTGAGCGCGATGCCGGGAAAGGTCGCCACCCACCAGCTCGTCGCGAGCGACTGGCGGCCCTCGCTGAGCATCTGCCCCCAGGAAATTTCCGGCGGCTGGATGCCGAAGCCGAGAAAGCTCAGCGAGGATTCGGCCAGGATGACGGAACCGATGTTGAGCGTGGCGACGACCACGAAGGACGAGACGACGTTCGGCAGAATGTGCCTGAACACGATGCCGGCCGGGCTGACGCCGCCGATGCGCGCGGCGCTGACGAATTCCAGCTCCTTCACATGGAGCACCTCCGCCCGCACGAGGCGCGCATAGACCACCCAGTTGGTGACGGCGATCACGACGACGAGCGGCAACATGCCGCTGCCCGCCACCAGCGCCACCACGAGCATGAACAGCATGGTCGGAATGGCGAGCATGGCGTCGATCACGCGCATCAGCAAGAGGTCGAACAGCCCGCCTCGAAAGCCGGCGATGAGGCCGAGCACGAGGCCGATGGCTCCCGACAGGACGACGGCCGCGAGGCCGACGAAAAGCGATGTCCGTGCGCCGTGGACGATGCGCGAGAGGATGTCGCGCCCCTGTCCATCGGTGCCGAGCCAGTGGCCCGCGATGCCGCCGTCGCTCCAGACGGGCGGAATGAACTTCAGTTCGAGATCGCGCTTGCGCGGGTTTGGCAGCGGCAGCACATCCGCCAGCAACGCCGCGATGACGATGGCCAGCAAAATGGCGACGCCCGCCGCTCCCGCCCTGCTCGACAGCAGGGAGCGCAGGAGGGCCGCAACCCGTAGATGTTTCTCTTGCGGCAGGGTGGCGATGTTTTCCATGGCTGATGGCCCGTTCGACGCATGATCAGGGGGATGGAACGCGCTCTAGATCCGAATCCGCGGGTCGAGGACGCGGTAAAGCAGATCGGTGGTGAAGTTGATGGCCAGCGTCAGCAGGGTGATCACGAAGACGGCGATCTGGATGACGGCCATGTCCTTGGTGTAGATCGCGTTGACGATCAGTTGTCCGAGCCCCGGCCAGGAGAACACCGTTTCCGTCACCAGAGCGCCGCCGAGCAGCGCGATGGTGTGCAGGGAGGTCATGGTCAGCGCGGGGATCAGCGCGTTGCGGAATACGTGCCTGAGCACGATCACATGGTCGGGGATGCCCTTGGCGAGAGCGGTGCGCACGTAATCGCGGCCCAGAACCTCCAGCATGCCGGAGCGTATCAGCTTCGTCATGTCCGCCGCGAAACCCGTTCCCAGCGTCACCGCCGGCAGGATGAGATGGGCGAAACTGCCGCTGCCGGACACCGGCAATACGCGCAGCCAGACGCCGAAGACGAGGATCAGCATGATGCCGACCCAGAAGTTCGGCATCGCCTTGCCGAGCACGGCCGCGCCGGAAACCACGAAATCCGAGGTCGAATTATGGCGCAGCGCCGCCAGAATCCCGGTCGGCACGGCGATGGCGATCGCCACCGCCATCGCCCCCGCCGTCAGGATCAGCGTGGCGGGAATGCGCTCCAGCACCACCGGCAGCGCCGCGCTGCCGTAGCGATACGAGACGCCGAAGTCGCCGCTGAGGATGTTCCCCATATAGGTGACGTACTGGATGTAGAAGGGCTGATCGAGGCCCCACGCCGCAACGAGCGCCAGCCGGTCTTCCTCGGTCGCATCCTCGGGTATCAGCAGGGCGGACGGATCGCCGGTCAGATACACGAGGATGAAGACGATGAGCGAAACGATGTAGAGCACCGGGATGGCCTGCGCCAGCGCGCGCAGGGCGTGGCGAAGGATCATGGGCGGGTCACTTCTTCCGCGAAGATCATTTCATCGAAGCGGCCTTCGAACCTGACGCGATCGTTCACGCCGTAGATCGCCTGCGGGTAGAGGATGCCGATCCGCACACCCTGCGCGGCGACGATTTCCTGCGCCCGGCGCACCAGCGCGAGGCGTTCCTCCTCGCTGCCGGGGTTGCGGATCTTCGCGCGGATGTCGTTGAACTCCGCGTCGACCCATTCGTAGTGGCGCTTGAACTGGTCGTTGAACAGGGACGAACCGTCGGTGTAGGAACCCATGCCCCACAGATAGAGCTCTCCGAAGCCGTCGGAGGCCAGCCGGCTGTTGTAGATCGTCCAGTCGAGCACCTCGAACTGCACCCGGATTCCGACATCCTCGAGATAGCCGACGATCGCTTCGGAGATTTCGCGATCCTTCACATAGCGGCCGCTCGGCGTGCTGAACTTGACGGTGATTTCCTTGCCGTCTCCGGCTTCCTGCACCAGCGCGCGGGCGCGCTCGGGATCGAACCGCAGGTCCCGGCTGAGCGCGGGGTTGGAGCCCGGAATCTTCGGCGGGAAGAAGCCGCGCGTGGGAGAGCCGAATGCGCTCACCACCTTGCGCGCGATCGCGTCACGGTCGATCGCCAGGTCGATGGCCTCGCGCACGCGCGGATCGCGGGTGGCCCATTTCTCGCCGGTGCGGACATGGAGCGCGAGATTGCGGGCGATGTCGAACGAAATCACTTTCGTGCCGGCGTTCGCCTTGATGCGCTCGATGTCTTCCGGGGGAATGTTGACGGCGATATCGACGCCCCCGGTGATGAACTCCGACACGCGTGTCGTCGTTTCGGGAATCGAGCGAATGACCACCGTATCCCACTTCGGTTTGCCGCCCCACCAGTCGTCGTTCTTCTCCAGAATGACGCGGTCGGCCTTGCGCCATTCCTTGAACCTGTAGGGGCCGGTGCCGATCGGTTGCCTGAAGAAAGCGTCCTTGCCGCCGGCGGCCTCGAAGGCGTGTTTCGGCAGGATGCCGGCGCCGTTGCCCACGAAACGATGCAGCAGCAGCGGGTCCGGGCCGTCGGTCTCGATTTCGAGCGTATGGTCGTCGATCACCCTGACGCTCTTGACCGTGCTGAATTTCGAGGCGCTTTTCAGCTTCTTGTCGCCCTGGGTCCGCTCGACGGTGAACTTCACGTCATGGGCGGTGAAGCTGGTGCCGTCGTGCCATTTGATATCGTTGCGAAGCCTGAACACCCAGCGGATCTGATCGTCGGTGGACCAGGAAGTCGCCAGATTGGGCTTGAAGACCAGCGTGTCGCCCGAAAAATCTTTCGCCACCAGATAGTCGTAAATATTGACGAGCGTCGATTCGGTGCTGTTGTTGCCGTGATCGGCAGGGTCGAGAGAGAGGATGTCGTTGCCCTGCGCAATGGACAATACGTTGTCCGAGGCCGTGCTCGCATATGTTGCGCTTCCCGGGGAGGCATAGGCGGCGAGGGAGGCCGCAAAACCAAAAGACAATACCTTGATAAAAGTGCGGCGATCAGAATGCATTGCGTACTCCCGACAAATCTCTTTTCCTGGGATTGCGGATTCGATTTCGGGATCTTTGCGGCGCGCTGCCGGTCTCAGGGGCATCCGGGCATGAAAGTCCGGGAGCGCGTCACCCGCTGAAATCCCGTCGAAACAGGGCGAACTCCGAAAAGATCTTGCGTTATCAAAAAGACGATCTGACTCGGCAAAGCCGGCCAACCCTGCGCGCTTGCCCGATGGCTCCGGCGGAGCATTCTATCGGTCAATTCGATAGAATATATATACTATGTTTTGCGGCAAGCAAACCCCTTTTTTGCCGCGCGAATGCGCGGCGGTTCGCGGCGCGGCGGATTCAGGATTGTCGGTCTGCGGCGATCGAGCGGGGATCGGACAGATGGCGCAGCGCGGGAAAAGCCCATGCGCAGCCGGCGGCGATAGCGACGGTGCATAGCCCGCCGATCGCGGCGGCGGGCGCCGCGCCCAGCCATCCCGCGACGGCGCCGGCGCGGAAGTCGCCGACTTCGTTCGAGGCGCTGATGAAGACCTGCGCGGCTGCGTTGACCCTTCCGCGCATGGCGTCCGGCGTGCCGAGCTGGAGCACCGTCTGGCGCATGACCACGCTGACCATGTCCGCGACGCCGCCGACCGCCAGGGCGATCAGGGATAGCAGGAAGATCTCCGAAAGGGCGAAGACCGTTGCCGAGATGCCGAACAGCGCGCTGAAACCCAGCATGACGGCGCCCGCGCCGCGCCGGGGCATGGCGCGGGCGAGGAAGAACGCGGCGGCGGTCGCTCCCACGGCGGGGGCGGCCCGCAACGCGCCGAGGCCGGCGGGTCCCACGTCGAGGATGTCGCGTGCGAAGACCGGCAGCAGCGCGACGACGCTGCCGAACAGCACGGCGAACAGATCGAGCAGCACCATGCCGAGGAGGACCGGCGTGCTCCAGATATAGCGGATGCCCGCCAGCATATGCCCCGGCGTCCTGTCGCGCCGTTCCGCGCGCGCGGCGCCGGCCGCCGCGGGAATCATCAGGACGGCGAGCCCGATGGCGATGAAGGTGATGACGGCGATGCCGGCGTAGCCGACCGTCAGGCCCGCGAGGAGCAGAAGGCCCGCGAGCGCGGGGCCGAAGATGGTCGCGACCTGACCCGCTCCGGTCGACAGGCTGACGGCGGCGGGAAAGCGGCGCGCCGGCACGACCTGCCCCAGCAGCGCCCACAGCGCCGGCTTGGATACGGCGATCGCCGTGCCGAACAGGCCGGCGGCGATATAAATGTGGGCGATGTCGGGCGTGTCGGCGAGCGACAGCAGCAGCAGGCCGGCCGAGGCGAGAAAGGCCGTGAAAGAGCCGGCCGCGACCACGCCGGCGCGGTTGAACCTGTCCGCCAGATCGCCGGCCGCGAGGCCCACCGCGAGCACTGGCGCGAACATCGCCAGGCCGACATATCCCAGGTGCAGCGGATCGTTCGTGAGGCCGTAGACATGCCAGCCGAGGACGACGACCAGCATGCGGTTCACGAGGTGGAAGATGAACCGCGAAGCCAGATAGACACGGTAGCCGGGCGTGCGCCATACGTCGCGCGGCCCGTCGCCGGCCGCCGCGGTCTCGCTCGTCATTTTTCTTGCAGCCTTTCGTTTCTCGTCGCCGGCGTGCCCCGGAAAGCCGCGCGGTCGCGATCGCACGGGAATGCCGGAGGTTGGACATGCAACGGGGGTGGGTGAAAGCCGGATGCCGGGCCGCGCATGGTTGCCTCGTGCATGGCGCCGGCAGCCTCAAGGTTCGACGTATGGTTTGAGCCGAGGTCAAAAGTCAAGTTTTCGCGGCCGGTTTTTTCTTTTATCCCGTTTTCCCATGCAAGCGCCGGCTTTCCATACATGCGATCCTTCATGCATCGGTGCGTTTGGCGGTCTTTTTTCTGGAGAGAAAAGCCGGTTCCATAGTTTTTATTGAGAGCGTCATGCCGATAATGCATGAAGTAATCGAAATCCCGCTGAAAGTGCCGTTTCAAATCTTCGGATATGCCCTTGACGGATATCCGGCTCATTTTATAAAGTGTTTCTATCGAAATTATAATTTGTGTGCGGCCGGTGTTTTGCCGATCCGGCCGCGCACGCTCTCGCGCACCCCGAAAAGCCCGGACTCGGGAGGCGAATGCTGTTTCCCGGAGCGTTGCAAGCTTCCGTTCCCGAGGATGATCAATGACCGTATCCCAGTCTATCGCGCGCAATCTTCTGGCGTTCGCCGGGCGCGACTATCCTGAAGAGAGCTATCATATTGCGCGGGCCGCGATCATCGACACGATCGGCGTTATTCTGGCGGGCAGCGCGCATGAGGGGGCGCGCATCCATCGGCGGACCGTCTTGCCGCTGGCCGGCGCCGGCCGCAGCCGCGTGTTGGGGACGGATCGCCGCGTCGACGCCCCCAACGCGGCCTTTCTCAACGGCGCGGCCGCGCACATGCTCGATTTCGACGATTCCAGCCCGCTCGTGCGCGGACATCCCACGGCAAGCATCCTGCCGACGATTCTCGCTCTGGCGGACGAGCATGACCGCGACGGCCGCGTCATCCTGCAAACGTTCATCGCGGCCTTCGAAACCTCCGCGCGCGTCGGGGAAGCGGTCGGCGCCTATCAATATACCCACGGCTGGCACCCCACGGTGACGATCGGCATCTTCGGCGCCGTCGCGGCGGCGGCGCTGCTGCTCGGCCTGACGGAAGCGCAGACCGCCGCCGCACTGGGCATCGCGACATCGTTCGCTTCCGGCGTCAAGTCGAACTTCGGCAGCATGACGAAGCCGCTGATCGTGGGCCATGCCAACCGCAATGCGATCACGGCGGCCCTGCTGGCGAAGAACGGCTTTTCGTCCGGCCCGGCCGCCTTCGAGCATCATCACGGCTATTTCAACGTCTTCAACAACGGCCCCGGCAATTATGACGCGACGCCGGTGAGCGAGGATTGGTCCGGTCCGCCGAAGATCCTCGATTCGGAGCGCGGCATCCTGCAAAAGCGCTATCCGTGCTGCCATGCCATCGCCGCCCCGCTGGACGGCGTGCTGGCGCTGCGCGAGGCCGGCGGGCTGAGGCCGGAGGATATCGTCCGCATCGAGATCGACGTCCATCCGATCCGCTTCCCCCACATCAACGTTCCGCAGCCCGAAACGCCGCTTGCGGCGAAGTTCAGCCCGCACTACAGCGCCGCGCGCGCCATCGTGGCCGGCAAGGTCGTGCTCGACGATTATGAGGACGAGACGGTTTTTCAGGACCCCGCCACCCGCGCCGTCATGGCGCGCGTGCAACTCGGCCGGCATGAGCGCGACGACGCGCAAGGCGCCGTCGTGCGCATCGAAACCGCCGACGGCCGCCATCTCCGGCACGAGGTGGAGAAGCTGCCCCGGCTGCGCAACGACGGCCCGCGGCCGGAGCCTGCCGTCGAAGTCAAGTTTCTGGACACCGCCGCGCGGGCTATCGGCCGCGATCGCGCGGCGAGCCTCTACGGCGCATTGGTGGCTGACCGCTACCTGTTCGAGGGAGCGTGACGGGGCTGGCCGGAAGGCGCTCCGACCTCGCATTATCAGGGATGTAGAAACATCATGGCCAGATCGTTTATCGCGATGACCGTCGCATGGTCTCTCGGTTTCGCCGCCGTCTCCGCCCACGGCGCCGGGGCGGGGGAGCGCGGCGATACGCTCACCATCGGAACCGGGACCGACATCATTTCTCTCGATCCCGGCAATCACGGCACCAACGCGACGTCGGCTGTCCTGATCAATCTGTACGATCAGCTCGTGAATGCCGATTTTTCGACGGGAACGCTGGAGTTCAGGCCCTCTCTCGCGGAGAAGTGGGAACGCACCTCGCCCACGACATGGGTCTTCGATCTGCGCCGGGATGTCAGGTGGCATAATGGCGATCCCTTCACCGCCGAGGACGTGAAGTTCACCATCGACCGGCTGCAAGACGACAGGAAACTGCGCAGCAACGGAAAGTTTTCGACCGTCAGGGAGGTGCGCGTGCTGTCGCCGCACCGGGTCGAGATAGAGACGGACGGCGTTGATGCGCTGTTGCTGCACAAGTTCGTCGGCGTCGGCCCGAACATCCTGCCCCGGAAGGCTTTCGAGGCGGCGGGAACGCCGGAAAAGTTCTTCGCCGAGCCTGTCGGCACCGGGCCTTACAGGTTCGGCGAATGGGCCAAGGCCGATCGCGTGACCCTGCTGCGCAATGACCAGTGGTGGGGCGGCAAGCCGAAGTGGGAGAAGGTCGTGTTCCGCGCCCTGCCGGAAACCACGACCCGCGTTTCCGAACTCATCACCGGAGGGGTCGACATCGCCACGGCCGTGCCGCCGGAGGACATCGCCCGCATCAACGCCAACACGGCCACCCGGACCGCGGCGTCGAACATCGCCCGCAATTGCATCCTGCTGCTGCGCACGGCGCCCGATACCCCGACCGGCGATCCGCGCGTGCGCGAGGCCATCGACATCGCCATCGACCGCGACGTGATCGTGAAGGATGTGCTGTCCGGGCTCGGCGTGCCCACGCGCGGCTTCTTCCCGCCGGAAATTCCCGGCGCCAATCCCGATCTCGACAAGGATTATCGCTTCGATCCGCAGCGGGCGCGACAATTGCTGGCGGAAGCCGGCCATGCGAACGGATTCGAGCTGGAATTCGCCACGCCGAACGGCCGTTACATCAAGGACAAGGAAGTGGCGGAGGTGATCGCCGGCTATCTCGAGGACATCGGCATCCGCGTGAAACTCCAGGTGCTCGACTGGACCGTGTACAAGGATCGGCAGCAGGCCGACAAATTCGGCGAAGCGTATTTCCGCTGCATGGGAAGCTACACCGACGCATCGAGCTTCTACCGCCGGGACTGGAACGAACATCACAAGTGGAACAGCGCGGAATACGACGCGCTCGCCCGCGAGGGCGGCGTCGAGGCGGACGACGCCCGGCGCAACGAGATTTCCAGGAAGACGCAGGCGATCGTCGCCGATGAACGGCCCCAGATCGGCATCTATTTTCCGAAAGCCAATTACGGGATCAACAACCGCATCGACTTCGCGCCGCGCTTCGACGAGCTGTTCATCGCCGAGGACATCAGCCTGAAGTGACGCCCTTTCGCGAAACCACGACGGGACCGATCGTTTTCCGGCAACAATCAAGGAGGAATCTTATGGGTACGGGACCAGCGGGAAGAATATACGACGAATTTTCGCAATTGATCGGCAATACGCCGCTGCTGGAGCTGCATCGATACCGGAAAAACCGGGACTTGCCCGGCCGCCTTGTCGCGAAGATCGAATATTTCAATCCGGCCGGAAGCGTGAAGGACCGTATCGCCTGGGCCATCATCAAGGATGCGGAGGAGACCGGCAGGCTCAAGCCCGGCGACACCATCGTCGACGTGACGAGCGGCAATACCGGCATCGCTCTCGCCGCCATCGCCGCTTCGCGCGGATACCGGGCGAAGTTCTACGCGAGCGACAACATCAGCCCGGACAAGATCAGGATTCTCGACCTGTTCGGCGTCGAGGTGGTGCCGGTGAGGAACGAGTTCTTCCTCGATCCCGAGGCGCTCGAAAAGATCACGAACCGGATCAGGGAAGAGAATCCCGACGCCTACTTTACCGATCAATTGGCCAATCCGGTCAACCCGCAGGCTCATTTCGACAATACCGGCCCCGAGATATGGCGGGATACGAACGGCGAGGTCGATTTCCTCGTCGCCGGCGTGGGCACGGGCGGAACGATTTCAGGCGCCGGCAAGTTCCTGAAGTCGAAGAAGCCGGATGTAAAGGTCGTCGTCGCGGAGCCCGCGGAGGGATCGCTGCCGACGGAAGAGAATCCCTATCCCGATGAAATCGACGGCGTGCACAAGGTGAGCGAGATCGATCCGCAATTGTTGCCGGGCAACTATGACGGCTCCGTCGTGGACGAGATCATCGCCCTGGAAACGGCGGACGCGCGTCGGACGGTGCGCGCCCTCGCCTCCGAGGAAGGCGTTTTCGTCGGCACATCTTCCGGGGCGACGTTGTGGGCGGCCACGCAGATCGCCTCGCGCCCCGAAAACGCCGGCAAGACCATCGTCGTCGTTCTGCCGGATACGGGCGAGCGCTATCTGACCCTCCCGTCGGATCATCGCGGGTAATGCGGCCGGCCGGGCGCACGATCCGATTCCGTCACGACACCGGACCTGGCGCGCGGCCTTTCCGCCAACCTTCGGCAGCGAAGCATTCCCGGCAAGGGCGGCCTGCGCCCTTGCCGGGAATGGCGTCAGAACAAGGAAGCAGAACATTTCCGCGTTTCAGGGAAAAATCAAAATGCTCTGTTCACCATCATGAGCAATGCGCAGCTCCCTTCCGATGCCGCGGGGCCTCGGGTCGGGGATTTCGTTCTTTATGCGGCCGCCCATTGCATCAGCTTCGGGGGCACCCTGATGCAGAAGGCGGCCGTGGGCTGGCTGATCTGGGAGCTGACGCGTTCGGCGGCGTGGGTGGGGGCGATCGCGCTGTGCGATCTGGTGACGGCCTTCTGGGTTGCGCCGCTCGCGGGCGCGGCGACCGACCGCAGCAACCCCTACCGGCTGATCCTGTCCACGCAATCCGCCTCCCTCGCGAGCAGCCTGCTGCTCCTGGCCATCGTGGCGGCGGATATCGCCACGCCATGGCTTCTTCTCGCCTGGGCGGCCCTCAATTCCAGCGCGCAGGGCTTCAATCAGCCGGTCCGCATGCTGGTGATCGGCTTCATCGCGCCGAAGGGCCGCACGCCCCAGGCGATCGCCGCCAATTCCATGGCCACCAACGTGGCGCGCGTCGTCGGGCCGGCGCTCGGCGGCATCGTGATGCTGCATGGCGGCATCGAATATGCGATCTTGCTGAATGCGCTGTCGTTTCTGCCGTTCATGCTGGTGATCGTGCATATCCGCCGCTGGATCAGCCAGCCGCGCGCGCAGGTGAAGGACAAGCCCCTTCTGTCCGATATCGCCTCCGGGTTTTCCTATATCCGCCGGACGCCGGAAATCGCGCTGCTGTTTCTGCTCACGGCGACCTTCGCTTTCATGGCGCGTCCGTTCACGGAGCTTTTTCCGGCCATCGCCGGCGAGACGTTCGGGGGCGGTCCCGAGATGCTGGCGCTGCTGCTGACGTCGCAGGGCGTCGGCGCCCTGTGCGGGGCGGGCTGGATGCTGAGGACCCGGAGCCCGCGGGCGCTGGTGATCACCACATTCGGCGCGGCGCTGGGCATTGCGGTGGCGCTGATCGCGTTCGCCCTCACGAGCCGGCCGGAATACGGACTGGCGGCGATTTCCTTCGCCGGCCTGTTTCATGTCGTCTGCAACATCGGCATGCAGTCGATGGTGCAGACCATGAGCGCCCTTCACATGCGCGGGCGAGTGCTGTCGCTTTACGGCCTGTTCTTTCGCTCGGGGCCGGCCGGCGGCGCTTTCATCATCGGCGTCCTGGCCCACTGGGGCAGCCTTCAGGTGCTCATCGGCCTGTTCGCGGCCGCGTTCGGCGTGCTGGTCCTCGCCATCCTGCCGTCCGTCGGCCGCGTCTATCGTCTGCAACGCGGGGAGCCCGACAAGGGCCGCGACATCGCCGCCGATGCCGCGGAACCCTGACGAACACCTGCATCGGCCGTCGGCGTCAGGCCGGCTTCCCGTCCGGGAGCCCGGCCCGCGTCATCACCAGCACATCGGCGCGGCCTTCCTGCACGACCTCGCCGTGCTGGTTCTTCAGCCGGAAAAGTCGCCCGATCCGTCCGGTCCTGCCGCTTCGCCCCGGCTCCTTCTCGATGATTTCGAGTTCGAGATGCACCGTCATGCCGATGGTCAGGGGGCGCAGGAAACGCCAGTTGTCGACGGAGAGCATGGCCACCACCGTGCCGTCGAAAATGCCGAGCGGATGTAGCATGCCGATGCACAGCCCGATGCCGAGGGTGCCGTGCAGCAGCCGTTCACCGAACCGCGTCGTCGCCGCGTATTCGGCATCGCTGTGGATCGGATTCCAGTCTCCCGTCAGCATGGAGAACATCTGAAGGTCGGTTTCCGTCAGGGTGCGCCCGGCGGTGGTGAACACCTGGCCGGGGGCGAAATCCTCGTAGCAATATCCCTTGCTCATGCTTCCGCCCCTTCCTGCGCCGATTCCTCTTCCTTCAGGCGCGCCAGCGCCCATTGCCGCAGCGCGGTGCGCTGGATCTTGACCCCGTTCGCCGAGGGGACCGTGGGAAACGCCTCGATTTCCCAGATGCGCGCGGGCAGCTTGTATGCGGCGATCCGCGGCTTCAGCGCCGCCATCACGGCCGCGATATCGAGGGGCGCGTCGGGATCGCGCCGCACGAAGGCGGCGGCGCGGGGCTGGCCGTCGATCTCGACGCCGATCACCTGCACCTCGCGCAGGCCGCCGTGAACCTTGAGCGCCTCCTCGATCTCGCCCGGATCGGTGAGGAAGCCCGAAAGGCGGATGGCGTCGCCCGTCCGCGCCACATAGACGAAACTGCCGTCCTCGCGCCGATAGGCCATGTCGCCGGTGTTGAAGAACCCCTCGTCATCGACCGCTTTGGCCGTGGCTTCGGGATTGGCGAAATAGCCGATGAAGTTGCTTCGCGCCGCGATATGCAGATGTCCCGTCTCGCCGGCGGCGCAGTCCGCGCCGGTATCGGGATGGACGATGCGCACGCGCGGCTCGTCCAGCACCGCCGTCATGCCGCCGCCCCGGAGCCTCTCCGCGACGGGCAGGTGCGGCGGCTGAATGGCGAAAATGGCGTTGACCTCGCTCGATCCGTAGACGCCGACGAGCGGCGCGCCGGCCGCCGCCGCTGTTTCCAGCACCTCCGCGCATCCGGGCGTGAAGGCGCCGAAGCCGCATAGCGTCATTGTCGGCAGCACCGCGGCGTCGTGCTCGAAGATGCGGCGGTACATCTCGTCGCTGCCGACCATGTGGCTCAGTTCGCGCTCGCGGATCAGGCGCGCGGCGAGAGCGGCGTCGAACAGGGTCACGAGCTGGACGGGCACGCCGAAGCCGATGGCCGCCATGGCCGGATTGAGGCCGAATACGCCGCAGAAGGGCAGGGCCGCGAGGTAGCCGCGCGGTGGAAGTTCCTCGAAACGCAGCGTCTCGCGCGTGGCGACGGCATGCAGGCCGATGGTCTTCTGCGCATGCGCGACGAGCTTGGGCAGGCTGGTGGTGCCCGACGTGGTGAACAGGATCACCGGATCGGACGGCGCGCTTTCCGCATCGGGGCCGGGAGCGCGGGGCGTGACGGCGAGCGCATGGCACGGACGCCCGAGCAGCGTGCCGGGCGGGTTTTCCCCCACGATCGCGAAGGCTTCGAGAGCGGGCAGATCGTCGCCGGGCACTTCGGCGACGATGGAGAGGAAATCGGGCTTCTGGCCGTCATGCTGGAGGACGAAGAGCTTCGCCCCCGACGATTTCAGGATGTGATGCACCTCGCCGGCGCGGTAGCGGGTGTTCACCACCGCGACCGCCGCGCCGATGCGGGCGGCCGCGAACAGAATCGCCAGCCATTCCACGCGGTTGAGCATCATCACCGCGATGCGGTCGCCCCGCGCCACGCCATGGGCGCGCAGCCAGTCGGCCGCACCGCCGATCAGCCCCTCGAACTCGGAAAGCGGCACCTCGCGGCCGTCCTCGCGCCAGCACACCACCGATTGCGGGCCGCGGGCGCGATGGATGGCCAGAAGATCGTCGAAGCGGATATCGGCAGATGTCATCAGTAAAGCTCCATCAGCAATTTGTCGTCCGACAGGGCGTCAGGCCGTCCCTCCCAGATCATGCGCCCGGATTTCATGACCTCCACGCGGTCGGAAATCTTGAGCGCCTCGCGCACGTTCTGTTCCACGATCAGGATCGACATGCCCGTTTCCTGCTGAAGGGCGCGGATCGGGCGCAGGAGATCCTGAAAAAGCTTGGGCGCGAGGCCGATCGACGGTTCGTCGAGGATCAGGATGCGCGGCTTGCTCAGGAGCGCGCGGCCGATGGAAACCATCTGCTGCTGCCCGCCGGAGAGCGTGCCGGCGCGGCGCGTCCAGAACTCGCGCAGCATCGGCAGGATGCCCAGCACCCAGTCCACCCGCTCATGGCGCTCGCTCTTCGGGATATCGCCGGCCCAGGTGCCGAGACGGAAAATCTCGTCCACCGTCAGGCTGGGAAAGATGCCGCGCCCCTCGGGAACCATGGCGACGCCGCGCGCCGCGATGGCGCGCGGCGAGAGGCCCGTCACGTCCTGCCCGTCGAGAAGCACCTGCCCCTTCGCCGGCGCCAGCAGGCCGAACAGCGTCTTGAGCAGCGTCGATTTGCCGGCTCCATTGTGGCCGAGAAGGCACAGCACCTCGTTCTCGCGCAGCGAGATGGCGATATCCTCGATGACCGGGCGGCCGCCGTAGCCGACGGAGAGGCCGCGCCCTTCCAGATACACTTTTGCGCTCATGCTGCGCGGTCTCCGAAATAGATGGCGGCGAGAGCCGGGTCGTCCAGCACGCTGCGCGGATCGCCGTCGGCGAGAAGCTTGCCGCGATCGAGGAAGCAGATGCGGTCCGAAATCTGCACCACGATGTCGAGATTGTGCTCGATGATGCAGACGGTGACGCCCTTCGCGACCTCCTCGCGCAGAATGCGCAGGAACAGGTCGTAGCTGTTGGGATCGAGGCCGGAGGCCGGTTCGTCCAGAAGCCAGAGCTTCGCGCCCGCGGCCATGATCCGCGCCATGGACAGGAACTTGCGTTCGGCATAGGCCAGATCCGCCGCAAGGACGCGGCGCTTGCCGGAAAGCCCGAGGCGGGTCAGGATCTCGTCGACGCGCGCGCGCTTCTCTGCGCGGGAAGGGCCGGCGAAGCTGAAGGGCAGCGCGTTGTGCTCCATCACGGTCAGCACGTTTTCCTCGACCGTCATCTCATGGAAGAGGCGCAGATCCTGAAAGGTGCGTGCGATGCCCTTGCGCGCGATCTCGTAGGGCTTGCGCCCGAGGATGGAATCGCCGAGCCAGACGATTTCGCCGCCGTCGGGGGTCAGATGGCCGGTGATCTGGTTGAACAGCGTCGTCTTGCCCGCGCCGTTCGGCCCGATCAGTGTCGTCACGATGCCGGCGCGCAGATCGAGGGTCACATCGTCCGTCGCCTTCACCCCGCCGAAGGAGAGGTTGAGATGGCGGATCGAGAGCAGGACGTCGCCCGGCTGGTTGCTGTTGTCCGTCTGTCGGCTGTTCATGTTTCGGCTGCTCATGGTGGCGCCTCAGCCGCGGTTCACGAGGCCGCCGGGGCGGAAGATCATCAGAAGCGCCATGCCGAGACCGTAAATGATCTGCTGGATCGATCCGATTTCGGTCTGGGGCAGGAAACTCAGGTAGCTCAGCGCGTTGGGAAGGATCAGCAGGAGCGCCGCCCCCACGATCGGGCCGGCGATCGTGCCGGTGCCGCCGATGATCACCATCGCCATGATGAGCACGGAGGTATCCAGCATGAAGCTTTCGACATTCACGAAGCTCATGTAGCTGCCGTAGAGCACGCCCGCGATGGCGGTCATCGCCGCCGAGATCATCACCGAATAGGTCTTGATGAGCGCCACGTTCTTGCCGAAGGCCAGAGCGGCGGATTCGCTGTCGCGGATGGCCATGAGGGAGCGGCCGAAACTCGAGTGGGCCAGCGCGCGCACGATCAGGACCACGGCGGCGAGGCAGGCCAGGGACACGAGCAGAAACTGGCCGGGCTGATAGAACTCGACGCCGAACAGGCTGACCGGCGGCACGCCCACCAGCCCGCCGACGCCGCCGGTGAAGGATTTCCACTCGGAAAAGATCGTCACGCCGATCACCTGCAACCCCAGCGAGGCGGCGACGAAGTATTCCCCCCGCACCCGCAATGCCGGCAGCGCCAGCGCGATGGAAACCAGGGCGGAGGCGACGGCCGCGGCCGGCAGCGTCACGAACAGCGATGTCGATACGTTCATCGCCAGCCACGAGCCGACATAGGCGCCGATGCCGAAGAACACCGCATGGGCCAGCGAGAAGATGCCGGCGTAGCCCATGATGAAGTTGAGCGTGGTGGCGAGGATCGCGTAGATCGTGATCAGCACGCCGATGTTGAGCAGATAGGCTTCCATGTCGTCGGCACCTCAGTGCGCCTGCGCACGGCCGAACAGGCCGGAGGGAAGCAGCAGGATGAAAAGGAACAGGATGGCGAAGGTGACGGCCTCGGTCCATTGCGCGGCCACCCAGATCAGGGAGAGGCTTTCCGCCATGCCCAGGATGAAGCCCGCGAGCAGCGCGCCCCGGATGGAGCCGATGCCGCCCACGATGGTCGCGGCGAGCGAGATCAGCATCACATGATGCCCCATGGCCGGATTGAGGCCGGATGTCGCGCCGGTGATGATCGCCGCCGGCACGACGAGCAGCGAGCCGATGGCGAAGGCGCAGGTCGAGAGCCGGCGCGGATCGAGACCGTAGACCCGGATGTTCTCGGGATTGTCCGCAAGGCCGCGCAGCGCCAGCCCGATGTGGGTGTGATGCAGCATCCACTGGAGCGCCACATAGAACAGCGCGGCGGCGGCGATGGCGATCCACGCCAGCGGCGAGACGTAGAGCCCCGGCAGCATCTCCACCGATTGCGACAGCGGCGTGTCGATGGTGACGAAGCTGCGGCCGAAGACCATGCCGATGACGTTCTGGACCACGATGCCGATGCCGAAGGAGGCCACGAACACCGTGAAGAAGGAGCCCTTGTCACGCTGGATCGGGGCGTAGACGAGACGGTCCATGCCGACGCCGAACGTCACCGCCGCGACCGCCGCCGCCAGGATCGACAGCACGACGGGCAGGCCTTGCAGGTTCGCCCAGTAGAAGACATAGGCCGCCAGCACGCAGGTCGCGCCATGGGCGAAGTGAAAGATCCGGGTCGAGCCGAAGATCAGCGAAAAGCCGACCGCGGTGAGCGCGTAAGTCGCGCCCACCTGAAGCCCCGTGATGGCGAGCTGAAGCCAGAGCATGGCGGATCACTCGGCGAGGTCGAAGGTCTTCACGACTTCCGACGACCCTTTCGCGATGCGGTTCACCTGAATGGGCGCCAGCAGCGTGCCGTTTTCCTCGAAGCGGACCGAACCGCCGACGAGATTGAAAGCGCCGATTTCCCGGCGCGCGGCGAGCAGGTTCTCGCCCGTCACGGGCTTGCCGTTTTCCTCGAGGTGTTTCGCCAGAAGGCCGAACAGGCGTACGGAATTATAGTAATTCACCGTGTATGACGACGGAAGCCGGTCGTATTTCTGCTTGAAATCGCTGATGAAGCGCTTGCTGACGGGATCGTCGGATTCGAAATCGATGGCCTGGGACGTGTACAGAAGCCCCTCGGCCTGCGGAAGCGCCATGACATCGGGAACGCCCATGCCGGAATAGGATGCGAATTGCGCATTCACGCCGTTCTCGCGCAGTTGCTTGACGATCTGGATCTGCTGCGAGCCGTAGGAGGCGATGTAGACCACGTCGACATTCGCGGCGCGCACCTTGGCCGCGATGCCGGCGAATTGCTGGGCCGTGGTGGGCACGGCGAAGCTGTCGACGAACTCCCCGCCGGACTTCGGCAACTGGGTGGCGAGTTCCTCCTTGGCCGACGCTCCCAGCGGATCGTCGACATAGACGAGCGCCCAGCGCTTTCCACCCTCGCCGACGAGGTGGGGCACGAGGGCGCGGATCTCGAAATTGGCGAGCGGGATCACGTTCCAGAAGTAATCGCCCAGCTTCGCGAGATCCGGCCCCACGCCGCCGCCGTTGATCGCGACGACGCGGTTGCGCGTGGCGAGGGTTGAAATCGCCTTCGATACGCCGGTGAACGCGGAAAGCACATATTGCGCCTTGTCGACGTTCACGAGCTTCGTCATGCCGACGACGGCCGGCTGCGGCATCGCCTGGCTGTCCTCGTAGCGCATCACGACCTTTTCCTTGAGAAGGCCGTCTGCATTGATGTGAGAAGCGGCCATGTCGGCGCCGGACATGAAGATGTCGCCATAGGTCGCGTTGGTGCCGCTCAGGGGAAAGAGCGCGCCGATGGTGTAATCGGCCGCGGCTTCACTCGCGCAAAGCGCCACCACGGCGGCCGAGGCCGCCAGTCTGAAGAAACGCATTTTTACCTCCCAGGGTGTTGCCCGTTGGTCGAGCTTATTTCTCCATTTAGAATATCATTCTGTATTCGTCAATCAAAAGTGCTTTCCATGCGCAATTTTTGACGATAGCTTACACAGATTGGCTTGATTTTGGCGGTGGCGCGTGATGTTGATCACGGCAGCGCTATCTTCTGACGGAAAATAATTCTCCATGCAGAAAAACGATGATGCGGCAGGCAACCCAAAAACCTTTGTCGGGGCAGTGAGCAATGCGGTGTGCATCCTGCGCTACCTCGCTCATGCGCCCGCGCCCGCCGGCGTGGCCCAGATCGCCCGCGCGACCCATGTCAATACGAGCACCTGTTTCAACATTCTGCGCACGCTCGCAGCGGAGGGGCTGGTCGATTTCGACGAGACCGGGAAGACATATGGCCTCGCCATGGGCGTTCTCGAATTTGCCCTGCCCCTGCTGGCGGCGGACCCGGTGGATCTGATCCGCCCCGTCATTTCCGATGTCTCGCGCGGACAGGATACGCTGGTCGCGCTTTGGAAGATCACCGCCTTCGAGCGCCTCGTGCTCATCGATCGCGTCGTCGAGAACCGCATCGTGCATATCGACATGCAGCTTGGCACCCGCCTGCCTTCCTTCATCGGCGCGGTGGGCCGCTGTGTCGCGGCCAGCCGCGCGCTGGGAGAGCTGGAGCTCAGGCGCAAGTTTCAGGAACTGCGCTGGTCGCAGCCGCCCGGCTTCGATCAATACGCCGCCGAGGTGAGGCAGGCGAACATCGACGGTTACGCCTTCGACCTCGGCAATCTCTATCGTGCGATCGACATCGTCGGCGCGGTCGTGTGCGACCACTCCGGGGCGGCGCGCTTCGGCCTTTCGGCGATCGGCATCGCCGGGATGAAGAGCCCCGATCAGCTCCACGAGGTCGGCCGCAGTCTCCGGCAGGCGGCTGAACGCATCTCCCTCAATCTCTTCGGCCGGAAAGCGGCTGTCGTCCGGGAAGCGGCCGCCGTCGTCTGAGCCGTCCCCGCGCGGTCGCCGCCGGCAAGCGCGTTTCCGGGGAAGCGTCATGCCCGCACGAGGCCCTCTTGCGGCAGGGCCGCGGCGGCGAGGCGGGCAAGCGTCTCCCGCCTTTCGGCGACGATGCGGGCGATCTGCGTGCCGGCGGGTTCGATCTTCGCGATATTCCCCACGCCGTGCCCCGCCCCGTAGATATCCCGCCAGGCTTTCGGCTTGGGGTGGCCGTCGCCGAAATCCATCCTGCGCGCCTCGGCCCGCGCGGCCTCGGCCGGGTCGATGCCGGCGGCGGCGATGCTGCCTTCGAGATAATTGCCGTGCGTGCCGGAGAACATCGGCGAATAGACGATGTTCGCGGCCGTGCTCTCGACCACGAGCTGCTTGTGGCGTTCCGCGACCTGCGCCTCCTCCGAGGCGAGGAACAGCGTGCCGATATAGGCGAAATCGCATCCGAGCGCCTCGGCCGCGACGACGCCCCGGCCGGAGGTGATGGCGCCCGCCAGCGTCAGCGCGCCGCCGAAGAACCGGCGGGCTTCCTCCACCAGCGCGACCGGGTTGATGCGCCCCGCGTGCCCGCCCGCGCCCGCCGCCACGAGAATGAGACCGTCGACGCCCGCCTCGGCCGCCTTGCGCGCGTGGCGCATGTTGATGACGTCGTGAAACACCAGCCCGCCGTAATCGTGCGCGCGGCGGACGACTTCTCCCGGCGCCGACAGCGACGTGATGATGAGGGGCACCTCATGGCGCGCGATGGTGTCGAGATCTTCGGCAAGGCGGGTATTGGAATCGTGCACGATCAGATTGACGCCGAACGGCGCCGCCTTGCGGCCCGTCTCCGCCTCGAACGCCGCGAGCCTGCTCCTGATCTCGCCGAGCCATCGGTCGAGGTCGCCGGGCTGGCGCGCGTTGAGGGCCGGGAACGTGCCGATGATCCCCGCGCGACATTGCGCCACCACCAGTTCCACGCCGCTGGCGATGAACATCGGCGAGCCGATGACCGGCGCGGACAGGTCCGCCTTCAGTCGTTCCACAGTCCACATGCACTTTCCTCCCGGCCGTGATGTGCGCGGCCTTGTTTTATGCATGCAGGATAGTTTGCCGTTCTTGCCGAACGCCAATAGGATTTGCGGGGTGGCTGCCATAACGAAATGTGATGTCCGGCGCATCAGGCCGGGCGGCGTGGCGCGCCGGAGTCAGCCGGGTTCCTCGGGCAGGATCGTCGCGCCCACCCAGCGGCCCGTGCGGGCGAGGTCGCGCAGCACCTCGCGCGTCAGCGCCTCGATGGCGGCGACGGCGTTCGTCATCGGGCGCTCCAGCGCATGCGCCAGACGGACGGAACGCTGGAGCGCCGGCCGGGAGATCGTCCAGCTTCGAAGATCGCCCGCCGCCACCTCGCGCGCGATCGCGTTGAGCGGCAGGATGGAATAGCCGAAGCCGGAGGCGACGAGCTCCTTGATGTTGGAATAGGAATCGACATCGATCGCCGTGTTCAGCTCGAACCCGGCCATGAGCGCCTGCCGTTCGAGAAGCTCGCGCAGGCCGTGCGCCTCGCCCGGCAGAATGAGCGGCAGGGCCGCGATCAGGCCATAGTCGAGCGCCTCGCCTTCCACGGATATCTCCATGGATATCTCCATGCCGGGCCGGGGCGTGGCGGGACCGAAAAAGACCAGCTCCTCTTCCAGAACCGGCACGGTGGCGATGCCGCTGTCGGCCGCGTCGCGGTAGAGCACGCCAAGATCGATCCGCGCCTCGCGCAGCCATCCCAGGACGAAGCCGCTCATCGCTTCGGCGATGCGCAGCTTGATGTTCGGATAGCGCGCCCGCGCCGCGGTGATCAGCGGCACGGTGAGGATCTGGCTGATGGTGCCGGGGAGCCCCAGGCAGACCTCGCCGCGCGGGTTGTTGTCGTGGACGCGGATTTCCTCCTCGGTCGTCGCGAGCTGGTCGAGAATGATGCGCGCGTTGCGCAGCAGGATTTCGCCCGCCTCCGTGGGCACCACGCCCCTGGGGCTGCGGAAAAGCAGCGACGTGCCGAGATCCGTCTCCATGTTGCGGACATGCATGGACAGCGCCGGCTGCGCGATGCGCAGCAGCGATGCGGCGCGCGAGAACGATCCCTGCTCGGCGATCGCGACGAAGTAACGAAGCTGGCGAATGTCCATCGCGATCCTGTCAGACAAGAACCCCATCATATGGTGAAAAATGATAGAGACGGTCCGGGCCGCACACAAGCGACGGCCTCGTCGTCATGTCTTTTCCTATCGCCGTTTCCTATCGCCGTGCGAGAAAAAATATATTTCCCCTATGCCGCCGCAAGGTCCATCCTTCGCGGCAGGCGGGATGAGCCGTCGCGCAGGCGCGGCCGGTCTTCATGCGCCGGTTCCCGGCCACAGGGGCGCTTCCCACCAGCGATTTCCGACCAGCGACGAGGTTCGATGCGATGTCCGTAACGCACATCATGGCCACCTTTGCAGCCGAAACGGCGACCGCCGACGTGCCGCAGGCCGTCTCCGAACGCGCGCTCGCCCTTGCGACCGACCTGATCGGCTCGACGATACGCGCCGCGAACGAGGTCGATTCCACCCCGTCGATCCTGGCGATGCTCTCGCGCCTCGGTCTCGACAGGGGCGACGAATGCATCGTCTTCGGCCTCAACCGCCGCTATCCTGCTGCCGCGGCGGCGCTTCTCAACGGGGCGCTCGGCCATTCGCTCGATTTCGACGACACGCATGCGGACAGTTCCCTGCATCCCAGCGCCCCGGTGGTGCCCGCCGCCTTCGCCGCCGCCGAGCTGACGCGCGCGTCGGGCGCCGATCTGCTCGCCGCCATCGCGATCGGCTTCGAGATCTGCTGCCGTCTCGGCGTGGCGCTCGATCCGGCCGTCCATTACGGGCGCGGTTTTCACCCCACCGCGACGGCGGGCGTTTTCGGCGCCGCCGCCGCCGCCGGCCGCCTGCTGGGGCTCGATGCGGCGAAAATCGCCGGCGCATTCGGCGTGGCCGCGAGCCAGGCGTCGGGATCGCTGCAATTTCTCGCCAACGGCGCCTGGAACAAGCGCTATCAGGTCGGCGAGGCGGCCATGAAGGGGCTGATGGCCGCGACGCTCGCCGATGCGGATTTCGTCGGCGCGGTAGATGCCATCGACGGCAAGCACGGCTTCCTGCGCGCCTACAGCGACGGCGCCGATCCGGCCCGCGCGGTGGAAAACCTCGGCGCAGAGTGGGAAACCCTCCGAATCGGCGTCAAACCCTATCCCGCCTGCCGCTATACCCATGCGGCGGTGGACGGCATTCTCGCGCTGCAAAAGCGGCATGCCTGGGCCGGCGGCGACATCGAGCGCGTCACCGTCGGCCTGCACGGCAACGGCATCACGCTGGTCGGGGCGCCGCTGGCGGGGAAACGGCGCGCGCGCAGCATCGTCGACGGGCAGTTCTCCATGCCCTTCGCGGCCGCCGTGGCCCTCACGCGCGGCCGCTTCGGATGGGACGACTACGACCTTCTCGGCCATCCCGAAATCGACGCCATCGCCGACCGTGTGGAGGTGGTGCGCGACGCGAGCCTCGAAGGGTTGCGCCATCCGTTCGGCGCCACGCTGGAGATCGTCGCGCGCGGGGAAAGCCACCGGCTGCGCGTGCCCGATCCGTCCGGCGAGCCCGAGACCTTTCCGTCGCCCGCCGATGCCGCGGCGAAGTTCCACAGTCTCGCGGGACCGGTGCTGAATGCGGATACGGCCGCTTTCCTCGACACGCTGCGGGCCGTGCCGGCGGCCCCGGACGTGCGCGCGCTCTTCCTGGAGCGTCAGACCTTCTAGAGCGTTTTCAAGCAGAGCGGATATCGCTTTGCGTGAAGAAAGCGCGTCAAGTCAATAAGATAGAGCATTTCGGCATTTCAACGAAACGCCGAAATGCTCTAAGCTTCATATTCTGTTGCAATGCATTCAAGTCGATGGATCGATTCGAACGCAAACTGCTCTACCCTCCGGTTTCAACGGCCACGGCCCGAGCGGCGTCGAGCAGCGCCTGCCGCTCTTCCGGGAGCTGTTCCTCGCCCAGATTGGCGATGGTGGTCATGACGCAGACGATCTCGTGCTGGGCGTCGAAGACCGGCACCGCCTGCCCGATGATCTGCGGCAGGAGGTGGCCCCGAAGCTCGCACCAATGCGTCGCGCGGATCTTTTCCAGCGTTTGCGCCGCCGGCGGCTTGCCGCGAAAATGCTCCGGCTGGCGCTGCCTCGCGGCCTCGATGCGGCTCGCCGGGAGAAAAGCCTGAAACATCAGGCCGCAGGCGGTGTTGTCGAGCGGCAGGATATCGCCCAGACCGAGGGAGCTGATGGAGAAATAGGCGCTCCTGTACCAGCGCACGAGCGTCGGCCCGCGTTCCGTCCAGATGGCGACGCCGCCGCTCGCCGCGATGCAGCTCGCCAATTGTTTCATGTGCCGGGCGGCGACCTCGACCGGCTCCACCCGCTTGAGCGCCGCGATCCCGATGCTCAGCGCCGCCGGCCCGAGATCGTAAAGCCCCGTGGCGGCATCCTGCGAGGCCAGCCCCTCCTTCACCAGACTTTGCAGATAGCGGTGCGCGGTCGAGCCCACGGTGCCCGCGCGCCGGGCCAGCACCCCCAGCGTCAGCGGCTCCTCGGCATTGGCGAGAATCGTCAGAAAGCGCGCGGCCATGGACACCGACTGGATGGTGCCGGCGCGCCTTTCGGCCTGCGGTGCAGATTCGGCATTTGCCGCGCCGGTTGAGGATGCTGCCAAGGTCGTCTCCCGCGATAGCGAAACAGCCGGTTCGGAAAGCCCGATCGTTCCGCCCGCCTCCGCCGCGAGGCTGCCGCCCGGCGGGTGCGAATCAGCGCCGGCTATTCGATCCAGAATGTTTGATTAGTTTAATTCCAGTATTTGGACAACATAAGCTTTCTCCGTGCGAGTGATCGCACGCGGTTGGCAAGTTGAATGTGGCAAAAAAGTCATAAGCGATCCCCGAATACGTTTTTGCCGGATGCGGCGGGCGCGTGCCGTTGCAAAAACGGAATGCGTTCTGCACTGTGGAAATCCGTGAAGGAATGATGTGCGGAAGCAAGCCGCAGGTATTGCCGAGGTGTCGGACGCCCGGCCGTTCAGATGATGAGGGTGAAAATGACGCTGCATGCGTTTGCGAGGAAGTTGTTGGGCGGTGCGAGCGTCGTGTCTCTTTCCGTTCTGGCGGCGACGGCGGGTTTCGCGCAGGAGCGGGAGGAGGCGACCGTCCTCGAACTGTCGGAGATCACGGTGAGCGGCGAAAAAATCGAGCGCAGCCTGCGTGAAACCGCAAGCTCCGTCACCGTGCTGACGGCGGAGGATATCGCGCGCAAGCCCGGAGCTGCATCCGTCTCGGATGCGCTCCAGGGCGTTCCGAACGTGATCTATCCGGATTCGGTCAGCGCCCCGGTCATCCGTGGCCAAGATACGCAAGGCCCCAACACCGGCGCCACCGCTTTCTTCGCCGGGACTGTGCCGCGCGCAACGATCAATCTCGACGGTCATTACCTGAATTTCAACGAGTTCTACTACGGCGCGACGTCGGTTTGGGATGTCCGCAGCATCGAGGTGTTTCGTGGGCCGCAGACAACCTCGCAGGGCGCGAATGCGATCGCCGGCGCCATCATCGTCAACACGAAGGACCCGACCTTCACGCCTGAAGCCGCCTACCAGACCGAGTTCGGCAGCTACAACACGAAGCGGGGCTCCTTCGCGCTCTCCGGTCCCATCGTCAAGGACGAGCTCGCGGCTCGCCTTGCGGTCGACTATTCGGGGCGCGACACTTTCATCGACTACATCAATCCGAACATGGTGCCCGGGGACACCGACCTGGATTTCAAGTCGCTGAACGCCCGCTTCAAGCTTCTTTGGCTGCCCTCCGCGATTCCGGGCTTCGAAGCGAAGCTCACCTATTCGTATACCAACACCAACCGGCCGAGCCAGGAGGCCGCAACACGGCCGTTCGGCTGGCTGAACAGCAATTCTGCGACGATGCCGTCATGGGAGCAGGACACCCACACCGGCATCCTCGACATAAGCTATGATTTCTCCAACGGCTTCAAGATCTTCAACCAGGCGCAGTACACGGACTCCTCCGTCCGCCGCATCGCGAACGTCGCGACCAACGGCAATGCGGATATCGACCAGAGAACTGTGTCGAACGAGACGCGTGTCACCTTCGGCGACGAGAACAGCAAGCTGAGCGGCGTTGCCGGCCTTTATTATGCGCACACGAAATCCGATGAAAAACTGTACCTCAGCGGTGTTTCGACTTTCGACGACACGAAGCAGAACCTCGGCATCTTCGGCGAGGCGAGCTACAAGCTGACGGACCGCTGGACGTTTACCGGCGGGCTCCGTTACCAGCAGGACGATATCCAGCGCCTCGGCACCTCGGTCTATACGCGGACGCCGGTGGATTTCGACAAGACCTTCTCGGCGCTGCTGCCGAAGGCATCGATCGCCTTCGCCGTCACGCCGGACTGGACGGTGGGCGCTATGGTGAGCCGCGGCTACAACCCCGGCGGCGTCGCGCTCAATCTTACCTCCGGGCGGTGGGTGACCTTCAAGGAAGAGACACTCTGGAACTATGAGCTGTTCACGCGCGCAAGCCTGATCGACAACAAGCTATCATTGAACGGAAACCTGTTCTATACGGACATGAAGAATGCGCAATACAACATTCCCGTCGTGATCTCGCCGGGCGTTACCCAATCCTATACGATCAATGCCGAGAAGGCCCATGCCTATGGTCTCGAGGTCGGAATCGATTACCGGGTTCTCGACAACCTGACGCTGAATGCGAGCGCCGGCCTGTTGCAGACCGAGATCGACGAGATATCGAGCAACGCCAATTACGAGGGCAACGAGTTCACGAAGTCTCCCGGTTATACGCTGACTTTCGGCGCGAGCTGGGATGTGACCGACAAGCTCAACATTTCCGGGCAGGTCCGTCATCTCGACGGCTATTTCTCCGATATCGCGAACTCGCCCGATTACAAGGTCGATGCCTATACGATCGCGGATGCGCGGGTGAGCTACCGGTTCCACGAGCATCTGCAACTCTACGGCTACGTCAGGAACATTTTTGACGAACAGACGCCGACCTACATTCAGCAGAACCGCAGCGTCACCGGCGGCATCGAGGCGAGCATGACCATGCCGCGCACGTTCGGCGTCGGTGTCAAGGGCTCGTTCTGAGGCGCTCCGGCCCTCGGGCCGCTCACCGCTTTCCCGCTGCGCCGCGCCCTCTCGGCACGACCAGCGGGGTGCCGGTGACGGGATCGGCGATGATGAGGGACGGCAGGTCGAAGACCCGTTCGACGAGTTGTCCGGTTATGACGGCGGCGGGTTCGCCCTGGGCCACGATGGCGCCCTCCTTCATGGCGATGATGTGGGAGGCGTAGCGGCAGGCATGGTTGAGATCGTGCAATACGGCGACGATCGTGCGCCCCTCGCGGTTGAGGTCGGCGAGCAGATCGAGCAGGTCGATCTGATGGGCGATGTCGAGGAAGGTGGTCGGCTCGTCGAGCAGCAGGATCGGCGTCTGCTGGGCCAGCGCCATCGCGATCCACACCCGCTGACGCTGGCCGCCGGAAAGCGCATCGACGGGACGCTCCGACAACGGCGCGATGCGGGTGGCCTCCATCGCCGCGGCGACGGCCTGCTCGTCCGCCGCGGACCATTGCCGCAGGAACGACTGGTGCGGATAGCGGCCGCGCGCGACGAGATCGGCCACCGTGATGCCTTCGGGAGCGGTCGCGCTTTGCGGCAGCAGGCCGAGGCGGCGCGCCACGTCCCTCGCGGGCAGGCTGCCGATGCGCCGGCCGTCGAGGATGACCTGCCCGGACGACGGCGCCAGCAGCCGCGACAGGGCCCGCAGCAGTGTGGATTTGCCGCAGGCGTTGGGGCCGACGATGACGGTGAACGAACCGTCCGGGATGGCGACGGAGAGATTTTCCGAGATCGTTCGCTCGCCGTAGCGCAGGGTTACGGCTTCGGCATGCAGGCGATGCGTCATCGATGGAACTCTTTCCGGAACGGTGGAGACGTCTTCTGTATTGCATCGTGGAATGCGTTCTGCAACATGGATCGCATGGCGTCAGGTCCGCCGTGCGGGCGCTCCGATCGCGATGAGGCTCGATGATGAATCCCGAAAGACTGCTCCGTATCGTGCCGGCCGTTTTCGCCGTGCTGCTTCTGTCGGCTCAGGTCGCGCAGGCTCAGGTTATGCTTGCGCAAGGCGGCTGGCCGCGAACGATCAGGCACGAGGCGGGGGAATTGACCCTCGCGTCGCAGCCGAAGCGGATCGTCTCGGCAACGCCCAGCGTCACCGGCATCCTGCTCGCCATCGGCGCGCCGGTCGTGGCGAGCGCGGCGGCGACGCGCACGAGCCTGACCGATGACAAGGGCTTTTTCCTGCAATGGGCCGATGTCGCGGACGCGCGCGGCGTCACGGTCCTCTATCCCGATCTCGAGTTCGACATCGAGGCCGTGATCGGCGCGGCCCCCGACCTGCTGGTCGTCTCGGCCGCCGGCGGCGACAGCGCGGCCCAGCATTATGCGGAACTGGAAGCGCAGGGCATTCCGACCGTGGTCGTCAATTATTTCAACCGGGGCTGGCAGGAGATCGCATCCGAACTCGGCCGGGCCACCGGTCTTGAGGAAGGAGCGAGGGCGGCCGTCGCGCGCTTCGACGCCCATGCCGCCGAAGTGGGAGCCTCCCTCCGGCCGCCGGCCGGCCCGGTCAGCATCGTCGGCTACAACATCGGCGCCAGCTATTCGGTGAGCCGGCCCACCAGCCCGCAGGCGGCGCTGCTCCGGGCTCTCGGTTTCGAGGTGGCGGGGCTGCCGCCGGGGCTGCGCCCCGACGAGACGCGACGCGGATCGGACTTCGCCTTCGTCTCCCGCGAGACCCTGTCGGCGGCCATCGCCGGTGAGACCGTGTTCCTGCTCAACGGCACCGAGGACGACGCGAAGGCGTTTCTGGCCGATCCGGTTCTCGCGAATCTGCCGGCGGTCGTGAAGAAGCAGGTCTATCCGCTCGGCCCCACCTCGTTCCGCATCGATTATTATTCCGGGCGTCAGTTGATCGACACGGTGGCCCGGTACTTCCGCAAGCCATGACCTGCGTCGCCGACGACGCCGGCACGCGCGCGCCGTTCCTGCGTCGCAGGCGCGCGCGAGGGTTTGTGGCCGGCGTTCTGGCGCTCGGCGCGCTTGCCCTCGTCAGCCTCGTGGTCGGCTCGCGTCCCGTTCCGCTGGCGGAGGCGTTCGATGCGCTGCGCGCCTATGACGCCGGCAACGACCGCCACCTCGTCATCCGGGAACTGCGCGTTCCGCGCACGTTCGTGGCCGTGCTGGCGGGCCTTGCGCTCGGCGTGGCGGGGGCGGTGATGCAGGCGGTGACGCGCAACCCGCTTGCCGAGCCGGGGCTGCTCGGCATCAACGCCGGCGCGGCGGCGGGTGTCGTCATCGGGGTCGCCGCCTTCGGCGCCGCGACGATGGCGCATTATGTCTGGTTCGCTTTCGCGGGGGCGGGGCTTGCGGGCGTCGCGGTGTTTCTTCTCGGGCAGGCGCATCGGACGGGCATCGATCCCGTGCGTCTCGTGCTGGCCGGCGCCGGCCTGTCGATCATGCTGGCTTCAGTCACCGGCATCGTCATCCTCAATGCGCCGCTGGCGGTGTTCGACGATTTTCGCAACTGGGCGGCGGGTTCGGTCGAGGGCAGGGGGCTCGATGTCGCCGGCGTGCTCGCCCTCGCCGTCGCGGCCGGGCTGGGAATGGCGCTGCCCATCGCCGGCAGCCTCAACGCCATGGCGCTGGGGAGCGATCTGGGGCGGGCGCTCGGGGTCGACGCCCGCGTCACCTGGCTGCTCGCCTGTCTGTCGGTGATGCTGCTGTCCGGCGCGGCGACCGCCGCCGCCGGGCCGATCGCGTTCGTCGGCCTTGCCGCGCCGCATGCCGCCCGGATGATGACCGGCCCGGATTACCGCTGGATATTGCCCGGCTCGGCGCTGCTCGCGGCGATCCTGCTGCTTGGCGCGGACGTGCTCGGCCGGCTGATCGCGGCTCCTTCGGAGGTCGCGGCGGGCATCGTCGCCTCGCTGCTCGGCGGGCCGTTCTTCATTGCCGTGGCGCGCCGGTTCCGGTTGATGAAGCCATGAGCGGCGCGGGTGCATCCCTCCTGCGGCTCGGGCCGTTCTCCCGCCGGTGGAGGCCGCGCGCCGCGCTGGTTTGCGCCCTGCTCGCGGCGGTCGGTCTGACGCTTGCCGTCATTCTTCTCGGCACGGGAACGCTGGCCTTCACGCCGTCCGAGGTGATCGGCGGCCTGCTCGGCACCGGTGAAAACGCCACGGCTGAGCGCGTGATCGTCCGCGTGCGGCTGCCGCGCGTGCTGACCGCGATTTTCGTGGGCGCGGCGCTCGGCATGGCGGGCGCGATCTTCCAGTCCGTCTCGCGCAACCCGCTCGGCTCGCCCGATATCATCGGCTTCACGACCGGCGCCGCGACGGGCGCGATCGTGCAGATCATATTGTTCAACGCCGGCCCGTTCGAAACCGCGCTGGCGGCGGCGCTCGCGGGCGTGAGCACGGCGGCGGCCGTGTTTCTGCTGTCGCGAAAGGGGGGCGCCACGGGCGGCTACCGGCTCGTGCTGGTGGGGATCGGCGTCGGCGCCGTGCTGTCGGGCGTCAACACGGTCCTCGTGACGACCGGCGATCTCGATCAGGCCATTTCCGCCCAGATCTGGCTGGCCGGCTCGCTCAATACGCGAACCTGGTCGCATGTCCTGCCGGCGGCGCTGGGCTTCTGCGTCGTCGCGCCGTTCGCGGCCCTGCACGCAAGACGCCTCGACCTGCTTGAAATGGGCGACGATGCCGCGAGCCAGCTCGGCGTCGCCGTGGAGCGCACGCGGCTCGTCATGATGACGGTCGCCGTCGCGCTGACGGCCATCGCCACGGCCGCCGCCGGCCCCATCGCCTTCGTCGCGCTGGCCGGCCCGCAGCTCGCGAGGCGTCTCACGCTGTCGTCCGACGTGCCGCTCGTTTCCGGCGCGGTCATGGGGGCGGTGCTTCTCCTTGCCGCCGATCTGGCCGGCCAGCGGTTTCCGTTCAGCATCCGCATGCCGATCGGGCTGACGACCGGCCTGCTCGGCGGGCTTTACCTGCTGTGGCTGCTGGCGCGCGGCAGAAGGATCTGATCGCCAGACGGGGATGACGATGAAAGACCGCAGAAAGCTTCACATCGGCATGTCGCTGGCGCCCACGTGGTTGAACGGCGATGCGTGGCGCCGCGCGGACAGCGCCGCCGAGGGACTGTTTTCGGGCGATTACTACGTCGACATCGCGAAGCGGGCGGAGGCGGTCCATCTCGATTTCGTCTTCCGTCCCGATGCGCTTTTTCTGCCGGTGGAGGCTCTGGAAACGGGGCCGGGCTTCGCCAGCCTCGACCCGACGGTGCTTCTCGCCGCCATCGCCCGCGAGACGTCGCATATCGGGCTGCTGTCGACGGCCTCGACCGCTTTTCTCCCGCCCTATGTCGTGGCGCGACAGATCCAGTCGCTGCACTGGTTGAGCAATGGCCGCGCCGGCTGGAACATCGTCACCGCGCTTGCAGGACACGAGAATTTCGGTCTCGAGGCCATGCCGTCGTCCGAGGCGCGCTATGAAAGGGCCGCGGAGTTCACCGAGGTCGTGAGGCTGCTCTGGGAGAGTTTTCCGAACAGGGCGCTGAAGATCGACCGGGCAAGCGGACGATATGCCGATTCCGCGCTGGTGCGGCCCGTCGACCATGCCGGGCGGCACCTGAACGTGCGCGGGCCGCTCAACCTGCCCGCTTTCGACAAGGTGCCGATCCCGCTCGTGCAAGCCGGTGCATCGCCCGCCGGGCGCGACTTTGCCGCTTCCGTCGCCGACGCCGTCTTCGCGTCGACGCCTGATCGGGACGCCGCGCTCGAATTGCGGCAGGACCTGCGCCTGCGCGCGGAGCGCCACGGCCGCGCGGCCGGCGATATCCGCCTGCTGCCCGGTCTCAGTCTCTATCTGGCCGACACCCGCGCGCAGGCCCGCGATCTCTTCGCCGCGACCCATGCGCGGACGGACAGGGCGGCCGTGCTGGTCGCCATCGGCGAGGCGCTCGGGATCGATCTTCTCCGCTGGCCGGTGAATCGTCCGCTGACGATGCGCGATCTGCCCGCATCGCCACCGGAACGGCCGCGCAGCCGGACGCACGCCGCCCTTCTGCGCCGGCTTGTCGCGCGCGATGCGCCGACGCTCGACGACCTGCTCCGCCGCCCGGAAGGCGTTGGATCGGCGCATTGGCAGATCGTCGGCACGGTGGCGGATGCGGTCGCGGAAATCGCGGACTGGGCGGCCGCCGGCGCGATCGATGGTTTCATCGCGACGCCGGGCGGTTCGGTCGGGTCCATGCATCTTGCGCTGGGGGCGCTCGTTCCGCGCCTGGCGGAAGCGGGGCTGTTTCGCGAGCGATATGCCGGGGCAACCTTCGCCGGTCATCTGGACGAGTAGACCGTCGGGAGACACGAGCGCTCCAAGCTGTGGTCGGGAGGGAGGCTCGTGGAAAACTGCGTTTGCCGGCCGTGCGGAATCCGTCAACACATACGATGCACGAGACATTGACGGATAACGAAAACCACCATGCCACCCGGTCATCCCCGACGGCTGCGGCCAAGCTTCGATTTTCGGATTGTCTTTCAACATCAACGATTTAAGAAACCGTTGGTGCCCAGGAGAGGACTCGAACCTCCACGACTTGCGTCACTGGTACCTGAAACCAGCGCGTCTACCAATTCCGCCACCTGGGCTCGCCTCAAGCGAGGTGCTCTGTTTACGAAGACGTTCTCGAACTGTCAATGGGAGAACGCGGTTATTGTGATGCTCATGTGACGCCTGTGGACAAGTTCCGTCCGATCCGGCCGTTTCGCCGGCCGGGAAGGCGTCATGCATGATCGGCGGTGGCCGCCATGCCGCGTGACGGCTGCGGGAGGGCGTGCTTGGCGTCGCTCCTGATTCGGTCCACCATCGATCGCAGGCCGTTCGAGCGTTGGGGCGTCAGGTGGGCGGCGAGGCCGAGCCGGTCGAAAATCGCGAGGGCGTCGGCGCGCAGGATATCGTCCGCCCGCTTGCCGGAAAAAATCGCCAGCGCCAACGCCACGAGGCCGCGCACGATATGCGCGTCGCTGTCGCCGATGAAGGTGAGCACCGGCACGCCTTCGGCGTCGTGGGAGACGGTCGATCGCAGCCACACCTGGCTGGCGCAGCCGCGCACCTTGTTGTCGTCGGTCCGTGCGTCGTCCGGCAACGGTTCCAGCATGCGTCCCAGTTCGATCAGATAGCGATAGCGGTCATCCCAGTCGTCGAGGAACGCAAAATTGTCCAGGATCTCTTCAAGGCCGGGCTGCATGTGATCGGGCTCGCTTGCTTGTTGTCCGTTATCGGTTGTCGTCGCGGCCGGGAGGTGTTTCCCGCAAAGGCGGCGCCCGCCTTCCCGACCGGTTTCCCATGTCAATATGGCGATTCCCGGTCGAGGCGCAAAGGCGGCTTTCGCGCCGGCGACGATTCAACTTATCAGTACGGGAATTAGCGTATATGCTGGATCCCAAGCGACAAGAATAATGCAGCGACGCGGGGAAACCGGGGCGCGATCGGAAGAGCCGAAAAACGGCCGCCGTCAAGCGGGAGGGCAATGCCAATGAACAACGTCGTTATCGCCGGCTATGTCCGCTCGCCGTTCGGGCTCGCCCGCAAGGGGGAGCTGGCGCGCCTGCGCCCGGACGATCTCGCGGCGCAGGTGGTGCGGGCGCTGGTCGCGCGCACCGGCGTCGAGGCGGCCGATATCGAGGATCTGATCATGGGCTGCGCCTTCCCCGAAGGCGAGCAGGGTTTCAACATCGGGCGCATGGCGGGGCTGCTCGCCGGCCTGCCGCTCTCGGTGGCGGGCATGACGGTCAATCGTTATTGCGGCTCGTCCATGCAGGCGATCCACATCGCCGCCGGGCAGATCCGGCTCGGCGCGGGCGAGGCGTTCATCGCCGCGGGCGTGGAAAGCATGTCGCGGGTGCCGATGATGGGTTTCAACCCGTTGCCCAATCCGGTGCTCGAAAAAAGCTGTCCCGGCGCGCTGCTCGGCATGGGCGACACGGCGGAGAACGTCGCCCGGCGCTGGGAGATCGGCCGCGGGGAGCAGGAAGCCTTCGCCCTGCGCAGCCAGCGCCTCGCCGCGCAGGCGCTGGCGGAAGGGCGTTTCGACGACGAGATCGTCGCCGTGGAAACGCCGGACGGCACGGTGACGCGCGACGGTTGCCCGCGCCCCGATACCACGGAGCAGGCGCTCGCGGGTCTCGGGCCGGCTTTCGACGCGCATGGCACGGTGACGGCCGGCACCTCCTCGCCGCTCACCGACGGCGCGGCGGCGGTGCTCGTCACCAGCGCGGATTATGCCGGGCGCAAGGGCCTGACGCCGCTCGCCCATGTGCGCGCGGCGGCGGTCGCGGGCTGCGCGCCGGAGATCATGGGCATCGGCCCCGTGGCCGCGAGCCGCAAGGCGCTCGCACGCGCCGGGCTCACCATGGACGACATCGACATCGTGGAGCTCAACGAGGCGTTCGCGGCCCAGGCCATCGCCTGCGTGCGGGAACTCGGCATCCGCGAGGATACGCTCAACATCGACGGCGGCGCCATCGCCCTCGGCCATCCGCTCGGCGCGACGGGCGCGCGCATCACCGGCAAGGCCGCGAGCCTCCTGCGGCGCGAGGGCGGGCGCTATGCCCTCGCCACCCAGTGCATCGGCGGCGGGCAGGGCATCGCCACCGTTCTGGAGCGCGCATGATGGCGAACGGCGCAATCGAAAGGGTCGCCGTCATCGGCGCGGGCGTCATGGGCGCCGGCATCGCCGCGCAGGTGGCCAACGCCGGCGTGCCCGTGCTGCTGCTCGATATCGTGCCGCCCGATGTACAAGAGGGCGGCGATCGCAGCGCCGTCGCGCGCGCCGCCATCGCACGCCTGCGGAAGACCGATCCCGCCCCGCTCATGTCGGACGAGGCGGCGACGCTCATCGAGCCCGGCAACATCGACGATGATCTGGCGCGGATCGGGAGGTGCGACTGGGTGATCGAGGCGGTCGTCGAGCGGCTCGACGTCAAGCAGGCGCTCTATGAGAAGATCGACGCCGTGCGCCGGCCCGATGCGGTCGTGTCTTCCAACACGTCGACCATCCCGCTCGCCCGGCTGGTCGAGCGCGCGCCGAGCGGATTTCGCAGCCGCTTCCTGATCACGCATTTCTTCAATCCGCCGCGCTACATGCGGCTGCTGGAAGTGGTGACGGGGGCGGAAACCGATGCGGCGCAGGTGGCGCGCGTCTCGCGCTTCGCCGACGAGAGGCTCGGCAAGACCGTCGTGCGCGGCAAGGATACGCCCGGCTTCATCGCCAACAGGCTCGGCGCGTACTGGATTCAGGCCGGCATCGCGGAGGCGGTCGACCTCGGCCTTGCCGTCGAGGATGCCGATGCCGTCATGGGCCGCCCCTTCGGCATTCCCAAGACCGGCATTTTCGGCCTCGCCGATCTCGTCGGCATCGATCTGATGCCCTACATCAATGCGAACCTCGCCGGCAGCCTGCCGAAAGACGATGCGTTTCATGCGCTCGGCCGCGATCTGCCGCTGATCGGGCGCATGATCGCGGAAGGTCATACCGGCCGCAAGGGCAAGGGCGGCTTCTACCGTCTCGACACGAAGGACGGCGGGCGCGTCAAGGAAGCGATCGACCTCGCCTCCGGCGTCTACCGCCCCGCGCGCAAGCCCGATACGGCGGCGCTGCGGGAAGCCGGCGTCGATCGGGCGGGCGGCGATTTGCGCGCGCTGTTCGATGCGCCCGGCTCCGTCGGCGATTACGCCTGGCGGGTGATGGGCCGCACGCTGGCCTATGCGGCGCGGCTGGTGCCGGAGGCGGCGGACGACATCCTCGCCGTCGATGACGCCATGCGGCTTGGCTACAACTGGAAGGAAGGGCCGTTCGCGCTCATCGACCGGGTAGGGGCGGCGTGGCTCGTGGAACGGCTGAAGGCCGAAGGCGCGCCGGTGCCGCCGCTTCTCGGCCAGATCGGCGGGCGCACTTTCTACCGCGTCGAGCGGGGCCGCTTGCAGTTCTTCGGCCTCGACGGCGATTATCACGACGTGGTGCGGCCCGAGGGCGTGCTTCTGCTGGAGGATGTCAGACGCCGCGCGGAGCCGATGTTGAAAACCGCCGCCGCGAGCCTGTGGGACATCGGCGACGGCGTGGCGTGCCTCGAACTGACGACCAGAGGCAACGCGCTGGACGATCAGGTGCTGGAGGCGATCGAGCGCGCCATCAAGCTGGTGGCGAAAAGCTGCAAGGCGCTCGTCATCTACAACGAAGGCCGGCATTTTTCGGTGGGCGCCAACCTCGGCCTCGCGCTGTTCGCGGCCAATATCGCGGCCTGGGGCGAGATCGAGAAGCTCGTCGCCGCCGGTCAGAAGGTGCTCGGCGCGTTGAAATACGCGCCGTTCCCGGTGGTGAGCGCGCCTTCCGGCATGGCGCTGGGCGGCGGCTGCGAATTGCTGCTGCATTCGGACGCCGTGCAGGCGCATGCCGAGACTTACGCCGGCCTTGTGGAATGCGGCGTCGGCCTCGTGCCGGCCTGGGGCGGCTGCAAGGAGATGCTGGCGCGCTGGTCCGCCCCCGGCAGGCTGCCGAACGGCCCGATGCCCGCGCCGGCGAAGGTGTTCGAGATGGTCTCCACCGCCACCGTCTCGACATCGGCGGCCCGCGCGCGCGCCATGCTGATCCTGCGCGGGCGCGACGGCGTCACCATGAACCGCGACCGGCTGCTGGCCGACGCCAAGGCGCGGGCGCTGGCGCTTGTCGACGGGTATGCGCCGCCGGCGCGCGTCGAGCTCACGCTGCCGGGCCGCTCGGGCAAGACGGCGATGGATATGGCGGCGGCGGGCTTCCGCAGGCGCGGCGTCGCCACCGACCACGATCTCGTCGTGGCGGGCGGCCTTGCGGAAGTGCTGTCCGGCGGCGACGGCGATCCGACGGCGCCGGTTTCCGAAAAGGAGATGCTCGCGCTGGAACGCGTGGTGTTCATGCGTCTCGTCCGCACGCCGGGCACGCTGGCGCGCATCGAGCATATGCTGTCCACCGGCAAGCCGCTCAGGAACTGATCGCCATCCGGGAGGAGGAGATGCACGCTTACAAGGCCCCCCTGCGGGATATGCGGTTCGTGCTCCACGAGCTTCACGGCAGCGCGGAACTGGCGGCGCTCGACGGGCAGGCGGAACTCACCGCCGATCTCATCGACGATGTGCTGGAACAGGCGGCGAGCTTCACCGAAACGGTGCTCGCGCCGCTCAACGCCGGCGGCGACCGCGAGGGCTGTCGTTATGAAGGCGGTATCGTGCGCACGCCGAAGGGCTTCAGGGAGGCTTACGACGCCTTCCGCCGCAACGGCTGGAGCGCGGCGGCGGGCGATCCGGCCTATGGCGGGCAGGGGCTGCCGGCGAGCGTCTGCAAGCTGGTGGAGGAGATGATCTGCTCCGCGAACCTGTCGTTCGGCCTTTATCCGGGCCTTACCAACGGCGCGTGCGCCGCCCTTGCGGCGCACGGATCGGCGGAACTGAAGAGCGCCTATCTGCCCCGGATGATCAGCGGCGAGTGGAGCGGCACGATGTGCCTCACCGAGCCTCATTGCGGCACGGATCTGGGCCTGCTGCGCACCCGCGCCGTGCCGCGCGGCGACGGCAGCCATGCGATCACGGGTTCGAAGATCTTCATCTCGGCCGGCGAGCACGATCTGACCGACAACATCGTCCATCTGGTGCTGGCGCGGCTGCCGGAGGCGCCGAAAGGCGTCAGGGGCATCAGCCTGTTCGTGGTGCCGAAGTTCCTGCCCGATGCCGACGGCGCTCCGGGCAGCCGCAACGGCGTGAGCTGCGCCGGCATCGAGCGCAAGATGGGCATCCACGCTTCCGCCACCTGCCAGATGACCTTCGACGGCGCTGTCGGCTGGCTGGTGGGCGAGCCGCACAAGGGCATGCGCGCCATGTTCACCATGATGAACAGCGCGCGCGTTTCGGTCGGCACGCAGGGGCTCGGCGTGGCCGAGGCCGCCCGTCAGGCCGCTGTCGCCTATGCGCGGGAGCGTCGGCAAGGGCGCGCGCTCTCCGGTGCGAAGCAGCCCGGCGAGCCCGCCGATCCGATCATCGTGCACCCCGATGTGCGCCGCATGCTGATGACCGCCCGTGCCTGGACGGAGGGCTGCCGCGCGCTGTGCAGCTGGGTGGCGCGCGCGCTCGATGAGCAGGCGCTGTCGCCCGATGCGGCGGCGCGCGCGGCGGCGGCGGACCGTGTGGCGCTGATGACGCCGATCGTCAAGGCGCTGTTCACCGATCTGGGCTTCGAGGTCGCCGATCTCGCCGTGCAGGTTTACGGCGGCCATGGCTACATTCGCGACAACGGCGTCGAGCAATTGCTGCGCGATGCGCGCATCGCCCGGATCTATGAGGGCACCAACGGCGTTCAGGCGCTCGATCTCGTCGGGCGCAAGATGTCGGACGGCTTCGGGCGGCCGCTGCGCACGTTCTTTCATCCCGTGCTCGCCTTCATCGACGCGCATCTGGAGGACGACGCGCTGGCGGATTACATCGGCCCGCTGGCGAAGTCCTTCGGCGTGCTGCAACAGGCCACCGCCCATGTCGCGGCAAGCGGCCTGCGCGACCCGGAGGAGGCGGGCGCCGCCGCCACGGATTATCTGCGCCTGTTCGGCCTTGTGGCGCTCGCGTACATGTGGGCGCGGACGGCGAAGATCGCGCTGGAAAAGCGTGAAACCGCCGGCCCCGATGCCGCGTTCTACGACGCGAAGCTGGTGACGGCGCGTTTCTACATGGAGCGGCTGCTGCCCCGGACGGGCGCGCTGTGGGCGGCTATCAGAAGCGGCAAGGGCGCGACGATGGCGCTGGCCGACGACATGTTCTGAGAACGGGCGAGGAGAACCGGCATGGTGGCGACGGAGGAACTCATCGACGCGATCCGCGCGCGTATCGGCGGCGTCGACAGGATCGGCTACCGCATCGTCGTGGCGCTGAGCGACAGCGGCGAGACGATCACCATCGACGACGGCGCGGATGGCGTCGGCGTCACGGCCGGCGGCGGTGAAGACGGGGCCGATACGGTCGTAAGGTTGTCCTCCGACAACCTGCAAAAGCTCATCGCCGGGCGGCTCAATCCGCTGATCGCCTATTCCACCGGCCGTCTCAAGGTCGAGGGATCGCAGGGCGTCGCCCTCAAGATCGCCGCGCTGCTGCAAGGAGACGACTGAAGCGGCGCTTGAGCGAAGGAACTTGAGTGAAAGAAAAAGCAAGGCTTTTCCAGCCACAGGCAAAAGCGTGAATGCTTCTGTCCTGAACAGAGACACTCCAGCCGGACATGAAGGAGAAACGCCGTGAAACCGATCTGGCTGGAGCATTATCCGCCGGGCACACCGGCCGTCATCGATCCCGATACCTTTCCTTCCATTCCGGCGATGATCGCGGAGGCCGCCGCGCGCTACGGCGACCGGGTCGCGCTGTCGAGCTTCGGCGTGACGATGACCTATGCCGAACTCGATCGGCTGTCGGATGACTTTGCCGGCTATCTTCAGCATGGGCTGGGGTTGGAGGACGGCGCGCGCGTGGCGCTGATGATGCCCAACCTCCTGCAATATCCGGTGGCTCTTCTGGGCGTGCTGAAGGCCGGTCTCGTCGTCACCAACGTCAATCCGCTCTACACCGCGCGCGAGCTGAAATCCCAGCTCATCGACAGCGGCGCGGAGGCGATCGTCGTCAGCGATCTCGCCGCCGCCACCTTCGCGGAAGTTCGCGCGCACGTGCCGGTGCGTGCGGTCGTCGTGACCCGCGTCGGCGATCTGCTGCCGCCGCCGCGACGCTGGCTGATCCACCTGATGCTGAAGTTCCGCAAGGCGGCTCGGCCTTACGACCTGCCCGGCGCGCTCTCCTTCCGCGCGGCGCTTGCTTTCGGGCGCGAGCATCCGCCCTCCGGGGTGCGCATCCGCGGCGACGATCTGGCGTTTCTCCAGTACACGGGCGGCACCACGGGGCGCGCGAAGGGAGCGATGCTGACCCACCGCAACATCGTCGCCAACATCGAGCAGGTGCGCGCGCTCGCCGGCCTCACGGACGGCGGCGGCGTGATCGTGCCTCTGCCGCTCTATCACATCTTCGCGCTCACCATGCTGCTGCTGTTCATGTCCTATGGCATGACGTCGGTGCTGATCGCCAATCCGCGTGATATCGGGGGCCTGATCCGCGCCATCGCCAGGCTGAAGTTCAGGGCGATCATGGGCATCAACGTGCTCTACGACGCCATGCTGAAGCATCCCGATTTCGGCCGCATCGACTTCAGCGGCCTGCGCTACGCCGTCGCCGGCGGGGCCGCCACGCAGGAGGCGGTGGCGCGGGAATGGCTGAAGCGCACGGGCGCGCCCATCGTGGAGGGCTATGGCCTGACCGAAACCGCGCCCGTCGTCACCTTTAGCCCGCCGGTCGAGGGCTACGCGTTCGACGGCAGCGTGGGCCTGCCGGTGCCCTCCGTGGAAATCAGCCTGCGGGACGACGCCGGCGAGGAGGTCGCGCCGGGGGCCGAGGGCGAGCTGTGGGTGCGCGGCCCCAATGTCATGCGCGGCTACTGGAATGCCCCGGAAGAGACCGGCCGGGCGCTCGACGCCGGGGGCTGGCTGAAGACGGGCGATATCGCCCGGCTCACCGGCGAGGGGCGCGTCGTGCTGGTGGACCGCAAGAAGGACATGATCCTCGTTTCCGGCTTCAACGTCTATCCGGCGGAGGTGGAGGAGGTGATCGCCACGCATCCCGGCGTCGCGGAAGTAGCGGTGGTGGGCGTGCCGCACGAGGCGGCGGGCGAGGCCGTGCGCGCCTTCGTGGTGCGCAAGGACCCCGACCTGACGGAAGACGACATCGTGCGCCATTGCCACGGGTTGCTCACGGCCTACAAGCGGCCGCACGCCGTCGTCTTCCGCGATTCCCTGCCCAGAAGCAGCGTGGGCAAGATTCTGCGCCGGGAGTTGCGCAAGGAAGCGTGACGCGCCCGGCCGCCCTTACGAGAGCCCGAGCTTTTTCGCGATTTCGTCCCGCAGGGCGAATTTCCGGATCTTGCCCGTGACGGTCATCGGGAAGTTTTCCATCAGTTCGATGTAGCGCGGTACCTTGTAGTGCGCGATCTGGCCGCGGCAGAAGCCGCGAATCTCGTCTTCCGTCAGCGTATCGTCCATGGGGATGATGCAGGCGCAGAGTTCCTCGCCGTAAAAGCCGTCCGGCACGCCGATCACCTGAACCTCGCGCACCTTGGGATGACGGTAGAGAAATTCCTCGATCTCGCGCGGGTAGATGTTTTCGCCGCCGCGGATCACCATGTCCTTCACGCGCCCGGCGATGGAGCAATAGCCCTCGTCGTCGATGACGGCGAGGTCGCCGGTGTGCATCCAGCCTTCGGCGTCGATGGCCTCGGCGGTCTTTTGCGGATCGCCCCAGTAGCCGCGCATCACGGAATAGCCTCTGGTGCACAATTCGCCGATCTCGTTCGGCGCCACGGTCCGGCCCTCGTGGTCGACGAGCTTCACTTCGAGATGCGGATGGATGCGCCCGACCGTTGTCACGCGCTTCTCGACGGGATCGTCGACGAACGACTGGAACGAAACGGGAGACGTCTCCGTCATGCCGTAGGCGATCGTCACCTCGGACATGTTCATGTCGCTGCGCACGCGCTTCATCACCTCGATGGGGCAGGGCGCGCCGGCCATGATGCCGGTGCGCAGCGAGGAGAGGTCGCTTGCGGCGAAGGCATCGCTCGCCAGCATGGCGGAGAACATGGTGGGCACGCCGTAAAGCGCCGTGCATCGCTCCGCGGAAACGGCGGCCAGCGTCGCTTCCGGGCTGAAGCCCTCGCCGGGCAGGATCATGGCCGCGCCTTTCGTCACGCAGCCGAGCACGCCCATGACCATGCCGAAACAGTGATAGAACGGCACCGGAATGCACAGCCTGTCCGCATCAGTGAAGCACATGCGGTCGGTGACGAACCGGGCGTTGTTCACGATGTTGCGATGCGTCAGCGTCGCGCCCTTGGGGAAGCCCGTGGTGCCGGAGGTGAACTGGATGTTGATGGGGTCGGTGGGCGACAGCGCCGCCGTCGCGGCGTCGAGCCGCGCGGTGTCGGCGGGGATGGCCGCGACATCGTTGAAATTCAGCATGCCGGGCGATGTCTCCGCGCCCATGCGGATGACGATGCGCAGATCCGGCAGCGTCTGCGCGGACAGCGCGCCGGGCGTGGCCTGCGCAAGCTCGGGCAGGAGATCGTTCAGGATGGCGAGATAGTCGGAGCTCTTGAACCTGTCCGCCAAGATCAGCGCGCGCACGCCGACGTAGCGGAGCGCGTATTCCAGCTCGCTCCTGCGATAGGCCGGGTTGACGTTGACGAGAATGGCCCCGATGCGCGCCGTGGCGAACTGCGTCAGCAGCCACTCCGGGCGGTTCGGCGCCCAGATGCCGACGCGGTCGCCCCGCGTCACGCCCAGTTTCAGCAAGCCCGTCGCCAGCCGGTCCACGGCCTGCGAGAACTCCCGCCAGCTCAGCCGCAGCCCCCTGTCGGTGAAGATCGCCGCCTCGGCTTCCGGGCGCGCCGCCGCGCACCGCAGCAGCAGGGCGGGGATGGTTTCTTCGAGAAGCGGCGGCGTATCGGCGCCGCGCACCCGTGCCTCGCCCGCCTGCGGGCCGATGCCGTCAGTCATGTTGCCCTCCTCGCCCCGGCGGCGGCCGCGGCCGCGCGACGGTATGGCGTTGCTCCCGATCGTTCGCCGTCGGGTTGCCCCCCGGTCGTTTGCAGGCAGGAGTAATGCCTTCCGGCGGCCGGTCGGCGCCACAATAGTTGCAGATTCCGCCATCGTGAAGAGCGGCGCGGCTCTCAGAGAGTTGCCGGAAGGTGGGCGTGAACGAGGCGATAGCTGCGGGCGATCATCATTTCCAGGCGGTCGCGGCCGGACCGGATGATCGCTTCCGGCGGGCGCACGCAGAAGGGCCGCGCGGCCGGTGACGGGCCATCCGCCGTCAGCGCCGACATGCGCCCGATGAGCGATTCCTCCTCCGGCGTCAGCAGGGGGTGCTCGATGCGCCCCGACAGGGAGAGATCGTCTTCTTCAATGCTTTTGAATATGTCCAGAATGGTTTCCGTATATTCATAATAATTAATGTTGCGAAGCCGAATAGCCAGCATATGCGCCGCGATTGCTGCCGTCGGCGCGCCGTGACGCCAACAGCGGAACAACGACACCACCAGCGCCTCATCCGGTTCGAGATCGGAAAATCCGATCGGCTCCCTGTCCGATTCCATCTCGTGGCGATCGTATTCCCTGTTTGCGCCGGCGTTCTCATGCTCGCTCATCGTCTACCTCGTCCTGGATTTTTAGAAAATAAAATATACATCTCTGCCGTTGACTCAAAATACATAAGCAAATAACGATGCGACTCGCAATGACGTTGAGTAAGAGAATCAATCCGAAATAAATAATAATTCCAGACTCCATTTTCTGGAATGAATACATTGTTTCGCTTCCCGGATCGTTGCGTAAGGAGAGAATATGACCGCCCACAATTCCGATACGAAGGACACCGAGGTTCGTCGCCTTGGCCGTTTCGTCGCGTCCGCGGACGCAGCCACGCTATCCGCCGAGGCCCGCGACGAGTTGAAGAAGCGCATACTCGACAGTATCGGCGTCGCGATCGGCGCGCTCGATGGTGAGCCGATCAAGTATATCCGCACGCATCTCGAGGATTTCGGCGGCAGCCCCCTCGCGACGCTGATCGGCGGCGGCAAGACGGCGCCCGATCGCGCGGCCTTCTACAACGGCGCGCTGGTGCGCTATCTCGACTTCATGGACAGCTATCTCGCCAAGGGCGAGACCTGCCACCAGAGCGACAATCTCGGCGCGGTGCTGGCCGCTTCCGAATATGCCGATCAGGATGGCGAGGGCTTTCTGGCGGCGCTCGCGGTGGCGTATCAGGTACAAGGGCGGCTCTGCGACGTCGCGCCCGTGCGCGCCAAGGGGTTCGACCACACCGTGCAGGGCGCCTACGCCGTGGCCGCGGGCGTCGCGCGGGCGCTGCGGCTCGACGCCGGGAAGACGGCGAACGCCATCGCCATCAGCGGCACCTGCAACAACGCGCTCAGGGTGACGCGCACCGGCGCGCTGTCGCACTGGAAGGGCCTCGCCTATCCCAACACCGCCTTCGTCGGCACGCATGCCGCCTTCCTCGCCTACCGCGGCATCACCGGGCCGGAGGAAGTGTTCGAGGGCAACAAGGGGTTCAAGGAGGCGATCGCCGGCTCCTTCGAGATCGACTGGTCGAAGGAAGATCTCGAGAACGTCAAGCTGTCGATCATCAAGAAGTACAATGCCGAGATCCACTCGCAATCCTCCATCGAGGGCGCGCTGGAATTGCAGGCGCAGCACGGCTTCCGGGCGGATGAGATCGAGTCGATCGAGATCGACGTCTTCGATGTCGCCTATCACATCATCGGCGGCGGCGAGGAAGGCGACAAGACCGTCATCCGCACCAAGGAAGAAGCCGATCACTCGCTGCAATACATGGTCGGCGTGGCGCTCATCGACGGCAACGTGCTGCCCGCGCAGTACGAGCCGGAGCGCATCCTGCGGGACGACATCCAGGGCCTGCTGAAGCGCTTCACCGTGCGCCCCAGCAAGGAATACACGGATCGCTTCCCGCAGGAGGTCGCCACCACGCTCACGGTGACGCTGAGGGACGGCCGGAAGTTTTCCATCGACAAGACGGATTACGAAGGTTTCCGCACCCGTCCCATGAGCTGGGAGACCGTGATCGCCAAGTTCGACGGGCTGGCGACGCCGTTCACCTCCGAGCGCGCCCGCGCCTCGATCGTCGACGCGGTGCGGAACATCGAGAAGCTGCGCATCCGCGACTTCGCGACCATCCTCGCCAACCTCAACGTCTGAATTTCCCGACCAGAAAAGGAGACTACCATGAGCCACCATGAAGAAGCCGTCCGCGAGCAGTCCGAAGTGTGGAAGAACCGTCTTTTCCCCTTCGTGCCGATGAACGATCGCCAGCCGAAGCCGCGCACGCGCTCCATCACCGAAATCCGCGGGCCGTACTACGCCTCCGTCACCCCGACCTATCTCAAGGAACTGTTCGAGGTGTTCGGCGAGCACATCGACGGCCTCAAGTTTTCGGGCGGCTCCTTCTCCCTGCTGCCGGAGGAGGCGGTCAGGAAATATCTGGCCATCGCGCATGACGCGGGTCTCTATGTCTCGACCGGCGGCTGGATCGAAAATGTGCTGGCGCGCGCCGCCCATCACGTCGACGACTACATCGCCGAGGTGAAGCGGCTCGGCTTCGATTACGTCGAGCTGTCGACCGGCTTCATCCAGTTGCCCGTTCCCGATCTGCTGCGCCTCATCGAGAAGGTCAAGAAAGCCGGCCTCAAGGCCAAGCCCGAGATCGGCATCCAGTTCGGCGCCGGCGGCGATACCACGCGCGAGGAACTGGAGGCGGAAGGCACGCGCGATCCGCAGATCCTGATCGACACGGCCAATGCGGCGCTCAACGCGGGCGCGGCGATCATCATGATCGAGTCGGAAGGCATCACCGAGAACGCCGATCCGTGGCGCACCGACGTCGCCGCCAAGATCATGAAGGAGGTCGGGCAGGCCAACGTCATGTTCGAGGCGGCCGATCCGAAGGTGTTCGAGTGGTACATCAAGAACTACGGCATCGACGTCAACCTGTTCGTCGATCACAGCCAGGTCTTCCAGCTCGAATGCCTGCGCCGTGGCGTCTGGGGCACGAAGAGCACCTTCGGCCGCATCACCACGCATCGCTGACGTTATCGGCTCCGGTCTGAAAGCGGCGCTCCGGGTTCGCCCGGAGCGCCTTTCTGCCGTTCAGGCCCGTTCGGCCCGGCCGGGCCGGGGCCCGGGCGGGAAGTCCGGGCGTCAGACGATGATATCGACGGCGTTGCCGTCGACCTGCCCCACGCCGATGAAGCCGAAGGTGACTTCTCCGCCCGAAGCGACGTTGCCGTTCCATGCGGCGTTGCCGATCACATAGCCGTTTCCGGTGCGCGAGATGATCTCGGCGTTCCAGATGTTGGCGATCTCGTTGTCCAGCTCCAGCTCGACGCGCCAGCCGTTCACGGCCGCGCCCTCGTTGCGCACGACGATGCTGGCATTGAAGCCGCTGTTCCACGAATCCACCAGCGAGAAGGCAGCTTCCAGCCCGTTGTCGGAAGGCTCGGGCTGCGGATCGACCGTCCCGCCGTCGTCGTTGACGATGGTGGCGGTGCCCGTGCCGGCGCCGATCACCGCGCCGTCGGGGCCGGAGAGCACCACGGTGAACTGCTCGTCCGCCTCGGCGGCCAGATCCGGCCGGATGGCGACCGCGATGGTCTTGCTCTGCTCGCCGGGCTGGAAGGTGAGCGTGCCGCTCGTCGGCGTGAAATCGGCATGGGAGGCCGTTCCCGCCACGGTGTGATAATCCACCGTCACCACGTCGTCGGCAGGTTCCGACAGCGTTACCAGAAATTCCGCGAACGTGCCGACTTCCCCGTCCGATCCGCCGCCGGCGGCGTCGGTGTCGAAATCGAACTGGATCGGCGTGAGATTGGCCAGCTTGTCCTCGTGGACGCTCGTCCAGTCATCCTTGAGGATGCCGCCCGTGTCGCCGGAATTGGGGTTCCACGACCAGTAGGTCCAGCTCATGCCCTTGTCGCCCGCCGGAATGTCCGAAACGCCGTCGTTGTCGAAATCGCCGGCAAGATAGGCGGTGATGGCGTCGAACCACGGCGCATCCTTGGGGTCGACCAGCTTGGTGCCGAACTCGCCGAGATAGACCGGCGCGATCTCCTCGCGATAGATGAAGCCCCAGGCTTCGTCGAACACGGCTTCCAGATTGGCGGGGAAGTCCGATCCCTGGAACCACGACTGCGGGAAGTCTGCACGGCATTGCCCTGCGCGTCGACGATCTGGTTGCCGGCGGTGCTGAGCCAACCCGCGGCGGCCGGGCCGGTGGCCGTGCCGGGGTTGCCTTCCACCACCGAGGTATCGGCGATCGACAGAACCGGCAGGTCGGCCGGGACGGGGGCGTCGTCGTCGTTGAGAATCGTGCCGGCGGCGGAACCCGTGCCGATGATCGCGCCGTCGGCCGAGGCCAGTTGCAGCGTCAGGGTCTCGTCCGGCTCGTATTGCGTATCGCCGTGCACCGGCACGTAGATCGTGCCGACGGTCTCGCCCGGCGCGAAGGTGAAGACGCCGGAGGCGGCCGTATAATCCAGCCCGGCCCGCGCGCTGCCGTCAAGGGTGGCGTAATTCACGCTGACCGGCGTCTGCGCGGCCTCGGACAGCCGCACCGTGAAGGCGAGATGGCCGATGCCCTCGTCGCCTTCCGCGGCCGACGCATCCTCCACCGAGAGCGCCGGCTGCGGCGCGGGTTCCGGCTCCGGCGCAACGGTTTCGCCGTTGAGCGCGAGGCCCGTCGCGGCGGTGCCGTCGGCGCCCGGCGTCGCCTGAAAGCCGATGGTGATGGACTGCCCCGGCGGAACGTCGGCATTCCAGCTCAGGCTGCGCAGCTTGTAGTGATTGCCTTCGCGGCTGACGATCTCGGCGCCCCAGATGTTGCCGATGTCGAAGCCGGCGTCGAATGCGAGAGTCCAGCCCTGCAAGCCGGTTTCTCCGCCGGAAATCGTTATATTGCCAATGAATCCGGCGCCCCAATTATCAACTACATTATAATTCACAAGCGACATCTTTATACTCTCCAGATCGCAGGCGAAAATAGCAGTTAAAATGCAAATGTATTTTTATCGGATCGTGCCTTTCAAAACAGAAAGGCTAAAGCATTTCGACATTTCGTTGAAACGTCGAAATGCTTCAGGGTTTTGATTTTACGCGTTTTCTTCATGCAAACCGGTATCCACTTTGCTTGAAAACGCTTTAAAGAGGAGCCACCATAAAACGAAACTGAGGCTATAGGAAATGCTTTTTTTTTGATGTCATGCTGCATTTCGCACGGGCCAACTCTCTTGGGAAGCCGTGCGCGGGAGGATTTTCACCCTGTTTGATAAAACCTGTTGCAGAATGTGAAATATTGCATTTTTATTATTAATATACGGGCTGCCGCTATTGGTCTCGCATTTATTGTTGCGCTTTCGCCGGTTGCGTCGATGGCCGGAGCATTGCCTTCATCCGGCATCACCTTTTCCATCAAACGAAAAGCGCCGGTTTCCCGGCGCTTTTGAAGCGAGATGCGTCTGAGGAGGGCTGTCGGCGATCAGGATTGCTGGATTGCCGACACCAGCCACTCGCCGCCGCGCATGCGGCGAAAAGTCCAGATCTCCGTGACGGTGATCGGCGCGCTCGGGTTGCCCTCGACGATGGCGTTCGTGGCGCGGTCGAAGGTGACGTCGCGCAGCGAGAACTTCATCGCGACCGTGGCGTAGTCGCTGTCGCCTTCGCGCCATGCTTCAGACAGGTCGCCCTGAAGGAAGTTGACGTCCGAGACCCGGTTGATGACGCCGTTGGAGGCGTTGGCGGTCAACTCCTCCATCAGGTAGGAAGCGACTTCCGGCGTCGCGAGACGGCGCAGCGTGGCGATGTCCTCGCGCGAATACGCGTCCTGCGTGGCGTAAAGCAGCCGTTCGAACGCGGCATAATCCGCATCGGCGATCTGGATGGGCTTGCTCGCGGCCGGGTGCGCGGCCTGCCGGCTCCGGTTCGCGCCGGTGTTCGCCGCCGCGCCGCCGAGACCGCCGCCGGTCGCCGAGCGCGCATGTCCGTAGCCGGGGGCGCCGGCGGTTGCAGCCTGCCGGCGGCGGAACCAGCCGAGGGCAAAGCGCACCAGCAGCACGATCAGGCCGATCTGCAACAACAGGCCGAGGATGGAGCCCAGGCCCGACATGCCGCCGAAGAGCCCGGCGCCCGACAGGAGCCCGAAAAGGCCGGCGCCCAGCAGGCCGCCCATCAGCGCGCCGCCGAAGCCGCCGCCGAAGAAGCCGGGGCGCTGCTGCGCGGCCTGCGCGCCGGGGCGCGGAGCCTGCGCGGCGGTCGCTGCCTGCGGCGTCGTGGAGCGCTGGATCGGCGCGGCCGTCGGCGCCGTATTGGTCGGCGCGGGCGCGCTCTGCGTGCGCGACCCACGGCTGCCGAAGCTGCTGCCCTTGCCCACGCGGGCCTCGGCAACTCCGGCCGTCAGGAACAGGGCGGCAGCGAAAGCGGCCAGAACGCGCCCTCGGCGGGAAAGAAGCATGGGGATCCTACCTCAAAGCTTGTCGCGAGGCCCGGTCACGCGGCCGTGAAGGCGGGTCTCGCAGGGAAAAGGAAGCGGCCACCGTTGCGCCGCCACGAATGCACACTATCGTGTACGCGCAATATATGGGGCAGAAGGCGCTGCTTTGGAAGCATAACCGTTCAAAAAATCGTGCGATGACGCCCGTGAATCGGGTATGGTCGCAGGGCGCGCGGGTATATGGTGCGCATTGCGGTCGCCATGGTTCCTTTCCGGCGGATATATACATTGCATGGCCGCGACCGGACTGAAGACGGGAAAGCGCGCGTGCATTCGTTTCTGATTGTTTCTGCCGGCGCCGGGGGAACATCGGCGGCCATCCGCGCGAGCGCCGCGCATGGCTTTATCGTCACGTTTTCTCCCGCGGCCGCGGCATGCGAGGCGGTTGCCGATGCGGTCGCGCTGGCGGGCGAGCAAGGCAGGCCGGCGTGGATTCGCCCCGGCGCGCCCGCACGCGGCCTGCCGTCGGCGGAACACCTCGCCGTCGCCGTGGCCGCCCGCCCCGCCGGGATCGTGCTGCCGCAGGTGGCCGGACCGGAAGATATCGAACGATTCGGCGCGCGGCTGCGCGTGCTGGAGGCGCGTCTCGGGCTTGGCGACGGCGAAACGCGCATCGTCGCCGTCATCGGGACGCCTGCCGCCGTGCTCGCCGCCCCGCGCCTGCGGCCGCACCCGCGGCTTGCGGCGCTGGCATGGGCGCCCTTTCGGTTGCGCGGGTGGCGGGCGCCCGGCGGCGACGTGCGGCGGCTGTCCCGCAGTCTCACCCTGCTTGCGGCAAGCCAGGCCGGCGTGCCCGCCCTTGCCTTCGCTCGGGACGGCGACGATGCCTTGCCGGGCGGAACCCTGCCGGACGACGTGTTTCGCCGTCGCTGCCGCCAGGCGCTGGAAGAGGGGTTCGACGCCATGGTTGCGGAAAGCGAGGCCGAAGTGCGTGCGATCCATGCGATCTGCGGCCCGGATGCCGGGCCGCTGCCGTTCGAATATCCGTAGCGTGTTGAATCGGGAAGTATACACATCTTTCGGCCGCCATTCATATACGGGTCGCTTGACCGCGGTGACAATGGCTTTAATGATGATCGCGTGTTCATGATGGCATGGTCTGTGTTTTGCAGGCGGCCCTGCGGCCGGCCTGCCGATGCGGTTCCGGGCCGGTCGTTGTTATGTGAATGGGGGCTGTCATGCGTTCGCTTGTTATTTCCGGGGCGGTGCTCGCTGCGCTGCTGACGGGCGCGCCCGCCGCCGCCCGCGATCACGTGCGCGCCGAGGAGCGCGTGCTTGCCTTCTCCGGCAATGTGCCTGCCTGTGATGATCCTGGCGTGCTGAAGCGTATTGTGAACCGTTTCGCCTTCCGCGAGGCGCGTTTCTGGGATTCGCCGCTGACCATCGAGGGCTTCGAACGCGTGCGCGACGTGGCGTTGCGGCCGTGGGGCGAGGCGTTCATTCCGCGCCGCTTCTGCACGGCGGTGTCGCAGGTATCCGACGGCCGCAAGCGCGTCGTTCACTATTCCGTGCGCGAGGCGCTGGGGCCGATCGGCATCGGCCCGGATGTGCAATGGTGCATCGTGGGGCTGGACCGTCACCTGTCTTTCGCTCCCTCATGCAAGGCGGCGTTGCCCTGATCAGGCTTGACGATGCCGTCGCCAGCGCCTTTGCGCCGCCTCATGTTGTCCGCCGCGCTCGCGTGCGGCGCGCTGGTGTGCGCGCTGCCGTTGTCCGAAGCGCGGGCGCAGCGCGTGGAGAGGGGCGCGCGTGCCGGCACGTTCGATTTTTATGTGCTGGCCCTGTCGTGGTCGCCGGGCTTTTGTGAGATCGAGGGGCGCGCCGATCGCCGCGACCAGTGCAGTCCCGGCCGCAAGTACGGATTCGTGGTGCACGGCCTTTGGCCCCAGTATGAGCGCGGCTATCCGAGGGATTGTGCCGCGATGCCGCGCGTTCCCTCGCGTGAGGCGATGGCTGTCGCCGCCGGGGTCTTTCCCGAGCAGGGGTTGGCCCGCCACCAGTGGCGGGCGCACGGCACCTGCTCGGGCAAAACGCCCGAGGCCTATTTTCGCGATACCGCGCGGGCACGCGACAAGGTGACGATCCCGCCGGCGCTGCGAGCGCTGCCGACCGATCGCCGCATCGCGCCGGCGGAGGTGGAGCGTGCTTTCATCGCCGCCAATCCGGGATTGCAGTCCGACATGATCGCGGCCGTATGTCAGCGCGGGCGGCTGAAGGAAGTGCGCATTTGCCTCAGCCGGGATCTGTCGGCTTTTCGCGCCTGCCCGGAGGTGGACCGCAGCGGCTGCCGCGATCGCAGTCTCACCGTCGACGCGCCGGAATGAGATATGGTTCCCCCGGGAATTAAAGCGTTTTCAAGCGGAGCGGATGCTGCTTTTCTTGAAGAAAACGCGTCGAATCAATAAGATAGAGCATCTCAGCGTTTCAACGAAATGCCGAGGTGCTCTAGCCGGAGTTGAAGCCGCTTCATGAATTATCGCCATGCCTATCACGCCGGCAACTTTGCCGATTGCATGAAGCATGCGCTTTTCGCGCGCATCCTGAATTATCTGGCGCAGAAGGATGCGCCGTTCCGGGTCATCGACACGCATGCCGGCATCGGCCTTTACGATCTTGGCGGTGCGGAGGCCGGGAAGACGCTGGAATGGCAGGCGGGCATCGCCCGGCTGGCCACCCCGCTGGAAGGGGACGCCGAGGCGCTGCTGTCGCCCTACCGCACGGCGCTGGCGGATGTCGCGGCCCGTTTCGGCGCCGGCTTTTATCCCGGCTCGCCTCTGCTCGCGAGCCTGCTGATGCGGCGGCAGGATCGCGCCATCTTCGTCGAGAAGCATCCGGCCGACGTGGGCGTGCTGACTGAAAATCTGGGCCATGACCGGCGCGCCAAGGTGCTCGAACTCGATGGCTGGACAGCGCTCAGGGCGATGATTCCGCCGGTCGAGCGGCGCGGCGTGGTGCTGATCGACCCTCCTTTCGAGGTGGAGGGCGAAATGGGACGCCTCGGTCGCGCGCTCGTCGAGGCGCATCGCAAGTGGGGCGGCGGCGTGTTCGTCGGCTGGTATCCGATCAAGGGGCCGCGCGAGCCCGAGGAACTGGCGGGCATGCTGCGCACTTCCGGCGTGCCGAAAATTCTGCGGCTCGAAATGCTGGTCGACCGGACGGACGACGCGACGCGCCTCAACGGCTCGGGCCTTGTCGTCATCAACCCGCCGTGGACGCTGGCGACGGAAGCCGAGGTCCTGCTGCCCGCATTGGCGCAACGGCTGGCGCGCGGTGATCGGGCGGGGTTTCGTTGCGAGTGGCTGGCGGGCGAGTAATGCCGGGAGGCTGAAGCCGATACGCCGTGCCCGATATGAGAAACCCGGCGGCTTGCGCCGCCGGGTCAAAGACCTGACCGATGCCGGACCCTTGGGTCCGAGGGATCAGAACGAGTCGAACTTGTAGTTCAGGCCGGCGCGGACGACGCCGAACTCGGTGTCCTTGCGGTTGTCGTAGAGCGGCTGGAACAGGTTGCGGTCCTGCTTGCCGAGGTTGACATACAGACCTTCCAGACGGGCCGTGATGTTGTTGGTGATGGCGTATTCGAAGCCGGCGCCCAGCGTCCAGCCCGTACGGGTGTCGGTGCTGTTCTGGTAGTAGATGCCGTTGTAGACGAAGCCGGCGCCGTCGCCGCCACCGCCGTAGGCGAAACCGCCCGTGCCGTAGATGAAGGCGCGATCGAAAGCCACACCGAGACGGGCGCGGACGGTGCCGAACCACTCGATGCCGCCGTTGGTGCCGCCGAAGTAGCCCGAGTTCGGGTTCCAGGCAAGAGCGTAGTTGCTGTTCTTGCCCTTCAGGTCGGCGTAGTTGATGTCGGCTTCAAGACCGGCGACGAACTGACCGAACTGGTAGTTGTAGCCGATCTGGCCACCACCCGTGAAACCGCCGTCGTCGTTGTTGCCGCCGCTGTAGTACTGCGTGCCGTTCCAGTACGAGTCGTCGTCGTTGCTGTTCCAGGCATAACCGGCGTTCACACCGACATAGAAGCCCGTCCAGGTGAAGATCGGGGCAACCACGACCGGAGCAACGGGCTCAACCCGCCGGCTCGGCAGGTCAGCAGCGAAAGCGGCGCCGGAAGCGACCAGGCTGGCGGCAGCAACGCCCGCGAGAAGAACCTTTTTCATCACTCACTCCTCAAAACTGTCATCTTCAAGCCGAATGGCCCGAAGCCATCCCTGAAGTTGCTAGACACATACCGCAACTCCGACCGGCCGTCTGTGCCTTTCGGGTCACAGAACAATCGCCAAAATTGGCAGGATTGTGTCGATATCAGGGAAGCATCGACTTGACCGGGGCGGTCCGCCGTGCCACCTGCTCTGCGAATCTACACTTAACCCGTTGGTGCCGCAATATGTTTTGAACGGGAGTTCTTCCCGCGCGATCGTCACGGCCGGTGCCTCGGCGCACCTTTGCGCCCTGTCCCGGCAGGCCGGAGCGACCTCTCTGTCGAACGCTATAGATAACAGTCGATTAATGTATGTAACGGCTCGTTGCGCCCTGTTGCGCCGGAGGGGCGGTCCGCGGACGCGCGGACGCGCGGGCGTGGAACGGGGCGGCCTGCGGGCTTGCGATGGAGGGCGCATCGTGTCAAAGCGGAACGAGTGAGGTTCCGGTATCCATGACGCAATCGCCGCTGCCATTGTCCATCTTCATCATCACCCGCAACGAGGCGGATCGCATCGGCCGCACCATCGCGGCGGTGGCCGGCCTGAGCGACGACATCGTGGTGGTTGATTCGGGCTCCACCGACGGCACGCCCGAGATCGCGGCCCGGCTCGGCGCGCGCGTGATTCATAACGACTGGCCCGGCTACGGCCCGCAGAAGCGCTTCGCGGAGGACCAGTGCCGCCATGCCTGGCTGCTGAACATCGACGCGGACGAACTGGTGCCGCCCGATCTTGCCGGTGCGATCCGGGCGCTGTTCGCCGGCGGGGAGCCCGACGCGGACGCCTACGAGATCCGAATCGCGGAGGTCTTTCCCGGCGAGCGCGCGCCCCATCCGCTCGCCTACACGCTCGCGCCGGTGCGGCTCTACCGGCGCGACAAGGGCCGCTATGCGTCCTCCACCGTGCACGACCGGGTGCAACTCGTGCCGGGCGCGCGGGTGAAGCGCCTGAAGGGCGCCATCCATCATTTTTCCGTGCGCTCGCTCGGCGACCAGCTCGCCAAGCTCAACAGCTACACCGACGCACTGGCGCTCGATCTCGACAGCCGCGGCGCGAAGGTTTCCGTGCTGCGCCTGTTCGTCGAATTTCCGGCGTCCTTCATCAAGGCCTATATCGGCCGCCGCCATATCGTGCGCGGCACCTACGGCTTCATGACCGCGATGAACTTCGCCTTTTTCCGCTACCTGCGCATCGCCAAGCATCTGGAAAGGCGCAGGCTCGCCCGCCAGAACGACGAGAAGGCGCAAGCGGACGGAAACGACGGATGACCGCCGGCGTCGCGCTCGTCACCGGCGGCGCCCGGCGCGTGGGGCGCGCGATCGTCCTGCGGCTCGCCGCCGCCGGCTACGCGGTCGCCATCCATCACCGCCATTCGGGCGCCGAGGCCGATGCGCTGGCGCATGAGATCGCGGGCGCGGGCGGGCGGGCGGCGACGTTTCGCGCCGACCTTGCGGACGTCGCGGCCGCCGGCGGCCTCGTTCCCCGCGCGGCCGCAGCGTTCGGGCCGGTGACGCTGCTCGTCAACAGCGCCTCGATCTTCGAGCCGGACGATATCGCCACGCTCGATCCCGCCCTGTGGGATCATACCTTCGCCGTGAACCTGCGCGCGCCGATGCTGCTTGCGCGCGACATGGCGGCGGGCCTCGCCGCTCCCGCGGCGTCGGGGACGGAAGGATCGATCGTCAATATCGTCGACCAGCGCGTGCTGCGGCCCAATCCGCAGTTCTTTTCCTACACGCTCGCCAAGAGCGCGCTGGCGGCGGCCACCCGCACCATGGCGCAGGCGCTGGCGCCGCGCATCCGCGTGAACGGCGTCGCTCCCGGTCCCACGTTCCGCAGCGCCCGGCAGGCGGAAGCCGATTTCGCCCGCCAGCAGCAGGCGACGCCGCTCGGGCGCGGCTCGCCGCCCGCCGACATCGCCGACGCTGTGCTTTATCTCGCCGGGGCGGGAAGCGTCACCGGGCAGGTGCTGGCGGTGGACGGCGGCCAGCATCTGCTGTGGCGCACCGCCGATGTCGACGGCATCCGGGAATAGCGCCTTCCGTTTGAACGGAACGCGCTCCAGAGCGTTTTCAAGCAAAGCGGATGCCGCTTTGCGTGAAGAAAATGCGTCAAGTCAATAAGATAGAGCATTTCGGCGTTTCAACGAAACGCCGAAATGCTCTAAATTCCATGTTTTACCGTAACTTGCGTTCAATTCGATGGATCGATCCGAACGCGGACCGCTCTCAGGCCCTTTTCAGGATGGCGATGAAGGCATCGGCCTCGCGGGCGAGATTGCCGGCGTCGCCCGCCAGCCGTTCCGATACCGCGCCGACTTCCGCGCCCGATTGCGTCGCCCGGCCGGCGGCGGCGATCACCTGGTTCATGTTCGCGACGATGCGGGCGGTTTCGTCCGCCGCCTGCTGAACCGAGCGGGAGATATCCGCCGTCGCGGCGAGCTGCTCCTGCACCGCGGCGGCGACGGAGCCGGCGATGGCGCTGATCTCGCCGATGGTCCGGCCGACGCCGCTGATCGATCCGGCGGTTTCGGAAGCCGCCTCCTGGATCTCGGCGACGCGCGTGGCGATGTCGGTGGTCGCCTGTTCGGTTTGCGCGGCGAGGGATTTCACCTCGTTCGCCACCACCGCGAAGCCGCGCCCCGCGTCTCCCGCCCGCGCCGCCTCGATGGTGGCGTTGAGGGCGAGCAGCCGCGTCTGGGCGGCGACAGCCTGAATCAGCTCGACGACCTCGCCGATCCGCCGCGCCACCTGCGACAGTTCCTCCACGGCCACGTTGACGTCGGCGGCCTGGCCCACCGCCTCGCGCGCGACATCGGCGGAGCGCTCCACGAGACGGCTGATCTCGCCGCTCGTCGCGGCGAGTTCCTCCGTCGCCGCCGCGACGGTCTGCGTATTGGCGGAAGCGAGCTCCGCCGCCTGCGCCGATTCCCCGGCGTGCTTTTGCGTCAGCGCGACGGTCTCCGTCACCGCCTGCGCGCTCGCGTTGAGCATGGAGACGGACCGGGCGACGCTGTCGACCACGTTCCTGACCGAGAGATCGAAGCCGCTCGCGAGTTGCGCATCGTAGCTGTCGCGCGCGGCGTCGAGATAGGTGGAAATGGCGATGTCCATGTCGAGCATCACGGCGCGACTCACCGCGCCGATCATCCGCCCCGCCTTCTCCCGCGCCGCCGCGGGGTTGAGGCGGCTGACGCAGGCGCGCGAAATCAGCGTGTTGAGATGATCGAGCAGAATCATGTAACCGCCGATGTAGCGGGACGGCTCCAGCCCGATGCGGTTGTGAACCAGGCCGATCTTCTGCACCGAAGCGACATAGTCCTCGTCGAAGCGGCCCGAGAACAGGCGCTGCCAGTGTTTCGCCTGCCCGCGGCGCGCGTGCTCGATGGTGCTTCGCGCCTCTTCCGGCGTGGCGCCGAACAGCAGGGCGATATCCGGCCGGGCCATGATATGGCCGTAGAAGGCGTCGAGAATGCCGGGAAGCGCATTCTCGATGGTCGGATAAATCTCCCGAAGCGTCGCTGTGACCTCGGCATCGATTCCCAGGAAGGAGATGCGGTCCGATATATCGATCATGCCTGTCTCTTATTCTGCAATAAACAGTTCAGCGAAAACTACCCTTCATAACGAAAATAATCCACCGATGCGGCAATGCGATAAATATAGTATAAAGTTAAGATTATTACTATTATTCAATAATTGTTGCTATATGTAGACAATATGTGCGGCACGGAAGCGCACCAAGACATATTTTCATTGCATTCTTGCAGGGTTGTCGGTTAGTATTTAAATGTTTCGCATTCTGTGCATTTCTATGTTCCGGCATTTCCGCCGCTGACGGCGCTCATGAAGACGGTGGCCTCCTGCTCCAGACGGGCGGCCTCGCCGCGCAGGTCCGCGACGTTTTGCGCGACTTCCCGGCCGGCCTTGCCGGCAAGGTCGGCCGCGTGCGTGAGGTCGACGACGCTGCGCGAAATGTGGCCGGTTTCCGCCGCGGCGCTCCGGATGGCGCGGGTGATGTCGTCGGCGGCGGCGATCTGCTCGTGCGCCGCCGCCGCGACGGCGGTGGCGATGGCGTCGATCTCGTCGATCGTGGCCCTGATGGTCGCGATGGCGCCGACCGTATCGGCCGAGGCCTTCCTGATCTCGCCCATCCGCTCGGACACGTCCGTCGTCGCTTCCTCCGTCTGCTCCGCGAGCGAACCGACTTCGGTGGCGACGACGGCGAAGCCCCGTCCCGCCTGTCCGGCGCGCGCGGCCTCGATGGCGGCGTTGAGGGCCAGGAGCCGTGTCTGCGCGGCGACGGTCTGGATGAGCTTCACCACCTCTTCGACGCGCGCCGAAAGCGCCGCAAATCCGTCCACGACGTTGCCGGCCCGCGCGGCTTCCTGCGTCGCCCGGTGCGTGACGTCGGTGGAGCGGGCGATCTGGCGGCCGATTTCCCGGTTGGTCGCGGATAATTGCTCCGCTGCCGCGGCGACGGCATTGGCCGTGGCGGTGGCCGTTTCCGCGGATTGCAGCGAGCCGCTCGCCTGCGCGCGCGTCTCCTCGATGCTGCCGGCGACGGCCTCCGATCCCAGCGCCATGGCGTCGGTCGATGACAGCACGTCCTTCGTCACCCGCCGGATCGTTTCCTCGAACTCGCCGGCGATGCGCCCGTCCAGCGAGTCCCGGATGCCGTCCAGATAGCTTGATATGGCGAGGTCCATGTCGAGCATGACCGCCCGGCTGACGGCGCTGATCAGGCGCGCGGCCGTCTCGGCGGCGCGCCGGGGATGAAGGCGGCTGACGTGCGACCTGTTGATGATGGCATTCAGTTGGTCGAGCAGAATGAAATATCCGCCGATGTACCAGGAAGGCTTGAGGCCGATGCGGCTGTGCACGGCGCCGATCCGGCGCGTCGAAGCCACGTAGTTTTCATCGAAGCCGCTGGTGAAAAGCTCGCGCCAGTGCGCGATCTGCGCCTGTTTCGCGCGTTGCAGTCCCGCCCGCTGCTGTTCCGGCGTCGCGCCGAACAGGGCGAGAATATCGGGCTTCGCGCCGACGCGGGCGTAGAAGGTGTCAAGAATGTCCGGGATATGAGGCTCGATCGTCGGAAACCATTCCCCGAGAAGGGCGACCATCGTGTCGTCGATCTTCAGAAACGTCTTTTTCGAAGCGAGGGAATGTTGATCCATGTTGCGAATGCTCGTCGTGTGAAAGGCCTGCGCCGACCGGGAACAGAAGACATCCCGGCGCTATTGAAAAAACATGAGAAAATTATATTATAGACTGATATTCGATATTCGAATATGGTCATTGACGAGCATTGACGGACCGTTCTGTCGTTATGAATCCATGCGTCCAGTGTAACAGTAAATTTAATTACTGCTATCTTGAATTTCATGGATTGTGTCTGGAAAGGAAGTTCAAGTCTAGACGGTGCGTCAGGCGGCAAAAATGACTTACGTCAATCTTCCATATTGGCGCGTCGCCGGCATAAAGCGACGCTCTGAACTTCCCGTTCTGCAGCGGAGCGTGTCTAGAGCGTTTTCAAGCAAAGCGGATACCGCTTTGCGTGAAGAAAACGCGTCAAGTCAATAAGATAGAGCATCGTGCAGAAAAGCGGATACCACTTTTCGTCGACAAAGATGCGTTAAATCAAAAAGTTAGAGCGTCGGATTGATTTGAGCGCGGGCTGTTTCAAAGCATGTTCGGCTCGAATGAAAGCATGCGAACGGTGAAACTTCGCCCGGGATCACGGAATGGGATCATGTCAACGTTTCCATGAAACGACGACATGATCCGGGCGCGGCCGAAGCGGCGAAAAGCTAAAGCGTTTTCACGCAAAGCAGATACCGCTTTGCGTGAAGAAAACGCGTCAAGTCAATAAGATAGAGCATTTCTGCGTTTCAACGAAACGCCGAAATGCTCTATGCGCGGCTTTCCCCGTTGCCGGGCGTGATCGCGATGGCGGCGATCAGGCGGCCGTAGTCGTTTTCGTTGCGGTGCGTGGCGCGGCGATAGCTGTAGAAGCGCGTTTCGTCGGCGTAGGTGCACAGGCCGAGGTGTTCGAAAGCGCCGACGCCAGCCGCCGCTGCCCGCGCGCCGATAAAGCCCGGCAGATCGAAGCGCGCATGGTCGCCGCGTTCCGAGGGAGTGAAGAACCGTGCATTCGCGGAATCGGCGGTCACGAACCGCTCCACGAATTCCGGCCCTACTTCGTAGGCGTTCCGGCTGATCGTCGGCCCCAGCGCCACGCTGATGCGGCGGCGTTCGGCGCCGAGCTTTTCCATGCGCGCGACGGTCGCCTCCAGCACGCCGGCGAAGGCGCCTTTCCAGCCCGCGTGCGCCGCGCCGATCACGCCCGCCTGGCCGTCGGCGAAGAGCAGCGGCCCGCAATCCGCGGTGGCGATGCCGAGAATGACGCCGGGCCGGTCGCTCACCATCGCGTCGGCGCGCGGGCGCTCATCGGTGGGAAACGGCGTTTCCACGACGACGACATCGGCGGAATGCACCTGATGCAGCGTCACGAGACGCTCCGGCGGCAGGTCGAAATGGCCGGCCATGCGCCGGCGGTTTTCATCGACGGCCGGGCGCGCGTCGGATGAGCCGAGCCCGCCGTTCAGGCCGGCGTAAAGCCCTTGCGAGGCGCCGCCGCGCCGGGTGAAAAAGGCATGCCGGATGCCGGAGAGCGCCGCGAGGGCAACCGCTTCCAGCGCTTCCGGCCCGTCGGCGGCGCGCGGCGCCGGCTGTGCTTCGTTTTCCGCCGTCATGATATCGCGTGCCGTCATGGCGGTTCCTTTCGTCAGGGATCGTGCCGCCGGTCGAAGCCCGGCAGCAGCGGCAGGGCGGGGTGCGCCACCGCCATGGCCTTGAACAATTGTCCCATGCCGCGCGTGTCCATGTCGATGAGGCGGTTGAGGGCGGTGTCGATATGCGCGGCGCTGCCCCCGGTGCTCGCGGCCGCGTGCGCCTGAAGCATCGCCGCGCGCTCGCGGATGCCGAGCCGCAGCAGGAACTCGCCCTGCGTCGCCGGGCCATGGACGGCGGCGCCGGCCATTCGCGCCGCCTGCGCGAGCGCGGCGAAATCGACATGGACGGTGACGTCCGCCTCGCCCGGTTCCGCGAGCAGGGCGGTGTAGCCGTGGTCGCGCACGGCCTGCATGGTGTCGCCGTAGCCGGTGCTCAGATGGCCGTAGTCGAGGACGAGAAGCGCACCGCCCTGGGCGACGAGGCGCTCTGTGATCTGGCGCATGGCGATGAGGTGGCTGGCGGGAAATTCCATCAGCACGCCTTCGGGCGCGGCGCGCGTCAGCGCCGGTTCGGGGGCGTTGGCGAGGCCGAAGGTGAGTTCGCCGGCGGCGTCGAGGCCGACGAGGCGCTCGAACCAGCCTTCCCGCCCGCGCACGTACTGGCGCACGGGCAGGCAATCGAAAAATTCGTTGGCGATGATGATGGCGGGGCCGGCGGGCACCTGCGCGAACGCGTCGTGCCAGGCGGGCGAAAAGCCGGAATCGGCGAGCGTTTCCGCCTGAAGCCGGCGCAGGACGGGGCTCATTTCCACCATATGCACGTCGATCGCGGCATGGAAGGCGGGCAGCACGCGCGCGGCGCGCAGCGCGTCCTTCATCAGCGTGCCGCGTCCGGGGCCGAGTTCGACGAGCCGCACGCGCGCGGGCTCGCCCATGTGGCGCCAGGTGTCCGCCGCCCACAGGCCCAGCAGTTCGCCGAACATCTGCGAGATTTCCGGCGCGGTGATGAAATCGCCGGCGAGGCCGAGCGGATCGCGCGTCATGTAATAGCCGTGGCGCGGATGCCCGAGACAGAGCGCCATGTAAAGCTCGACCGAGATCGGCCCGTTGGCGGTGATGACGGCCTTCATTTCCTGCGCGAGCGGGGTGTCCGTTTTGGGCGTATCGTTGTTCATGCGGCTTTCTCCGGTGTTTCCGTCGCGTTTCGTGGTGAGTGCGCGCAGGCGCGCGCGATGAGCCACAGGCCGGCCGCCAGCAGGGGCAGGCTCAGCAGCATTCCCATCGTGATGCCGCCGCCGAGCGCCGAGACGTTCGTGCCGAACAGGAAACCGAGCTGCGCGTCGGGCTCGCGAAAGAACTCGCAGACGCTGCGCGCGATCGCGTATCCCGCCGCGAAGACGCCCGTCGCCAGCCCCGGACGGCGGAAGCCGGCGGTGCGCACGACGATGGCGAGCAGCACGAACAGCAGCAACCCTTCCGCGAAGGCCTCGTAAAGCTGGCTCGGATGGCGGGCAACAGGCCCGGCGTGCGGAAACACCACGGCGAAGGGAAGATCGGGCGCGGGCCGCCCCCATAATTCGCCGTTGACGAAATTGGCGATGCGGCCGAAGAAAAGGCCGATGGGCACCACGGTCGCCGCCACGTCGAAGAGCGACAGCACGGGGATGCCCCTCGCCCGCGCCAGCAGCACCATGCCGACGGCTGCCCCGGCAAGGCCGCCGTGGAAGGCCATGCCGCCCTGCCATACGGCGAAGATCGACAGCGGATCGGCGAGATACTGGCCCGGATTGTAGAACAGCACGTAGCCGAGACGCCCGCCCAGCACGACGCCGAACGCGACGTAGACGAGCATGTCGTCGATGTCGGCGGCCGACGGCCGGGGCACGCGGCCCCACAGCGATGCGGCGCCGGCGAGGCGGCGCGCATAAAACCACCCGCCCACGAGGCCGGCGATGTAGGCCAGCGCATACCAGCGGATCGCCACCGGCCCGACGGCGAAGGCCACCGGATCGATGGCCGGAAAGGCGAGCGGCGCGGCCAGGACAGGCGCGGCCAGGAGAGGGGCGGCAAGGAGAGGGGCGGCAAGGAGAAGGGCGGATGTCGGCATGCTTGCTCCAGGGCGATTCCGGCAAGAGAGGGCACCGCTTTTGCGTCCGAAATTGCATAAAAGCAATTAAAGACGGGGCGCTTCCGCGATTCGGGGAAAAGCGGAAGCGCCCCGGACACGATGCCGTCACTGACCCTGTCGCACGCCGCGCGTCAAGCCCGCTCTTGCTCTCCCGCCGTCAATCCTGCGCGACCGCCGTCAATGGCGCCCGCTCTGGCCTTCCGGCTGGTCGAGGACGACGCCCGAGAGCGGCTCCACGAGGATGAGCTCGTCCCGCACCTCGCGCACGCCGGGAACCGATTCGATCAGCACCTTCAGCGCGTCGCGCACGGTGGCGTCGAAGATGGTGCCGCGCAGCGTCACCACGCCGTCCTCGACATCGGGAGCGGGAATGTAGGGCGGCGCCCACGGCTCGCGCGCGATGGCGTCGGTGATCTGGTCGCGGATGCTCTGGTCGCCGGCGAGCGCCGGGCGGCTGAACTGCTTCGCGAGTGCCCGCAGCAGGTCCACGCGGCTGACGATGCCGACGAGCTTGCCGTTGGCCGTGACCGGAACCCGCTTGATGTGGTTCTTCTCGAACAGCGCGACGATATCGGCGAGCGGCGTGTATTGCGTGACGGTGAGGGGATCGGGCGTCATCACGTCCTTCACGCGCCGCGCGTTGGCTTCAACGTAGTCGGCCGCGGCCTTGGCCGGGCCGAGCACGAACTCCAGCCAGCGGGTGCGCTCGCGCTGGGTGCCGAGTTCCGAGCGGCGCAGGAAATCGCCTTCGGTCACGACGCCGACGAGATTGTGTTCGGCGTCGACCACCGGAAGGCCGCTGATCTTCTTTTCAAGCATCAGGCTGACGACATCGGCGATGCGGTCTTCCGGCGTCACGGTGATGACGTCGCGGGTCATGATATCGGCGGCTTTCACGGGGGCTCTCCCTTCTGCTTTCACGGTCGGCGCCGCGCGGGCGCCGCAACTGTAGCGGGTCTCTGGCCATGGTTTCCAGCATGAGTCTCTAGCATGCGCTTTCGTCCGGCCACTTGACGCCGCGCAACGCGTCGTCGCGCCTCCCGAAAGTATCATGAACGGACGGAAACCGCATTCCTGAACAAGTCTCTTCCCGAATTACCCGACATATGCGACAGGCCCGGTTGTGAGCATCCGCAGTATTTTTCTGTCACACTAGGCGTGTATAAGATTTCTTATAGCAAATTTCTATTCTATATCGGCAGCTTGAGATCGGGGCGGACTTCAGGTCAATGCGAAAATGGCTCGGGGCGAACGCTCCGGCGCGGTTCGTCGTGCGGTCCGGTCGGCTCCCCGGCGCTGCGCCGGGTCGCCGAATTTTTATCGGGAAAGGAAGAAGCATGACCGACAGGGTATCCGAGACCGTCCGGGGAACCGAAGACGATCCGCTGCTGATCGATCTGGCGTTTCAGGGAGGCGGTTCGCACGGCGCTTTCACCTGGGGCGTGGTGGAGAGCATTCTCGACGATCCGACGCTGAAGATCGAAAGCATCACCGGCACCTCGGCCGGCGCCATGAACGCGGCCGTGCTCGCCTACGGATACACGCTGAACGGCCGCGAGGGCGCCAAGGCGGCGCTCGAGAACTTCTGGCGCAAGGTCAGCGACGCCGCCCGTTTCAGCCCGCTTCAGCGCGCCCCCCTCGATGTGCTGCTCGGCAACTGGACGCTCGACAACTCGCCCGGCTACGTCTTTTACGACCTCATCAGCCGGCTGTTCTCGCCCTACGATCTCAACCCGACCAACGCCAATCCGCTGCGCGACATCCTTGAGGAAGTCATCGATTTCGAGCGGCTGCGGCTTTCCCCGATCAAGCTGTTCATCGGCGCGACCAACGTGCGCACGGGCCTGCCGCGCGTCTTCCGCGGCCACAACCTTTCCGTGGACGCGCTCCTTGCCTCGGCCTGCCTGCCGCTGGTGCATCAGGCCGTCGAGATCGACGGCGAGGCCTACTGGGACGGAGGCTTCTCCGGCAATCCGCTGCTGACGCCGATCATCCGCGAGAGCGATGCGCGCGACACCATTCTCGTGCAGATCAATCCGATCGAGCGCCCCGGCGTGCCGAAGACCGCGCGCGACATTCTCAACCGCCTCAACGAGATCGCCTTCAATTCGAGTCTCAAGAAAGAGCTGCGCAGCATCGCCATGTTCACGCGGCTGATCCGCGAGGAAGGCGAGCTGGATCATGTGGCGTGGGTCGAGCAATGGGCCGACATGCGCATGCACCGCATCACCACGCCGCTGATGACGAAGCTCGGCGCTTCTTCCAAGATGAACGCCGAATGGGAGTTCCTCAACCTGCTGCGCGACGAGGGCCGCGTCACGGCCGACGCCTTCCTGCGCGATCACCGGCGGGATCTGGGGCTGCGGCCGACCTTCGATCTCGACACGCTGCTCGACAACCTCCTCGAACAGGCCTGACCCCGGAGGGCTCCCGATGGGCATTCTCGGCATCCTGATCTCCCTCGGCCTGCTGATCTGGCTTGCCTATCGGGGCTGGAGCATCCTGCTGCTCGCGCCGGCATGCGCGATCATCGTCGCGCTGCTCGCCGGCCAGCCGGCGCTGGCCAACTGGACGCAGATCTTCATGGGCAACGCCGCGGGCTTCGTGGCGCAGTTCTTCGCCATCTTCCTGCTCGGCGCGGTGTTCGGCAAGCTCATGGAGGCGAGCGGCTCCGTGCAGGCCATCGCCAACCATATGACGGAGAAGCTCGGCACCGGCCGCGCGATCCTCGCGATCGTGCTGGCCGGCGCCGTCGTCACCTACGGCGGCGTCAGCCTCTTCGTCGCCTTCTTCGTGCTCGCGCCGATGGGGCACGCCCTGTTCAAGGCGGCGAACATCCCGCACCGGCTGATGCCGGCCGCGATCATGCTCGGCACCTCCACCTTCACCATGTCGGCCATGCCCGGCACGCCGGCGATCCAGAACGCCATCCCGATGCCGTTCTTCGGCACCAATCCCTTCGCCGCGCCGGGGCTCGGCATCATCGCCTCCGCCATCATGCTGGGCTTCGGCCTGTGGTGGCTGGGCCGCGCCGAGCGCAAGGCGCGGCTTGCGGGCGAGCGCTACACCTATGCGGGCGTCGGCGACGAGACGGCCGCCACCGCCGCCGGCAGCGAGATCGTGCGCGCGCGGGCCACGGCGGCGCGCGAGTTCGATCCCGACGAGATCAAGCGCGGCGGGCGCGCGAGCCGCCTGCCGCCCATCCATGTCGCGGCGGCGCCCCTCGTCGTGGTGGTGCTCGTGAACCTCATCATGTCGTTCGCGGTGCTGCCGAACTACGATGCCTCGTATCTCGCCACGGATGCCTTCGGCAACACCTCGCTGTCGGCGGTGGCCGGCGTGTGGTCGGTGATCGTGGCGCTCTTCGCGGCGATTCTCGTGCTGGTCGCCACCAACCGCAAGCGCCTGCCGCGCATCCGCGCCACGCTCGATTCGGGCGCGAACGCCTCGGTGCTGCCCATTCTCAACGTCGCGAGTCTCGTCGGCTTCGGCGCGGTCGTGGCGGCCATGCCGGCTTTCGAGATGGTGAAGCAATGGGTGCTCGGCATCGAGGGCGGGCCGCTGGTGTCGCTGGCCATTTCCACCAACATCCTCGCCGCTCTCACGGGCTCCGCTTCCGGCGGTCTCACCATCGCCCTCGATGCGCTCGGCCCGACCTACATGCAGATCGCGTCACAGACCGGTCTCGATCCGGGCCTGATGCACCGCGTGGCCGTGATCGGCGCCGGCACGCTCGACGCCCTGCCGCATAACGGCGCCGTGGTGACGCTGCTCGCCGTCTGCGGCTCCACCCATAAGGACAGCTATTTCGATATCGTGATGGCGGGGATCGTCAGCGCGCTGGTGGCGCTCGTGGCCGTCATCGTGCTCGGATCGACGCTCGGGTCGTTCTGAACCGCTGCGCCGCGCAGGCATCGCCGGAGGGACGGGACCGCGCGGCATCGCGCGGTCTTTTCGTTTCGTCCGGCGGCAAAGGGGGTTGATTTATCCCGATCATTCTATAGAACAAAACGTGACTATCGGTGTGGCGGGAGCGGCATGAACTGGTCTGGGCAGCAGGACGAGGCGCTGAAGGCGGTGGCGCGATGGCTGAAAACCGGCGATCCGCAGGTGTTTCGCCTGTTCGGCTTCGCCGGCACGGGCAAGACCACGCTGGCGCGCCACATCGCGGAGGACGTCGACGGCGATGTCGTCTTCGGCGCCTATACCGGCAAGGCGGCGTCGGTGCTGCGGGCGCGGGGTTGCGAGGGCGCGGCGACGATCCACAGCCTGATCTACCGCTCGCGCACCAACGAGGATGAGGACGCGCCTTCCTTCGTGCTCAACCGCCAGTCGGACGCGGGCAAGGCGGCTCTCATCATCGTGGACGAATGCTCGATGGTGGACGAGGAGCTGGGGCGCGACCTGCTGTCGTTCGGCGTGCCGGTGCTGGTGCTGGGCGACCCGGCGCAATTGCCGCCGGTGCGCGGCGGCGGCTTCTTCACCGAGGCCGAGCCGGACGTGATGCTGACGGAAGTGCACCGGCAGGCGCGCGACAACCCGATCATCCGCCTGTCGATGGCGGTGCGCGAGGGCGGCGAACTGCCGCGCATCATGGAGGAGGGCACCCGCGTCATCACCCGGCGCGAGATCGACGCCGACCAGGTGATGCGCGCCGATCAGGTGCTGGTGGGCATGAACCGCACGCGCCGCCTCTACAACGGCCGCATCCGCGCGCTGCTTGGGTTTAGGGATGCGCTGCCGGCGGCGGGGGAAAAGCTGGTGTGCCTGCGCAACAACAAGACGAAGGGCCTGTTCAACGGCAGTACGTGGTCGATCAAGGCGCTGCGCGGCGAGGCGAAGGGCCTCCTCAAGATGGAGGTGACGCCCGAGGACGAGGCGGCGCGGCGCGGCGTCGACGTTTCCGTGCTGACGGAGTTTTTCACCGGCGCGGAGGAAGACATTCCCTTTTCCGCCCGCCGCGATACGGACGAGTTCACCTACGGCTACGCGCTCACCGTCCACAAGGCGCAGGGCTCGCAATGGGACGAGGTGGTGCTGTTCGACGAATCGCGCGCCTTCCGTGAGCACCGCGCGCGCTGGCTCTACACCGGTATCACCCGCGCGGCGGAGCGGCTGACGGTGGTGGCGTGAGCGCGCGGGGCGCGGGGCGTGAAATGCCTCACCCCAGCGCCTTCTTCACCGCCTCGCCGAGTTCCTTCAGCCCGAAGGGTTTGGGAAGGAAGGTGAAATTCTCGCCTTCCGGCAGATTCCGCTCGAAGGCGTCTTCCGCGTAGCCGGATACGAAGATCACCTTGAGGTCGGGGAAGCGCCGGCGCAGTTGCACGAGCAGCGTCGGGCCGTCCATTTCCGGCATCATCACATCGGAGACGACGAGATCGACGGGCGCGTCCAGCTTGTCGACGATGGCGAGCGCCTGCGCGCCGGAGGTCGCTTCCAGCACCGTGTAGCCGCGGGTGGCGAGCGCGCGGGCGGCGAACTTGCGCACCGCTTCCTCGTCCTCGACCAGCAGCACCGTGCCGCGCCCGGTGACATCGACGGCCTCCGGCTGCTTCTCCTTCACGGCGACGCGGGATTCCGTCCGCACATGGCGGGGCAGGAAGATGCGGAACGTGGTGCCTTCGCCCACCGCGCTCTCGCAGAAGATGAAGCCGCCGCTCTGCTGCACGATGCCGTAGACCATCGACAGGCCGAGCCCGGTGCCCTTGCCCACTTCCTTCGTGGTGAAGAACGGTTCGAAGATCTTGTCGAGCACCTCGGGCGGGATGCCGGTGCCGGTGTCCGACACCTCGATCAGCGCGTAATCGGCATGCGGCAGCGAGGCTTCGCTGTGGCCGTAGCGGGCGACGTCGGCGGCGGCCACGTTGGCGGTGGCGATGGTGAGCTTGCCGCCTTCCGTCATGGCGTCGCGGGCGTTGACGGCGAGGTTGATGACCGCCTGCTGGATCTGGTTGGCGTCGGCCTTCACCTCCCACAGGCCGCTGCCGTGGCGCAGGTCGAGCTCCACCCGCTCGCCGAGCAGCCGGCGCAGCAGCATGGACAGCTCGGTCAGCTCGTCGCCGAGCTGGACGACCTTCGGCCGCAGGGTCTGGCGGCGCGAGAACGCCAGCAACTGCCGCACGAGCGCGGCGGCGCGGTTGGCGTTCTGCTTGATCTGCATGATGTCCTGGAAGGCGGGATCGGTCGGCCGGTGGTTCGACAGCAACAGGTCGGAATAGCCGATGATGGCTTGCAGCACGTTGTTGAAATCGTGCGCCATGCCGCCGGCGAGCTGGCCGATGGCCTGCATCTTCTGCGCCTGCGCGAACTGGGCCTCCAGCGCGCGCTGCTCGGTGATGTCCAGCGCATAGACGATGGCGGCCTCGCCGTCGAGCTCGCCGTCGTCGATGCCGCTGAAGTAGAAGCGCGCCGAGCGCTCCGCCTGCCCCTTCTGCGCGGCTCCCGCCCCCTGCCCGGCGACGGTGACGTCGATGTGGGGGATGTCGCCGAGCCCTTCGGCGGCCTGATGCACGGCGCGCGCCAGCGCCTCGCGGTCGCGCGGGGCGACGGTGGCGAGGATGGAGCGGCCGGCGCCCGCCGGCGCCGGGGCCGCCGCGCCGCCGCCGAAGAGGCGGGCGAAGGAGGCGTTGGAACGCAGGATGACGCCTTGCCGGTCGACGGTGGCGATGGCCACCGGCGTGTTGTTGAAGAAGCGGGCGAAGCGGACCTCCGCCGCGCGCTGGCCTTCGGCCACGTCCTCGCCGGGGGAGCGGTTGAGCACCAGCGTGCGCGAGGGCGTCGGCCGCCCGTCGGCGTCGAAGGCGATGCGGTGGAAGAGGCGCACCGGCAGGCTCTGGCCGCCCCGCTTGCGCAGGTCGACGTCGAGCGTTTCCGTGCGTTCCGCGCCCGCCTCGCCGGTCACGGAGGCGATGAGCGCGGCGGCGTTGGGGGGCACCACCTCGGGCAGCGTCAGCCCGCCGGAGCCGACCTTGGCGAGATCGTGGTCGAGCCAGCGGGCGAGGGTCGCGTTCATGTAGACGATGTCGCCCTGCGCGGTGAGCGAGAGAAAGCCGGCGGGCGCGTGGTCGAGATAGTCGATGGCGTGCTGAAGCTCGCGGAACACGGCCTCCTGCCGCTCGCGGTCGCGGGTGATGTCGGCGACGCTCCACAGCGTCGCCCGCCGCCCGCGCGTGCGCGGCAGGGAGCGCACGCCGACCTTGAACCAGAGCGCCTCCGGCTGGCCGGGCGCTGTCTTGTGCGGCGGCGCTTGCGGGCGTTTCCGAACGACGCGGATTTCCTCGCAGGTGCTGCGTCCCTCGCGCGCCGCCTGCGCCAGGCGGTAGATCGCCTCGGCGATGTCGTCCGCGCCGTTGAACAGGCGCTCGATGGTGGGGGGGCCGGGCAGGTCGTCGCTTTTCAGTCGCCCGGCGAGGGCGCGGTAGGCCGCGTTCGTGTAGACGACGTGGCCGTCGCCCTCGACGGCGATCAGCCCCTCGTCGGCGGTATCGGCAAGCACCCGCGCGAGGTCGTCGCGCGAGCGCCCGGCAGGGTGAAACGCGCCGAGCGCCAGCGCCAGCGCGAGCGCCACGCCCAGCACGGCGCAGCCGGCGAGCGCGATGAGCACGGCGGGCTCGCCGGCGCTCCGGCCGCTGTAGACAATCCAGCCCGCCGCGCCGGCGAGGGCGATGCAGAGCATGACGACGATGGCGGCGTGCCACGCCCGCGGATCGGAACGGTCAATCGAATTGTCCACGCGCGTCTCACCCATGTTGCGGATGTTTCCTTGCCGCAAGTCCGCGATAACGATGCATACGGCCGAAGGTTCGCGGAGCGATCCCGCCGGCGCAATCGTCCGATAATCGTTTCATCATACAACAGAACGCTCGTATCAGGCAGGCGCGCACGCATCAATGCGCTCGCGACCGCGCCTTGCGGCGGTTCGGTGCGTCTGCCGGAGCGGCGGGGTCCCTGTTGCGTGAATCCCGCAGCTCCGCAATAAATTACAAGTGGATAATGAACGAATTGCATCTCGAGCGTTAAATGCGGTTTAACCGGCGGTAGCGGATACGCTATGGTAGAGATCGAAGTGTATATGGCCGGAAGTCCGGTGGTTCTGAGGCGGGAGGGAACGCGACCGTGCAGATATTCGGAAGCAATGCGCCGGCGGCGATTCAATATTTGCTCGCCTTTGTGATCATACTCGCCGTGCTTGCGGCCGTCGCGGCCGGATTGCGCCGAATCACGGGCGGGCGGTCCAGGGTGAGCCTCAACGGCGGCAGCGTTCGTCATCGCCAGCAGCGTCTCGGGGTCGTCGATGTCGTGGATATCGATTCGCAAAGGCAATTGCTGCTGCTGCGCCGCGACAACATCGAGCATCTCGTGCTCATCGGCGGGCCGAACGATCTGCTCGTCGAAAGCGGCATCGGCCGGCTCCACTACCGCGTTTCCGGCCCGCCGCCGGCGCCGCCTCAATCCCAGCCCCAGCCCCAGCCCCAGCCCCAGCCTCTTGCCGTCGAAGAGACGCCTCCGGTCGTCGATCTGCCGCCGCGCGGACCCGTGGCGCGCGATCCCTTCGCCGCCGACGCGGACCGGAAGCCGGATGCGGCCGGGGAGCGGGCTGCCCGCGTGCAGGAAGGATCGCCGGTCGCCGCGCGCGACGGGTTTGCATCCCGCCCGCTGACGACGCCCTCGCCTGCCTCGTTCCCGCCGCCGCCTTCCGCTCCCGGTCCGCTGGCGGCGGACCTGTCCCGTGTGCCGGATACGCCTCCGGCGGATGAGGCCGTTCCCGCGCCGACCGCGCGCGGCGGCGACAGGCTCGCCGGCCGGCCGGCGTCGGAGGAGAGCGAGCGCGGGCCGATCGGGCACATCACCGCCGTCGCGCGTCAGCTCGAGGAAGCGCTGAAGCGGCCGTTTTCCGCCGTCCGTCCGTCCGCCGCGGCGGGTGTCGATGTCGATGCGGGATTGACGGCCCGCGATGCCGGCGACGCCGATACGAACTTGCCGGAGGTGAAGAAGGCCCCGGAGGGGTTGTCGGCCTCCGCTCCCGCGACGGCGGGCGAAACGGCGTCTTCCGTGCCGGTGTTCCCTTTCGAGCCGCGCCCCAGGCCGGATGCGCACAAGCCCGCGGCGTTTCCGCCTCCGCCCCCGCCCGTGGCGTCGATGGGCGTTCCGCCCGCTTTTGCGTCGCGCGGCGTGACCGATGCGCCGAAGCCGCCGGTGCCGAACCTTCCGCCGATACGGGAAACGGCCGTGCGGAGCGAGCCGCTGTCCGACGCCAGGTCGCCGTTAGCGCCCGTCGTGCCGCCTCCGCCTGCCGCGCCGTCCGCGGCGGCATTCGATGAGCCCGTCGCGCCGCCGCCTGCGGAAGTGCCGCCGCCCGTTCCGCCGCGCCCGGCCGACAGCGACGCCGCGCCCGCGAAACCGGCGGCGCCGTCATGGACGTCCACACCGGCTGCGCCGTCGCTGGACCTGTCGTCGCTGGAGAATATCGAAGCGGAGTTCGCGCGTCTGTTGGGACGCTCTCCGACGAAGAAGGACAATTGACCGGCTGTTGAAAGGCGGGCGTTTCTGCCCGCCCGCATTCGGGAAGCGGCGTGCCGCTTCCCGTTTCGTTTCGGATCGCGCATGGAGCGGCGTGCATTCAAGTGGAATCGTCACGCCACTCCAAATTCTACTTTTTACCGCAACTTGCGTTCAAATCGACGGATCGACCTGAACGCAAACCGCTCTGGCCTGCGCGGCATTATCCGCCGATGTTGTAGGCGGCGAGCGCCGCGATGTTCACGATGTCGACGTCCTTCGCGCCGAGCGGGACGATCTGCACCGGCTTGTTCAGGCCGACGAGCAGCGGCCCGATGACTGTGGTCGCGCCGAGTTCCTGCAACATGCGCGTCGAGATCGACGCCGAATGCAGCGCCGGCATCACCAGCACGTTGGCGGGCTCCTTCAGGCGGCTGAACGGATAGAGCGCCAGCAGTTCGGGATTGAGCGCGACGTCGGCGCTCATCTCGCCATCGTATTCGAAACGCGCGCGCTGGCGGTCGAGAATGCGCACCGCCTCCTGCACATGGGTGGCGCGGTCCCCGCGCGGCTGGCCGAAGGTGGCGAAGGCGAGCAGCGCCACCCGTGGCTCGTAGCCGAGCCGCCGCGCCGCGCCCGCGGCTTCGGTCGCGATGGCCGCGAGGTCTTCCGCCGTGGGAAACTCGGTGATCGCAGTATCGGCGATCAGCACGGTGCGCCCGCGCGTCACCGCGATGGAGACGCCGAGCACGCGGTGGCCGGGGCGCGCGTCGATCACCCGCAGCACGTCGTCCAGCGCCGTGTGATAGTTGCGCGTCACGCCCGTGACCATGGCGTCGGCGTCGCCGTGCGCCACCATCGCCGCAGCGAAATGGTTGCGGTCCTGGTTGATGAGCCGCTGGCAGTCGCGCAGCAGATAGCCGCGCCGCTGGAGGCGCTGATAGAGATATTGCGTATAGAGCCGGTTGTTGGCCGACAGTGCCGCGTTGTGGATCTCGATGCCGGCGCGGCCGTCGATGTCGAGGCCGGCGGCGGCGGCCGTCTCGCGCACGCGCTCCTCGCGCCCCACGAGGATGGCGGTGCCGAGCCCTTGATGGACATAGGAGAGCGCCGCGCGAATGACAGCCTCCTCCTCGCCCTCCGCGAACACGACGCGCTTGGGAAAGCGGCGCACGCGCTCGAACACCGTGTTGAGCACGCTCACGACGGGGTCGCGGCGGGCGGACAACTGCGTGCGGTAGGCGTCGAAGTTCTCGATCGGCTTGCGCGCGACGCCCGTCTCCGCCGCCGCCCTGGCGACCGCGGGCGGCACGACGTGGATGAGGCGCGGATCGAAGGGAGCGGGAATGATGTAGTCGCGCCCGAAGCGGGGGCGCGCACCCTCGTAGGCGGCGGCCACCTCGTCGGGCACGTCCTCGCGCGCGAGCTGCGCCAGCGCATGCACGGCCGCCACCTTCATTTCCATGTTGATGGTGGTGGCGCGCACGTCGAGCGCGCCGCGGAAGATATAGGGAAAGCCCAGGACGTTGTTGATCTGGTTGGGATAGTCGGAGCGCCCGGTGGCCATGATGGCGTCTCCGCGCACCTTCGCCACTTCCTCGGGCGTGATTTCCGGGTCGGGATTGGCCATGGCGAAGATGATCGGGTTGTCGGCCATGCCCGCCACCATCTCCGGCGTCAGCGCGCCCTTGGCGGAGAGGCCGAAGAACACGTCCGCGCCGGCGACGGCTTCCGCCAGCGTGCGAGCCGGGGTGTCGGCCGCGTGGGCCGATTTCCACTGGTTCATGCCTTCCGTGCGGCCCTTGTAGATCACGCCCTTGGTGTCGCACAGGATGACGTTCTCGGGCCGGAAACCGAGCCCGCGGGCCAGCTCCACCGAGGCGATGCCGGCGGCGCCCGCGCCGTTGACCACGAGCCGCGCCGTGGCGATGTCGCGCCCGGTGAGATGCAGGGCGTTGAGGATGCCCGCCGCCGCGATGATCGCCGTGCCGTGCTGGTCGTCGTGAAAGACGGGGATGTCCATCAGCTCCTTGAGCCGCTCCTCGATGACGAAGCACTCGGGCGCCTTGATGTCCTCGAGGTTGATGCCGCCGAAGGTAGGTCCCAGATACCGCACCGCGTTGATGAAGGCATCCACGTCCTGCGTGTCGACTTCTAGGTCGAAGGCGTCGATGTCCGCGAAGCGCTTGAACAGGACGGCCTTGCCCTCCATCACCGGCTTGGAGGCCAGCGCGCCGAGGTTGCCGAGGCCGAGAATGGCGGTGCCGTTGGTGATCACCGCCACCAGATTGCTGCGGGCGGTGTAGTCGTAGGCGAGCGAGGGATTCTCATGGATGGCGCGCACCGGCACCGCGACGCCCGGCGAGTAGGCCAGCGACAGATCGCGCTGGGTCGTCATCGGCTTCGTGGCGACGACCTCCAGCTTGCCGGGGCGGCCGCGGGAATGGAAGTTCAGCGCCTCCTGATCGGTGAAGGTCAGGCGGGTTCTTGGCTTGCGATCTGTCATCGTGTGCGTGCTGCCTTGGGTGGAAACCGCCTCGCGCGGCTGGAAAGATCGGGTTGATCCGTTTCCCGGATCGTTACAAACGAAATCATATCGGCACGGAAGGCGAGGCTCAAGCCCGGTTCTCCACCGTTTCGTGCCGCCCCGCGCCCGCATGAGGATGAAAGCGGCACGCCGGTCTGTTAACCTTATGCCATGAGCCGAAATGCCACGAGCCAGATGCCCGCTGCTTCCCTTCTGCCTTCCGCCATCGATGGCCCCGCCGCGCAATCCCCCATGCTCGCGGTGGAAAAGCCTTCTCCGATGATGCAACAATATATCGAGATCAAGGTCGCTCATCCCGATACGTTATTGTTCTATCGTATGGGCGATTTTTATGAACTTTTTTTTGACGACGCGGAAGTCGCCTCCCGCACGCTGGGCATCGTGCTCACGAAACGCGGCAAGCATCATGGCGCGGACATCCCGATGTGCGGCGTTCCGGTCGACAAGGCGGAAGATTATCTGGAGCGCCTCATCGCCGCCGGCCACCGGGTCGCCGTGTGCGAGCAGACGGAAGACCCCGCCGAGGCGCGCAAGCGTGGTTCGAAGTCCGTGGTGCGGCGCGCGGTCGTGCGCCTGGTCACGCCCGGCACCATCACCGAGGATCGCCTGCTCGATCCCGGCCGGCCGAACTGGCTCGCCGCCGTGGCTCGCCGCCGTCTGTCGGAGCGCGCGGGAGGCCATGAATGGGCTTATGCGGTGGCCGCCGCCGACATTTCCACCGGGCGCTTCACCGTCGCCGAGGCGCGGGGCGCGGCGCTGACGGCGGAGATCGCCCGCATCGAGCCGCGCGAGATCGTCGTGCCCGACGCCATCCACGACGACGAGGGGCTGCGCGCCTTCTGGCACGAGCAGCGCGCCGCCGTCACGCCCGTGGCGCACGAGGGCGTGGATGCCGTCTCCGCCGCGCGGCGGCTGCGCGATTATTTCGGCGTGGCGGAACTCGACGGCTTCGGCCAGTTCACGCCGGCGGAACTGTCGGCCTGCGCCGCCATCGTCGCCTATGTGGAGCGCACGCAGCTCGGCTCGCGCCCGCCGCTGTCGCCGCCCACGCGCGGCGCGGACGGGGCGGGGCTCGCCATCGACGCCGCGACCCGCGCCAATCTCGAACTCACCCGCACGCTCTCGGGCGAGCGGGCCGGCAGCCTGCTCGCCGCCATCGACCGCACGTTGACGCCGGGTGGCGGGCGGCTGCTGGCGGAGCGTCTCGCCGGGCCGCTCGCCGACCCGCGCGCCATCGTCGCGCGCCTCGACTCCGTGGCGACGTTCGTGGCCGACGGGACGCTGCGCGAACGCCTGCGCGCGCTGCTGCGCGCCACGCCGGACACGGCGCGCGCCCTCGCGCGGCTCATGCTGGAGCGCGGCGGCCCGCGCGATCTCGCCACGGTCCGCGACGGTCTCGCCGCCGCCCGCACGTTGGCCGCTCATCTGGAGGCGGCCGATCTGCCCGCCGAACTCGCCGCCGCGCGCGCGGATCTCGCCGCGCCCGATCCGGCCTGGAGCGCCGCGCTCGCGGCGGCGCTCGCCGACGATCTGCCGCTGCTGAAGCGCGACGGCGGTTTCGTGCGCGCGGGCCACGACGCCGCGCTCGACGAGGCGCGGGAGTTGCAGGCGGATTCGCGAAAGGTCATCGCCGCGCTGCAATCGCGCTACGCGGAGGAGAGCGGCTGCCGGCAGCTCAAGGTGAAGCACAACAACCTGATCGGCTATTTCGTGGAAGTGCCGCAGGCGGCGGGCGAGGTTTTTCTGCGCGCGCCGCTGAACGGCACGTTCGTGCATCGCCAGACGATGGCCGGCACCATGCGCTTCTCGACGGTGGAACTCGGCGAGCTGGAATCGCGCATCGCCACCGCGGGCTCGCGCGCGCTGGCGATCGAGCACGCGGTGTTCGACCGGCTGGTCGGGGCGCTCGCCGGACACGCGGAGACGATCAAGCGGGCGGCGGATGCGCTCGCCGTCATCGATGTGGCGGCGGCGCTCGCCGACCTTGCCGCCGATCTCGGCTGGACGCGCCCGCATGTCGACGATGGCCTCGACTTTTCCATCATGGGCGGCCGCCATCCGGTGGTGGAGGCGGCATGCCGGCGCGCCGGCGTCGCCTTCGTGGCCAACGACTGCGATCTCTCGCCGCCGGGCGCGGCGAAAGCCGGGCGCATCACGCTCATCACCGGGCCGAACATGGCCGGCAAATCGACTTTCCTGCGCCAGAACGCGCTCATCGTGGTGCTGGCGCAGATGGGGGCCTTCGTGCCCGCAAAGGCCGCGCGCATCGGCGTCGTGGACCGCCTTTTCTCGCGCGTCGGCGCGGCCGACGATCTCGCGCGCGGGCGCTCCACCTTCATGGTGGAGATGATCGAGACGGCGGCGATCCTCAACCAGGCGGGCGAGCGTTCGCTGGTGATTCTCGACGAGATCGGGCGCGGCACCGCCACGTTCGACGGTCTGTCGATCGCCTGGGCGGCGATCGAGCACCTGCACGAGACGAACCGCTGCCGGGCGCTGTTCGCCACCCATTATCACGAACTCACCGCACTGGCCGACCGCCTCAAGCGCGTCTCCAACGCCACCGTGCGCGTTACCGAATGGCAGGGAGACGTCGTTTTCCTGCATGAAGTCGTGCCCGGAGCGGCCGACCGCTCCTATGGTATTCAGGTGGCTAAGCTTGCGGGTTTGCCGGCAAAGGTTATCGGCCGCGCGCGGGCGATTCTGACGGAGCTGGAAAAGAGCGAGCGGGAAAAGCCGGTCAGCGCGCTGATCGACGATCTGCCGCTTTTCGCCGCCTTCAACGCCGCGCCCGCGGCGGCGGCGTCCGAGCCGGCCGGTCCCGACCCGCTGCGCGAGGCGCTCGACGCCATTCATCCCGACGAGCTGTCGCCGCGCGAGGCGCTGGAGGCGCTCTACCGGCTCAAGGAGCTGCGCCGGCAGGACTAACGCCGGCACGACTGATACCGGCACGACTGATACCGGCGGGACTGATGCCGGCGGGACTTGCGCTACGGTGGAGCCGGTGAAAAAATGAATCGGCGTGACGGGCCCGGAAGGTTTTTCGGCGAGGGATTTTGCGAGGAATTGTTGCATGACGGGCGAGGGCATCTTTCTCGGCAAGGGCGAGGCCGGCGGCGGGGCGCAGACGCTGCTGCTGAGACGCGCCAACCGGCACGGCCTCGTCACGGGCGCGACCGGCACCGGCAAGACGGTGACGCTGCAAGTGTTGGCGGAAGGGTTTTCCAACGCCGGCGTGCCGGTCTTCGCCGCCGACATCAAGGGTGACCTGTCGGGGCTCGCCGCGCCGGGCAACGGTGCCGCGCCCTTCGTGAAACGCGCGGCGGAAATCGGCGTCGATTATGTGCCGGACAGTTTTCCCGTCACCTTCTGGGACGTGTTCGGCGAGCAGGGCCATCCGGTGCGCGCCTCGGTTTCCGACATGGGGCCGCTGCTGCTGTCGCGCCTGCTCGATCTCAACGAGACGCAGGAAGGCATTCTCAACATCGTCTTCCGCGTCGCCGACGAGCAGGGGTTGCTGCTGCTCGACCTCAAGGATCTGCGGGCGATGCTCGCCCATGTGGCGGAGAACGCGCCGCAACTCACCGTCCAATACGGCAATGTCGCGCGCCAGTCGGTGGGGGCGATCCAGCGCCGGCTGCTGGTGCTCGAAAACCAGAATGCCGAAAAATTCTTCGGCGAGCCGGCGCTCGACATCGCCGATCTCATCCGCACCGACCGCGACGGGCGCGGCATCGTCAACATCCTGGCCGCCGACCGGCTGATGAACAATCCGCGTCTCTACGCCACGTTCCTGCTGTGGCTGCTGTCGGAGCTGTTCGAGCACCTGCCGGAAGTGGGCGATCCCGACAAGCCGGTGCTGGTGTTCTTCTTCGACGAGGCGCATCTGCTGTTCGACGGTGCGCCGAAGGCGCTGCTGGAGGCGGTGGAGCGGGTCGTGCGCCTCATCCGCTCCAAGGGCGTCGGCGTCTATTTCGTGACGCAGAATCCGCTCGACATTCCCGACGCGGTGCTCGGCCAGCTCGGCAACCGCGTGCAGCACGCGCTGCGCGCCTATACGCCGCGCGACCAGCGGGCGGTGCGGGCGGCGGCGGAGACTTTCAGGCAGAATCCGGCCTTCGACACGCAACAGGCGATCACGGAGCTTGGCGTGGGCGAGGCGCTGGTGTCGCTGCTCGACGCGAAGGGCGCGCCGGAGATCGTCGCCCGCACGCTGATCGCCCCGCCCGCCGCCCGCGTCGGGCCGCTGACGGCCGCGGAGCGCGCGGAGGCGATTGCGCGCAGCCTGATGCGCGGGCGCTACGATACGGCCATCGACCGCGAATCGGCCTACGAGGTGCTGACGAACCGCACCCGCGAGACGGCGGATTCCGCCGGCGCGCCGCCGGGCGAGGCGGGCGTGCTCGGCGACATCGGCGGTCTGCTCGGGTCGATCTTCGGCACGTCGCGCCCGCGCGGGCAACGGCTGTCGACGGGGCAGACGATCGCGCGCGACGTCACGAACCAGGTGCTCGGCCAGCTCGCCGCCAGTGTCGGCCGCAGCCTCGGCGGGCAGACGGGCAGCAGCATCGGCCGCGCCATCGTGCGCGGCACCCTGGGCGGCATCCTGCGCCGCTGAAGGCCGGTCATTCAGGAAGGACCATCAATCATGTCGCAGCTCGACGCCGTTCTGGCGCATATCGACGATAATCTCGACGCCTCGCTGGAGCGCCTGTTCGCGTTCTTGCGCATCGCCTCCATCTCGACCGATCCGGCGCACAGGGACGAGTGCCGCCGGGCGGCGGAGCATGTGCGCGCGGAACTGGCCGGGCTCGGCTTCACCGCCGACGTGCATGCGACGCCCGGCCATCCGGTCGTGCTCGGCGCGACGGCGGGGCGCGCGGACACGCGCGTGCTGTTTTACGGCCATTATGACGTGCAGCCCGTCGATCCGCTGGAATTGTGGAACACGCAGCCCTTCGAGCCGCAGCTCGAAACCCTGGCTGACGGCAGCAAGCTGATCCGCGCGCGCGGCGCGGCCGACGACAAGGGCCAGATCCTCACCTTCCTGGAGGCCGTGCGCGCCTGGAAGGCCGTCACCGGCGCGCTTCCGGTCGGCGTCACCGTGCTGATTGAGGGCGAGGAGGAGGTGGGCTCCGTCAACCTGCCCGCCTTCGTGGACGCTCATCTGGAGAATCTGCGCGCGGACGCCGTGCTGGTGTGCGACACCAACCGCTGGGACGACGACACGCCGGCCATCACCACGGGCCTGCGCGGCCTCGTCCACGACGAGATCGTCATCCGCACGGCCGACCGCGACCTGCATTCGGGCCTGTTCGGCGGCGCGGCGCAGAACGCCGTTCATGTGCTGGCGCAGGTCATCGCCGCGCTGCGCGAGGCGGACGGGCGCATCGCCGTTCCCGGCTTCTACGAGGGCGTGCCGGAGGTGCCGGAGGACGTGCGCGCCCAATGGCGCGGGCTGGGTCTCGATGCGCAAACGTTTCTGGGGCCGGTCGGCCTTTCGGTGCCCGCCGGCGAGAAGGACCGCGACGTGATCGAGCAGATCCAGTCGCGCCCCGCCTTCGACATCAACGGCATCATCGGCGGCTATACGGGCGAGGGCTCGAAAACCGTCATTCCGGCCGAAGCGTCCGCCAAGATCACCTTCCGCCTCGTCGGCGACCAGAACCCGGCCAACGTGCGCGACGCCTTCCGCGCCTTCGTGCGCCGCCTCATCCCCGCCGACGCTTCCGTGACGTTCGGCTCCGGCGACGGCGCGCCCGCCGTTTCCGTGCCGCTCGACAGTCCCTGGCTCGCGAAGGCGTCCCGCGCGCTCGCCGACGAGTGGGGCCGGCGGCCCGTCACCATCGGCGGCGGCGGCTCCATCCCGATCATCGCCACCCTCAAGCATGCGCTCGGCGCCGAGCCGCTGCTGGTCGGTTTCGGGCTGGAGGATGACCGAATCCATTCCCCGAACGAGAAGTACACGTTGAAAAGCTTCCACAAGGGCGCACGCTCATGGGCGCGTATCCTTCAGGCCCTTGCGGAATAAGGGTATTTATCCGGCACGCGAAATGTCACCTTTCCGTCTCCGAAGTTTTAACACGGCGACATGAAAGCATCGGATCAAGGACCCCAGAGCGTTTTCGCGCGAAGTGGACACCGCTTCGCGTGAAGAAAACGCGTCACCTCGGAACATGGAGCGTTTCCGCTGATCTTCGGACAGCGGAAACGTTCCGGTGATCCGTCGCAACAGGGGTTTCCGATGCGTCTTTCCTCTTCCGTGTTCAGCGCCGTTCTGTTCGCCGCGCTGGTGGCCTCGCCGGCCATGGCCCAGCAGGAGTTTTCCGCCACCCTCAAGGGCCATGCGTTCCTGCCGGCCCACACCATCATCAATCCGCCGGCCGATGCGCCGGTGGACATGCGCGTCGTCGGCAAATACGCCACCGGCAAGCCGACCCGCGTCGACGAGCCCGAGAGCGTCGAGGGCATCAACGACGGCCGCCCCACCGGCATCAGGTTCCCCTTCAAGGGCCAGCCGGTGCAGGGCCATTCCGGCATCAAGGCCGACCGTGACGGCACCTTCTGGGTGATCACCGACAACGGCAGCGGCAACAAGGCCAACTCGCCGGATTCCGGCCTGTTCTTCCACCATTACGACATCGACTGGAAGACCAACGCCGTCAAGCGCCTCAAGACCACGTTCCTGCACGACCCGGACAAGAAGATTCCCTTCCGCATCGCGCAGGAAGGCACCGAGAAGCGCTACCTGACCGGCTCCGACCTCGATCTCGAATCCTTCCAGCCCGTGCGCGGCAAGATCTGGTTCGGCGAGGAGTTCGGCCCCTATCTCATCCGCACCGACCGCGACGGCAAGGTCGAAGCCTTTTTCGAGACGGAAGTCGACGGCAAGGTCGTCCGCTCGCCGGATCATTACAACGTCCGCACGCCGGGCGCGCCGGGCGCGGTCGCCTTCGAGGTGCGCCGCTCGAAGGGTTTCGAGGGCATGGCCGCCTCGCCGGACGGCAAGTTCCTGTACCCGCTGCTCGAAGGCGCGCTGTGGGACGCCGGCACGAACGCCACCGAGAAGCAGGACGGCAAGGAATATCTGCGCATTCTCGAGTTCGACGTGGCCAATGAGAAGTGGACCGGCCGCTCGTGGAAGTACCCGCTGGAGGCGAACGGCCTTTCCATCGGCGATTTCAACATGATCGACGCCACCCATGGCCTGATCATCGAGCGTGACGACACCGAAGGCACGGCGAGCAAGGCTTGCCCCGCCGGCGAGAAGCGCAAGGATTGCTTCGCGACGCCCGCGAAGTTCAAGCGCATCTACAAGATCGAGCTTACCGGCGAGAACGCCGGCCAGAACGTTCGCAAGATCGGCTACATCGACCTGATGAAGATCCAGGACCCGGACAAGGTCGCCGTCAAGGGCGAGAAGAACGGCACGCTGGACTTCCCCTTCTTCACCATCGAGAACGTCGATATCGTCGATGACAGCCATATCATCGTCGGCAACGACAACAACCTGCCCTTCTCGGCAAGCCGCGACCCGAACAAGGCGGACGACAACGAGTTCGTCCTGCTCGAAGTCAAGGATTTCCTCGCCGCCAAATAATTTCGGGATCTGGCGTTAGAGCAGTTTGCGTTCAAGTCGATCGAATTGAACACAAGTTGCGGTAAAATATAAATTTGGAGCGGCGTGACGATTTCATTTGAATGCACGCCGCTCTAGAGCGTTTTCAAGCAAAGTGGATACCGCTTTGCGTGAAGAAAACGCGTCAAGTCAATAAGATAGAGCATTTCGGCGTTTCAACGAAACGCCGAAATGCTCTAATGTCCGTGCAGCGGCGTCTTGCTTCGTTCCGGGGCGGGGCGCCCGGCATTGAAGCTCAAAGCCCCGGCAGCATCTCGCCGGGGCTTTTTTCATCGCCGCCGCAGCGGCAATGGCACGCGCAGGACTTTCAACGCGATGACGAGCGCCGCGCCGTAGGCGGCCGCGCCCGTCAGCGCGACGATGCCGAGAAGGGCGATCGTCTGGAAATGGGGCAGGGCGGCGACCCACGGCGTCGCGAGCCGCTCCGCGCCCCATGCCGTCACGGCCAGCAGACCGCTTGCCAGCACCACGCCCGCGAGCGTGCGCGCCAGCCTGCCGTCGGGCGCGCTCCAGCCCTTGCGCACCGCGAGAATGTACAGCAGGCCGCCGTTGACCCATGCGCCGGCAGCGGTCGCCAGCGCGAGGCCGGGCGCGCCGAATCCCTCGATCAGAAACCCGCCCGTCAGGGCGATCTTGAGCGCCAGATTGACCGCGATGCCGATGAGCGACACCACGGCGGGGGTGGCCGTATCGAGCCGCGCGCGAAAACTCGCCACCAGCGAGGGAATCGCCACGATGGCCGGCAGGCCGATCGCATAGGCCGCCAGCACCGCGCCCGCCGCCTGCGCGTCCGCCGGCGTGAACGCCCCGCGCCCGAACAGGGCGCCGATGATGAGATCGGGCACCACCAGAAAGGCCGCCATGCACGGCAACCCGAGCGCGAGCGAGAGCATGAGCGTGCGGTTCTGCGCGCCGTGGGCGGCATCCGCGCGGTCGGCGGCGACGAGACGGCTCATCTCCGGCAGCAGCACCGTGCCGGCGGCGATGGCGATGACGCCGATGGGCAACTGGTAGAGCCGGTCGGCGTAATAGATGGACGACACGGCGCCTGTCGGCAGCAATGAGGCGATGACGGTATCCGCGAAAAGCGCGATCTGCACGCCGGCAGAGCCGATGATGGCCGGCCCCAGCGCCTTGAGAAAGGCGCGCATGTCGGTGTCGAGGCGCGGGCGGGCGAAGCGCGGCGCGATGCCGGCGCGGCGCGCGTCGCTATAAACGAGCGCCAGTTCCAGCACGCCCGCGACCGCGACGCCCCACGCCGCCGCATGGCCGGACGAGGGAAACAGGAAGGCCAGCGCCAGCGCCGCCACGATGGCGACGTTGAGCAGGATCGGCGCGCCGGCGGCGGCGGCGAAACGCCCTACGCCGTTGAGCATCCCCGAGACCAGCGTCACCAGTGTGACGAAGAAGAGATAGGGAAAGGTAATGCGCGCCAGGGTCACGGCAAGCGAGAATTTTTCCGGGTCCGCCGAGAAGCCGGGCGCGAGCAGCCCCACCACCTGCGGCATGAAGGCGAGCGCCAGCGCCAGCATGAGCGTCTGGAGGATGACCATCGCCGTCCAGACATTATCCGCGAAACGGCGCGCCGCGTCCGCGCCGGTCATCTGGTGCAGGCGCGTGAAAACCGGCACGAAGGCGGCGTTGAAAGCGCCTTCGCCGAAGATCGCGCGAAAGTGGTTCGGCAGCCGCAGGGCGACGAAGAAGGCATCGGCGATCAGCCCCGCGCCGAGCAGCGCGGCCGTCGCCAGATCGCGCACCAGGCCGGTGACGCGCGACAGCAAGGTGAAGCCGCTGACGGAAATGAAGTGCCTGAGCATGGTGCGGTCAGTCTGGGGCAGTTTGCGCTCAAGCCGATCAATCGATTTGAACGCAAGTTGCGGTGAGGTGCGAAATCCGGAGCGGCATGACGATCCCACTTGAATGCGCGCCGCTCCAGCGCCATCAAGTCCGGCGCCATCAGTCCAGCGTCATGCCGGCCGCCACCGCCAGCGCCCGGCGCATGGCGATATTGGCCGGATCGCCCGTCTGCGGCAGGCCCTCCAGTTTCTCGAAGGCCATGATGGCCTGCCGGGTGGCGGGGCCCATCAATCCGTCGGCGGTGATGGCGTAGCCGAGCTTGACGAGCGCCTTCTGCACGGCGAGCACGCCGGCGGGCGCACCCGCCGGCTTCGCCTCGCGCGGCGGCGCGCCCGTGGCGAGGAGATGGGCGATGGGGTCGTTCGCGGCGGGTGCGGCGTCGATGACCGTGGCGGCGCCGCCGCGCCTTGGCGGCTGCGGCTGCGCCGCCGTTGTCTCTGCGGGCGTATCTGCCGGCAAGGATGCTTTCGCCGGCAAGGACATTTCGGCCGGGCGCGGTGCGGGCGGCAGCGGAACGGGCTTCGCCGGCGCGCGCGGCGCGGAGGGGGCCGCCGTTTCCCTGCCCGCGCCGAACAGCGGCGAGGGATGCGTTGTTTCCTGAAGGAAGGCGGCGTTGACGATGATCGCCACGGCCATCGCCGTGCCCGCGATGCCGCCGCCGAGCGCCGCCGGATAGCGTTTCAGCGCGCCGAGGCACGCTGCCGCCACCGTTATCGTCACCGTCACGCCGAGCGCCGCGATGCCTGCCGCCATGTCGAGCGTGCGCCTTGCCGGGGAGGGCGGGCGTTGCGGGGCGCGGCGCGCGCGCGCGGCTGGCGATGCCGGTCCGCGCGTGCGTTCCGGCGCGGGCGCGCGCCTGACGGCATCGAAGTCGGAGCGGGCGAGAGCTTCACGCACGGGTCTGATCGTTTCCTTCACGGGGCGCGGCCCCGCTGGTGGGGCGGGGCGATTCCATCGCCGGCGAGTATGGCACGGCAGGTTTAAGCGAACGCTAAAGGTTCCGCCACTGAAGGTTCCTGCGGGCGGATATCATGAGGCCAGCGCCTGCGCGACATGGGCGCGCAACTCCCCCAGCGTGAAGGGCTTCAGCATGATGCCGGCGAGATTGGCGAGCCCCTGCGCGCGCTCGTGCTGGTCGGAATAGCCGGTCATGATGAGGATCACGAGGCCGGGCCATTGCGCGGCGGCGGCCTGCGCCAGCGCGATGCCGTCCATCAGCGGCATGCGCACGTCGGTGAGCAGCAGGTCGAACGCGCCGTGCGCGGCGGTCAGCACATCCAGCCCTTCCGCGCCGTCGCCCGCGGTCTCGACGTCGTGGCCGTCGAGTTCCAGCCCGCGCTTGAGAAAGCCGCGCACGCTGGCCTCATCGTCGACGAGCAGGATGCGCGCCATGGTCAGCTCCCGTGCTTTTCGATGACGCCGATATACGGCAGTTGGCGGAAGGAATGGGCGGCGTCCATGCCGTAGCCGACGACGAACAGGTCGGGACAGGTGAAGCCGACGAAATCGGGGTGGATCACGGTGGCGCGCTTGCCGGGCTTTTCCAGCAGCACGGCGGTCAGCACCCGCCGCGCGCCGCGCGCGACCAGCAGATCCTTGGCGAAGGCGAGCGTGCGGCCGGATTCGAGGATATCGTCGAGCAGCAGCACGTCGCGGCCCACCACGTCGCTGTCGATATCCCGGACGATATTGACGGTGCCCGACGACACCAGCGCCTCCTTGTAGCTGGAGAGCTGGATGAACTCGACCTGCGGCGCGAGGCCCGCCCGGTGCAGGGCGCGGATCAGATCGGCCGCGAACATGAAGCTGCCCTTCAGCACCGCGACGACCAGCAGGTTACGCGGCCGCGCGGCCGCGATCTCGCGCGCGACTTCTTCGTTGCGGGCGGCGATGGCGGCCTCGTCGAACAGGGGCCTGATGCGCACGGACTGGTTCATGCCTGATTCCGGTGTTGGTCGAGCGCGGGAGATACCACGTCGCCGCCGCCTTCTCCAGCCCTGCCGCGCGGCGCGCGACGCATCTGGCGCGGCGTGCCGAGTCCCGGCGTCAGGCCCTCGCGCATCACCATCCGCCGCAGCGGCGCGATGAGGCCGAGCGCCAGCAGGCCCGCGCCGCGCAGCAGGTCCGCGGGCAGCATGTCGGCGAGCAGGGTGCGGTTCAGCAGATCGATGGCCCCGGTGCGAAGCTGCGTGTCAGCCGCCCGCCCGCGCCCGAAGCGCGCCAGCACCTGCGCCGCGCCGATATCCTCCGCCCTGTCGCGTGCATCCGCCACCGCGTCGCGCAGCGCCGCCCCGTCGCGCAGGCCCAGGTTGAGCCCCTGCGCGCCGATGGGCGGGAAAACGTGCGCCGCCTCGCCGATCAGCACGAGCCGCCGCGCCGTCAGCGGCGAGGCGCTCATGCCCGACAGCGGCACCGCGCCGCGCGGCCCGGCGACCTGCATCGCGCCGAGCAGGCTGTGCGCCTCGTTCTCCACCGCGCGGGCGAAGGATGCGTCGTCCAGCGCGGCGAGGCGCGCCGCATCCTGCGGCCGGTTGACCCAGACGAGGCTCGACAGACGCCCCGGCAGCGGCACCAGCGTGAAAGGCCCCGCGCGCGTGTGGAACTCGGTGGAGGCGCCGCCGTGATCGCGTGCATGCGACAGAATCGCTGTGACGGCCGTCTGCGGATAGGCCCAGGTGCGCGTGCCGATGCCCGCCGCGCGCCGCAACGTCGACTGGCGGCCCTCGGCCCCGGCCGCGAGGCGGGCGGTGATTCGCCTGCCGTCGGCGAGCGTGACCGCCGCCGCCGTGTCATCGGCGGCGAAGCCCGCCGCGCGGGCCGGGAAGAGCGCGAGCCCGGCGCGCGCGCGCGCCTCCTCGGCGAGGTGGGCGACGAGCTTCGTGTTCTCGATATTGTGGCCGAAAGCGTCGAGACCGATCTCGCGCGCATGGAAGGTGACGGGCGGCGGGCGGAACAGGCTGCCCGTCGCGTCGACGATTCGCATCTGCGTCATGGGCGCGGCGTCGGGCGCGATGCGCTCCCACACGCCGATCGCCTTGAGAAAGCGCACCGAGCCGTCGAGCAGCGCCACGGTGCGCCCGTCGCGCGGCACGCCCGCCTCGCCGACGAGGGCGGTTGCGAAGCCTTCGTTCGCCAGCGCGATGGCCGTCGCCAGGCCGGCAGGACCGGCGCCCGCGACAACGATGTCGAAATCGTGCGCCACACCGGAATCCGTCGCCATGGATCTCTCCCTGTGCCGTGCCGTCCGCCGCGTGCACGTTATCCGATTACATAGAGCGCTTTCCGATCAAATGGAATTACCAGATCGACACGAATGGGCTCAAAACAGGGAATCGCGGTGCGTCGGGACGCGCCGGGCGAAACGTTTGCGTCGATGTGCGCTGCCGCACCGGCGCCCCGCGGCAAACCGGTTGGCATACGCACGGACACCGGCATACTCTTCCGGAAGTTTGCCGGCGCTTGCCGTTTCGCCTTTCCGTCACGAGAAGCAATCCAGGGAGCATTTCAATTGAGCGCGATCGTCGTACATGCCTATGGCGGCCCCGATGTGCTGTCGTTCGAGCCGCTTGCGGTTCGTCAGCCGGGGCCGGGAGAGGTGCTGGTGGCCAACCGGGCCGTGGGCGTCAATTATATCGATACCTACGTCCGCTCGGGCGTCTACAAGGTGCCGCAGTTTCCCTTCGTGCCCGGTGACGAGGCGGCGGGCGAGGTGGAGGCGGTGGGCGAGGGCGTCGACGAATTCGTGCCCGGCGACCGCGTCACCTACACGAATCATCTCGGCGCCTATGCCGAACGCACGGTCGTGCCGGCGAAAAGCGTTCTGAAGCTGCCGGGCGCGATCGGTTTCGAGACGGCGGCGGGCAGCCTGCTCAAGGGCCTGACGGCGGAATACCTGCTGCATCGCACCTTCCGGGTCGAGCCCGGCCATACGGTGCTGATCCATGCCGCCGCCGGCGGCGTCGGCCTCATTCTCACGCAATGGGCGAAGCATCTCGGCGCCACCGTCATCGGCACCGCGGGTTCGCCCGAGAAGGTGGCGCTGGTGCGCGCCAACGGCGCCGATCACGCCATCGACTACAGCCGGGAGGATTTCGTCGCCCGCGTGCGCGAGATCACGGAAGGGCGGGGCGTCGATGTCGTCTATGACGGCGTCGGCAAGGCGACGTTCCCGGCCTCCCTCGACGCGCTGAAGCCGCTCGGGCTGTTCGTGAGCTTCGGCAACGCCTCCGGCGTCATCGAGGCGTTCGACATCCTGCTCCTCAGCCGCAAGGGATCGCTCTTCGTCACCCGGCCGACGCTGGGCACCTTCACGTCGCAGCGCGATGTTCTGCTCGCACAGGCGGAAAACCTGTTCGGCGTCATCGAGAGCGGCAAGGTGCGGATCGCCGTGAATGCCCGCTACCCGCTGAAGGACGCGGCGCAGGCGCACCGGGCGCTGGAGAGCCGCACGACCACGGGCGCGACGATCCTGTTGCCATAAGGCGCCTGTCGATCGGATGGAATCATCTGATCGACAGGAATGCGCTCATGATCAAAACCTCGCCGGCGATTGCTGCCGGCGCGGCTTCCCGTTCAGGTGCGATCGTCCATCGGAATGCTGGCATCGGGCTGCGCCGTCTCCGTCGCCTCCTTTGCGCGTTGGAACAAACTTTCGTCCAGTTCCCGCAATCTCCGGGACAGCGGCTTGATGTAATGGGACGTTTCCTCGCTCACCTTGTAACGTTCGCCGACCTGGCTCCAGCCTGCGGGAATGTACCGGGACTGCGCTTTTTCCGCCAGAACGTCGCCGATGGCGTTGATATGGACGACGCGCACGTCCGCCATACTCTTCCCCATGGCGCGCCGGAAGTGGGCCAGACGTTCGATGAGATAGGGAGACAGCGCCATGGCGTCGAAACAGGTCGTTTCGGTGCCGTTGAGGATGCCGGCGTACTGCGCCAGCCCGCCGCCCAGCGAGTTGCCGGTGACATGGACCCTGGCTTTCCTCTCGCTGACCTGTTTGCCTTGCTCGCTCCGCTCGATGACGGCCTTGACGAGATCGCCCGCCCGCCTGAAAATGCCGACATCGACGCCGAACATGCCCAGGGTGGCGAAGCCCATGGTGGCCGCGCTGCGGACGCCGTTGAAAGCGACGAGTGTCTCGCCGTCGTCGCGCGTGAACACATTCACCCGGACGGGAAGTTTGAAGCTTCGGATGAGTTCGTCGTAGCTCGCATCCCGCCGCCAGCCATCCACTTCGTTCCCGTCGATCCAACTGTCATCCGTCGTCTGCGACAGGATATCCGCCAGCGGCGCGACACGGTGAACGATCTCCTGATGCTCCGGGTTCTCTTCCGACAGAACCCGCTGCTTTTCGCCGCGCGTCTTCCAGCCGTCTTCGATCAGGTCCACCGACTTCTTGAGCAGGCGGTTGTCCACCAGCGAAACCGGGATACCGACAGCGCCGCCGATGATGCCGAGCAAGATCTTGCCCGTGTTGATCGTCAAACGCTCCACTGCCGTGACAGCCGTCCCGGCGAGATCGCCGGTGCCTCTCAGCAGAACGCCTACCCCGCTGACGGCTTTGCCCGTATATCTCGCGAAGCGGTTCGGCGAGGCTTCGAGATGGTCGCCGGCCCCGGCGATCAAGGCCCCCGGAACTCTTAGCAGCGCTCCGGTCAGGAAGCCGAGGGATGCCTTGCCTCCGCGTGTCGTGAAACGGCTCGCATCGACGGGGGAAGAGGACGGCAACGCCGTGCAACTTTCATCGGACGTATTCCGGACATTGGACAAGCTGTTTTGTTGCGAGAACGGGAGATTTACATGCTGTGCGGAAGTCTGGCCGGCGCTGCCGGTGTGAGTAGCGCCTTGTTCCGGGTATGACACGGGCCCGCTACGGCCAAGTATGGGTTTGACCATGGCAATATCCTCTGAAAAACATAAAAAATAAACCGCCGCAAAATACTGCGGATGCTTTCGGGAATCAATCGAAATGCCACGGGGCAACCCGCCTGCATTTTCCGCTCCGGCCTGTTTCCTCTCTCGCTTGTTTCCTCTATGGCTGGTGCCCGCGCGGCTTCCTGTTGATGCGCGACCATCCGCCGTGCAGTCCGAGCAGGATCAGCGCCAGCACGAAGGGGATGAGGTAGTAGAACAGGCGGAACATCAGCACCGCGCCCAGCACTCCCTCGCGCGACAGATGCGAGAGCGCGATCAGCATCGTCGCCTCGAACACCCCGAGCCCGCCGGGCGAGTGGCTGATGATGCCCAGCATGCAGGCGAATACGTAGATCGCCAGAAAAGTCTCGAAGCTGATGTTGTGGCCGCCGGGCAGCAGCACGAACAACACCGCCGCGCTGGCGCAGACATCGCCCGCGCCCAGCAGCGTTTGCCCCAGCGAAAGCCGGAAGCCCGGCAGATCGAGCCGCCAGCCGCGCACGATCACGGCGCGGCGCTTCAGCGACACCCAGACGAAATAGCCCGCCAGCGCCGCCAGCACGCCGATGCCGGCAAGCTCGATGATGGACGGGCGCAGGTAGAGGATGGCGCTCAGGGCCGGCGCCTCCCGGAACAGGCTCCACGCCAGCACGCAGCCCATGCCGAGCCAGAATGTGATGCCGGCGATGATGGTGAGCGAGGCGATCTTCCAGGCCTTCAGGCCCGTCGGCGAGTAGATCCAGTAGCGCACCGTCCCGGACGTGACCACGGGAAAGCCGAGCGTGAAGCTCACCGCATAGCTCGTGAAGGAAGCGAGCGCCGTAATGTGGTAGGCGATCCGCTCGCCCAACTGGCGCAGCGCGAGAAAATCATAGCCGGTCAGCAGGCCGTAGCTCACAAGGGTGAACAGCGCGGCGAGGCCGATCTGGCGCAGGCTCGCCGATTTCAGCGCCTCGCGCAATTGCGCCGCGTCTACCTCATGCGCCAGATGCCACAGCGCCACGAGGGCGGCGAGGAAGATGCCGGCGCTGAGCAGCGCGCCCAGCATCTGCCAGCGCTGCCGGCGGCGGATCAGCGCCTGCGCCCGCTCGCGCCGCCGCTGCGAATCCGTCAGAGCCTGCGAAACCGGGGCGTCGGAGGAGCCGTGCGGATCTGAAACCTGCGGATTCATTCGTATTCCACCTGCGAACCGCCGGCAGGGAGCCTGTGGCGTCGTTGAGATCGCTATTTCCTTGAGCCGCTCACCGTCCGCCGTCGCCATTGTCCGCCGGATCGTGGCGAATACGCGGCGGCGCATCGGTCCGGCGGTGAAACGCAAGGTCGATCACCGCTTCCACGCGCACCAGCCGGCGGTCGATGTCGATGGCGAGATTGGCGAGTTTTTCGACCTTTTCACCTTGCTGGCGCACGCGCTCCTCGATCAGGATGATGGAGCGGATCGCCGCCATCGCATCGCGCAAGGCGCTCACGCCGCCTGCCCCTTCGCCTCTTCCCTGGCGGAGAAATAGGCGAGCGCCGCGTCGAGCGCCGCATCCGTGCGATCGAGCTGGGAGAGGGTCGCCGCGCGCGAGGCATGGAGCGCTTCCAGCAGCAGTGCCAGTTCCCGCTCTTCCTCCTCGCGCCGCTGTTGCGCAGCCGCTTGCGACGGGTCGAAACAGTGCAGGCTGCGGCGCACGTATTCGGCGGTGGATATGCCGATTTCGCGCGCGCGCGTCTCCACCCGCCGCTTGTCCTGCGGCGAGATGGGCACGATCAGCCGCTCGGATGCGAGAACGCTCATGGCCGCCTCCCGACGATGAGCATGTCCATGTCCATGTCCATGTCCAAGTCGATGTATAACTAGGCTGCCGGCGTTCCGATTGCAAGCGGCATAAAGCCCCCGGCCGGGCAGCGGGCTTCGGCCGGGGGCTTCGCGTCATGCCGGGCGGCGGTCAGTCCTCCTGCCCGCCGTTGCCGTTCTTGCCGCCGTTCTCGGCCTTCTGCTTCGCCTCGAGATCCTCGCCGGTTTCCTGATCGACGACCTTCATCGACAGGCGCACCTTGCCGCGATCGTCGAAGCCGAGCAGCTTGACCTTGACCTTTTGGCCTTCCTTGACGACATCCGTCACCTTGTTGACGCGCGTGGCGGCAAGCTGGGAGATGTGGACGAGACCGTCGCGGGCGCCGAAGAAGTTCACGAAGGCGCCGAATTCGGCCGTCTTGACGACGGTGCCCTCGTAGATGGCGTTCAGTTCCGGTTCCGCCGCGATGGAGCGGATCCAGTTGATGGCGGCCGTGATCGACTTGGTGTCGGAGGAGGCGATCTTGACGGTGCCGTCGTCGGCGATGTCGATCTTGGCGCCGGTCTTCTCCACGATCTCGCGGATGACCTTGCCGCCCGAGCCGATGACCTCGCGGATCTTGTCCTGCGGGATCTTCAGCGTCTCGATGCGCGGGGCGTAGGCGCCCAGCTCGTTGCGGGCGGAGGTGAGCGCCTTGGCCATCTCGCCCAGGATATGCAGGCGGCCGCCGCGCGCCTGGTCGAGCGCGACGCGCATGATCTCCTCGGTGATGCCGGCGATCTTGATGTCCATCTGGAGCGCGGTGATGCCCGCCTCCGTGCCGGCCACCTTGAAGTCCATGTCGCCGAGATGGTCCTCGTCGCCCAGGATGTCGGACAGCACCGCGTAGCGCTCGCCCTCCAGGATGAGGCCCATGGCGATACCGGCGACGGGGCGGCGCAGCGGCACGCCGGCGTCCATCAGCGCCAGCGAGGTGCCGCAGACGGTGGCCATGGACGACGAGCCGTTCGATTCGGTGATCTCGGAGACGGCGCGCAGCGTGTAGGGGAACTCGTGGTGCGCCGGCAGCAGCGGATGCACGGCGCGCCAGGCGAGCTTGCCGTGGCCGATCTCGCGCCGGCCGGGCGAGCCCATGCGGCCCGTCTCGCCGACCGAGTAGGGCGGGAAGTTGTAGTGCAGCAGGAAGGTTTCCTTGCGGGTGCCTTCGAGCGAATCGATGAGCTGCTCGTCATCGCCGGTGCCGAGCGTGGCCACCACCAGCGCCTGCGTCTCGCCGCGCGTGAACAGCGCCGAGCCGTGGGTGCGGGGCAGGAAGCCGACCTGCGCCAGAATCGGGCGCACGGTCTTCACGTCGCGTCCGTCGATGCGGATGCCGTTGTCGAGGATGTTCCAGCGAACGATCTTCGCCTGCACGTCCTTGAAAACGCCCTTGATCTTCTCGGCGTCGAAGCGCGGGCTCTCGCCCCCGGCCAGCGCATCGAGCACCTTGGCCTTCGCGGCGTCGACGGCGGCGTAGCGCTGCTGCTTGTCCACGATCCGGTAAGCGGCGCGCAGATCCTCTTCCGCGGTTGCGAGCACCGCCTTCTCGATCTCCGAAACATCCTCGGAGGCGATATCGCGCGGGTCCTTCGCGGCCTTTTCGGCGAGGCGGATGATGGCGTCGATCACGGGCTGGAAGCCCTTGTGCCCGAACACGACGGCGCCGAGCATGACTTCCTCGGACAGCTCCTTCGCTTCCGATTCCACCATCAGCACCGCGTCGCCCGTGCCGGCGACGACGAGATCGAGGTCGGTGTCCTCGCGCTGGGCGATCGTCGGGTTGAGGATGTATTCGCCCTTGGAATAGGCGACGCGCGACGCGCCGATCGGCCCCATGAAGGGCACGCCCGAGAGCGTCAGCGCGGCCGAGGCGGCGACCATCGACACGACGTCGGGATCGTTCTCCAGGTCGTGCGTCAGCACGGTCACGATGATCTGCGTGTCGTTGCGCCAGCCGTCCACGATGAGCGGGCGGATCGGGCGGTCGATCAGGCGCGAGACGAGCGTCTCATGCTCGCTCGGGCGCCCCTCGCGCTTGAAGTAGCCGCCCGGAATGCGGCCGGCGGCATAGGCCTTTTCCTGATAATTGACGGTCAGCGGCAGGAAGTCGATGCCGGGCTTGACGTCTTTCGCGGAAACGACGGTGGCGAGCACGGTCGTCTCGCCATAGGTGGCGAGCACGGCGCCGTCTGCCTGACGGGCGATGCGCCCGGTTTCCAGCGTCAGCGTCGTGCCGCCCCAGACGATTTCCTCGCGTTGAATATCGAACATGTCTGTCTCTCTTGCTCTGCCGCGTCGCGCGGCAAGTGTGCTCGGGCGCGTGACGACGGACATCCCTCGCGCCCTCGGGTCGGAAGGCCATGAGCAAGACGGCGGGAGGCTCCGGCGAAGCCCCCTGCGATCCTGCCATGGCCGTCTTCCGGCGAAACCGCAACGCCCCCTAACAAACAGGCGTTGCGTGAAGATTGTGCGACCGCCGCCCGGTCGCGACGCATCGGCGGACCTTTCGGGCGAGCGGTTCATCCGTGACGATTCCGGCAAAGGCGATATCGCCGCGCGCCGGGAATGGCGTCTAAACAGGGAAGGGGAGCATTTCCGCGAAAAGCGGAAACGCTCCGGAATGCCGGGGCGCGAGGCGTCCCGGATGTTTGGAGTGCTTCTGTTCTGAACAGAAACAGTCCGGCTTCTATCCGCGGCTGAAGAAGCTTCGCTTTTTCAGCTTTTCGCTTCAACCGAAACGAGAAAACTCCGGGCCGTCATCGCGCGCGCAATGAATGCGATCGCACCTTGCCGGCGGATCGCCGCTGCGGGTCAGCGGCGGAGGCCGAGGCGGCCGATCAGCGTGCGGTAACGGTCCTCGTCCTTGCCCTTCACGTAATCCAGCAGCTTGCGGCGCTGGGACACGAGCTTGAGAAGGCCGCGGCGGGAGTGGTTGTCCTTGGCGTGCGTCTTGAAGTGCTCGGTCAGGTTGACGATGCGCTCGGTCAGGATGGCGACCTGCACTTCCGGCGATCCGGTGTCATTGGCGACGCGGGCATATTCCGTGACAAGCTCCTGCTTGCGCTCGGGAGTAATCGACATCGGGTTTCCTTTCGTTGTTGGCGGGCGCGTCAGTGCGCGCCGCTGAGGTTGAAGACGCGGCGGGCGACGATCTCCCCCGCTTCCAGATCCGCCACGGCGACGAGTCGTCCCTGGCAGGTCACGGCAAGCGGGCCTTTGATGATCGGTGCATCCCGTCCGCGCAGGAGTACGGTCTGGCCTCTTGCGAGCCGGACCGCGTCCGCCCTGCTGACGGCCAGCGCCGGGATGTCGTCCAGCGCGGTCTCAACGGGCAGAAGTACTTGCGGCAACAAGGCCAGGTCGATCTCCTGATCGCCCCCCGCCTGGCCACTTTCGGGCTTATGACTCAATTCCTGCAACCTCGCCAGCGAAATCGTGCGGTCGAGGCGGAACGGCCCCACGCGCGTGCGGCGCAGGGCGCTGACATGGCCGAAGCAGCCCAGCTCCCGGCCCAGATCGCGCGCGATGGCGCGCACATACGTGCCCTTGCCGCATTCGGCTTCCAGCACGCTGGTGTCGTCCGTATGCTCCACGAGGCTCAGCCGGTCGATGATGACGGGGCGCGCGTCCAGTTCCACCACCTCGCCCTCGCGCGCCAGATCGTAGGCGCGTTCGCCGTCGATCTTGATGGCGGAAAAACGCGGCGGCACCTGCATCAGCTCGCCCGTGAAGCGCGGCAGCATGGCCTCCACCGCCGCCCGGTCTGGACGCAGGTCGCTCTGGCGCGTGACCTCGCCTTCCGTGTCGTCGGTGGTGGTTTCCGAGCCCCAGCTCACGTTGAACGTATAGGCTTTGCGGCCGTCCATCACGTAGGGCACCGTTTTCGTGGCCTCGCCCAGCGCGATCGGCAGAATGCCGGAAGCCAGCGGGTCGAGCGTGCCGGCGTGTCCGGCCTTGCGGGCGTTGAACAGGCGCTTGATGACAGCTACCGCGTAGGTCGACGTCATGCCGACCGGCTTGTCGAGGATGAGCCAGCCGTTGACGTCGCGCTTGCGCCCGCGCGATTCGCCATGCGGGCGCTGCCGCGCGCCGCGGGGCTGGCGCTCGCGCGCCGGGGCCTCGGCGTCCATTCCCGTTCGTGCCGGCCCTTCCTCAGCGGTCATGATCGCCGTCGTCATCGTCTCTGCGGTCCTCGTCGTCCAGTGGTTTCGCGGCCGCCGGTTCTCCGGCGGCCCGGCTTGTGCGCAGCAGGCTGTCGATATGGCTCGCCTCGTCGAAGGATTCGTCGAGACGGAAGCGGATGTCGGGCGCATAGCGCAGGTTGATGCGGTGCGCGATCTCGGTGCGCAATTGCCGGCGATTGCGCTCCAGCGCCGCCAGCACGGGCGCGGAATCCTTACCCCCCAGCGGAATGATGTAGGCCGTGGCGAGGCGCAGATCGGGCGACATGCGCACTTCCGGCACGGTGATGACGTGGGAGGCGAGCACGTCGTCGTGAATCTCGCCGCGCATCAGGATTTCGGCAAGGGCATGGCGCACGAGTTCGCCCACGCGCAAGCCGCGCTGGCTGGGGCCGGAGCCCGCTTCGAACTTTCTTCGGGACATATGTTTCGCATCCCCCGGAGTCGGACCGGGGCCTTTCTTATGGCTGCAATGATTTCAATTGAAGGGGAGGGGAAAAACCCCTCCCGGAACCGGTGTCACGGCGCGCAGCGGGATTCCTCGCTCGCCGGGCGTTACAGCGTCCGGCGGATTTCCTCCACGGTGTAGCACTCGATGACGTCGCCGGGGCGCATGTCCTGATAGCTCTCGAACGACATGCCGCACTCCTGCCCCGCGACGACTTCCCTGGCGTCGTCCTTGAAGCGCTTGAGCTGCGACAGCTTGCCTTCGTGGATCACCACGTCGTCGCGGATGAGGCGCACCTGCGCCCCCCGCTGCACCACGCCGTCGGTGACGAGGCAGCCCGCCACCTTGCCGACCTTCGAGACGCTGAAGATCTCGCGGATCTCGGCGTTGCCGAGCGTGTGCTCGCGCAGGGTGGGGGCGAGCATGCCCGACATCGCCGCCTTCACGTCATCCACCAGGTCGTAGATGATGTTGTAGTAGCGGATCTCGATGCCGGCGCGCTCGGCCGATTCGCGCGCTTCCTTGTTGGCGCGCACGTTGAAGCCGATGACCACCGCGCTCGACGCTTCCGCCAGCGTGATGTCCGATTCGGTGATGCCGCCGACGCCCGAGTGAATGATTCGCGCCGCGACCTCGTCGTTGCCCGCCTTTTCCAGCATGCCGACGATCGCTTCGGCGGAGCCCTGCACGTCCGCCTTGACGACGAGCGCGAACTCCTTGCGGCCGGAGCCTTCCTTGAGATCGCGCATCATGTCGGCCAGCGAGCGGGCCGCCCCCGCGCCGCGCACCGCGGCAAGCTCGCGCTTGCGGCGGATGCGGTATCCGGTGATCTCGCGCGCCCGCGCCTCCGATTCGACGACAGCCACCCGGTCGCCGGCTTCCGGCGTGCCGTTGAAGCCCAGCACCTCCGCCGGAACGGACGGGCCGGCTTCCCGAATCTGCGCGCCGGTGTCGGCGATCAGCGCACGCACGCGGCCCCATTCGGCGCCGGCGACCACGATGTCGCCGACCCGGAGCGTGCCGCGCTGCACGAGGACCGTGGCCACGGGGCCGCGGCCGCGGTCGAGCTTGGCCTCGATCACGGTGCCCTCGGCGGAGTGTCCGGCGTTCGCCTTCAGCTCCAGAATCTCGGCCTGCAACTGGAGACCCTCCAGCAGCTTGTCGAGATTGGTGCCGACCTTGGCGGAGACCTCGAATTCGAGTGTCTCGCCGCCCATCGATTCGACCATGACGCTGTGTTGCAGCAGTTCCGTGCGCACCCGCTGCGGGTTGGCGTCCGGCTTGTCGATCTTGTTGATCGCCACGATCATCGGCACCTGCGCCGCGTTGGCGTGGTTGATGGCCTCGATCGTCTGCGGCATCACGCCGTCGTCGGCCGCCACCACCAGCACCACGATGTCCGTGACCTTCGCGCCGCGTGCGCGCATGGCGGTGAACGCGGCGTGGCCGGGCGTGTCGATGAAGGTGATCTTGCCGCCGAGCGGCGACGTCACCTGATAGGCGCCGATATGCTGCGTGATGCCGCCGGCCTCGCCGGACACGACATTGGCATGGCGAATCGCGTCGAGCAGCGACGTCTTGCCGTGGTCGACGTGGCCCATGATCGTGACCACCGGCGGGCGCTGCTCCAGATCGCCCTCGGCGTCGGGCGTCGCGTCGAACAGGCCCTCTTCCACGTCCGATTCGGCCACGCGCTTGACGGTGTGCCCGAGTTCCTCGGCGATGAGCTGGGCGGTGTCGGCGTCGATCACGTCGGTGATCTTGTGCATCTGGCCCTGCTTCATCAGCAGGCGAATCACGTCGACGCCGCGCTCGGCCATGCGCAGCGCCAGCTCCTGGATGGTGATCGTTTCGGGAATCACCACCTCGCGGATGATCTTTTCCTTCGGCTCGACGGCCTGCTGGCCGCGCATGCGCTGCTGCCTGCGGCGGAATGCGGCGACGGAATGCGTGCGCTCGCCGTCGTCGCCGGCCGTCGCCGCCGTTACCGTCAGGCGGCCGCGGCGCTTCTCGTCGCCGGCGCCCTTGGCCGGGCGCGCCGGCGGCAGCGCCGGGCGCGCGGGTGCTCCGCCGCCGGGACGGCGTGCCGAACGCGCGCTGTCGCCGTCTTCTGCCGCTGCCGCGACGCGTCCCCGCGCGGGCGCGGGTGCTGGCGCGGCAGCGGCCGGCGTGCCGCCGGCGGTCCGCCGGGGCGGGGCCTGATCGGTTGCCGGCCGTTCCCGCGTGCGGGGGGCAGCCGGCGCGGCGGCCGTTTGTCCGGCATCCGCGCCGAGACGGCGGCGCGCTTCTTCTTCCGAGCGACGCTTGAGTTCTTCTTCCTGACGGCGGCGCTCTTCCTCCTCGCGCTTGCGCGCTTCGGCGGCCTCACGCTCGATCTTCTCGCGCGCCTCGCGCTCGGCGCGCAGCTTCGCTTCCTCGATGGCGCGGCGGCGCTCTTCTTCCTCGCGCTTCCTCGCTTCGGTCAGCGCGTGCATGCGCGCATCGCGTTCCTCGTCCGTCAGCGTCCGCAGCACCACGCCGGAACCGCCGCGCTGTCCGCCTCCCGAGCGACCTCCGGGGCGACCGCCGCCGCCCGCGCGGCCGCCGGGGCCGCCCTGACGCCCCTGCGGCGCCGGCGGTGTCCGCACCGGATTGGCGGGCGCGGGGGCGATCCGCGCCGGCGGTGCCGACTTGGCGGGCTGTGCGGGTTTGGCAGGCTGCGCCGGCGTGGCGGGCTGCGCCTGTGCGGCGGCGGGCTCCTTCCGTGCGGCGGCGCTTCCGGTGTCGGCTTTCGCCGCCGGAGCGGGCGTGGCGACGGGAGCGGCCGGCGCGGACGCATCGGGAGTTGCCGGGACGGGCGCGGCCGGCTTCGTTTCGGTGGCGACGGGCGCAACCGGCTTCACTTCAGCCGGGGCGGAAGCCTGCGCGGCTGCCGGCTTCTCCGGGACGGCGGCCGTCACGGCCGGCTTCGTTTCCGCGACGGGCGCGACCGGCTGCGGCGCGGGAGGCACGGCGGGCGCCGCCTTCGGCGCAGGCGCGGGCGCCGCCGCAGCGGGCGCAGGCGGCGTCTCCTTCGTTTCACCGGCAGCGGGCGCGATCACCCGGCGCTTCACCTTTTCCACCACCACGGCCTTGCTGCGCCCGTGAGAAAAACTCTGGCGCACGACGCCCTGTTCGACAGGGCGCTTCAGCGTCAGCGTCTTCGATGGCGTCACGCTCAGCGTCTTGTCGTTCGGGTTCTTGGTATCGGTCATTCCGTCGGTGTCCTGCGCCTTCGCGTTCATTCTTGCCCCATGATCGCCTCGTCGTCCGGCTTCCCGCCGCGCTCAGGTTCCTCGGAACCCGTTTCCGCTGCGGCGGAAGCCTCGCTGGGAGGCGTCGAAAACCCTGTCGTGGAATAACGGGCCAGTCTGTGCCAGCGCGTCATAAAACCGTCGCTTCCCGATCCGGCGACAAGAGCTGCATGTATCACATGTGTGCGCCCCAAAGCCAAATCCAAATGCGAACCCTCAAAACAATCAATGACCGGAACGGCATCCGATCGTTCATTGTGGCCGCGGCGCAACGCCTGCGCCAGTTTGCGGCGACCGTCCGGCGCCGCTTCCCGCGCGTGGATGAGCGCGGCGATGACGGCCTTGCCTTCCGCGGCGGCGAGCGCCTCCACCTTGCCGAAGCCCGTCACCACGGCTCCCGCCTTGTTGGCGAGCGCCAGCGCCTGCAAGGCATCCCGGCGCAGCAGCGCCTCGACATCGTCGGCCAGCGTGGCGGAGACCTTCACGCCCGCCTTCAGGCCGCGGGCGAAGGTCTTGCCGCGCGCGGCCGCGGCAACGGCCTCGCGCGTCGCCTCGATCCAGACGCCCCGCCCCGGCAGGCGGGCGCGGATGTCGGGCACCACGGTCCTGTCCGGTGCGGCGACGAAGCGAATCATCGCCTCTTTCGCCATCGGCCGGCGCGACAGGGCGCAAGTCCGGCTGTCTTCGCGCCGGCTGTCTTCTTGCCGGCTGTCCTCGCCCGCCGGATCGTGCCTTTCGGATCGTGGCAAACCCGCTCCCTCCGCCTCGTTACGCCTGCCCGGCGGCTTCGGCGTCGGCGGCGTCCGCCGCCTCGCCGTCGTCTCCGCCATCGACGGGCTCGGGCGCCTCGATCCAGCCGGCCGCCACGCGCGCGGCTATGATCATGTCCTCGGCTTCCTGGCGGGAAATCTCGAAGCCGTCGAGAATGCCCTTGTGCCGGGTGACGTCGTGCCCCTTGCGCTCCGACCACCCGGCCAGCTCGTCCGTCGCGCAGCCGGCCAGGTCTTCCACGGTGCGGATGTCGTTCTCGCCGAAGGCGACGAGCATGGGCGTGGTCACGCCGTCGATGGCGCGCAGTTCGTCCGCGACGCCGAGCTCCTTGCGGCGCGCATCCTGCTCCGCCTCGATGCGCGCCAGATAACCCTGCGCGCGCGACTGGATCTCGGCCGCCGTGTCCTCGTCGAAGCCCTGGATCGCCGTCAGCTCGCCGAGTTCGACGAAGGCGATTTCCTCGACGGACCGGAAACCCTCCGATGCCAGCAATTGACCGACCACCTCGTCGACATCGAGCGATTCCATGAAGATGGCCGTGCGCTCCGCGAATTCCTTCTGGCGACGCTCCGATTCCTCGTGCTCGGTCAGGATGTCGATGTCCCAGCCCGTGAGCTGCGAGGCGAGGCGCACGTTCTGGCCGCGCCGGCCGATGGCGAGCGAGAGCTGCTCGTCCGGCACCACGACCTCGATGCGCTCGGAATCCTCGTCCAGCACCACCTTCATCACTTCGGCCGGTTGCAGCGCGTTGACGATGAACGTCGCCGCGTCATGCGACCAGGGAATGATGTCCACCTTCTCGCCCTGCAATTCCTGCACCACGGCCTGCACGCGCGAGCCGCGCATGCCGACGCAGGCGCCCACCGGATCGATGGAGGAATCGCGCGAAATCACCGCGATCTTGGCGCGGGAGCCCGGATCGCGGGCCACCGCCTTGATCTCCACGACATTGTCGTAGATCTCCGGCACTTCCTGCGCGAACAGCTTCGCCATGAACTGCGGATGGGTGCGGGAGAGGAAGATCTGCGGCCCGCGCGTCTCGCGGCGCACGTCGTAGACATAGGCGCGGATGCGGTCGCCGGGCCGGAAAGTCTCGCGCGGAATGAGTTCGTCGCGGCGCACGATGGCCTCGGCGCGCCCCATGTCGACGATGACGTTGCCGTATTCCACCCGCTTGACCGCGCCGTTGACGATCTCGCCGATGCGGTCCTTGTATTCCTCGTACTGGCGGTCGCGCTCGGCCTCGCGCACCTTCTGCACGATCACCTGCTTGGCCGACTGCGCGGCGATGCGGCCGAAGTCGAACGGCGGCAGCGTGTCGGAAATCGAATCGCCGATCTGGGCCGCCGGATTGTGGCGGCGCGCGTCGATCAGGCTGATCTGCGTCGCCGGGTTGTCGAGATCGGCATCGTCGACGACGAGCAGGTGGCGCGACAGGCGCAGTTCGCCGGTGCGCGGGTCGATTTCCGCGTGGATGTCGGTTTCCGCCCCGTAGCGCGAGCGCGCCGCCTTGGCAATGGCGTCCTCCATCGCCTCGATCACGATGGCGCGGTCGATGGCCTTCTCGCGCGATACGGCGTCGGCGATCTGCAGAAGCTCAAGCCTGTTGGCACTGACGGTCATCCGCCACTCCTTCCGTGGGTTTTGCCGAGGGTCTTGCTGTCGGCGCCTGCTTTCCCGCCCCTGGGCGCGCCGGACTTCTTCCTGCCGGCGCCGGGGCCGGAGGGGCCGGGCGGGGCGGGCGTATTGTCGTTGTCGGCGTCTTGCGGGAGTTCCTCGTCGGCGGAATCGGCCTCCTCCTCGCGGGCGGCGCGCAGCGCTTCCCTGACGAGCGCGTCGGTCAGCACGAGGCGCGCCGCGCCGATGTCGCGCAGGGGCAGCGCCGCCACCGGGTCCTCGCCGTCCGCCGCGTCGGGCAGCTCGATGAGCGCGTGATCGTCGCGCACGCCCCGCAGGATGCCGCGAAAACGCTTGCGGCCGTTGAGAGGCAGCGCAAGATCGATGCGCGCCTCGTGGCCCGCCCAGCGGATGAAGTCGCCGGCGCGCACGAGCGGCCGGTCGATGCCGGGCGAGGAAATCTCGAGATTGTAGTTGCCGTCGATCGGGTCTTCGAGGTCGAGCGCCGGCGACACGGCGCGGCTGACGGCCTCGCAATCGTCGACGCTCATGCCGCCGTCGGGCCGCTCGGCCATGATCTGAACCGTGCAGCCGGCCTGTGCCGTCACCTTGACGCGCACCAGCCGATAACCGAGATCCACCAGCACGGGCTCGACGATCGCAGCCACCCGCGCGGCCACGCCGGTTTCGGTCGTCAGCCGCCGATCCTGCTGCGCGTGGTGAGAATTGTCAGTCGGTTCCATAGGCTCTCGTCAGGGGTTTTCGTCAAAAGGTTTTCTCAGAGGCCGGCACGGCGATGACGCCGATGGGGCAATGCGAAAAAGAGCGGTTCCGGCGGAACCACTCATCCTAACAGCCCATATGAACCATCTGATGTGATGGCTCAATATAGTCCAGCCCGTCCTGCGGCGCAAGTGCTGATTCGTCGCCCGCCGAAACGCGCCGCGCGGCGCTCGGGTCAAGGCCGCGCAATGCCGGTCGGCGGCCGCGGCCATCCTTGCGAGCCGGGGTTATCGTTATGAATCGCGTCGCGGGTGCTATTTCGATTTGACATGCGTCGCCAAGCCGATTAACGGGATCGCTCCGTATTTATCTGGAGTGACAGCGACCGTGGCGAAACCGGAACTCGGCACGAAGCGCCAATGCCTGAGCTGCGGCGCCAAGTTTTATGATCTGAACAGGGATCCTATCCTGTGTCCGAAGTGCGGCGCCCCGTTCCAGGCGTCTGTCGTGCGCCCCGTGCCGGCGCCCGCCAACGACGTGGATGACGACGAGGCGGGACTGGAGACGGAAGCCGTCGATCTGGTTTCGCTCGATGACGTCGCCTCGCAGGAAGACACGCCCGAATCGGCGGGCGATGACGACGATATCGACCTCGGGGAGGATCTTCCCGACGACGAGGAGACCTTCCTGGCCGATGAGGACGAGGAAAACGACGACGTTTCCGGCCTTATCGACGGGGATATCGACACCGAGGAGGAAAATTGACGGTGTTTTGCCAGCATTCGAGGCTTGAGCCGGACGAGAGTTGGCGCTATAGAAACCGCTACTGATTCTTCAGCGGTCGGTAGCGCGGCGCTTCCCAAGGTGCCGCGCGTTTCAGTTGGGGTCATAGCTCAGTTGGGAGAGCGCTTGAATGGCATTCAAGAGGTCGGCGGTTCGATTCCGCCTGGCTCCACCAGTTTCCCCTCGGTTTCGTGCGCAAGGGCGTTCGAAGTCGATGGATGTAGGCGCCTGCTTCTGGCGCGTCTGTTGAGAGGGCAAGCGGGAAACCGCATGCTTGATGGGGTCATAGCTCAGTTGGGAGAGCGCTTGAATGGCATTCAAGAGGTCGGCGGTTCGATTCCGCCTGGCTCCACCAAATTTCCCTCTTTTTAAAGACAAGTTTCTCTCGCTTTAGAATCAAGTCCCGGCTGCCGGATGCGGCCGTGTTTCTCGCGGCATGCCGGTTCGTTCGCCCGCCGGTTCGGGAATCTGCCGATCCCTTTCCATATTATTTAATGTCACGGCGCCGCTCTTGACGATGCGGATTTCGGCCGTGATCGCGGGGCGTCCTGTTTGCGCCGCTCTCCGGGCCGCGATCCCGGCGAACGATTTGGCATGCCCGTCGCCCGCGTCGAGGGCGATGGCGCGGATGTGCGCCGGATGCGGCATTCAAGCAGTAATTTTCAGACGCAATCATACACTAATTATCATAGTCATTGTCTCCGGCGGCCATTTTCATTCGTTAAATCTGCGTTCGAAAAGCTGTTTAAGGCAGTTTGGCGTACTTTTTCTTTTGAAAACATCATGAACTTTACGACAAAAAAGCAATCAAAGCCTGCATAAAAATTAATATAAACGCTCAAATTTAGTTCAATAATATCATATTCAGACAATTATATATAATATATTTAAATAAACATGTATTATTATTTTATATAATATAAATATATAATGATAGGAAGGTGGATTCATTGCGGATATCGTTATGTATATTTCATCAGATACGTTTCAACTATGAATGTCATTTTTAACAAATGAAAGTACGAGATATACATTTTACAGAATTATATTGTAGGGTGTTAAGCTTTTTTTAACTGGTTTTTATGTGGTGCAAATCCGCAACATGGCGATAGTTTCATGACAAAAAAGTCTTGTTTTCTGATTTTCGGCGTAGTGGGTGCGTGCGGGTCGTTGCGTGGCGGCGCGAGTATGGGGTATAGCAGTTCACTAAGGTGCGAGGCAGCTTCGGTCTCGCCGATGCGCCTTTGAACATGAGAAAGAAGGGATCCGTCATGGCTCTTACCGAAGATCAAGTGAAAGACCTCTACGCGAACATCGTTCGCCGTGAGCCCAATGCTCACGAGCTCGCCGCCGGTCTGAACAGCACCGATACGGCGCTGACGAACACTCTCATTTCGCAGGCGCAGGCGGACGTTGTTCCGTTCATCTATCTCTATCAGGCCGCGTTCAACCGTATCCCGGACGCTGCGGGCCTTGATTACTGGGTTTCGGAGTACCGCTCCAACTTCCCGGCGCTCAAGCTGTGGGACTACACCGCCAAGTTCGTCGATTCCGACGAGTGGGAAGCCCAGTTCGACGACATCCTGCCGCAGGCCAAGATCGAGCAGCTCTATCAGAACGTGCTCGGCCGCTCGGGCGACGCTGAAGGCATCCAGTTCTGGACCGAGCAGCTCGTGACCGGTCAGAAGACGCTGACCGACATCCTTTACGACTTCTCGCAGTCCGTCGAGAACAAGCAGAACAACGGCGCCTCCGCCGCCAACCTGCTCGCCCAGCTCGGTTCCGGCGATGCCGAACTCGGCACCGGCGCTCCGCTGTCCGACTTCGCTCCCGCCGACCCGGTTCCGGGCGCTGCGGTGCTGACGACGGGCGTCGACGTCAAGACGCTGGCTGTCGGCCAGGAAGTCGTGGGCAGCACGACCACCTACACCGACGGCGACGCCATCACCGGCACGGCCAATAACACGGCCACGCTGACGCTGAACGGCGCCATCTCCTACCAGGGCGTTCTGGAGAACGTCGACAACGTCGTCCTGCGCTCGCAGAGCGGCACCGAGGTCAACACCTCCGGCTGGACCGGCACGAAGAAGATCACGCTCGACAAGGTTGTTGCCAACGTCGCCCTGCGTGACCTCCAGTCGTCCGACACCCTGGTCAACATCGTCGACGCCAACAAGGCCGACAAGAAGATCGAGCTGACCTACGACGCGCAGGGCATCTCCGAGAACGGCGCCAACATCGGCGTGCGCGAGACCTTCGCCGCCATCAAGCTCGGCGTCGAGACCAGCGTCGATGCCGCGATCAAGACGATCAACGTCGCGATCAACGACGTCGCCGGCAAGAACTCCACGCTCGCCGACCTCGAAGGCCACAAGACCGAGACGCTGAACTTCACGGGCGGCTTCACGGGCGGCAAGTTCACCATCGTCGACGCTCTCGACGAGACGCTGACGAAGATCGACGCTTCGACCGTCAAGTCCGACCTGGACCTCGACACGTCCAAGACCTTCACCGCGCTCCAGGCGCTGCTCGGCGAAGGCAACGACGTGCTGAAGACCGGCGACACGCTCGGCACCGGCGACGTCTATGACGGCGGCGCGGGCAACGATCGCATCGTCACCGACTTCGCGTCGATCAACGATCCGAACCGTACGCCCACCATCCGCAACGTCGAGACGCTGGAAGCCTCGTTCCAGGCTGCCGTGCAGCTCAACGGCACCAACATCGACAAGAACCTCGCGACGATCGACCTCAATGCGTCGGCTGCCCGCGCGGACTTCAACTTCTTCAACAACGGCCTGAAGACGGTCAACGTCAAGGGCGCCGCCGCTCAGGGCCTCGAAGTCGACTACGACGGCAAGGAGTTCGCCGAACTCACCGTCAACTTCAGCGCGAGCGCCGGCAACGCCGGTAACAAGGCCGCCCTGCGCGCCATCAACGCCGATACGGTTGCCGTGAACTTCCTCGCCGGCGCCACGCTCGCCAACGGCATCCAGATCGACGACGACTTCTCCGGCCGCTTCACCGAGAAGCTCGACATCGTGAACAAGTCGACCGGTAATGCCGTGGTCGGCAACCACTTCGGTACGGCTGTCGTCGACGGCAACACCGTCAAGGAGTTCACGGTCAAGACCGAGAAGGACGGCGACCTCCAGGTCGGCAGCTACAACTACGCTGCTCTCGCCGAGGCCACCAAGCTTCAGCACCTGGTCGTCGAAGCCGCTTCGAACAGCATCGTCGACCTCGGCGCCATCGGTACCGCGTGGGACAAGACCGACCGCGACGCTGCGGATGACCTCGAGACGGTTGTCATCAAGGCCGCCGACTTCGCCGAGATCCGCTCCTACGGCATCGACGCCGACGACTCCAACGGCCAGGGCAACAGCGCTGCCACCGTGACGAGCCTCGACGTGACGGGCGGCCGCAGCTCGCGCATCGAGCTCAACGGCAGCACGAACCAGCTGGTCGTCGATCGCTACCTCACCTCGAACATCAAGCTGTTCGGCGCGACCGTGGATGCTTCGGGCTACAACTGGCTCCAGGCCGCCTCGATCGGCGTGCTGAACATCGACTCGAAGGGCGTTGTCGACGGCAGCGTCACCGAGACCGCGACCGCCAAGGGCCAGACCGTTGCGCAGTTCAAGGACCTGATCGGTCTCGACCTCGAGGCGCAGTCCAACGGCGTCATCAACGTCAAGAGCGGCCAGGTCACGGGCTTCTGGTTCGAGGACGAGGTGGTTTCGACCATCGACGCTTCGGGCGCCGGCACCGCTGCCAAGCACTTCGTCACGGCCAACGGTTTCGACGCCTACTTCGGCGCCGATGTCGCGGACGCTGTCGGCCTGACCAACCAGATCGACTACTCCTTCGCGGTTCTGACCACGCCGAACGCCGACGCCGGCTTCTCGTTCAACGGCTCTGCCGGCAACGACTACGTCGTCGCCACGCACGCCGCTGACGTGCTCAAGGGCAACGCCGGCAACGACTTCCTCATCGGTAACGGCGGCAACGACGTTCTCGAGGGTGGCGAAGGCGCCGATATCCTCGTCGGCGACAGCCTCGAGGCGACGCACGGCATTCGGCTGGTGCTCGCTGACGTCAGCAGCAGCGACAGCAACTACGGCTCCAACGGTGCGGGCACCTACGCTGTCGGCAACGACACCATCGACGGCGGCGCCGGCAACGACATCATCATCGGCGGCGGTCAGCTCGCCGGCGGTCGCGACATCCTGACGGGCGGCTCGGGCAACGACAAGTTCGTGTTCAACTTCGACGCCAACCATCAGGGCGCTTACAGCGAATCCGGCAAGTCCACGTTGCAGAACGACGTTGTGTGGAACGATGTCATCACCGACTTCACCACCGCCGGCGACCAGATCGTGATCGACGTGACCAACCCGGTCAACGATTACGTCATCGCGGTGTTCAACGGTCAGGACATCTCCTTCACCGGTAATCTGACCGAGGTGAAGCCGGTTACGGTCATCCTGCGCGTCGGCCAGTACAACGAAGACGGTTCGTTCAACTACGTCGAGAACGGCCCTGACGTGCAGGCCCTGTTCCGCGCCGAGGGCGAGCTCTTCGCTCCTTCGCTCGGCAACGGTTCGTTCGCGGAGTTCGTCGCCAACCAGTTCGTCGGCACCAACGGCGGTTCGGCCTACAACTACGCGGATCACGAGATCGCCCTGCTCGGCGCGGCCAAGACCCTTGGCAGCCTCGACCTGAACGATATCGTCTTCGTCTGATCCTCGAAGACGGCATCGGGAAAATATCCCTTCTTTCAGGGGGCCCCGGCGTACGCGCCGGGGCTTCTTTTTTTGCCGTCTTCGTCACGGGAACGGCGATGGCGGTGGCGGATCTATCGAGATGTGGATTTCTTGGGGCGCCACGGAAGAAGCCGTTCGTTTCCGCTTGCGTTCCTGCGCGGAGTTTTCTAAACACCAGCAGATGAACAGCCCGTTGCGGGTGGTGATTCCGTCTGGTCGCGGAGCGTAGCGCAGCCCGGTTAGCGCACTAGTCTGGGGGACTAGGGGTCGTGGGTTCAAATCCCGCCGCTCCGACCATTTTTTCCGATACAAGCCGATCTTCCCGCCGATAAGACCGTTGCTCCGCCGTGCCGCGCCAGAGAACGGCCCGTCAGGACAGGAGGACGCATGTCGCACGGCATCATTCTGAACACGCTCTCGGACAGGATTCGCGCCGCGTGGCGGGACGCGGCGGCCGCGGCTGCGGCGGGTGGAATCGCCTGGACGCTGGCGGTCTGGCTCTTCGGCAACAGCCGCCCGCTTTTTGCCGCCGTCACCGCCATCGTCTGCCTTGCGCCGGGACTGCCGAATCACGGGCGGCAGGCGGTCGGCCTCCTGATCGGCGTGGCCACGGGCATTCTCGTCGGCGAAGCCGCGCTCCTTCTTCCGGAGGGAATCCTGATGCCGGCAGGGCCGTCGCTGCTGCGGATGACATCGGCGACCTTGCTTTCCATGCTGATTGCCGTCTCCTTCGGCCTTGCGCCGGTGGTGGCGATTCAGGCCGGCGTCTCGGCCGTGATGGTGCTCTCCCTCGGCCCCGCCGATGCCGGGCTGCTGCGGCTGGAGGACGTGGCGCTGGGGGTCACTGTCGGCCTCGTCTTCAGCCAGATCCTGATCACGCCGGATCCGGTCCGTCAGATCGACAAGGCGGCTGACGGCTTTCTGATGCAGCTTGCGCGCGCCTTCGAGGCGGCGGCGGAGGCGCTGGAGCTGCGGGACGCGGCAAAGGCCGAAGCGGCGGTCGGGGACATTGCGGCGGCTCACGACAGCCTGATCAATCTCGGCACGGGCATCGACCTCGCCCGTCAGGCGGCGCGCTGGTCGGTGCGCGGGCGACTGGCGGAGAGCGCCGTTTCCGGCCGCGCCGCCCGCTACGATCGGCATGCCATCCGCCTTTATTCCTCGGCGTTGTTGTTCGGCGAGGCGATTGTCGGCGCGCTGCGCAACAGCCCCGGCCCGGCTCCGGCGGGTATGCGGGAGGCCGCGCTGGAGACGGCCCGGCGCTGCGCCCGTCTCGCGGAGGCCGCGCCGATTCCGGGGCCGCTCTATCGCGCTCGCCCGTCGTTGTCGGATGCGGACTGGCACGAGGCCGCGGTTCATCTGCGGTCGGCGTCCGATGCGCTGGCGGCGCTGGAGGAACTGGAGCGTCCGCATGCCTGAAAAGGAGGCACTTCCGCGTTTCGCAGAAAGGTGGAAATGCCGTACCGTGCGCTGCTTTGAAAAAGGCAGGCCGGGCATGCGTCCGCGCGGCGCGCGCGGGCTTCGGTCGCACGGGATTGTCATGAAGAATGCGGCGAAGCGCGCTACTCCATGCGTGCTTTGAATCGACCGGCTCTTGAGGAATCAACCATGGCTGACAGGATCGACCATATCGTCTTCGACATCGGCAAGGTGCTGATCCATTACGATCCGGCTCTTCCTTTCCGCCGCATCATTCCCGATGAAGAGCGGCGCCGCTGGTTCTTTCTCAATGTCTGCACGATGGAATGGAATGTGGAGCAGGATCGCGGCCGCTCGTGGGCGGAGGCCGAGGCGCTGCTGATCGCGAGCCATCCCGAATACGCGGAGGAAATACGCGCTTTCCGCATGTATTGGCACGAGATGGTTCCGTATGCCTATGACGGCACGGTCGCCATTCTCGAGGATCTGATCGCGCAGGGGCGCGATGTAACCATGCTGACCAATTTCGCCGCGGACACCTTTGTCGAGGCGCGCGAGCGGTTTCCCTTCCTCAACCGGCCGCGCGGCGTCACCGTTTCCGGCGAAGTCGGTCTGATCAAGCCCGATATCGCGATATACGAGCGTCATGCCCGCGACTTCGGCCTCGCGCCGGCGGCCACGATCTTCGTCGACGACTCCTTTCCGAATGTCGAGGGCGCGCGCGCGGCCGGCTGGCAGGCGCTGCATTTCACCGGCGCGGAACGGCTGAAGGCCGATTTCGCCGCGCTGGGAATATCCGTCTGATCCGTCGCGGCGGGAGGAACTGCCGGTCGCCAAACGCCGGATGACAAGTATCGGATGCAGACGAAAAACGTCCAATTCACCGGATGAAACTGTACAACTCATCCTGTTCGATTTAGCTGGATAAGATTCGGAAATTATCCGAACGTTGTATATTTGCATAATTGCCATGATCAGGCTTTTTCCGTATCAACTGTGGCGTGTAGAGCCCTTTCCCTGCCCGGGGCATCGGGGCGCATCGTGGAAAGGATGATCGCGTGACCGTTTTGCTGCATCGCACTTGCCGGTCCTCGGCGCCTTGGCGCATGCTCATGCCCGTAGCGCTCTCGCTGTCCCTTTTCCTCACCGCATGCGGCGAAAGCGAAGAAGCGCAGGCGCCGGAGCCGCGTCCCGTCCGCAGCGTCGTGGCGACACGGCAGGCGGCGAGCGAGACGATTTCCCTCACGGGCCAGGTGGAGGCGCAGAACGAGGCGAGCTACGGTTTTCGCATCGGCGGACGCATCGTCGAGCGGCTGGTGAATGTCGGCGACAGGCTGGAGCCCGGCCAGGTGCTGGCGCGGCTCGATCCGCAGGACGAGCAGAATGCGCTGCGTTCGGCGCAGGCCGCTCTCGCCGCCGCCAATGCCGATCTCTCCCAGACCCGCAATCAATACGAGCGCCAGCGCCAGCTCCTGTCGCGCGGGTTTACGCCGCGCGCGCAGTACGAGCAGGCGGAACGCGCCTATCTCGCCGCCCGCTCGCAGGTGGAAGACGCCGAGGCGCGCCTGAAGATGGCGCAGGACCGGCTGGCTTTCACCGAGCTGAGGGCGGATTCGGCCGGCGTCGTCACCGCGCGCCGCGCGGAAGCCGGCGAGGTGGTGCAGGCCGGCCAGCCGGTGATCGAAGTTGCCCGGCAGGACGGGCGCGATGGCGTGTTCGAGGTACCCGCGGCACTGCTCACGTCCCTGCCGTCCGATCCGCAGGTGGAAATCGTTCTGGCGAACGATCCCGGCGTGAAGGCGCTTGGCCGCGTGCGCGAGGTGGCGCCGCAGGCGGACCCGATAACGCGCACTTTCCGCGTGCGCGTGGGCCTCATCGATCCGCCCGAGGCGTTGCGTCTCGGCACGACGGTGGTCGGGCGGGTGCTCGTGGATAACGGCGAGGCGATCGAGGTGCCCGCGACGGCGCTCACGCGCCTGAACGACAGGTCGGCCGTGTGGGTGGTGAACCCGGCCGACAACACTGTCAGCCTGCGCAACGTGGAAGTGCTGCGCTTCACGCCCGCCGCCGTCTCGATCGGCGAGGGGCTCGAGGCGGACGAGATCGTCGTGACGGCCGGCGTGCAGGCGCTGCATCCGGGTCAGCGCGTGCGCCTGCTGGGAGCACAACAGTGAAGGGCGGCTTCAACCTCTCCGCGTGGGCGCTGCGCCGTCGCTCCATCATCATCTATCTCATGGCCATCGCCGCCGTGGCCGGCGTGATGGCGTTCAAGGGGCTGGGCCGGGCGGAAGACCCGACCTTCGTCATCAAGACCATGGTCGTGCAGGCCAACTGGCCCGGCGCGACGCTGGAAGAAACGTTCCGGCAGGTGACGGAGCGGATCGAGCGCAAGTTGCAGGAAACGCCGCAGCTCGATTATCTGGAAAGCTACACGAAGCCGGGCACCACGACGATCTTCGTGCATCTTCAGGGCGCGGCGACGGCTGCCGAGGTGCCGGACATCTGGTATCATGTGCGCAAGAGCGTGGGCGACATCCGCCACACCTTGCCGCAGGGTATGATCGGCCCCTTCTTCAACGACGATTTCGGCGATACTTTCGGCATCATCTACGGCTTCACGGCAGACGGCTTCACGCATCGCGAGCTGCGCGACTATGTGGAAGATGCCCGCTCCGAGCTGTTGCACGTGCCCGATATCTCGAAGATCGAGATTCTGGGCGCGCAGGACGAGCGCATCTTCATCGAATTCTCGATGCAGCAACTGGCCAGCCTCGGCATCGATCGGGCCGCGGTGCTGGCAGCGCTTCAGGCGCAGAACCTCGTGCGCCCCTCCGGCGAGATCCATACGGAGGCGGAAACGCTGTCCGTGCGCGTTTCGGGCGCCTTCACGGGCGAGGCGGACATCGCGAACGTGAATTTCGTGGTGAACAACAGGCTCATCCGCCTGTCCGACATCGCCACCGTCCGCCGCGGCCTCGCCGATCCGCCGCAGCCGATGTTCCGCGTCAATGGCGAGCCGGCGATCGGCCTCGCCATCGCGATGCAGGACGGCGGCGACATTCTCGCCATGGGCGCCGACATCGACGCGACCATGAATCGCATCGTGGCCAACCTGCCGGTGGGAATCGAGGCGCATCTGGTCGCCGATCAGGCGGTGACGGTGGAAGGCGCCATCGCCGAATTCATGGAAAGCCTGTGGCAGGCGGTGGTCATCATTCTCGTGGTGTCTTTCATCGCGCTGGGGGTGAGGGCGGGCGCCATCGTCGCGCTGGCCATTCCGCTCACGCTGGCGGTGGTGTTCGCCGTCATGCAGATCGCCGGCATTGACATGCAGCGCATTTCGCTCGGCGCGCTCATCATCGCGCTGGCGCTCATGGTCGACGACGCCATGACCACCACGGACGCCACGCTGACGCGCCTCGCCGCCGGCGACGACAAGGTGAAGGCCGCTTCCTTCGCCTTCACGGCCTATGCCGCGGCCATGCTGGCCGGCACGCTGGTGACGGTCGCCGGCTTCGTTCCCGTGGGGTTCGCTGCGAGTTCCGCCGGCGAGTATACGTTCACCCTGTTCGCGGTGGTGACGATCGCGCTCATCGTCTCGTGGCTGGTGGCGGTGCTGTTCGCGCCGCTGTTGCAGGTGCTCATCCTGCGCGCTCCGCCGAAGGCGGCGAATGCCGCCGCCGGCGCGGCGCCGAAGGGGCTGCTCGGCGTCTATCGCGGCTTTCTCGTCGGCTGTCTCAGGCTGCGCGTGGTGACGATCGCGGTGACGCTGGGCCTGTTCGTGCTGTCGGTGCTGGCGCTGCCGCTCATTCCCCGGCAGTTCTTCCCGTCGTCCGACCGGCCGGAGCTGCTGGTGGACCTTTCGTCGCCGCAGAATTCCTCCATCTACGCCTCCGAGAAGGTGGCGCGGGATTTCGACGGGCTGCTGAAAGGCGACCCGGACGTGGAGCGCTGGAGCACCTATGTCGGGCGCGGGGCCATCCGTTTCTATCTGCCGCTCGACGTGCAGCTTCCCAACGATTTCTTCGCGCAGACGGTGATCGTGGCGAAGGACGTCGCCGCCCGCGACCGGTTGCGCGCCAAACTGGAAAAGGCGCTGGCGGAGGATTTCCCGCAGCTCGTCTCGCGCATCTCGCCGCTGGAGCTCGGCCCGCCCGTGGGCTGGCCGGTGCAGTATCGCGTTTCCGGCCCGGATATCGAGAAGGTGCGCGCCATCGCCTTCGATCTCGCCGCGGCGGTCGCCTCGTCTCCCCTGGCGGAGAAGGTGAACTACGACTGGATCGAGCCGGCGCGGCAGGCGCGCATCCGCGTCGATCAGGACGAGGTGCGCCTGCTCGGCCTCTCCACCGCCCAGCTCGCCGGGGTGCTGAACACCGTGTTTTCCGGCGCGCCTGTGACGCAGGTGCGCGACGACATCTATCTCATCTCCGTGGTGGCGCGCGCCGACGACGAGGAGCGCGTCTCGCTGGAACGGTTGCCCAATCTTCAGGTGCCGCTGCCCGGCGGGCGCACCGTGCCGCTGAGCCAGATCGCGACCTTCGAGTTCGATCAGGACTATCCCGGCATCTGGCGGCGCGACCGGGTGCCGACCCTTACCGTGCAGGCGGATGTGGGACAGGGCGTGCTGCCGGAAACGGTGGTGGACGAACTGACGCCGAAGATCGAGGAACTGCGCGGGAAGCTGCCGCAGGGATATCGCATCGATGTCGGCGGCACGGTGGAGGAAAGCGCCGCGTCGCTCGCTTCCGTGATCGCCGTCGTGCCGGTGATGCTGCTGCTGATGTTCACCGTGCTGATGTTCGAGCTGAAAAGCTTCCAGCGGCTCATCGTCGTGATTTCGGTGGCGCCGCTGGGGCTTCTCGGCGTGGTGGCGGCGCTGCTCGTGTCCGGCAGGCCGCTGGGGTTCGTCGCCATTCTCGGCGTGCTCGCCCTCATCGGCATGATCACCAAGAACGCCGTCATCCTCATCGGCCAGATCGAGGCGGACCGGGCGGCGGGCAAGAAGGTTCTGGACGCGGTGGTGGATGCTTCCTCCAGCCGTTTCCGGCCGATCATGCTCACGGCGATATCCACCGTGCTGGGCATGATCCCCATCGCCCCGACGGTGTTCTGGGGACCGATGGCCTTCGCCATCATGGGCGGGTTGCTGGTGGGAACGCTGCTCACCCTCATCTTCCTGCCCGCGCTGTATGTGACCTGGTTCGGGCCGGATACCGGACCCGAGCGGGAATCCGCCGAAACCGCATCCACCCCGGCCCCCGCCGAAGGCGCCGCGCGCGCCTGAACCCGGACGGGGCCGTGCGCCTCCACCGGCCGGCGGATCCAACCGGAGACAGGACCCATGCCCGAGACAGGTGGTGTCCTGACGCTCTTTTGTCTTCTCGCTGACCCCGGCGCAGCACCTCCCGGCTGCTCCCCCGTTAACCGCGATACGCTGCCGGAAGGAGTGTAATCCATGGGTTTCATCGGTATCATCGTCAGTCTGGGTTTTCTGAGCTATCTGGCCTTTCGCGGCTCCAGCATTCTCGTGCTGGCGCCGCTGGCGGGGCTCATCGCCGCAATCTTCTCCGGCATGCCGCTGCTGGCGAGCTGGACGCAAACCTTCATGCCCAATGCGGCCGATTTCGTCTCCCAGTTCTTTCCGCTGTTCCTGCTGGGGGCCATCTTCGGCAAGCTGATGGAAGATTCCGGCTCCGTCACCTCCATCGCCAATTACATGACGGAGAAGCTCGGCGCGCAGCGCGCGATTCTGGCCGTCGTTCTGGCGGGTGCGATCGTCACCTACGGCGGCGTCAGTCTGTTCGTGGCCTTCTTCGTGCTGGCGCCCATGGGCATCGCCCTGTTCCGTTCGGCCGGCGTGCCCCGGCGTCTGATGCCGGGGGCCATCGCGCTCGGCACGTCCACGTTCACCATGTCGGCCATGCCCGGCACGCCCTCCATCCAGAACGCCATTCCGATGCCGTTCTTCGGCACCACGCCTTTCGCCGCGCCGGGCCTCGGCATCATCGCCTCCGTCGTGATGCTGGCCTTCGGCATGTGGTGGCTGACGTTGCGTGAAAAGAGCGCGCGGGCGCGCGGCGAGGGTTTCAGCCCCGTCGATCTTTCCGTCTCCACGACCGAATCCGTCGAGGACGCGACCGAGGACCCGATCGTGCGCGAACGCGCCACGACCGCCGGCTCCTTCGATCCGGCCGAGATCCATCACAGCGAGGAAACGCATAAGGGGCCGCCGATCTTTCTCGCGGCCCTGCCCATCGTCGTCGTGATCCTGGTCAACCTGCTGATGTCCTTCGTCGTTCTGCCGCTCATGAACACGGAGTTCCTGGCGCTGCCAGAGTGGGGCGGCGTGTCGCTGTCCGCGGTCGGCGGTGTCTGGTCCGTCATCGTGGCGCTGCTGGCGGCCATCATCACCGCCATCGCCATCAATTTCCGCGGCGTGCCGGAGCTGCGCGCCACCGTGTCGGCGGGGGCCAACGCCTCGGTGCTGCCGATTCTCTCGGTGGCGAGCCTCGTGGGTTTCGGCGCCGTCGTCGCTTCGCTGCCGGCTTTCGAGGATGTGCGCAACTGGGTGCTGGGCATCCAGGGCGGCCCGCTCGTGTCGCTGTCCGTCGCCACGAACATCCTGGCCGCGCTCACCGGCTCCGCCTCCGGCGGCCTGACCATCGCGCTGGATGCGCTCGGCCCGACCTATTTGCAGATCGCCCGCGATATCGGCATGGATCCGGCCCTGATGCACCGCGTGGCCGTGATCGGTTCCGGCACGCTCGACAGCCTGCCCCATAACGGCGCGGTGGTGACGCTGCTCGCCGTGTGCGGCGTCACCCACAAGGAGGGTTATCTCGATATCGTGATGGCCGGCATCGTGGGGGCGCTGCTGGCTCTCGTGACGGTCATCATTCTCGGCTCCGTGGCGGGGAGTTTCTGAGCGTGTCCCCGATCGAGAACGAGACGCCCCGCCGCCTGCGCCAGTTGCGTCGCTTCATCGCGCGCGGCGTGGTGATGGGCCGGTGGGCGATGGTGCCGCTGTTCGTGGGGCTGCTGGTGGCGCTCGCGCTGCTGGTGATCACCTTCTTCATACAATTGTGGAGTTTCATCGTTGCGATCGGCTCGATAAGCGATACCGAGAGCATCATGAAACTGCTCACCCTCATCGATCTCGCGCTGATCGGCGGGCTTATCGTGATCGTGGTTTCTTCCGGCTATGCCAATTTCGTGGGAAAGCTGGACAATACTTCGTCGGAAGACTGGCCGGTCTGGATGACGCGCATCAGCTTTTCCGGCCTCAAGCTCAAGCTGTTCGCCACGCTCATGGCGATCACGGCGGTGGCTTTTCTCAAGGCGCTGATGCGGCTTGAGGCGGATGTGAGCGAGGCGCAGGTGCGCTGGCTGGCGGTGGCCTGCGTGGTGTTCATCCTGGCCTACGCCACGCTTGCGCTGACGGATCGGTTCACGCATACGGACGACGATGCGTGAGGCGCGGACGGTGAGCGATTTCGGCCTGCGGCGGGCGGCGAAACCTCTCGCCCGCCGGGGGGAGTGACATGAAGGTACTTGTGGGTCTCGTGGCCGCAGTCGCAATCGGTATCGCGCTGTCTCTGGCCCATTCCATTTTCGCGCCGGTGGCGTTCGCCCTGTTCATCATCGCCGTGGTGTGGCCGATGCAGAGCGCGCTGGAGCGGCGCATGCCCGCGTTGCTTGCCACCGTCGTGACGCTGCTCACCACGCTGCTGGTGGTCGGCGCCGTTACATGGTTGATCGTCTGGGGGCTTGGGCACGTGGGACAATGGGCCTTCGCCAATACCGCGCGCTTTCAGGCTCTTTACGATCAGGCGGGCGCGTGGCTCGAAGGGCATGGTTTCGTGCCGGCGGCGCTGATCGCGGAAAATCTCGACGTGCGCTGGCTGCTGCGGGTGTTTCAGGATCTCTCGTTCCGGCTTCAGGGGCTCACCAGCTTCCTCATCTTCACTTTCGTCTACGTTTTGCTCGGTTTGCTGGAAGCGCGCAGCATCGAGAGCCAGCTCCGCAAGCTCGGCGCGGGCGGCGCGCACGCGGAACTGGGCCGGTTCCTTCTCGCCTCGGTGGCGGATATCGCCCGCAAGTTCCAGAAATACATGGTGGTGCGCACGCTGATGAGCATCGCCACCGGCTTCATCGTGTGGGCCTTCACCCTCACCGCGGGGCTGGAACTGGCGCTCGCCTGGGGCGCGCTCGCCTTCGCACTGAATTACGTGCCCTTCATCGGGCCGTTCGTGGCGACGCTGCTGCCCACGCTGTTCGCGCTGGCGCAACTCGGCTCGTGGGAAATGGCGGTGTTCGTCTTCGTCAGCCTCAACGTCATCCAGTTCCTCACCGGCAGCTACATCGAGCCGCGCATGGCCGGGGCGGCATTGGCGACATCTCCCTTTCTGGTGCTGTTCTCGGTGTTCTTCTTCGCGTTCCTGTGGGGCATCGCGGGCGCCTTCATCGGCGTGCCGATCCTGATCGCCGGCCTCACCTTCTGCGCGCATCATCCCTCCGGCCGCTTCATCGCCGATATCTTTTCGGGGCAACCGGCGGAGAAGAAGCGGCCCGGGATCGACGGCCTCGCCTGACGGCGACGCCGCCTCATATTCATGCGGAAAGCGCGCACGCCTGTCGTTCCGACGCATCGGGGCGCGGCGGCGCTTCCGCCGCGCGCATGCCGAGTTTCGCCAGAAGCGCCGCATCCGCGTCGCGGGCGGGATTGCCGGTGGTGAGCAGCACGTCGCCGGTGAAGATCGAATTCGCGCCGGCAAGGAAGCACAACGCCTGCATCTCGTCGCTCATGGCGTGACGCCCCGCCGACAGCCGCACCACGCTTTGCGGCATCAGGATGCGGGCGAGCGCGACGAGACGGGCGAAGGAGATGGCGTCCGCCGGCTTCGCCTTGTCCATCACCGGCGCGCCCTCGATGGCGTTCCACATGTTGAGCGGCACGCTTTCGGGGTGGCGCTCCAGCGTGGCGAGCGTCACCAGCATGGCGATGCGGTCGTCCACCGTCTCGCCCATGCCGACGATGCCGCCGCAGCATACCTTGACGCCGCCCGCCCGCACGTTGGCGAGGGTTTCCAGCCGGTCGTCCAGCGTCCGCGTGGTGACGATCTGCGGGTAGAAGGCGGGCGAGGTATCGATGTTGTGGTTGTAGTAATCGAGCCCGGCCGAAGCGAGGCGCTCGACCTGCGCCGGCGTCAGCATGCCGAGCGTGACGCAGGTCTCCAGCCCGAGCGCTTTCACGCCCGCGATCATGGCGCAGACGGCATCCATGTCCCGATCCCTGGGGCTGCGCCACGCCGCGCCCATGCAGAAGCGCGTCGCGCCGCCTGCCCTGGCGCGGCGGGCCTCGGCCAGCACGCGCTCCACCTGCATGAGCTTGCCCGCCTTGACGCCCGTTTTCCAGTGCGCGCTTTGGGAGCAATAGCCGCAATCCTCCGGGCAGCCGCCCGTCTTGATGGAGAGCAGCGTCGCGGTTTCCACCACCGCCGGGTCGAAATGGCGCCGGTGGATTTCCTGCGCGCGGAAGAGCAGCGCCGGGAAGGGGAGATCGTAGATCTCCCGCGCTTCGGCCACGCTCCAGTCGGTTCGCACGGAGGCGGTCCGCAAGGAGTCCGTTCGTATGGCGGCGGTTCGTATGGCGGCGGTCTGCGTCGCCGGCAGGCCGGTTGCTTCGGTTGCGACGCTCATCGGCCGGTCTTCTCGAAGAAGCGGGCCGGGATGAAGCAAACGCCGAGCGCCACCATGGCGATATTGATCAGATCGCCGAGGATGAAGGGCATGAAGCCAAGCGCCACGATCCGGTCCACCGGGACAAAGAAAGCGAGCCACGGCAGACCGGCGGCATAGATCACGCCAAGCCCCGCCAGCATGGCGAGTGTTTTTCCGCCCGCGCCGCGCCCGCGCGCCAGCGCGCCCGTCACCGGGTTTGCCGCGAGATAGCCGATGAGATAGCCGCCCGTCGGGCCGGCCATGTAGGCAAGGCCGATGCCGCGCTCCGGAGTGCCGGAAAAGACCGGCAGGCCCGCCGCGCCCGCCGCGAGATAGGCGAGGAAGGTCGCGGTGGCGAGGCGCGGCCCCGCCGTCACCGCGATCGCCATCACGGCCAGCGTGTGCAGCGTCATCGGCACCGGCCATGAGGGTACGCGCAGCTTGGCGCAAAGGGTGATCAGGGCCGCTCCCGCCACGATGAGGGCGACCGTCTGCGCGATGGTTCTGAAGCCGGATTTTTTGACGCCGGTTCCGGAGAAGGCGAGTGTCTGGCTCATGCCGGTTCCTTTCATTTATAGATAATCCGATGGGCTATCTATAAGGAATCCACAAGATCGGCTGAGTCGCAAGAAAAATATAGATAATATCAGCCTACGATGGCGAACGCGTCCCGCTGGCGGCCGCCGGCGGCGGGAACCGGCCGATGGCCGATCCACTGCACATGCCGCGCGAGCGTGGCGCAGGCGGTTTCGATATCGCCCTTGCGCAGGGCGGCCAGGATGGCCCGGTGATCGTGATCGGTCCGCGCTTCCCAATCCGACCGCCACGCCGCGAAGAGGAAGCGCGCGCTCGCCGCATGCAGGTCGTCGATGGCCGCGAGCAGGCGCGGCATGCCGCAGGGTTCGAGGATGAGACGATGGAAGCGGCGGTTCGCTTCCTCCCAGGAGCGCACGTCGCGCGAATCGTCGCCGGCCTTCGTCGCCTCGTCGGCGGCGGCGAGAACGGCCGGCGTCAGGTTCCGGGCGGCATGGCGCAGCGCCAGCACCTCCAGCGCCGCGCGCATCTCGGCGACCTCCTTGACCTCCGCCAGATTGAAGGCGGCCACCCGGACGCCGCGCCGCGGCTCGCTGACGGCGAGCCCCTGCGCCTCCAGCCGCCGGAATGCCTCGCGCACCGGGACGTGGCTGGCGCCGAACTCCACCGCGACATGATCCTGCCGCAGCCGGGCGCCGGGCTCGATCTCGCCGGCGATGATGCGGTCCGCCAGCGTCCGGCTGATACGGGCGGCCAATGTCTCTTCCGATCTTGCGCTCATGTATTATAGATAATTTGAAGCGTCCATTATGTCGATCATGTCGGCGGGGCGGACCGCCTATTGGGCCGGCGAGAGGGTCGTTTCCGCCGCGGCGGGCGCCTGCACGGCATGGAGCCGCCGGTAGAGGCCGTTCGACGCCAGCAATTCCGCATGCCGGCCTTCCTCGGCGACGCGGCCGTTCTGCACCACCACGATGCGGTCGGCATGGGCGATGGTGGCGAGCCGGTGGGCGATGACCAGCGTGGTGCGGCCTTGCGACAATTCGCCCAGCGATTGCTGGATGGCGCGTTCGGTCTCCGTGTCGAGCGCGGAGGTGGCTTCGTCCAGGATCAGGATCGGCGGGTTCCTGAGGAAGATGCGGGCGATGGCGAGACGCTGCTTCTGCCCGCCGGAAAGCTTGACGCCGCGCTCGCCGATCACGGTGTCGAGCCCCTCCGGCAGCGCGGCGATGAGGTCGTCCAGCCGCGCGCGGCGCACCGCCTCCCGGATCTCGTCCTCGCCGGCATCGAGGCGGCCGTAGGCGACATTCTCGCGGATGGTGCCGGCGAACAGGAAGACGTCCTGCTGCACGATGCCGATGTTGCGGCGCAGCGAGCGCAGCGTCATGTCGCGGATGTCGATGCCGTCGATGGCGATGGCGCCGGAATCGGCCTCGTAGAACCGCGGCAGCAGCGAGCAGATCGTCGTTTTGCCGGACCCCGACGGCCCGACGAAGGCCACCGTCTCGCCGGGCGCGATCGTCAGGCTGATGCCGCGCAGCACCGGCCTGTCGGGCACATAGCCGAAGCGCACGTCGTCATAGCGGATCGCCCCGCGCAGGAGGCCGGCGTCGACCGCCCCCTCCCGGTCGTCGATGTCGGGACGGGTGGCGAGAAACTGCACGTAGCGCTGGAAACCGGCGAACCCTTTCGGATAGGTCTCGATCACGGCGTTGATCTTGTCGATGGGGCGGAAGAAGACGTTCACCAGCAGCAGGAAGCCGACGAAACCGCCGGCGCTCAGCTCGCCCCGGATGACGAAGAAGCTGCCCGCCAGCATGACGACGATCTGCACCAGGCGCATGGCGAGATAGCTCAGCGTCGTGGAGGCGGCCATCACCTTGTAGGCTTGCAGCTTGGTGTCGCGGTAGGCGCGGTTGTCCTGCGCGAACAGGCGGCGCTCGTGGTCCTCGTTGGCGAAAGCCTGCACCACGCGGATGCCGCCGACGTTCTCCTCGATGCGGGCGTTGAAGCGCGCCACGCCGCCGTAGAGCGCGTGCCACGTCGCCGTCATGCGCCCGCCGTAGCGCGCCGTCACCCAGGCGATGAGCGGCACGATCAGCGCCGTGATGAGCGCGAGCGGCGCATGCACCCACAGCATCAGGGCGAAGGCCCCGAGCAGGGTCATGATGGCGATGAAGACGTCTTCCGGCCCGTGATGGGCGACCTCGCCGATCTCCTCCAGATCCTTCGTGAGGCGCGCGACGAGGTGGCCGGTCTTCTGGTTGTCGAAGAAGCCGAAGGACAGTTTTTGCAGATGGTCGAATGCCTTGCGGCGCATCTCGGTCTCGATGTCGATGCCGAGCATGTGCCCCCAATAGACGACGACGGCCTGCAACCCGCCGCTGACGAGATAGGTGGCGAAAAGCCCCGCCATGGCGAGCACGATGAGCCCCCACTCGCCCGTCGGCAGCAGGTGATCGACGAACAGCATCACCGCCAGCGGAAAGGCGAGCTCCAGCAGGCCCGCCGCCACCGCGCACCAGAAGTCGAGCAGGAACAGTTTCAGGTGCGGGCGGTAATAGGCGGCGAAACGTTTGAGGAGGTCGGTCATGGCGTCACGTCGGTTTGGCTGCCGGTCGGGCGAAGCGCGGGCGGATGACGTTGCATGGAGCCGGCCGGCGGCTCCTGTCAATCCTCGCGCGCGTCGTCGCCCGCCGCGCCGCGCCGCCAATAGGCGAAGGCATGGCATCCGTCGTGCGTCAGGCCGGCTTCCTTCAGCGCGAATCGGCGGATCGCCCGCGCCTGCGCGTGCTCGCATCCCGCCCATATGAAAGGCGGCTCGCCGCCGTCGCCGAGCCAGGGATGATCGCGCAACGCGCGCTCCAGCAGACCGGTGCCGTCGCGGTGCAGCCAGCGCAGATCGAGGCGGGCGGCGGATGTCAGCGGCTGCTCCTCGGCGGCGTCCGCCACCTCCACGAAAGCCGCCACCTCGGCGTGGGCCGGCAGGGTTTCGAGCTGGCGCGCGATGGCGGGCAGGGCGGTTTCGTCGCCCAGCATGATGTAGCGGCGCGCCTCGCCGATGACGCTGCCGCCGGGGCCGGTCATGCCCACGATGTCGCCCGGCCGCGCATGCCGCGCGAAACCCGCGCCGGGCGCGTCGTGACCGTGGCCGTCGCCGTGCAGCATCATGTCAATGGCGACCTCTCCCTTCCGCACGTCGATATGGCGGATGGTGTAGACGCGCGCCGCCGGCCTCGCCGCGCCCTGCGGCCATTGCGGCCGCCCGTCCTCGCCGCACACGGGCCATTGCGGCGCGGCCGGGCCGGGCGGCGGAAACAGCAGCCGCACATGCAGCCCGCCGGTGGCGAAGCGGCCGAGATCCTCGCCGGAGAGCACGATGCGGCGCATGCGCGGCGTCACATGAGTGACTGACGCCACGCGCATCTCGCGAAAATAGGGCAGCGGCTCTCCGGCGGCCCGGCCGTCGCCGGTCCAGCGAATCGCCGGTTCCTGCCCGCCGGCGAACTCCAGCACATGCTCGGCCACGATCAGCTTGAGGAACGACAACCCGGTGTCGTCGCCGCTCTCCAGCGCCACGGTCAGCGCGTCGCCGGCGATTTCAACGCGGGCGGTGCCGTAGTCGGCCCGGAACAGCGCGCCGTCGCCGAGGCGCTCCACCGGCACGTGCTCCGCCAGATGGTCGCACAGGCGGTTCAGCAAATCGCGCGGATCGGCCAGCGCGATGCGGGTCGCGGCCGCCAGGCGGGGGGTAGTAGGGCGCGGATCGGTCATGCATGCTCTCCGTTGTCATCGCCCGGCGCCGGCGCGCCCGCGGCCGAGCAGCCAGACCAGATACGGGCCGCCGAGCAGCGCGGCGAACAGGCCGAGCGGCAGTTGATAGGGAAAGGCCGCCATCCGCGACAGCCAGTCGGACAGCATCATCAGCCCCGCGCCGATCAGCACGCCGCCGGCCATGCCGGGAAGGGCGCGCGTGAGGCCGACGAGCCGCGCCAGATGCGGCGCGATCAGGCCGATGAAGCTCAGCGGGCCGACGAACAGCGCGGCGGTGGCCGTCAGCAGGCCGGCGAGCACGATCAGCGCCGCGTGGCTGCGCCGCACCGGCACGCCGAGGGCGGCCGCGGTGACGGGGCCGAGCGGCAGGATGTCGAGCCAGCGGCCGGCGAAGGGGAGCGGCGCGAGCAGGAGCACGGCGGCGACGCCCGCCAGCAGCGCCTGCTGCGGGGTGGCCATGTTTACCGAACCGCTGATCCAGCGCAGCAGGGTAAACGCCCGCTCGCCGCCGGTGGCGATCACCGCCGTCAGCACGGCCGAACACAGCGCGCCCATGGCGACGCCGCCGAGCAACAGCCGCTCCGGCCCGAAACCGCTGCGCGCGGCGATCGCCAGCATCAGCACCAGCACGACGATCGCGCCCGCCGCGGAGGCCGCGAGCTGGAGGCCGAGGCCCGGATTGTCGACGAGATAAAGTGCGGCCGTCAGTCCCGCGCCCGCGCCGGTGCCGACGCCGAGAATTTCCGGGCTGGCGAGGGGATTGCCCGTCACCCGCTGCAACAGCATGCCGGCGCCCGCCAGCATCGCGCCGCTGGCGGCGGCGATCCCCAGATGCGGCGCCCGCCACGCCAGCAGGTCCGCGAACAGCGCGCCGGTGGCGATCGTCCAGCCGTCCGGCCCGCGCCCCAGCGCCAGAGCGGCCGCCGCCACGCCAAGACACGCCAGGGAGAGGGCGGCGAGCAGCCGCCACGGCCGCCGGCTGCGCATGCCCGTGGCCGGGCCGGCATGCAGCGAGGGCCATTCCGCCATGCGGATGCGCGGCAGAAGCCACAGCAGCAGCGGGCCGCCGAGCAGCGCCGTCGCCGCGCCGGTGGGAATGCGCTCGCCCTGCGCGCCGGCCATGAGCTGAACGCAGCCGTCGGTCAGCCACAGCAGGATCGCGCCGATCAGGGGCGCCGCGATCATGCGCGCCCGCAGCGTGCGCGCGCCGCCGAGATGGGCGAGAGTAGGCGCGGCGAGGCCGATGAAGCCGATCACGCCCACCTCGGCGGTCACGGTCGAGGCGAGCCATACCGCAAGCCCGATCGCCGCGAGTCGCATGGCGTCGACGGCGATTCCCAGATTGCGGCCCGTCGCGTCGTCGAGCCCGAGGATGGCGAGCGGGCGCAACAGCAGTACCGCCCCCGCCGCCACGACGGCGAGCCGGATGCCGATGGTCGTCGCCGCGCCCCAGTCCTGCTGGGCGAGCGCGCCGCCGCCCCAGATGAACAGCGAGAACATGTAATCGCCGTTGGCGAGAATGAGCGCCGCGCTGGCGGCGGTGGCGGCCAGCGCCGTCATCATGCCGGCGAGCACGACGGAAACCGGCTCCAGCCCCCGCTTCCAGGTGAGGGCGAGAATGAGCGCCGCCGCGCCGACGCCGCCCGCCAGCGCGACGCCCTCGCGCGACAGGGCCATCAGCGAGGGAGTGGCGATGGTGGCGGCCGCCATCGCCAGTTGCGCGCCCGCCGCGATGCCGAGCGTCGACGGCTCGGCCAGCGGGTTGCGCAGCACCCGTTGCAGCAGCAGGCCGGCTAGGCCGAGCGCCGCGCCGGCCGCCAGCGCCACCGCCGCGCGGGGCAACAGGCCGTGGGTGAGGATCACCCGCCCGATCTCCCGCATGTGCGGGGCGGAAAAGGCCGCGTCGGACAGGTGCAGGCCGATTTCCACCGCGAACAGGATCGCGGCCAGCAGGGCGGCGGCGCCCCAGAACAGCAGCGGGCGCAGGGCGAGGCGGTCAGTCATGAAGCAGGCCTCCGCCGTCCCGCCCGCCGCTCTCGGGCAGGGCGGCGAAAAGCCGCGCGAAGCGGCGGGCGGCAGGCAGGGCGCCGAAATGATTGACGGGCTCCATGATCGCCACGCGCCCCGCCCGCACCATGGGCAGCGCCCGCCATAGCGCGCTCGTCGCCAGCACCCGCCGCGCCTCGGGCGGTATCGGCTTCACGACGACGACCCGCGCCTCCGGCACGCGCGCCAACGCCTCGATCCCGACCGGCGCGGCGGCGGAATAGCTTGATGCGCCCTCCCAGGCATTGGCGAACCCCAGCCTGTCGAGCACGTCGCCGAACAGGCTGTCGTTGCCGAAGGCCCGGAAATGCCGCGCATCGCCGAGGTTGATGACGAAGACCGGCCGGCGTTCCGCGCCCGCGAGCCGTCCGCGCAGATCCCCGATGGCGCGGCGGCTCTCCTCGATGACGCCTTCGGCCTCGCGGGTTCTCTCCAGCCGCTCGCCCAGCGCCCGCGCCGCCCGCTCGGCATGCGCATAGGGCGGCTTGCCGCGCTGGAAGATGGTGACGGAAAAGACCGGTGCGATCCGCTCGTAGAGCGGCCCGAGATGCTCGTAGAAATTCGAGAGCAGGATGAGGTCCGGCCGGACGATGCGCAGCAGCTCGAAGTTGGGCGCGCCCCGCAGCCCGAGGTCGGCGACGCTCGCGGGGACGGCCGGCTCGACCACGTATCGGCGGAACTGGATGAGTTCGCTTGCCGCGACCGGCACCACGCCGAGCGCGAGCGCCGTCTCCAGCATGGCCCAGTCGATCGCCGCAACGCCCGCTCCGGCCTGCGCGGCGGCGGGCCCTGCCAGCGCCGCCCCCGCCAGCGCCTTTCCTCCCACGGCCAGCGCCGCGCGGCGCGTTATCCCGCAAGGGGGCATGGGCGCCTCACTCCACATAGCCGATGGGCCTGCCGGTCGCCGGATGGGGCAGAATCCCCATGCGCACGCCGAAGAGGGCTTCCAGCACGGCGGCGTTCATGATCGCGGCGGGCGCGCCGCGCGCCATCAGCTCTCCCTGGCGCAGGGCGAGGATCTCGTCGCAGATCATCGCGGCCATGTTGATGTCGTGCAGCACGATGACCGCCGTGAGCCCGCGCGAGCGGCTCAGCCGGCGCACCAGCGCGAGCATTTCGGCCTGATGCGCGATGTCGAGCGCGGATGTCGGCTCGTCGAGCAGCAGGCAGCGGGCATCCTGCGCCAGCATCATGGCGAGCCACACCCGCTGACGCTCGCCGCCCGACAGGCGGTCGACGAGCCGGTCGCGGAAGCCGGAAAGGCCCGTGTCGGCCAGCGCCTCCTCCACCTTCGCCCGGTCGCGCGCGGTGAACCGCCCCAGCGCGCCATGCCAGGGAAAGCGCCCGAGCGCCACCAGCTCGGCCACCGTCATGCCCTCGGCGGGCGGCGTGAACTGGGGCATGTAGGCGACGGCCCGCGCGAAATCGGCCGCACGCCACTCGCCGATCGCCTTCCCCATGAAGCGCAGGCGCCCGCCGGTGGGATCGAGCTGGCGCGCCAGCATCCTGACGAGCGTGCTCTTGCCCGAGCCGTTGGGGCCGACGAGGCCATGGATGCGCGCGGGCGCGATCGCCAGCGTCAGGCCGGGAATGATGGTGCGGCGGGCAGCCGAAAAGCCGACCCCCTCCAGTTCGTAGAGGGGGGCGGCGGAAGCGTCGGCCGTGGCGGTGGCTGGGGTCATAAATCGATATGAGCCTTGAACTTGAACACCCGCCCCTCCGCGTAGCCGCAGGTGAACTGCGTCTGGCAGCTCGCCACGTATCTCTTGTCGAACAGGTTGGTGACGTTGAGGTCGACGCCCCAGTTGTCGCGCTTGTAGCCGATGCGCCCGTCGAACACGGTGGCCGAGGGCACCTTGAGCGTGTTCTCGTTATCCACCCACGACGAGCCGACGTAGCGAATGCCGCCGCCCAGCACGAGCCCCTTCAGCAGGCCGCTGTCGAACGTGTAATCGAGGCCGAGCGCCGCCTGTTGCTCCGGGATGATGTAGGGCGTGTTGCCGATGAGGGCCGTGTTGGCGTCGTTGGTGATCTCGAGGTCGAAGGCGGTGAAGGACGCGAGCACGCGCAGGTTGTCGGTGACGTTGACCTTGGCCTCGAACTCCACGCCCTGCGAGTTGACCTCGCCGATCTGTGTTTCGGCCAGCAGCGGGCCGGTGATGACGTTTTGGCGCGTCAGGTCGAAGAAGGACAGCGTGAACAGACCGTCGACGAAGGTCGGCCGGTATTTGACGCCGACCTCGTACTGGTGGCCGCTTTCCGGCTTGAACATGTTGGTGGCGAGCGATGAGCCGATCGAGGGCAGGAAGAAGGTCGCAATGCTCGCGTAGGGCGTGATGCCGTTGTCGAACTCGTAGGCCAGGCCGGCGCGGCCCGAGAATTTGGCGTCCGTGCCTTCATAGGCCGGCGTGCCCTTCGCCTCCGTTTTCACGTAATCGTAGCGCCCGTTCAGCGTCGCGATCCAGCCGCCGCCGAAACGGATCTGGTCCTGCAAGTAGAGGCCGACCTGGTTTTGCTTGATGTTCTGGTCGATATAAGGACTGCGCAGGCCCTGCAAGGCGCCGTAGACGGGAAAAACGGCGCTGATCGGCGTCGCCGCGCCGGTCGCCTGTATCTGGTTCATGTCGATGTATTTGTAGTCGATCCCGAACAGCAGCCGATGGTTGAGCGGCCCGGTATCGACCTCGCCCTCGAGCTGGTTGTCGACCGTTACCGATGTCACGTCGCTTTCGTGGCCGAAGTTGATGCGCTGGAGCAGGAAGTCGGGGTCCGTGGGGACGGGCGAGAATCCCAGATATCCATATGCATAGAGCGAGCTTTCCTTGACGTCGCTGTAGCCGAAGCGGAAATTCTGCCGCACGGCCCAGCGGTCATTGATGGCGTGCTCCAGCTCGTAGCCGACCGAAACCTGCCGGCGCTCGTAGGAATCGATGTCCGGCTCGGTGAAGTTGGCGTCGCGCCTGATATGGCCGAAGGGCGCGGGGCGCGCGGTGCCGATGTAGGGCAAGAAGGCGCCGCCGCCGTGGTTCTGGTCGAAGAACGTGTAATTGCCGAGCACCGTCAGGCTGGTGTCGCCCGTGGGCCGCCAGGTGAAGCTCGGCGAGAAGGAGCCGCGCAACTCCTCGGCGAAGTCCGTGTAGCCGTCGCCGCCGATGAAGATGCCGGAGAAGCGGTAGTCGAGCTTGTCGGTCAGCCTGTCGCCGATGTCGACGCCGAGATAGGCGGTGCCGGCGTCGTTGATGCCGGCCTCGATATAGCGCTTGCGCTCGCCGGTGGGGCGCTTGCTGACGTAGTTGACGATGCCGCCGGGGTTGCTGCCGCCGTAGAGCACGGAGGCCGGCCCGCGCAGCACCTCGATGCGCTCCAGGTTGAACGTATCGATATAGAAGCCGCCGAAGCCATAGCTGAACAACGGCAGGCCGTCGAGGTAGGCGCCATTCGCCGTCGCCTGGAAGCCGCGGATGAACATCCAGTTGGTGTCGCTGTCGGCGCCGAAGGGCTGCGCGAACACGCCGGCCGTGTAGCGGAGGGCCTCGTCCACCTTCTGCGCGCCCTGATCGTCGAGCTGCCGGCGGCCGATGACCGACACCGATTGCGGAATGGCCTCGATGGGCGTGCTGGTTTTGGACCCCGTCGCCGTGCGCCGCGCGACATAGCCGTTCACCGGACCCGTCGCCGACCCGCGGCCGCCCGTTTCCTCGACGACCACAGGCTCCAGCGTGAGGCTCGCTGCGGCCTCCTGGCCGAAGGCGCGCCAGGGCACGGCAATCGCCAGCAGAGCCGTCGTGGACAAGAGTATAAGGCCGGAGCCGGAGCGCTTCGTCATTGCCGTTTTCCCACACTTTCCCGCCGGAAAGCCGCCATGGAACGGTCGCGGCCGTTTCATGGCGATCCATCCTGTCGCATGGGGTGTGTAGCATCGGCGGCGGCGCGCTGGATTGAACGTTCTTGAGGCGGATCGGACGATTTTGGCCTGTTGTCGGCGTCGGGATCACGCGTCCGCGCCAGCGCGGGGCAGGAGACGCAGCGGGAGACGGCGTGATCGCGCTTCCACGCGGCGGGCGTCGTGCCGACCACCTTGCGGAAAATGCGCGTCAGATGCGCCTGATCCGCGAAGCCCGCCACCGCCGCGACGTCGGGCAGGGAGGCGTCGCGATCCGCCAGCAGCGCCTTCACCCGGTCGATCCGCGCCTTCATCTGCCATTGATGCGGCGGCAGGCCGGTCGATGCCTTGAACGCATGGCTGAAATAGGATTGCGAGAGCCCGGTGAGCTCCGCCAGTTCCTCAAGCCGGATGCGGCGCAGGCAGTTGTCCTCGATATAGGCGATGGCGCGGCGCAGTTGCCAGTGCGGCAGCCGGCTGCGCCGGCGCGGCTCCTTCTTCTCCACCTGAAGCGCGGCCGTGAGCAGCGCGTTGATCAGGCCGTCGCCGTAAAGGTCGTCGAGGCTGCTCGGCCGCACGCATTCCTCGGCGATCAGGCGGGCGAGCCGCACCACCCGGTCGTCGGCGAACATCAGGCGCGGCGTGTCGAGACATCCGCCGCCGGCCTTCTCGCCCATCCGCATGTCGAGCGTGCGCCGGTCGAAATGAAGGTCGAGATGCTTCAGGTGACGCAACGGCTGGGTGCGGGACCAGATACGCACATCCGCCGGAACGTAGCAGACGGGATTGCCGCCGACGCTCGTCGTGCGCCGCGCCGCGCCATGGGCGGATTCCACGATGTCAATGCCCGCATCCGGCATGTCGGCGCCGGCCGCCTGCTCCAGCACGATGAACAGGCGGGGATCGGGCGACACATATTCGCCCTTCGCGCCGCGCGGGCAGGCGACCTCCCATACATCCGCGACGACGCCGCTCCACGAACGCCATTTCAGAGGAGCGACGACATCGACCCCATCATGAAAGCTTTGCATCCGGGGGCGGAAAGACATTCGAAGGATCCGTTCCGATGATTGATATTCTACTTAGAATAAATAAATACAATTGCAGCATATCTGCTTTGTCGATCTTCTATTATCATGGGGTATCGTAATTTAAAACACCCGTTATTTCTTAATTGTAACAATTAAAAATAATATATCGCGCGGGGATGAGGTTGTTGCCGGAGGCGCCGCCGCCGTGAAGATATGTCCGGACGAAAATATCCGTTTTGCGCCCGGAATGTTCTTGTTTCTTTTCTTGGGCCGGCGGCTTCCGGCCCGGTCGCATCCGGCGCGATCGGTTCCGGCCCATTCGGTTCCGGCTCATGAACGAAAAAAACGCCGCGCCACCATCGTGCTGCTCGGGCACGACCGGTTGCGCGGCGTCATGTCAGTGTCTGTCCGGGCGCCGTGGCCGGCGCCGGTTCAGGTGTCGCCCGGCGCGGGACGCGTGTCCCGGATCCGCCCGGCGCGGGAGGCCGGCGTCAGCCGACCCGGCCGAGGCGGTGGTAGAGATTGGAGTACTTGGACGATTCGGGCTTGTCCCCGATTTCCTTCAGGTAATGCGCGATCGCGGTCCGAATCAGATCGAAATCTTCCTGCGAGAAAACGGCGCGCGAACGGTGGGGCTGCTGAATGGGATTCAGCGTGTCTTCCTGATGCTCTTCATTCTGGTGCCCGGACATTATGCTTTCTCCTGACTGGAATCGGGTGGGCGAGGGGCCGCCCATCTGCATGGTCCCAAGAAATTCGCCGCGTGTCACGCGGCGAACCGGTTCAGCGCCGCATCACGCGGCAAACTGGTTCATCGTGTTGTCCTTGCCACCGGCCTTCAGCGCGGCCTCGCCGGAGAAGTATTCCTTGTGGTCGTCGCCGATGTCGGAGCCGGCCATGTTCTGGTGCTTGACGCAGGCGATGCCTTCGCGGATCTCCTTGCGCTGGACGTTCGCCACGTAGCCGAGCATGCCCTGCTCGCCGAAGTATTCCTTCGCCAGATTGTCGGTCGACAACGCGGCGGTGTGGTAGGTCGGCAGCGTGATGAGGTGATGGAAGATGCCGGCGCGCAGCGAGGCGTCGCGCTGGAACGTCCTGATCCTCTCATCGGCCTCGGCCGCAAGGGCGGTATCGTCGTAGTCCGCGCTCATCAGCTTCGCGCGGTCGTAAGCCGAGACGTCCTTGCCTTCCTTCTGCCAGTTGTCGAACACCTGCTGGCGGAAGTTCAGCGTCCAGTTGAACGACGGCGAGTTGTTGTAAACCAGCTTCGCGTTGGGGATGACCTCGCGAATCCGGTCCACCATGCCCGCGATCTGCTCGACGTGCGGCTTCTCGGTCTCGATCCAGAGCAGGTCGGCGCCGTTCCGGAGCGCGTTGATGCAGTCGAGCACGCAACGGTCCGTGCCGGTTCCCTCGCGGAACTGGAAGAGGTTCGAGCGCAGGCGCTTGGGGCGGAACACCTTGTTGCCGCGCGTGATCAGCACTTCGCCGTTGAGGTGCTGGCCTTCCGCAACCTCCTCCACGTCCAGGAAGGAGTTGTACCTGTCGCCGATGTCGCCCTCGGCCGCGCTGAAGGCGATCTGCTTGGTGAGGCCCGCGCCGAGCGAGTCGGTGCGCGCGACGATGATGCCGTCCTCGACGCCGAGTTCAAGGAACGCGAAGCGCAGCGCCCGGATCTTGGCCACGAACTCCTCGTGCGGCACCGTCACCTTGCCGTCCTGATGCCCGCACTGCTTCTCGTCCGAGACCTGATTCTCGATTTGCAGCGCGCAGGCGCCCGCCTCGATCATCTTCTTCGCGAGCAGATAGGTCGCCTCGGCGTTGCCGAAGCCCGCGTCGATATCCGCGATGACCGGCACGACGTGGGTCTGGTGGTTGTCGACCGCCGCGATCAGTTCGCGCTCGCGGGCCGTGTTGCCGGCGTCGCGGGCCGCGTCGATCTCGCGGAAGATCAGCCCGAGCTCGCGCGCGTCGGCCTGACGCAGGAAGGTGTACAGCTCCTCGATCAGCGCCGGCACGCTGGTCTTCTCGTGCATGGACTGGTCGGGCAGCGGGCCGAACTGGGACCGCAGCGCCGCCACCATCCAGCCCGACAGGTACAGGTAGCGCCGTTCGGTGGTGCCGAAATGCTTCTTGATGGCGATCAGCTTCTGCTGGCCGATGAAGCCGTGCCAACAGCCGAGCGACTGCGTGTATTGCGCCGGGTCGTTGTCGTAGGCCGCCATGTCCCGGCGCATGATCGCCGCCGTGTAGCGGGCGATGTCGAGCCCCGTCTGGAAGCGGTTTTGCAGGCGCACGCGCGCCACGGCCTCAGGCGTCACGCCCGTCCAGTTCTCGTTGGAGCGGATCAGCTTCGCGGCGTCGTCGATGTAGCTCTGGTATGACATTTTTCCCTACCAACATTCCGATTAGTTGCGGCTGAAATGATCTTTACAGCGTCCAGGCCGCGGTGCCGAGAGGGCTTCGTGTCAGGTTGTCAAACTTTACAAAATGCGATTGTAATGTTGTAAGGATTGTCCGGGAATGCTATGAGAAAGCCATGGAAAAGCATGGCGTCTATCTGGGGCCCCGTCTGCGCCGTCTGCGCCGCGATCTCGGGCTCACGCAGGCCAACATGGCGGCGGATCTCGATATTTCGCCGTCCTACATCGCGCTCATGGAGCGCAACCAGCGGCCGGTCACGGCGGAAACGCTGCTGCGTCTGGCGAAGGCGTACAAGGTCGATTTCTCCGATTTCGGCGACGAGACGGGGCCGGATCTGATCGCCCGCCTTCAGGCGGTGATGCGCGATCCGATTCTGGCGGATCTCGATCTGCCGCAGATGGAAATCGCCGATCTCGTGCACAGTTTTCCCGGCGTGGCGGAGGCGATGCTGCGGCTGCACACCGCCTACAAGGAAGAGCAGTTCGCGCTGGCCGACCGCCGGCAGGAGGGGCCGGGCGAGAGCATCGGCGCGTCGGGCGATCCGGTGGCGGCGGTGCGCAGCTTCCTGGCGGCCCGGCGCAACTGCTTTCCCATTCTCGACGCCGCGGCCGAGAGGCTGTCGGCGAAGATCGCCGAGGCGGGCGGGCTTGCGGGCTTCTTCCGGGAGCGGCACGGCCTGCGCGTGCGGCGCATGCCGCCGGAGGTGATGACGGGCTCGCTCCGGCGTCTCGACTGGCACCGGAAGGATGTCCTGCTCGACGATACGCTCGATGCCGCAAGCCAGAATTTCCAGCTTGCCCAGCAGCTTGCCTATCTCGAATTCGATCAGGAACTGCGCGAGGCGACGCAGGAGGGCCATTTCGAGACCGACAACGCGCAGCGTCTGGCGCATCGCGCGCTGGCTGCCTATTGCGCGGCCGCCATCGTCATGCCCTATGCGGCCTTCGCCAGGGCCGTCGAGAACCGCCGCTACGACATCGAGGCCATCGCGCGCCAGTTCGGCACCAGCTTCGAGCAGACGGCGCATCGGCTCACCACGCTGCAAAAGCCGGGCCACGAGCGCGTGCCGTTCTTCTTCATCCGCGTGGACGCCGCCGGCAACGTGTCCAAGCGGCTGAACAGCGGTACCTTTCCCTTCGCGCGCCATGGCGGCGGCTGCCCGCTGTGGAGCGTGCACCAGGCGTTCACCATGCCGCGCCGCCTCATCACGCAATGGCTCGAACTGCCGGACGGCCAGCGCTTCTTCTCGATCGCGCGCACGGTGAGTTCCGGCGGCGGCGGCTATGGCGTGCCGACCGTGGAACGCGCCATCGCGCTGGTGTGCGAGGCCCAGCATGCCGAACGGCTGGTGTACAGCCGCAGCCACCCGCAGCCGGTGACGCCGACGCCGATCGGGATCACCTGCCGGCTGTGTCACCGCACCTCCTGCACGTCGCGTTCGGAACCGCCCATCGGCCGCCAGATCCTGCCGGACGATTATCGCCGCACCGACGCGCCGTTCGGTTTCTCCGATACGTAAGGCGGGTTGCGGCGTCCGCTTTGGAAGGGGATCGCTCGCGATCGCCCCCGGCAACGGTGGCATTTTGTTCCGGGATGGTTTAGACGGGAAGCGAGCCGAGCGATTGGCGTTTTACCTTGCAAGATTCCCGGAAGGCTTTCCTTGGCAGACGATCAGGCAGACGAGAACAACAACCCCGGTCCGGGTGCCCCGGAAGGCGACATCAAGCCGGTCTCGATCATCGACGAGATGAAGCGCAGCTATCTCGACTACGCCATGAGCGTGATCGTCAGCCGCGCGCTCCCGGACCTGCGCGACGGGCTCAAGCCCGTGCACCGGCGCATCCTCTATTCGATGCACGAGAACGGCTACACGCCGGACAGGAAATACGTCAAATCGGCGCGCATCGTCGGCGATGTCATGGGTCAGTATCACCCGCACGGCGACGCCTCGATCTACGACGCGCTGGTGCGCATGGCGCAGGGCTTTTCCATGCGTCTGCCGCTCGTGGACGGGCAGGGCAACTTCGGCTCGGTCGACGGCGATCCGCCTGCGGCCATGCGCTACACCGAATCGCGCCTCGCGAAGCCGGCGATGGCGCTGCTGGAGGATATCGACAAGGATACCGTCGACTTCCGCCCCAACTACGACGAATCGAAGGATGAGCCCGCCGTCCTGCCGGCCCGCTTTCCGAACCTGCTCGTCAACGGCGCCGGCGGCATCGCGGTCGGCATGGCCACCAACATCCCGCCGCACAATCTGGGCGAGGTGGTGGACGCCTGCGTGGCCTACATCGCCGATCCGGCGATCACGCTGGAGCAGCTCATCGAGATCGTGCCGGGGCCGGACTTTCCCACCGGCGCGTCCATTCTCGGCCGCTCCGGCATCCGCGCCGCCTATGCGACGGGGCGCGGCTCCATCGTGCTGCGGGCGAAAAGCCGCATCGAGGAAATCCGCAAGGACCGCGAGGCGATCATCTTCACCGAAATTCCCTATCAGGTGAACAAGGCGGCGCTGGTCGAGCGCATCGGGGAACTGGTGCGCGAGAAGAAGATCGAGGGCATCGCCGAACTGCGCGACGAATCGGACCGCGAGGGCATGCGCATCGTTGTGGAGCTGAAGCGCGACGCGGTGGGCGACGTGGTGCTGAACCAGCTCTACCGCTTCACGGCGCTGCAATCGAGCTTCGGCGCCAACATGGTGGCGCTCAATGGCGGCCGGCCGGAGCAGTTGCGGCTGCGCGACATGATCGCCGCCTTCGTCGATTTCCGCGAGGAGGTGGTGGCGCGGCGCACGCGCTTCCTGCTCAGAAAAGCGCGCGACCGGGCGCATGTGCTGGTGGGGCTCGCGATCGCGGTCGCCAACATCGACGAGGTGATCCGCCTCATCCGCACCGCGCCCGATCCCAACGCCGCGCGCGAGGCGCTGATGGCGCGCGACTGGCCGGCGCGGGACGTGGAGGCGCTCGTGGCGCTGATCGCCGATCCGCGCCACGTCGTGCAGGCGGACGGCACCTACCGGCTGTCGGAGACGCAGGCGCGCGCCATTCTCGACCTGCGCCTGCAACGCCTCACCGCGCTGGGGCGGGACGAAATCTCGGACGAACTGAACAAGCTCGCGGCCGAGATCGAGGATTATCTCGATATCCTGCATTCGCGCGCGCGCATCCAGGGCATCGTGCGCGACGAACTGATCGCGGTGCGCGACGCCTTCGCCACGCCCCGGCGCACCGAGATTCTGGACTGGGATTCCGATGTCGACGACGAGGACCTGATCCAGCGCGAGGACATGGTGGTGACGGTGTCGCACGCCGGCTACATCAAGCGCGTGCCGCTTTCCACCTACCGGGCGCAGCGGCGCGGCGGCAAGGGGCGCGCGGCGATGCAGACGCGGGACGAGGATTTCGTCACGCGCCTCTTCGTCGCCAACACGCACACGCCGGTGCTGTTCTTCTCATCGCGCGGGCAGGTCTACAAGGAAAAGGTGTGGCGTCTGCCGCTCGCCGCGCCGAACGCGCGCGGCAAGGCGCTCGTCAACATCCTGCCGCTTTCGGCGGGCGAGCGCATCACCACCATCATGCCGCTGCCGGAGGACGAGGCGGGCTGGGCGGCGCTCGACGTCATGTTCGCGACGGCCTCGGGCAACGTGCGCCGCAACAAGCTCTCCGACTTCGCGCAGGTGAACCGCGCCGGCAAGATCGCCATGAAGCTCGACGAGGGCGACCAGATCGTCGACGTGCAGATCGGCACCGAGGCCGACGACGTGCTGCTGACCACGGCCCTCGGGCAGGCCATCCGCTTCGCGGTGTCGGAGGTGCGCGTGTTCAAGGGCCGTGACTCCACCGGCGTGCGCGGCATTGCGCTCGCTGCGGGCGATCGGGTGATCTCGATGTCCATCCTGCGCCATGTCGAGGCGGGCGCGGAGGAGCGGGTGGCTTATCTGCGGCTTGCCAATGCGGCGCGGCGCGCGGTTTCCGGCGAGACGGACGAAGGCGCGGAGAGCGAGGACGGCGCGCAGGAAGACGCAGCGCAGGAAGACGCAGCGCAGGAAGACGCAGCGCAGGAAGACGGGGGGATCGAGGCGCGCGCGCTGGAAACCGCGCCCGAACAGGAGATCGTGCTCGGGCAGGAGCGCTACGCGGCGCTCGGCGCGGCGGAGCAGTTCGTGCTCACCCTCTCCGAAAACGGCTACGGCAAGCGCACGTCCGCCTATGAGTACCGGACGACCGGGCGCGGCGGCAAGGGCATCGTCGCCATGGCGGTGAACGGCCGCAACGGCCCGCTGGTGGCCTCCTTCCCGGTGGAAATCTCGGACCAGATCATGCTCGTCACCGATGGCGGGCAGCTCATCCGCGTGCCGGTCGAGGGCATCCGGCTCACCGGCCGGTCGGCGCAGGGCGTCATCGTGTTCAACACCTCGGCGGATGAGCGCGTGGTGTCCGTCGAGCGCGTTTCGGACGATGGCGAGGGTGAAGGCGAAGGCGAGGGGGAGGGCTGATATGGCGCGTGTGGCGATCTATGCGGGTTCGTTCGATCCGGTGACGGGCGGCCATATCGATGTGGTGCGCGGCGCGGTGCTGCTGGCGGACAGGCTGGTCGTCGCCATCGGCGTCCATCCCGGCAAGACGCCGCTGTTCACCGCGCAGGAACGCGCGGTCATGCTGCATGAGGAATGCGCGCCGCTCGCGGCGGCGGCGGGCGTCGATTTCGACGTGATCACCTTCGACGATCTGGTGGCGTCGGCCGCCCGGCGTCTGGGGGCCTCGCTGCTGATCCGCGGCATCCGCGACGGCACCGATCTCGACTACGAGATGCAGATGGCCGGCATGAACGGCGCTCTGGCGCCGGATGTGCAGACGGTTTTCCTGCCGGCGTCGCCCGCCACCCGCCATATCACCGCGACGCTCGTGCGCCAGATCGCGAAGATGGGCGGCGATGTTTCGCAGTTCGTGCCCGAGCGCGTGGCGCGGCGTCTGCGGGAAAGAGCTCAGGCCGGCTGAGGCGCGGACCTTCGCCGGTGGCGGGTGCGCTGGAGCACGTCATGCCCGGCCGGTCTGCGAATCTTGCCGCGGATCATGTTTTTGCCCTCCCGCCGCGTGGTAGCTTGCGGGCCGGTGCTTTCCCGCGCCGATGATGGGCGGTCTGTGAAACGAGGGGCGATATGGGCGGTCTGGCGGGCAGATGGCTGACGGCGGGTGTTGCGCTCGTTATGGCCGGGGGCGTTTACTTCGGCTGGCGGGAGCTTCAGCCGGATGCGCTGCCGGAGGGCATAGCCAGCGGCAACGGCCGCATCGAGGCGACGGAGATCGACGTCGCGACCAAGGCGGCCGGCCGCATCAGGGAAGTTCTCGTTCAGGAAGGCGATTTCGTGGCCGCCGGCCAGATTCTCGCGCGGATGGACACCGACCAGTTGCAGGCCGAAAGGCGTCAGGCCGAGGCGCAGCTCAAGCAGGCGGCCATCGCCGTCGAAACCGCGAAGAACCAGGTGGCGCAGCGCCGGGCCGAGCAGGCCGCGGCCGTCGCCGTCGTCGCCCAGCGCGAGGCGGAGCGCGACGCCGCCGACAAGAAGCTCGCGCGCTCGGAACAGCTCATTCTCCGGGACAACGTGTCCCAGCAGGTGCTTGACGACGACCGCGCCCGCGCGCTGGGCGCCAGGGCCGCGCAGGAAGCGGCGAAGGCGCAGCTTGCGGCGGCCGAGGCCGCCATCTCCGCCGCCGAATCGCAGGTAGTGGGCGCGGAGGCGGCCGTCGACGCGGCGCATGCGACCATCGAGCGGATCGATGCGGATATCGCCGACAGCATTCTCACCTCGCCGCGCGACGGGCGCGTGCAGTTTCTCGTCTCCCGGCCCGGCGAGGTGCTCGCGGGCGGCGGGCGGGTGCTCAATCTCGTGGATCTCAGCGATGTCTACATGACCTTCTTCTTGCCCACCGATCAGGCGGGCAGGCTCGCGCTCGGCGCCGATGCGCGCATCGTGCTGGATGCGGTGCCGCAATACGTGCTGCCGGCGAAAATCTCCTTCGTGGCGGATGTCGCCCAGTTCACGCCCAAGACGGTGGAGACGGCCATCGAGCGGGAAAAGCTGATGTTCCGCGTGCGGGCGCAGATTCCGCCGGCGCTTTTGCGCAAGTACATCGAGCACGTCAAGACGGGGCTGCCGGGCGTCGCCTACGTCAGGCTCGCCGCCGATGCGCAGTGGCCGGCGCCGCTGCAAGAGACGGTAAGCCCCTGATGACGGGTGTTCCGCCGCCTGCCGCGCCCGCTATCGCCGCGCTGAAGGACGTCGGGCTGCGCTACGGCCGCACCCTGGCGCTGGAGAGCGTCACGCTCGACATTCCGGCGGGCGTCATGGTGGGGCTGATCGGACCCGACGGCGTCGGCAAGTCGAGCCTGCTGTCGCTCGTCGCCGGGGCGCGGGAGATCCAGCGCGGGCGCGTCGAGGTGCTGGGCGGCGACATGGCCGATGCGCGCCATCGCAACCGCGTCTGCCCCGGCATCGCCTACATGCCGCAGGGCCTCGGCAAGAATCTGTATCCCAGCCTGTCCGTCTTCGAGAACGTGGATTTCTTCGGCCGGCTGTTCGGGCACGACCGGCGGGAGCGGGAGGAGCGCATCGCGCGGCTGCTTGCGCGCACGGGCCTCGCGTCCTTCCGCGACCGTCCCGCCGGCAAGCTGTCCGGCGGCATGAAGCAGAAGCTCGGCCTGTGCTGCGCGCTCATCCACGATCCCGACCTGCTTATTCTCGATGAGCCGACGACCGGCGTCGATCCGCTGTCGCGCCGGCAGTTCTGGGATCTGATCGACGATATCCGCCGCGAGCGTCCGGGCATGAGCGTGATCGTCGCTACCGCCTATATGGAGGAAGCGGCGCGCTTCGACTGGCTCGTGGCCATGGACGACGGCCGGGTGCTCGCCACCGGCGCGCCGGCGGAGCTGCTGGCGCGCACGGGCGCGGCGACGCTCGACGACGCCTTCATCGCGCTGCTGCCGGAGGAGATGCGCGCGGCCCACCGCGAGGTCGTGATACGCCCGCGCGAGCACCGCCCCGGAGAGACGCTCGCCATCGAGGCGCGGGGGCTGACCATGCGATTCGGCGATTTTACCGCCGTCGATCATGTGAGCTTCGAGATTCCGCGCGGCGAGATCTTCGGCTTCCTCGGCTCCAACGGCTGCGGCAAGACCACGACCATGAAGATGCTCACCGGCCTGCTGCCGGCGACGGAGGGCACGGCGAAACTTTTCGGGCAGGTGGTCGACCCGCATGACATGGAGGTGCGCAAGCGCGTCGGCTACATGAGCCAGGCGTTCTCGCTCTACGCGGAACTGACCGTGCGCCAGAACCTCGACCTGCATGCCCGCCTGTTCCGTCTGCCGCCGGAGACCGTTTCCGCCCGTATCGACGAGATGGCGCGTCGCTTCGATCTGGCGGACGTCATGGACGCGCTGCCCGACGCCCTGCCGCTCGGCATCCGGCAGCGGCTGTCGCTGGCGGTGGCGCTCATCCACGGGCCGGAAATCCTCATTCTGGACGAGCCGACCTCCGGCGTCGATCCGGTGGCGCGCGACGCGCTCTGGCAGGAACTGATCGACCTGTCGCGCAACGACAACGTGACGATCTTCATATCGACCCATTTCATGAACGAGGCGGAGCGCTGCGACCGCATCTCGCTCATGCATGCGGGCAAGGTGCTCGTCAGCGACACGCCCGCCGCCATCGTCGCGCAGCGGGGAACCGCGACGCTGGAGGACGCCTTCGTCGCCTATCTGGAAGACGCGGGCGCGGGCGCGGAGCTTGCCGCCCCCGCCACGGCCGATGAGCCCGCGCCCGTGGAGGCGCTGCGGCAGGCAAATGGCGGGCAGGCGGCGTCCGCATCGCGCATTTTCGATTTCCGGCGCATGTTCAGCTACGCGCGTCTCGAGGGGCTGGAGTTGCGGCGCGATCCGATCCGCGCCACGCTGGCGCTCGTCGGCAGCGTCCTGCTGATGTTCATCATCGGCTACGGCATCAGCATGGACGTGGAGGACCTCACCTTCGCCGTTCTCGATCACGACCAGACGACGCTCAGCCGCAGCTACAGCCTCGATATCGCCGGTTCCCGCTACTTTATCGAGCGCCCGCCGATTCGCGATTACGCCGACCTCGACCGGCGCATGCGCGCGGGCGAGCTGGCGCTCGCCATCGAGATTCCGCCCGGCTTCGGCCGCGACGTGATGCGGGGCGGCAATGTCGAGATCGGCGTCTGGTTCGACGGCGCGATGCCCCAGCGGGCGGAAACGGTGCGCGGCTACATTCAGGGCATGCATCAGCGCTGGTTGCAGGAGCGGGCCAGCCGCACGGCCGGCGGACAGACGGCGGGGCGCTTCGACATCGAGATACGCTATCGCTACAATCCCGATGTGGAAAGCCTGCCTGCCATCGTGCCGGCCGTCATCCCGCTGCTTCTGCTCATGATTCCCGCCATGCTGACGGCGTTGAGCGTCGTGCGCGAGAAGGAGCTGGGCTCCATCGTCAACCTTTACGTCACGCCGACGACGCGGCTCGAATTTCTGCTCGGCAAGCAAATGCCCTATGTACTTCTGGCGATGCTCAACTTCTTCCTGCTCGTCCTGCTGGCCATCTTCGTGTTCGGCGTGCCGATGAAGGGCTCGTTCGTGGCGCTGACGCTGGGGGCGTTTCTCTATGTCATTGCCGCGACGGGCATGGGCCTGCTGATTTCCAGTTTCATGAACAGCCAGATCGCCGCGATCTTCGGCACTTCGATCCTGACGCTGTTGCCGGCGGTGCAGTTCTCGGGCCTGACGGAGCCCGTCTCGTCGCTCGAAGGGGCGGGAGCGATGATCGGCAACATCTATCCGACGACGCATTTCATCGTCATCGCGCGCGGCACGTTCTCGAAAGCGCTCGGCCTTGCCGATCTTTCGGGGGCCTTCTGGCCGCTCCTCGCGGCGATCCCCATCCTCATCGGCCTCGGCGCCGTGCTGTTGAAGAAGCAGGCGCGCTGATGCGGTTCTCCAACGTCATCCAGTTCGGCATCAAGGAACTGCGCGGCCTGTCGCGCGATCCGGTGTTGATGGTGCTGATCGTCTACGCGTTCACGCTGGCGATCTACACCGCCGCGACGGCCATGCCGGAGACGCTGAACAGGGCGCCGATCGCCATCGTCGACGAGGACCGCTCGCCGCTGTCGACACGCATCGTCAGCGCCTTCTATCCGCCGTTGTTCTCCCGGCCGGAGCTGATCACGCAGGCGGAGATGGACCGGCGCATGGATGCCGGCAGCGACACCTTCGCCCTCAACATTCCGCCGAACTTCCAGCGCGATCTGCTGGCGGGCCGCAATCCCGTCATCCAGCTCAACGTCGACGCCACCCGCATGTCGCAGGCGTTTTCAGGCAGCGCCTACGTGCAGACCATCGTGACGGCGGAAGTGAACGAATTCGCCGCCCGCTACCGCACCGACGCCGGCCCGCCCGTCGATCTCGCCATGCGCGCGCGCTTCAACCCGGAGCTGAACAAGGCGTGGTTCGGCTCCGTCGTCGAGGTCATCAACAATGTCACCATGCTGTCGATCATCCTGACAGGCACGGCGCTCATCCGCGAGCGGGAGCACGGCACGGTGGAGCATCTGCTGGTGATGCCCGTCACGCCGTTCGAGATCATGTTGGGCAAGGTCTGGTCGATGGGGGTCGTGGTTCTCGCGGCCGCCGCCCTGTCGCTGACGGTCGTGGTGCAGGGCCTTCTGGCGGTGCCGATCGAAGGATCCGTCCCGCTGTTCCTCGCCGGTGCGGCGCTGCATCTCTTCGCCACCACGTCGCTCGGCATTTTCCTCGCCACGCTCGCGGGCTCCATGCCGCAATTCGGACTGCTGCTGATCCTGACGCTGCTGCCGCTCGACATCCTTTCCGGCGGCATGACTCCGCGCGAAAGCATGCCGCAAGCGGTGCAGTTCATCATGGAGGCCGCTCCGACGACTCACTTCGTTTCGCTCGCGCAGGCGATTCTCTATCGGGGCGCGACGTTCGATATCGTGTGGCCGCAGTTCCTGGCGCTGGCGCTGATCGGTTGCGTGCTGTTCAGCTTTTCGCTCGGGCGGTTTCGTAAGTCGTTGCAGTAGGCGGTTACGGCGATCCCCGGCGGGTCGGCGCACCGGGAATCGGCCGTGCCCGCGCGGCATCGGCCGGAAAGCCGGATTACAACCGCACGAGGCTTACGGAAAAACGTTTCCAGTTGTCGATGTAGTGGCGCGCGGAGGCGCGGAGGCTTTCGATGGCCGCGTCATCAAGGCTTCTGACGGCGCGGGCGGGCGCGCCGACGATCAGCGAGCCGGGCGGAAATTCCTTGCCCTCGGTGACGAGCGCCCCGGCCCCGACCAGCGAATTGTCGCCGATCCGCGCCCCGTTGAGCACGGTCGCCCCCATGCCGATGAGGCAGTTGTCGCCGATGGTGCAGCCATGGACGATGGCGGCGTGCCCGATGGTGCAGCCCTCGCCGATGGTGAGCGGCAAGCCGGTGTCCGAATGCAGCACGGCGTTATCCTGGATGTTGGTGCCGGCGCCGATCAGCATCGGTTCGTTGTCGCCGCGCAGCACGGCGCCGAACCAGATGCCGACATCCTTGCCCAGAACGACATTGCCGATGACCGCGGCCGTGGGCGCGACCCAGAACTGGCCTTCCTGCGGCAAGGTCGGCACGGCATCTCCCAAGCTGTAAACCGGCATCGGCTCTCCCCCCTCGTTCACGCGCCGCAACGAAACATGATCCCGAAAGCGGGTGCCGCTTTTCAAGAAAACCATGCGTTGGCAAGCAGATGGGTCGTCCTGGCGACCGCTGCGAAAGCGCATCCCGCTTCATTCGGCAGTTGCGCATATTTCACGGTCTTTCACAAGAGGCTCATCGGGCGGGAAGCGCCCCGGTTCCGCGCGCGGCGGCGGGAGATCAGACGGTGTGGAGAAAATAGAGCACGATGCGCCCGCACATGATGCTCCAGATGACCGCCGTTACGCACACGAATATCAGCGAACTTCCGCTTATCTGCAACATGCGGAAACCACGGTAGGCGTTCCGCAACAGAATGTACGGCGCGGAGAACACCAGCACCGGCATGCACAGGATCAGGGCGCCTCCCCGAGCGAACATGAGACCGAAGTTGGCGGGCCGACCGGTAAGATACTCGAAACAGCTGCAAATAAGACCGGCGAACGAAATTCCCAGAATGAAGGCGTGTATTGTCATATTTGACATGAGTTCCCACACCAGTTGAATGCGGGTCGACTAATACCGAGAGTCGGAAAACAACGCTGATAGTCGGTAAATTAGCCAGTGCATCGAGGTTGCAGCGTGCCCAAAATGCGCTACACTCATAGGGTGTTTAGAGAACTGAAGGTTGCATTGTCTTTCCATCACCCTATGATGGCAAGTAGGCGGTCGGACCAATCACTCCTTTCGCTTTCAGGAAAAGGCGTCGAGATCCGTGTCGAGAATCGCCATCTGGAAGCTGTAGGATTTGTCGCCGTCCTCATCGTCGACGAACAGAACGCCGATGAACTCGTCGCCGAGATAGACTTCGGCGGAATCATTTTTCCTTGGCCGACCGACGACACGAATGGCATGGTTGGCGAAGGTCTGCCGTAAATATTGTTCCACTTTACCGAGTTCTTTCTTGTCCATGATCGACTTGTCTCTTGTTGGGGTTGACATCAGGCCGATGCCTTGAAGGCGTTCAACCCTGCGATGCTCGTTTTCAGGTGTATTGCCGTGCAGCAAACCCGGTGCTTGATAGTGCGCGCCGCTCATCACCGCAACCCCGCCCGACTGACAATTCATGGGGGTTGCAGCGGAATTTCCGACTATGCCGGCCATTCGGCCGGCAGGATCTTGCCCGGAAAAGATTGCTGTGGACTTGCGCTCATCCGCCTGCCCGGAGGGCCTTCTACCACGTCATGACTGTATCGAATCAGAAAACGGATATCGTTTTCAGGATAAATTTAACCCGGAAGCCCATAATTCGGACGAATTTCTGATTCGCACCCGGTGTTTTTACACTATTTATCGGCGAGGTCATTCAGGATCTGATCCATGCTGCGGGCCGGCTCTGGGCAGCCGTCCGTCTGGACGATCTTCGCCGGAACGCCGGCGACGGTGGCGTTGGGCGGAACGGGGCGCAGCACGACGGAGCCGGCGGCGATTCGCGCGCCCGCGCCGATCTCGATATTGCCGAGTATTTTCGCGCCCGCGCCGATCAGCACGCCGCTGCGGACCTTCGGGTGCCGGTCGCCGCTTTCCTTGCCCGTGCCGCCGAGCGTGACTTCCTGCAAGATGGATACGTTGTCGTCGATCTCCGCCGTGGCGCCCACCACGAAGCCGGTGGCGTGATCGAGGAATATCCCGCGCCCGAAGCGCGCGGCGGGGTTGATGTCGGTCTGGAAAACCTCGGACGAGCGGCTCTGGAGATGCAGGGCGAAATCCTTGCGGCCCTGCTTCCATAACCAATGCGCGAGGCGGTGGGTGACGAGAGCGTGAAAACCCTTGAAATAGAGCACCGGCTCGATGATCCGCGTGCAGACGGGATCGCGGTCGATCACCGCCAGCGCGTCGGCGCGGATGGTGGTGCCGAGTTCCGGCTCGTCGGCTATCGCGGCCAGAAGGCCCTGGGTGATCAGTTCGCCCGGCAGCGTGGGATGGTTGAGACGCTGCCCGATCTTGTGGGCGAGGGCAGCCTCGAAGGAAGCATGGTTGAGGATGGCGCCGGTCATGACGCCGCCCAGATACGGCTCATGCCGGATGACCGCCTCCGCCTCCCGCCGCAGCCGGAGCCATACGGGATCGGGAAGTTCGGGAGCGATACCGGGAAGGCTACCGGTCAAGATTTGCTCGGAGATCATTGCGGGATTCCTGAAAGTCCAACAGCGGGCCAGATTCGCGGATGAGCATCGGCGACGTCATCGACAGCGACAGTTCCGGTCCGACCAGAGCATGGTTCTCATTTCCTCTCCCGAGGCACTTTCGTGCCGCATGCGCCGCCGGCGCGCAAACCCGGCCTTGTCCGGCATCATGGCTTCAGCCCGACACTTTGGAACATCTATTAGAGAAAAAACAGCCCGAACGCCACCGCGTTGCAGGCAAACGCCCCATGTTCGTGCGAAAGGAAGGGGCTGACCGCCTCTAGCCGGCCTGATAGCCGCCCAGCAGGAGCACGAGGCCCGCGACCGCGACGATGGCGCCGGCCAGCACTTCCAGCACCGCGACCGCCCGCGCGCCGCCGCGGCCGCCGCCGCCCGCGAGCCGCACCGCCAGGCGCTTGCCGTAGACCGCAAGACACGCCAGCGCGCCGACGGTGATGAACGTGCCCAGCGCCATGGCGAGGGTCGCGGCGACGCCCGCCGCGAACTCCCGTTGCGACAGGGCGAAGACCAGAATGATGATCGCGCCCGTGCAAGGGCGCAAGCCGGCGGAGAACGTCACCGCCGCCATCTCGCGGAACGTCCCGAGCCGCCCCACTTCCTCGGGCGTCGGCAGATGCGCGTGGTCGCGGCAGGCGAAGACGCCGCATGAAGGGTCGGCGCAGCGCGCCGCGTCCTGCGCGGCAGGGGCGACGGCTTCCTCCGCCCGGAAGCGGCCGGAAGCCGCGGCCTGCGCCGGCCGGAAAGACAGGCCGCCGAAAGGATCGGCCGCCGGCGGCGGCTGGAAGACCGTTATCAGCCGCGCCGCCTTGCGCCACAGGACGGCGAGCCCGACGAGCGCCACCAGCGCGAAGCTTCCCAGCTCGATCGCGCGCGCGGAAGCGTTGATGGCGCTCGTGGACGCATCGAGCGCGACGGCGAGCACGCCGACGATGACGATGGCGGACAACGCCTGCAACAGCGATGACGCCAGCGCGATCATCAGTCCGCGCCCGAGGGACCGCCGCCCGTCGGCGACGAGATAGCCCGAGATCACGGCCTTGCCGTGCCCCGGCCCGGCCGCGTGAAAGACGCCGTAGGCGAAACCCAGCGCGATCAGCGTCCACAACGCGGAAATGCCGCCCGCCGCGTCGGGCGAGGGAGCGGCGAAAGCCTGCAAGGCACCCACCATCCGGGTGTAGAAGACCGATTGCACGGCGACGATCGTACCGCCGATGCCGGTGGGAGCGGGCGCGGTTTCCCGCAGGCCGGCGGAGAAGGGATGGCGCTGCGGCGTGCTTTCCGGCGGCGTGAACCATGCCCCGGAGATCAGGGCGTAGAGGCCCGCGACCAGAGCGAGCGCCGCGATGGCTACCGCGGCGCGGCGCGCGAGCGCGAACAGCCTGGCACGGGCGCTGCGGGCCGCAAGGATCGTATCGCTCACCGAAACCTCCTGTCGGCCGCCTGTGTCCGGCGCCGGGAAGCATGCTTGCGGCGCGCCTGATTCGCGGAACGCGTCATTTCCGATCGCATCATTCCTGATTACATCATGGGCAAGCGACGACCGCGCGCGTGGCGAAATCCTGCCCGAAGGACGAGGCGGCCGTCAAGGCGTTGAAAAAAGCTTCCGAAAGATCGTCCTGCGCGTTGAAATCCTGTTGCTTCGGCCGCGTGATCGTGATCGCGCAGTCGCCGGCGGTGCCCGCGGTCGTGGCGGCGTCGGCGCCGGGGGCGAAGACGAACGACACGAAATAGGTCGGGTCGTAGATCTCCAGCGCCAGCGCCCGCCCGGCCGCGACCGCCGGTTCGACGGGAAGCGTGAAGTGCAGCACGAGCGATCCGTCGACAAGTTCGAGGGAGGGATCGCTCGCGCGGGTGAAGGCGATGGACTTGCCGTTCGCTTTCACCTTGGTGAAGAAGTCGAATTCGTACAATCCCTCGATGTTGGAGCGCGCGAGATCCGCCATTTCCGCCGCGTCGGGCTTGCCGTCGCCGTCGGCGTCGAGCCCTTGCGTGGCGTATTGCGAATAGGCGGGATCGAACGTCCAGCTATGGCGCACGGCCGTCAGCTTGTCCTGCGCGAATACGAGCTGCGTCCGCGCCGTGACCCATACGTGCGGATGCGCCGCGGCTTCCGGCGGGGCCATCGCGGCGGCGACCGCCCACACGGCGAATGCCCGGGCGGCGAAAGCGCGGACCGCGGCGATCCGCGCAATAGTGGTGAAGGTCGGCCGCCGTTGTGTCCCGTTCCCGATCATCGATGCCTGTCGTTCTCTATGGCGACGGGGAGCGCACATCGCCTGCCGTTTCCGCCGCGCCTTTCACGCTGCCGTCCGTATGCGGCACCCGTATGGCGAAGCGCGGTCGCCGGTCAATCCCGCCGAATGTCGCCGCCGGCCCTAATTGGGGAGGAGAACCCGAAAAGTCGCCCCGAACAGCGTGGCGGCGCTGGATTTTTGCCGGACATCGGTTCTATAAATTCTGATGGAATTGCATGTGCGGCGGCCGGCGTGCGGCCGGCGCGCGGCTGGAGACGATACGATGCATGACAGATTGCTGCCTTCGATTTCCCTGCGCGCGCCGGCGGGCCGTGTTCGTCGCGCCGTCCTCGCGGCGCTGTCAGCGGTTGCGCTGGCCGTTTCGCTGCCGGGCACGGTCCTTGCGGCGGAACTCGAGGCCATCGCCATTCTCGCGCCGGAGGCGGCGACGGATTTCGGCTGGAATCAGCAGGGTGTCGCGGCGGCGAGGGCGGCCGGGGCCGCGGCGGGCGTCAAGGTGCTGGTTGCCGAAAACCTCGGTTATGGCGACGTGCGCCCGGTTCTGCGGGAACTGGCGGAAGACGGCGCCGGCCTGCTGATCGCGCATGCGAGCGGCTACAACACGGCGGCGCCGGAAGTCGGCGCGGAGCTGTCCGTGCCGGTGGCGATCACCGACCGGCCCGACGCCCGCGCGCCCGGCAAGGTCGCCGATTACACGGCGAGCGGCCATGAGGGCGCCTATCTCGCCGGGCGGCTCGCGGCGAAGCTCACGCGCACCGGCATCCTCGGCATCGTGACGTCCGGCGAGCCGCCGGGATGGAACAGCCAGTCGGCCGCCTTCATCGAGGGCGCGCGGGCGGAAAAGCCCGATGTCGTCATCCGCTATTCGGTCATCGGCCCGGCCGCCTACAGCGACGCCGCCGGCGCGCGCCGCGTGACGGAAACGGTGATCGCCGCGGGCGCGGACATCATTCTGGGGCAGGGCAACGGGTCGAGCTTCGGCATGCTCGCCGCCGTCGAGGCGGGCAGGGCGGTCGACGGCGGCAAGGTCTTCTTCATAGACGTGATCGGCGACAAGTCGAGCATCGACAAGGGCCATCTTCTCTCCTCGGTGATCTGGAACCTGGAGCCCGTGTTCGCGACGATGATCGCGGACGTGAAAGCCGGGCGCTTCGGCGAGCGCAATTACGGCATCAGTCTCGCCGACGGCTCGGTGTCGCTGCTGAAGACGCCGCATGTTCCCGATGCGGTCTGGCAGGAGGTCGAGGCCATCCGCCGGGAAATCGTTGATGGTGCGATCGTCGTGAAGCCCGTTTTCGACGCCGCGTCCGTTCATGCGCTGGTGAACGCCGCCGGCAAGCGGCCCTGACGCGGCATGAACGCACCGTGTCCGGCCGTCGCGCTCGCCGGCATCGGGAAATCCTATCCCGGCGTATGCGCGCTCGCGGGCGTCGATCTCGCGCTGTGGCCGGGCGAGGTGCATGTGCTGCTGGGCGAGAACGGCGCGGGCAAATCCACGCTCGCCGCCATTCTTTCCGGCATGCGGCAGCCGGATGCGGGTGAAATCCGCATCGACGGCGTGCCGCGCCGCATCGGCTCGCCGCGCGAGGCGCTGCGGCGCGGCATCGGCACCGTCTTCCAGCACGCGCAGCTCGTGCCGACCCTCAGCCTCGTCGAGAATGCGGCGCTCGGCGGGCCGTGGTGGCGCCCGGTCGACCGGCGCGGCCTCGCCGCGCGCCTGCAAGCCGCCGCGCGGCTCGTGGACCCGCATTTCGCGCTCGATACCGGCCGGTTGGCCGGATCGCTGACGCCGGGCGAGCGCCAGCGCGTGGAAATCGCGCGGGCGCTGATGCGCGGCAGCCGGGTGCTGATGCTGGACGAGCCGACGGCGATGCTCTCGCCGCAGGAGGTGGCGAAGCTGGGCGAACTGATGCGCCGGCTGGCGGCACAGGGCCTCGCCGTCGGCTTCGTCACCCACAAGCTCGACGAGGCGCGCGATTTCGGCGACCGCATCACCATTCTGCGCCGGGGCCGCAAGGTGGCGGAGATCGCGCCGCTGCCGGCCGGCGACTGGCGTCGGGAGACGGCGCGCGACAGGCTCGTGCGGCTGATGTTCGACGCCGACGAGGCGGGGGCGCCCGAAGACGCGCCGGCGCCCGGTTCATCGCTGTCGTCCGTGCCGGTGTTGCGGGTGGAGGGGCTTGCCGCCGACGATCCCGTGATGCCGCTCGCCGGCATCGATCTGGCTCTGGCGGCGGGGGAAATTCTCGGCATCGCCGGCATCGAGGGCAACGGCCAGCGCCAGCTTGCCGAGGCGCTGGCCGGCCAGCGGCCGGCGACCGCCGGCACCGTGACGCTCGACGGCGCGCCGCTCGGACGCCTCAACGCCGGCGGGCGTTACCGGCGCGGATTGCGCCATGTCAGCGACGACCGGCTGGGCGAGGGAAGCGTCGGCGCGCTGTCGGTGGCGCTCAACCTGCTGCTGAAGCGCATCGGCGATGCGCCGTTCTGGCGCGGCGGCGTGGCGCGCCCCGCCGCCATCGCGGCGCATGCGCGCGCGGCCATCGCCGCCTTCGACATCCGAACCCCCGGCCCGCATGCGCCGGTCGGCACGCTTTCGGGCGGCAATGTCCAGAAGGTCGTGCTGGCGCGCGAACTGGCGGGCGGCGCGCGCGCCATCGTCTTCGCCAATCCGACCCACGGTCTCGACCTGCGCGCCACGGCGGCGACGCGCCGCCGTATCCGCGAGGCGGCGGCGGCGGGGCTTGCCGTGCTGCTGATCTCGACCGACCTCGACGAATTGCTGGAACTGGCGCACGCGATCGCCGTGATGCGCGGCGGGCGGATCGTGGCGCGGCTCGCCAACGGCGAGGGCGCGCGCGAGCGGGTGGGCGCGCTCCTCAGCGACAGGGGCGGCGGAACGGAGCGCGCGGCATGAGGCGCTTCGTGCTTGTGGTGGCGGGGCCGCTCGCGCTCGCCTTCGTGCTGACGGCGCTGCTGCTCTATCTGCTCGGCGTCGATCCGCCCGGCTATTTCGCGCAGGTGCTGCGGCGCGGGCTGCTCTCGCCCTCCGGCTTGCAGGCGTCGGTCACGCGCATGGCGCCGCTGCTGCTGGTGGCGGCGAGCCTCATCGTGGCTTTCCGGGCCGGCGTCTGGAATCTCGGCGGCGACGGCCAGTTTCTGCTCGCCGCCGTCTGCGTGGCGGCGGCCGCGCCGTCGCTTGCCGCCGCGCTGCCGCTCTGGCTCGCCTGGCTCGCCAGCTTCCTGCTGGCCGCCGCCGTGGGCGCGGCATGGGCGGTGCTGCCGGCGCTGCTGCGGGCCTTTCGCGGCGTCAACGAGATCATCTCGACGCTGATGATGAGCCTTCTCGGCGCATCCCTCGTCAACCTGCTGATCAAGCTCGCCTTTCGCGATCCGACCACGACCGTGCCGCAGACGGTGACGCTGCCGGTCGCCGATCGCTTGCCGCGCCTGATGGACACCACCGTTTCCGGCGGCGTGATCATCGGTGTCGTGGCGGTGCTCGCCGTCCACTGGCTGATGGCGGCGACGGCTTTCGGGCTGCGGCTGCGGGTGGTGGGCGCCAATCCGCGGGCGGCCGCCCACGCGGGGCTCGACGTGCCGCTGCTGACGCTGGCGGCCTTTGGGCTGTCGGCGGCGCTGGCGGGGCTCGCGGGGGCGGTGGAGGTGCTGGGCGTCGCCGGCAACGTGCGGGCGGACTGGAACCCGGCCTACGGCCTTGCCGTGGTGCCGCTGGTGTTTCTGGCGCGCTTCAACGGCTTCGCGACCATTCTGTTTGTGTTTCTGTTCTCGGTGCTGTCGATCGGCGGCGAGAGCGCCGCGCGCCGTTTCGGCGTGCCCAATTTCGTCACGCTGCTGATCGTCGCCATCCTGCTCGTCGCGCTGGCGCTGGGCGAGATGGTGGAACAGCGGGCGGCGAGGCATGCGGCGGCAAGACGGGCGGCGGCAAGACGGGCGGCGGCAAGACGGGGCGTCGGGGGGCTCGCGGCGTGAGCGGCGGCCTGCTGACCGAAGCCTTTCTGACGGCGCTGCTCACCGGGGCGGTGACGGCCGGCGTGCCGCTGCTGCTGGCCGGGCTCGGCGAGCAGATGTCGCAGAAGGCGGGCGTGCTCAACATCGGTCTCGAAGGCATGATGCTGGCGGGCGCCTACGCGGGCTTCATCGTCACGCTGCATATGGGCGCTTCCCCCTGGGGCGCGGCGGCGGGCCTCGGCGCCGCGCTCGGCGCGGGGCTGCTGGCCGGCGCCGTCATGGCCGGGCTCGCCGTGCGGCTCGGCCTCAACCAGATCGTCATCGGCATCGCGCTGCTGCTGGGGCTGGAGGGGCTGACGGCGATCCTGCATCATCTGAGTTTCGCGCAGTCCTATCCCCGCCTGCCGGCCGCCGCGTCGTGGGCGGCGCCGGGGCTGGCGCATCTGCCGCTGATCGGCCCGGCCGTCTTCGACAGGCCGCCGATGGTGCATGTCGCGCTGCTGCTCGTGCCCCTCTGCGCGGCGCTCTATCGCTTGACGCACGCGGGGCTTGCCCTGCGCGCGGCCGGCGACGGCCCGCGCGCGCTCGACGCTGCAGGCGGGAACGTGCGGCGCGTGCGCACGGTCGCCGTGCTGGCGGCGGGCGCGCTGGCCGGGCTCGGCGGCGGGTTCATGGCCATCGTCGGCGCGGGCGTCTTCGTGCCGTTCATGACGAACGGCGCGGGTTTCATCGCCATCGTGCTGGCGATGCTCGCGCGCGGCCGGCCCCTGCTGGTGCTGGCGGGGGCGCTGCTGTTCGGCGGTTGCCTCTCGGCGGCCACGGCCTTGCAGGTGGCGGGCGTCGATGCGCCGACCGATATCGTGCAGATGCTGCCCTTCGCCGCCGTGCTGCTGGTACTGGCGCTGTTCGGGCGCAGGGGCGCGCTGCCGGCGGCGCTCGGCGAAACCTGGGATCGCGAAAGAACGTGAGTCGGCAGCCTTCTCCGCGCCTCGCCCGGCCGCCCGCGGCTGCGCCTGCAACAGTCCGTCACCGTCGCCGGCTTTGCGCCGTATGGCCGCAATCCGCGCCTGAACCATGTAGAATATATCAAAAATGATGTCTGACACATATATATTGTGTTTTTTGGCTTGACAGCGACGTCGTTTTATTTCCTTGAGAATGCACAAACGATGCGCATGATGTGCCCTTATTGTCGCCAAATGCACATTTCACCATCAGATGCATTAAATTTTCCGCAGGAGTCACGATGTCTCACCACAGCCTTCTCGATCTCGCCCTCGTCCGTCTCGACGAAGCCGCCAGCCACCTGCAAGTGGACCCTGACGTGATCGAGAAGCTGAAATATCCGCGCGAGACGACCAAGGTCCGCCTGATGATTCGCATGGACGACGGTTCGCGCAAGTCGTTTCTCGCCTGGCGCTGCCGCTACGACGACACGCGGGGGCCGACGAAGGGCGGCATTCGCTTCCACCCCGATTCCAACGAGGACGAGGTGGAGACGCTCGCCTTCTGGATGACGTTCAAGTGCGCCGTCATGAACCTGCCCTACGGCGGCGGCAAGGGCGCGGTCAGCGTCGATCCGCGCAAGCTGTCCAAGGCGGAGCTGGAGCGCCTGTCCCGTTCCTACATCCAGGCGTTCGCCCGCATCGTCGGGCCCGACCGGGACATTCCGGCACCCGACGTCTACACGAACTCGATGATCATGGGCTGGATGGCCGACGAGTATTCGCAGATCGTCGGTCAGGCGTCCCCGGCCGTCATCACCGGCAAGCCGATCGCGCTCGGCGGCTCGGTGGGGCGCGAGGATGCGACGGCGCGCGGCGGTTATTATCTGGTGCGCGATCTCGCCGTCCAGCTCGGGCTGGAAGGGCGCACCCGCGTCGCCGTCCAGGGCTTCGGCAATGCCGGCCAGTTCATCGCGTCGCTGCTGGCCGCAGACGGCAACCTGATCGTGGCGGTTTCGGATTCCTCCGGCGCGGTCTATTCGCCCGATGGCCTCGACGTCGATCTGCTGATCCGCACGAAGGCGGCGGGCAAGTCCGTGGCTTCCACCGCCGGGACCGCCGGGCATCAGCTTCTGGCGGCGGAAGAGCTCGTCTCGGTGGACACCGACCTGCTCGTGCCTGCCGCGCTGGAGAGCATGATCCACGAGGGCAACGCCGAAAGCATCAAGGCCAAGGTCATTCTGGAACTGGCCAACGGCCCCGTGACGCCCGAGGCGGACGCCATTCTCGCGGCGAAGAAGGTGACGGTGCTGCCGGACATTCTGGCCAACGCCGGCGGCGTCACCGTCTCCTATTTCGAGTGGGTGCAGAACAGGCAGGGCTACGCCTGGACGCTCGACGAGGTGCACGAGCGGCTGCGCACGATCATGGTGCGGGAAGGCCGGGCCATCTGGGAGATCGCGCGTGAGCGCGGCGTCACCTGGCGCACGGCGGCCTACATCCACGCCCTTTCCCGCCTCGCCGCCGCCATCGAGGCGCACGGCACGCAGCCCTTCTTCGCGAGCTGACGCGTTTTCCGATCGGACGGAAACGTCCGATCGGCCAGAGTTTCCTTCAGGGAAAAAATGGCAGAGCCTTTTCCGATTTCGCGAAATCGGAAAAGGCTTGTTTTTTCGAGCGAATGCCGATTATTCAAATATTGATGGCGCCATCAAGGAGACGATTGGCCCTCTCCGCCTGACTACGGATTTCATTCACCGAAATGGTATCGACCACGTTAATGACGCGTCCGGTCAGCGGTCTGCCGGAATCGGGATTGATGACGGCGTTCAGTTTCTTCGTCAACATGTCTTTCGCAATATTGTCAAATGGCGGTTCGGCATTGTTGACGATGTTATCGAAGGTTGAATCGACGAAGGCTCGCTTTATGGCCTTGTTTTCAGCCCTGCTAGTGCTGCTGAAGAGGCTGGAGAAAAATTGTATCCAGCTGCTCTTCTTGTACGCCAGATTGCTGCTGGCAACCTCTTTATCTGGATTGAGCAGGCCAACAGCGCCCTCTCCGTGCATACGGATAATGTCCGTAACGTGCTTAAATGCTTCGGACCAAGTGGTTGTGGACTTAAATGGGGCGTCAGTCGGCACTTCACCTTTCTTATCAAGGTCTTGAATAGTCGGTGCGCCAGTATCTTCAAAGTAAGCCGCGCGCCGCGGATCTCCGCCAATAAAAGCCATCAATAATCTCCTGAAAATCCGAATGCCAAGTCTTTAATCATACAGTATTGCTGGATACCGTTAACAGTCATTGAAAAACCAACTTCGTGCGTGATAAAATCCACGCAACAACGACTTTCGAAGATAGCATGTGAATTCCGGGCGCGTCAACTCAGGGCCTTCAACGCGAGGTCTTGAGGCCGGAATATGATTGATAGACAATTTTTCAGCATTTACATTCAGAAAGTCAGGAAATTTTAGTTTTATAAATATTTTTTTATTTGATATAATTGTCATTATTGATTACATAGAGAATTAATGACAGTTTTTGTATTATATAAAATATAAAAATACTATGTAAATATTTTGACACGTGCGTCATGAGCATGTCACCAACGGACATTATGCGTTCTCATGACAACCTTATACTGGGAATATGTTTCCCGTTCTTGCTGTGTTCGGGCATTCGGGCCGGTCCTGCGGGTGCCGTTGCCTTGTCCGAACGCCGGCTCTTCCGGTCGCTGGTGGGATGCGTTTTATGTCTTTTGCCAATTTGCCTATGCGTTTCAAGCTGGTGATAGCGGTTGGCATTCTGTTGCTGGCCGCCGTCGCGGCCGTGACCGCCGTCGGTTCGTCCATGTTGTCGCGCCGCGTCATCGATCAGGTCCGGGAAGTGACGCGGTCGCAGTTGCAGTTGAGCGCCGAAAAGGTGCGCGGCGTGATCAACCCCGCCTATGAGAGTCTCGGCACGTCCGTGGCGGCGATGATCGGCCTGATCGAGCAGCGGGATGCCTACGCGCCCGCGCCCGAGCTGCTCGAGGGCATCCTGCGGCAGACGGTGTTCTCCCGCACCGACCGGGTGGGCGGCGGTCTCGTCATCGAGACGGAGAAGCTGGGCGGCTACGGGGCCGCGTTCTTCGGCCATCCCCAGTTCGACGAGCAGAAGCGCTTCATTCCCTACGCGTATCGCGCCGACGGCGCCGTGAAGATCGAAAGGCTCGGCATGACCGAGGGCGATGGCGTCAAGGAATGGTATGAGAAGCCGATGAGCGAGGAGCGCCCGCTTGTCACGCCTCCCTACCTCTACGATGTCGGCGGGCAGAAGATACTGATGACGACGGTCAGCGTATTGGTCCGTCTTTTGAACGGCGAGGCGATCGGTGTCGCGACGCTTGATCTGTCCGTATCGAGCCTCGCGTCGGCGCTGTCGCAGTTGCGCCCGTTCGGGGAGGGCCGTATCCGTCTCGTCAGCCATGACGGGCACTGGGCGGCGCATGAGGATGCCGCGCTGATGGGGCGGCCCGTCGGCGATCCGGGCCTTGCCTCGCTGATGGCGGAGGCGGCGCGCGACGGTCTCGTCATCGATGAGGGCGAGGCGTTCCGCGCGGTCATGCCCGTGCATTTCGATGACGTGCAGGAAATCTGGTATGTCGTTCTGGACGCGCCGATCTCGGTCGTCACCGGCAGCGTCGCCGAAGCGCGCGGGGCGATGATTCTCGTCGGGCTCGCCTGTTTGATGGTCGCGCTCGTGCTGACGTGGTTCGGCGCGAAAACGCTGGCGCGGCCCATCGTTCGCCTCACGCGCACCATGCGCCGGCTTGCCGAGGGCGATACCTCCGTCGCCATCGACAACGCCGAGAGAAAAGACGAGATCGGCGATATGGTGCGGGCGGTCGAGACATTTCGCGACAACGCCGTCGCCCGCAGGGCGCTTGAGGAGACCCAGGCGCGGGAGGACGAGGCCCGCGAGGCGCGGCAGGCGCGCATCGAAAGCCTGATCGGCGCGTTCCGCGAAACCATTCTCGCCCTGCTCGAACGGTCGGAAGCCACCTCGCGCGGCCTCGACAGCACGGCCGGAGCGCTCAGCGAGGCCGCGCGCGAAAGCCACGAGAACGCCCAGGCCACCTCCGCGGCGGGCATGCGCGCGTCCGACAACATGCAGACCGTCGCTTCCGCATCGGAGGAACTGGCGGCGTCCATCGCCGAGATCTCCGGCCAGATCAACCGCACCTCCGATGTGGTGGCGCAAGCGGCGTCCGGCGCGCAATCCGCCAATGTCAAGGTGGAGGAACTGGCCGCCGCCGCGCAGCATATCGGCGAGGTGATCAGCCTCATCCAGGCGGTCGCCGGTCAGACCAACCTGCTCGCCCTGAACGCGACCATCGAGGCCGCGCGCGCCGGTGAAGCCGGCAAGGGGTTCGCCGTCGTCGCGTCCGAGGTGAAGGAACTGGCCAACCAGACCTCGAAGGCCACGGAGGAGATCGCGGCGCAGATCGCCTCCATTCAGGCTTCCACAGCGGAGGCGGTGGCGGCGATCGGCAACATCGCCCGCACCATGACCGACGTGAACACCTACACCACCTCCATCTCGACGGCCGTCACCGAGCAGGACGCCGCGACGCAGGATATCTCGCGCAGCGTGCTTCAGGCCGCGCAAGGCACCGAGGGCGTCACCAACAACATGGCGCAACTGGCCGGGACCATCGAGCAGACGAATCAGACCGCCGAGGAGGTGCTGGAAGCCGCGAAGGCGATGACGGAACAGACCAGGGCGCTGGAGACCGAGATCGAACGCTTCCTGTCCGACGTCGCGGCGGCGTGAGCGCAGCCGATATGGCGGGACGTATCGCGGCGTCAGGACGACATAAATGACGCCTTCGGGGGTGTTTCCTCTCATAAGGGGAATGACACGCGGCGGATAAAAAGTGTATGTAACGGTCGGTTCCCGTGTTGGCCGGAACCGGTCCTGTCATGATGCGTCTGGAGGGGGTCCCATGCGTATGGTTTTGTTGGTTGCGGCGTTGACCACCGCGTTGGCGGGATGTCAGAGCACGCAGGAATCGATGTACAGCGCCGAGCGCGTGTGCCTGAGCGCCGGCCTCAAGCCCGGCACCAAGCGGTTCGACGATTGCGCCAACGCGGCCTATGCCGAGAATCGCCGTCAGGCGGATCAGGCGGCCACGCAGGTCGCCGTGGGCACCGCGGCGGGCGTGATCGGCGGCGCGGTGGTCGGCGCCAGCGCCACCAGGTCCAACAATTATTATTACGGCGGCTGGGGCCCGCGCTGCAACCGCTGGGGCTGCTGGTAAGCCTTCCTCCCGATGCGCTTCCTGCGCATCGGTACGTTCTCCTGCCTGAATGCCTGTGCGCCTGCCGGTTGCTGGAGCGTGTTCCGTTCAAACGGAATCGTTTGAACGATCAGAATTCGCTCGGAACAAAGGAATCCAGAGCGTCGCCCCACGCGGCCTTTCGGGCGCTGCGGTAGCGTTCGCCGTCGCGGCGGCTGAAGCCTTGTTCTCCTGCGCTGCCGTTTTCCCGGCACAGCATGAGCGACACGCGGCCGCTGGCCGTCTTCGGCGGCGCGAGCACCCGCGCGGGCAACGCGGCTGAAGCCGGAAGGCGGGAGGCGGCCATGAAGACATATTTTTCGTCTTCCCAAGGTACTTCCGCGCCCTTCGTCAGGCGATGGATGCGCGAGCGGGCCACCCGCCGGGAGAAATGACACCAGTCCGGCTGCACCAGCGGACAGGGCAGGGCGTGGGGGCAGGGCGCGAGGATATGCGCGCCGGCGGCTATCAGCTGCGCACGCGCGGTCATGATGCGCGCATAGCCGGCCGGCGTGCCGGGTTCCACGATGGCCAGCACTCCGGCGGTCAGCGTCCACAGCCGCGCGACGAGTGCGGGCCGTTGTGCCGGAGCGATCTCGTCGAGCACATAGGCCATCGTCACCAGGTCGCGCGGAGCGGTGTGCAACGGGTCGTCCGGCCGCTCCCCGGCGAGAATGTCGCCGGCCCGCCAGGTGATGGCCAGTGAGGCGGCGTCGGATGCCAGCGCGCGGGACAACCGTTCTCCCCAGAGCCTGACGGGCGCGCTGCCCTCGATCATCAGGGCATCGGTGCAGGATGGCCACAGGTCGGTGGCGGCCCATAGCGCGGTGCCGGGGCCGGCGCCGACATCGAGCAGCGTCGCGGGGGCGAAATCCGGCCGGGCTTTCGCCGCCATTGCGAGCGCGGCGTGAACGGCGGCATAGGTCGCGGGCAGGCGGGCGGCGAGATAGGCGCGGGCGGCGCCATCGTCGGACAGGTGGTAGCGGCCGTCGCGGACTTCCGCCCGGTAGCGTGCCGACAACGCCGCGGCCGACCGCGCGAGGTCGGCGACGGGCTGTCCTTCAAGGGCGGCGTCGACGGCGCGGCGCAGGGGAGCGGGAAGTTCCATGAATTGTCCCGGAACGTGTGTTCAGGCCGGGCGGCCAGCCGTCCGTTTGCCCTATTCCGCCGCATGGCGCAACGGCATGACGAGACCGGGCAGGGCCTTCAACAGCGCGGCGCAGACATCCGTGAGATCCCGCGCCAGCGGGTCGAAGCCCTCGTCGGGAGCGAGCGTCGCGTCGTCCATGTACAGCGTCCGGTTGATTTCCACCTGGAGCGCGTGGCGGCCGATCGCCGGCGCGCCGTAGTGCTCGGTGATGAAGCCGCCGGCGTAGGGGCGGTTGCGGACAACCTGATAACCGTGCCGCCGGAAGCCCGATTCGAGAAAGGCGATCAGCGCCGGCGCGCAGCTCATGCCGAATCGGTCGCCCAGCACGATGTCGGGCGGCGGCCCGCGACGCCCGCCGGCGGGAGCGGGCATGGAGTGGCAGTCGACCAGCACCGCGCAGCCGAAGCGCGCTACCGTGCGGTCGAGCAGCAGGCCAAGCGCGCGATGATAGGGCCTATAGAGCGATTCCACGCGCGCGAGCCCCGATTCGAGGGAGATGCGGCCGGAGTAGATCTCCTGCCCGTCGCCCACGACGCGCGGAATCGTGCCGAGCCCGCCGGCCACCCGCGCCGAGCGCGTGTTCGCGTCAGGCGGCGGCGGCTCCCGGAACAGCCGCGGATCCAGCTCGCCGGGCTCCCGGTTGAGATCGAGATAGGCACGCGGAAAATGGGCCACCATCAGCGGCGCGCCGAGCTGCACCACGCCGGCGAACAGCCGGTCGACCCAGGCGTCTTCCGAACGGCGCAGCGCCAGCGGCCCGAGGCGGGCGCTGTCCAGAAAGGATTGCGGATAGACCCGCCCCGCGTGGGGCACGTTGAAAACCACTGGCGACAGATGCGCGACGGGCTCAAAGATGGTGAAGGGGGGATCGAAGTCGCCTATACTCTGCTGCATGTCTCGCCATTGCTCTTTTGTCACATAGTGGCGTTTTTGTAGCCCCGTGTCCATGGTTCGCGCGCAAATGCGCGGCGGGGCCGCCGGCCTTCACGCCAAATTTACGATCGGCGCTGCTTGATAGGCGCAGCATCGTGCCGGCCGCCGCTCTCCTGGCGGCCGGAATGCCGTCCGCCGCAATCCGATCGCCGCGACAGGGCGAAAGGTCCCGACACTCGCCAAGATCAGCCAGGAATCATCAGTCGTGATTCAGCCAAGAATTCAATCATGAACAAGATCCTTCTCGCCGAAGACGACAACGATATGCGCCGCTTTCTCGTCAAGGCCCTGCAAAACGCGGGCTACGACGTCGCGTCCTACGACAACGGGCTTTCCGCCTACAACAGGCTGCGGGAGGAACCGTTCGAGCTGCTCCTGACCGATATCGTGATGCCGGAAATGGACGGTATCGAACTGGCGCGCCGCGCCACGGAACTCGACCCGGATATCAAGGTGATGTTCATCACCGGTTTCGCCGCGGTCGCGCTCAATCCCGATTCGCAGGCCCCGCGGGATGCCAAGGTGCTGTCCAAGCCCTTCCATCTGCGTGAGCTCGTCGGCGAGGTCGAGAAGCTTCTGGTGGCATAGGGCCGCGTCCGTTTCCCGGCGCCGCGCCGGGCGACGGCGGGCCTGCCGCCGAACTTTCCACAGGTTTGCCGGCCAACTTCATGTTCCGGCTTGCATGGCCGTGACGGGCGCGCTATAGCGCATGGCCATGGACGTGGCGCATCGTTTCCGCCGCCACGGGGAGGCATCCGGTTTCTTATGCCGGGTGCCGTTCACATACAGGTTGCGGCAGTCACGTTTCGCTTGATTTGCCCTGCAAAGTCTGTATGAAGCCATACACCTTTCATGGACACTCGCTCATCCGGGCGGGATGGACGGGATAGGGCGCGTAGCTCAGCGGGAGAGCACTACGTTGACATCGTAGGGGTCACAGGTTCGATCCCTGTCGCGCCCACCATCATGCGAGCGGGATCGGTTGCCGGGGGCAGCCGATCCCGTATCTGATTCTACCGATTTCTTTCAGAGTGCCGGTTTACCGGCGTCGACGCGGTTTCGCGAAGATTGCGAATCGGTTTTCATCTTCATCCGAACATCGTTGCCGGCAGGCCCGTGCCGATTCGTGCCGTCCTCCGGTCGGGCGGAGGCCGAATCCGATTCGGTCATCCGCCGATGGGCGAGGGGGCGGCCGCCCCCTCGCGTTGTCGCGATTACGCCAGCTCGGGCCAGAGGTCCGCCGGCGGAATCAGCAGGCCGACGTTGTTCTGCGCTTCGTCGCTGCGCGCGAAGGAGAGAGCCACGCTGGCGCGCGACATGCTGCCTTCGTCGATCTGCCGCGTCCAGTAGTCCCTGCCCGCGTCGTCGGCATCGCGCGCCAGCACATCCGCGTAGAGCGCATTGACGAAGGCCGCCGTGTCCAGCGCCTGGCTGCGGGCCGCGAACTCGTCGGAGGCGGCGAAGTGGTCGGCGATCGACCAGACATCCTCGCCCGCGAGGCCGCTTCCGAGCCAGTAGTCGAAGCCCTCACCGTCCGGCTCGCGGCCGAGGAACGCGCGGTAGAGGCCGTGGATGTCGCTCTGGCCGGCGGCGAGCAACGGCGCGTTTCCGTCGGCATAGGCGAGAGCCTCGACATCGCTCACGCGCTGCACCGAGCCGGTCGCCGTATTGGTGACATGCACCAGACCGCCCTCGATGCCGATGGTGTAATCGGCCGCGCGGCCGGTCAGCACCAGCGTGTCGTGGCCCCGGCCGCCGTCGACGCGGTCGTTGCCCGCGCTTTCGATGAAACGGTTGTTGCCGGCGTTGCCGAGCAGAACGTTGTCGAGCGCGTTGCCGAGCAGCAGGCTGTCGCCGCTCGCGTCGAGCAGCGCGCCCTGCTCGATCGTGTCCGGCAGGACGATGACGGTTTGCTCGCCGTCATAGAACACCCGGTCGCGGGCGGTCGTGCCGAGCGCCGGCACCAGCGCGCCGGCATCGTGCAGGAAGATGTCGCGGCCGCCGAATTCGTTGTCGGCGATCTCGTAATCCGCATCCCGCAGGTTCACGACCCGCACGTCGTCGTAGGTGACGCCGTCGCCGGCGCGCCAGTTGTAGAGGCCGAAAGTGCCCTTCTCGGTGTCGTGGATCTCGATCGGCTTCGTGAACAGCGCCGTGCCGTTGAGCCAGACCTGCACCTTGCCGTCGACGATATCCGCCCGCAGGTGGTTGGCACCGTCGGTGTCGTAGCGATGCGGCCCCTGCCAGAGCGTCTGTTCGATGCCGTCCTTCAGGCTGAAGAGCTGCGGCAGGCCCGTGTCGTTGTCGAGCTCGAACTTGTAGTAGTTGTCCGCGTCCTGATAGTGCAGGAGCAGGCCCACGGCGGCGCCCGAGGTGGCGGTGAAGGTGGTCTCGACGCTGTAGTCACGCCATTCCGACGCGCCCTCACCCTCGTAGACGGCATAGGCGCCCTTGCGCAGGGCATGGATGCCGTCGCCCAGCGGGCTCCAGTTGAGGTTCCATTCCGCCGTGGGGGCGGTGCTGCCGCTGCCGCCCAGTTCGCGGCTGAAGCGGTTGGCGGCCTGTTGCAGCGCGCCGTCCCGCACCGACCAGTCGGCGGGGGCGCCGAGTTCGCCCTCGTCGACGAAGCGGAAACCCTGTGCCTCGCCGTCCGAGAAATCCTCGTGGAGCAGCACGTCGGAGGCCGCGATCACCTCCACCTGAACCGTGTCGCTGGCGCGGCCCGCCTCGCCGGCGAGATCGAGGCGCAGCAGATGCGTGCCGGCATCGAGCGCAACCTCGGCCTGCGCGCCGTTGGCCAGCACGACGCCGTCCCGGCTCCAGGCGATGTCGCCGGCGGCGTCGAGGCCGAGGCTCGCGAGCGCCGACAGCGCGACGGTGGCCGTGCCGCTTCCGGCATCCGCGACGACGCGGACGGCCTTGCCGGCATCCGCGATCAGCGTGTCGTGACGCACGAGGATGTCGTCGAAGAAGACCTGGCGCTGGCCTTCCGACCACACGCCCGCGGTGCCGCCGGAAAGCGGCGCCTCGTCGGTGACGGCGCCGCCGAACAGCGCCTCGCCGTCGAGCGTGGCGAGCAGCTTGCCGTCGTTCACCGCAAGCTCCACCGCGAAGGCACGGTCGAAGGGGCTCGTGGCGGTTTCGTGCGCCAGCACGGTTTCGACGCCGTCGCGCACCCGCACCAGCGTACGGGCGTTGTCGGCGATGTCGAAGCTCAGGCGGTAGTAATTGTCGGCGTCCTTGTAATAGGCGACGACGCCGAGGCCGAGCTGGTCCTCCGCCGTGAGCGTGGCCGAGACGGTGTAGCCCGCCCAGTCCCGGCTGCCCTCGCCGTTCCAGACCGCGACGCCGGCGGCGCCGTCGTAGGCGCGCAGGGCGGCTTCCGGCGCGGCGATGCCCTCGACCGTCTCCTTGCGCGAGATGGCCGAACCCGCGACCTGCCAGCGCTCGCCGGGCAAGGTCCAGCCGTCGGCGTTGCCGTCGTCGAAGGTCTCGTGCAGCAGCGTCCTGTCGTCGGTGACGGCGACCGTCACCTGATCGGCGCTCGCACGGCCGTCGGCGGTGATGGCCCGCAGCGTCAGGCGGTGCACGCCGGCGTCGAGCGCGACGTCGGCTTCCCGCGTGTCAGCGACGATCTCGCCGTCGGCGTTCACCCATTCGTAGCGGGCGATCTGCCCGAGCCTGTCGACGGAGGCGCTGCCGTCGAGGCGCACCGTCGCGGCGGCTTCCGCGCCGGCGGAGACGACGATATCGCTGCCGGCGTTGGCGCGGAACTGCGCCGAGGGCGCGCCGAGATCAACGTTGTCGAACGTCTCCTGATGCTCGCGCAACGGGCCGGTGAGCTGCTGGGCGAGGCCGGAGCCGATGGCGCGGGTGATGGAGCCCTCGCCGACCGTGGGCGCGTAGTCGCCGGCGGTGAAATCGAACTGGGTCACGTTCACGCCGTCGATGCCGCCGGCGAAGGGGCCGTTCGCCGTCGCGCCGCCCAGCGCCGCGACCTCTTCCGCGCTCAGCGCCTTCTCGGCGAAGGCGAAGGAGGAGAGCGAGAACTCGGGCGTCTCGTTGCTGTCGTCGGCGAACAGCAGGAAACCGTCCGCGCCGATGTTGTAGGCCGCGCCGACCGTCTGCGTGCCTTGCAGCACGCCGTCGACGTATTTGTTCATGACATAGGTCGAGCCGCCTTCGCCGACGCGCTCCAGCGTGACGACCACGCGCAGCCACCGGTCGAGCGGCAGGCGGCCCTCGTCCTGGCCGTCGGTGCCGATCACGGCGTGGTCGCCGCGGAAGTTGAGCCAGAGGTCGCCGTCGGTAACGTTGCTCAGGTCGCTCTGGAAGATCGAGGCGAGGCCGCCCTGCGTCGGGAACCTGACGTCATAGACGAGCGTGTAGGCGTCGAAATTCTCGCCGCCGTCGGCGGGCTCGAAACCGGGCGTAACGCGCAGGCCGTTCTGCGGGTTGAAGCGCGGCGCGACCAGCACGCCGCTCTCGCCGTCCGGCAGCGTGTCGGTGGTGAAGGTGACGGGCTGGATGGCGGCGTCGTCCTGCTCCACCACCTCGCCGGAGCCGTCGCGGGAGGGTTCGCCGGTGCCGCGCGCGCCGGTGAGGTATTCGTCGAAGTCGGCGAGGTAGGTTTCGGTGAAGAAGCCGCCGTTGTCGGGATCGATGGTGACGAGGCGGATGGCGCCGTTGCCGCCGTTGCCGCCGCGCGCCGGGTCGCCGTTGCCGGTGGCCTCAAGCGAGACGCCGTTCTGGTAGTTGACGAACATCTGGTACACCGGCTCGCCGGCGTCGTTGTAGCTGACGATCGTCTCCGCGCCGTCGCCGAAGACGTGGCCCGAGAAGACGAAGGAGATGTTGTTGTGCGTGGAGACCAGCTCCTGCCACATGTCTTCGCCGTCGTTGGCGTTCTCGGCGCTGGCGCCGATGCCGTAGTCCTTGCCGGTGCCTTCGGCGAACAGCGGGCCGGAGTAGTTGTCGGCGCGCGTGCCCATGTTGGTGTAATGGTGCGTCGTCAGGATGGCGCGATGATCGGCGTGCGTGTCGAGCACTTCGCTTGCCCAGCGCAGCACGTCGTCACGGGCGCCGAATTCGAGCGAGACCACGATCCATGGGGTGCCGTCCGAGCCCTCGAACGTGTACCAGGCGTTCTTGGTCTCGCCGGGCTCCTGATCGTAGACGCCGCCCAGCGTCGAGTGCTCCTGAAGGTACTCGACGGAGAAATAATCCGTTTGCAGGGAGGTGTAGTCGCTGGCGCCGCCGCCCTGGTCGTGGTTGCCCGGCAGCAGGGCGTAGGGCACCACGCCGTTCAGCTTGGTGAAGGCTTCCTTCGCGATGGTCCATTCGCTGACGGTGTTGTTGTTGGTGACGTCGCCGACGGAGGTCACGAAGCGCAGGTTCAGCGTCCCGGCATTGTCCGCGAGCCATTGCGTCATGCGGTTGAAGGTTTCCTGCCCCGCGCCGGCGTAGGTGTAGTCCTGCGTGTCGGGCATCACCGCGATGGTGTAGGCGTTGGGGCCGGCGACGCGGACGCGGAAGTCGTCCGTGTAGACCTGGCCTTCGGCGTCCACGGCGGAAACCTTGACGTCGGAGAAGCCGAGCGCGGAGACGTCGATTTCGAGCTTGTCGCCGTCCACGAGCTTCGCGGTCGCGACCGAGTCGTCCGAGTTCGTCACCGAGAAGGTGAGGCCCTCGGCGGTGAAGTGCCCGGCGAGGTCGATGGTGAGGATGTCGGCGTCCTTCGTGAGCCGCAGGTCGCTGATCGAGCGCATCCGGATCGGCGCATCCTCGTCTCCGCCCGGCGCGGTGACGACGGGAATGCCGGCTTCGGCCGGCGTCTCGATGGCGGGCTCGATGTTGACCGGCGTGAGCGTGGCCGCGCCGACGGCGGGGGCGAGCGTGCCGTCGTTGAAGCGGAACTCGCTGCCGTTGAAGGCGAGGAACAGCTCCTCCAGCCCGGCGGGCACGATGCCCCCGGCGGCGGGGGCGCCGAAGGTCTGCAACTGCGCCTCGTTCAGCGCGAATTCGATATAGGCGAAGTTGCTGACGTGAACCTGCGAGGTCTCGCCGTCGTTGTCGGAGAAGACGAGAAAGCCCTTTTCCCGGTCGATGGCGTAGCGGGCCGCGTCGTCCGACACCTGCGCGCCGACCTTCTCGCCGTTGATGTATTTCGTGATCGTGACCTGGCCGTCCGCCGTGTCGACGGTGAAGGCGATGCGGTTCCAGGCGTCGAGCTGCGCCTTGCCCTGATAATTGCCGCCGATGCCGATGCCGTAGCCGTCACCTGAGACATTGCCGAAGAGATCCGCGTCGTCGCCGTTCTCCGGGTTGGCCTGGAAGAAGGAGATCCAGCCGCTCGTGCCTTCGGAGGGAACGAAGATGTCGAAGGCGATGCTGTAGGAGGTGGCGGTGCCGGCGCCGCCGGGGGTGACGAGCAGCGCCTGCTCCGGCGTGGCGGCCGGGATGCTGAGGACGCGGTCGGCCGCGGGGGCCGCGGCGATGCCGGCGTCGTCGGCGGTCGTCACCGGCGTTTCGATGTTGCGCGGCGTGAGCGTGGCGGCGCCGACGGCGGGCGTGAGCGCGCCGTTGTCGAAGCGGAACTCGCTGCCGCCGGCGGCGGCCAGACTGTCCGCCAGCTTGCCCGAGAAGATGCCCTCGCGGTTCGCGCCGCCGAGGCCGGCGATCTCCGCCCCGGTCAGCACGGTGCCGGCATAGGCGAAACCGGACAGGTAGAGCGGGGAGGTTTCGCCGTCCTCGTCGCTGAAGATCAGGAAGCCGGCTTCACGGTCGATGGTGTAGCGCGACGGGTCCGCCGACACCTGCGTGCCGACTTTCTCGCCGTTGATGTATTTCGTGATCGTGACCTGACCGTCCGCTTCCTCGACGGTGAAGGCGATGCGGTTCCAGGCGTCGAGGCGGGCGTTGCCCTGATAATTGCCGCCGATGCCGATGCCGAAGCCGTCGCCGCTCACCTTGCCGAAGAGATCGGCGTCGTTGGCGTTGTCCGTGTTCGACTGGAAGAACGGGACCCATCCGCCCGCGCCCGAGGAGGGAACGTAGAGATCGTAGACGAGCGTGTAGGCCGTCGTGCTGCCGGCGCCGCCGGGCACGACGACGAGATGCTGATCGCTCTGCGCGTTCGGCACGGAGAGGAGCCAGTTCGGGCCGGTCGCGGCCAGGGCGGTGGGATTGGTGGACGGCATGCTGCACTCCTTCCGGCAGGAACAGGGGTCGGTCGGGCCGGGTCCGCCTTTTTTCGAGTCCGCCTTTTTCTAGGAGTGATTATTTTCGTTCCTGTGACAGTTGGGCATTTATGGCCGTTATGGCGGAAAATGATCGCATATCGACTTGAGCCGGCTCGATGGAAATTGACTTTCGGGTTTTTATGCAGCCGCGATACCTGAGAAGACATTCCGTCAGGCATGGCGGAAATGGACGGGTTGCTTGCCTGTGAGAAATATGCGGCGGCAATCGGAAGCTTTGATGCTGTTATAAAATTATTATGATTATAATCTATATTGTATGTTTCATGTTGCAATATTGCACTATTGGCTGGTGATTAAAGGCGATATCTTGCGCCCGAATGACGACGAAGAGTCGAGGGCGTATGCAATCATGAGCAAGTTGTCGGGAAGAGTGTGTTACGGGCGCGCGGGCAAGGCCGTTCTGCTGGCCACGGCGAGCGTCCTCGCGATCACGTCTCAGGTATCGGCGCAGCAGGCGACCGTATCCGCGCCGCGGGCGGGCGGAAACGGGGCGGGCGGTGAGTCGGCCATCACGCTCGATACGATCGTGGTGCAGGAGACGGCGGAAACGGCGACGGGGCCGGTCAACGGCTACATCGCCCGCCGCTCGGCGACGGCGACCAAGACAGACACGCCGCTCATCGAAACGCCCCGTTCCGTCAGCGTCATCCCGCGTGAACAGATCGTGCATCAGGGCGCGCAGAGCGTCTCGCAGGCGCTGCGGTATTCGGCCGGCGTCGTCGCGGAGACGCGGCCGACCAACGGCCGTTACGACAGCGTGTTCCTGCGCGGCTTCGGCGGCGGCGGCACGCAGGCCGCCTACATCAATTATCTGGACGGGCTGAAGATCCAGCGCGGCATCTCCTATTCCGTGCCCGCCGTCGAGGTCTACGGCCTCGAGCGGGTGGAAATCCTGCGCGGTCCGGCTTCGGTTCTCTTCGGGCAGGTCAGCCCCGGCGGCGTCGTCAATCAGGTCAGCAAGCGCCCGCAATCGACGCCGCACGGCGAGATATCGTTGCAGGGCGGCACGTGGAACCGCCTGCAGGGGGCTTTCGACATCGGCGGGCCGGTCGATCCCGACAAGAAGCTGCTGTATCGCATCGTGGGGCTCGGCCGCGCGGCGGATACGCAGGTCGACCATACGCGCGAGGAGCGTTTCTACATCGCGCCCTCGCTGACGTGGAACCCGACCGGCGACACGTCGCTGACGATCCTCTCGAGCTACCAGCGCGACCCGGAGACGGGCTTCTACGGCGGCTTGCCGGCGATCGGCACGCGGCTGAACAATCCGAACGGGCAGATCGGCAGCGCCTTCTTCCCCGGCGATCCGGTCTTCGAGGGCTTCAGCCGCGATACGGCGACGATCGGTTACGAGTTCTCGCACCGTTTCAACGAGACGTGGGCGGTGCGCCAGAAGGCGCGCTTCCAGCACATCGAATCGAAGTTCAGGACGCTGGCGGCGACCGGCCTCGCGAGCGATCTGCGCAACATCCAGCGGCGGCCCGGTTACTCGCGCGAGCGCATGAACGGTGTCGTGCTCGACAATCAGGTCGAGGCGCGCTTCGACACCGGCGCGCTCAGCCACACGGCGCTGATCGGTCTCGATTACCAGTATGGCTGGGCCAACCGCTCGCTCAGCAGCGGCGGCGCGGCGCGGACGATCGATTTCACACGGCCCGTGTATTACCAGCCGTTCACGCCTCCCGCCGTCGCCTATACCGATCGCGAGTGGAACAACGTCGGTCTTTATGCCCAGGATCAGATCCGGCTCGGCAAGTGGGCCTTCCTCCTCGGTCTGCGTCAGGACTGGGTGGAAACGCGCCAGAACGCGCAGGCCGCGCCCGGCAGTTCCACCTTCCGGCGCACCAAGGAAACCGACGACGCCTTCAGCGGCAATGCCGGCGTGGTCTATCTGTTCGACAACGGCCTTGCGCCCTACGCCAGTTTCTCGACGTCGTTCGAGCCGGTGAGCGGCACTGATTACGCCGGCAATACCTTCGATCCTTCAGAAGGGGAGCAATACGAGATCGGCCTGAAGTATCAGCCGACCGGCTTCAACAGCTACATCCAGCTCTCCGCCTTCAACCTGACCCAGACGAACGTGCTGACCGCCGATCCGGTCAACCCCAATTTCAGCGTGCAGCAAGGCGAGATCCGCTCGCGCGGCGTCGAGGTGGAGGCGCGCGCCAACCTGCTGGAAGGGCTGGACATCATCGGCGCCTATACGTTCATCGACGCCAAGATCACCAAGGACAACAACCCCGCCACGCGGGGGCGCACGCCGGTGGGCGTGCCCAGGCACACCGCTTCGCTGTGGGGGCACTACACTTTCTCCGAAGGCCCGCTGCGCGGCCTCTCGCTGGGCGCCGGCGTGCGCTACATCGGCGTGACGATGGGCGATTCCACCGGCTGGTATTCGGCCGCGGGCTTCCCGGTCGTGCGCGGCAACGTGCCGGCCTATACGCTGGTCGATGCGGTGCTGTCCTACGATTTCGGCGCTCAATCGGAGAAGCTGAAGGGCGTGAGCCTCGCGGTCAACGCCAACAACCTCTTCGACAAGGAATATGTCTCCGGCTGCTACGCCGTGAACCAGGGCTGCGTCTACGGCCCGCGCCGCACCATCGTCGGCACGCTTTCCTACCGCTGGTAGGCGCGCCGCGCTTCCGGCTCTCGCCGGCGGCGCGCGGAATCATTCAAGGAGAGTGTTGTGAACCAGAGGCTTTCAATGACATGGACCCTGGCGGCGGCGGCCTGTGCGGCGGCCTGCGGCCTCCTCGCCCTGCCGGCCACGGGCGCGGAAACGGTCGCCGCGTCCTCCGCCGTCGTGACCGAAGAGAAGATCCTGCGCCGGCCGGCCGCGCCCGATGTCGTGGAACTGGCCGACAGCTCCCGTCAGGACGCCGTGTTCGTCAGCGCGCCCGACTGGAAGGACGAGGCGAAATCCCGCGTTCTGCGGCTGGACCCTCGCACGCTCGCCCCGGCCGGTGAAATCGTCCTGCCGTCCAAGGGCTTCGGCGTCGCGCTCGACGATGCCGCCGGGCGGCTCTACCTGACGCAGCCTTTCAACGGCTCGATCGCCGTCGTGGACATCGGCCGCAACGCGCTCGAAACGCGCATTCCGCTCGTGGAAAAGGTCAACCTGGAGAACCTGTACCGGGAGCGCGGCGCTTCCGCGAAGCAGCTCGCCTTCGCGTCCGAGCAGTTGAAGAAATACAAGATCGTCGAGGACTATCCCTACAGGCTGCGGCAGATCGTGTTCGACGGCCGCAGCGGGCGTCTCTTCGCGCCGGGCATGGGTTTCGGCGTCGAGAGCGTTCTCTTCGCCGTCGATCCCGGGACGCTCAGGCTGGAAAAGACCATTCCCGGATTCGGCTTCAACGCCGTGGGCATCGCGCTGGACGAGAAGAACGGCCGCGTCTTCGTCTCCAACATGCAGGGGCAACTCGTCGTCGTCGATGCGCAGAAGCTGGAGATCGTCGACAAGTTCGAGATCGAGGCCGATCAGTTGCTCAATCTCGTCTACGATCCGGCGACGAACCGCCTGTTCGGCGTCGATCAGGGGGTCGATCGCGATCTGATGCGCAACATGCAGCTCGGCACCGAATACAAGCGTCGCAGCGCCGGTCATCGTGTGTTCGTGCTCGACGCCGACACCGGCAAGACGCTGGCCAACCTGCCCACCGATCCGTTTCCCGTCAGCCTGCGCCATGACGCCAGGCGCCAGCGCCTCTACGTGACGAACCGGGGCGGCCTGCGCGATGAGGAAGGCAAGGGCACGCTGACGATCTACGACACGGCCGCCTATGCCCTGCTTCAGACGCTTGCGCTGCCGCCGCATCCCAACAGTCTCGCCTTCGGCGAGAACGGCGACGTCCTTTACGTCACGGTCAAGAACGACGGCGCGGGCAAGAAGGCCGGCAAGCCGGAAAGCGTGGTGCGCATTGATCTGCGGTGATCGCCGACGGACGGAGCATGTCGCGGGGGCCCCGGCCCCCCCCCCGGGCGCCCCCCGAATGGGCCATAAT
>NZ_JBMNUS010000007.1:0-255663 GCF_050946405.1 Pseudochelatococcus sp.
AATGCATCAAGCGTAATAAGCGCAGCATCTCCCGCGGCCGCGCGTGCCAGCCAGGCGAAAGACTTGATGTCGAGCATCCGGTCCGTGAAACTGTCCTGAAGACGGACGCTGTGCGTGAGTTTGAGAGACGTTTCCGTCAGTACATCGATCGTCGCCGCGACTCTCGCCGCATATTGATCGCCAAGATCAGCCGGACGGTTGGCGCGAGACTGCCGGAGAACTTCCGAGACCTGCTCCTGCTGCGCCTTGAGGCTGTTATGGGCCATCTTGAGATTGGCCGCCAGTTCCGGGCTTGCCGGCAGGTCCGCCGTCTGCAAGACGGCGATCGCCTGCTCGATGGCCGGCATCTCGGCGGCGCGAGCGGCCTGAATCTGCGCGAGACTGCCGGATACGTCGCCATCGCCGACAAGGGCCTGGCGCGTGTTAGCCGAATCAGCCCGTAAATTATGCACCGCGTCGAACAGATACGACGTGATGCGCGTCACCGCCTCGATCCGCGCCAGTTCGACGGTGCGGCGCCATGCCGACGCTGCGTCGAGTGACAATTGAACGATGCTCGCGGCGACAAGGACGCCGACGATGGTCCTGAGAATGAAACTGATAGATAAACTGTTCATGGAGCCCTCTGCTTTCAGACAACAGCCCAGCCACATCTGCACGGTACGGAAAAATATGTACAGACAAGTGACATATCCGTCGATAACGTGTCCGTTCCGTCGATAACGTGTCCGTCGAGGCCATTGTTTCTGACAGCAGTCAGGTGTTCGGGCGCGCCCTGAGAATGCGCCCGCGACAGGGAGTGATAAGAAACGGGATCGCCGGGATCGCGGCCCGGTCTCCGTCAGGCCGTTACGGCCTGTCCTTCCGGCGCCGCGCCGACTTCCTCCACCAGCGGCGGCAGGCCGAGCACGTGGCGGAAGGCGTGGAAGGTGGCCGCCGCCCTGGGATCGGCATCGGAGAGCGGACCGAGCACGTAATGCACCGCTTCCAAGGCCTGTTCGCGCTCCTCCGCCGTGTGCAGCAGGTCCGGCAGGCGCTCCAGCGCCTGCTCGCGGGCGAACTGGGCGGTGAGGCTCTGCTCGTGAATGATGCGCGCCCGCTCCACCGGGGCGAGATGGCTGAACGGCTCGGTCTTGTTCAGAAGATGCGCCGAGCGCTCCAGCCTGTCCTTGCGCACGTTGCCGCGCGAGTCGGCGAGCAGAATCAGCATGCGGATCACCGCCTCGACGAACCCGCCGCCGCCGATATGCGCCAGCGCCGATTGCACCTCCGGCAGCGCGAACAGCTCCTCGCGCGACTTGCGCGTGCGCCCGAACTCGAAGCGGCGCCCGAACCAGCGCATATGGGGCGTGGCGTAGATGCTGAAGAACAGCGTCTCGTACCACGCATTGCGCAGGTCGCGCGCGATATCGACGGATTGCTCGAAAGCGTTCGCAAGCCATTGCTCCGTGCGCACGAAGAGATTGTCCTCATCCGCCGGCGCGCGATTTTCCACCGTCGCGCGGGCGAGGGCCTCCACCGGCCGCAACGCGGCATTGTGCGACGACAGCAGGCCGCGCTGCAAACGCAGCGGGTGCAGCGCCCGTGACAGTTCCGCCGTCGCCTGCGTCACGCCCCCCTGCACGAACGGGCGCAGGAAAATGTCGTAAAGCTCGCCCTGCAACTCGGAAAGGCGCGCGACCGCCGCGAAGGGCACCTCGTCGCGCCGCCCCTCGTTGGCGCCGGGCAGATCGCTCATCTTGCGCTCGTTGAAGGAAACGCTGAACTGCTGGTCGGCGCCCTCGCCGATGATGTCCTCGATCCGCATCTCATAAAGACCGGGCGCCAGCGCCTCGATGGTCTTGAGCGTGGAAGCCACTTCCGTGTGCTCCCGCCGGGCGATCGAGGAAGAGACGAAAATGCCGAGATGCCCGACCTTCTCATGCACCATGTAAATGATGCGCTGGCCGCGAATCCTGATTTCGCTCTCGTCGGCATAGGTATCGACGATCCAGTTCAGCGCCTGCTTGGGCGGCGTGATGGTGTCGCCGAGGCTCGTGAACACGATCACCGGCGAACGGATCTGCTTGACGTCGAGATTGCGCCCGTGCTCCAGGCGCGCCTCGTTGCGCGCGAGCCGGTTGCCGATGAACAGGTCCCGCACGATCCAAAGGATTTCCTCCTCGTTCATGAGGAAGAAGCCGCCCCACCATTTTTCAAATTCGAGAAACCGGCTGCGGCCGGTGTCGATTTCGTTGAAATAGTCGTAATACTTGCGAAAATAGTTGCGGCCGGGATTCATCAGCTCGAAATTGAGCACCAGCCACGCGCCGTCGAACACGCCGTTGCCGATGTCGGACAGGATCATCGGCAGGATCTGGCCGCCGATCAGCCCGGCGTTGTAGCGGATGATGTTGCGGCCGATCTCGCCCGACCACGTTTCCACCGGCGCGCCGTTCAGCACCAGCGGCCCGGTGATGTCGGGGTTGCTCGCACCAAGCAGCAGCGTCGCCCAGCCCCCCTGGCAATTGCCGATCACGACGGGCTTGGCGGATTTGGGGTGCTGCGCCTGCACGTAACGCACGAACGCCGCTTCGGTGCGCGTGACGTCGGCGAGCGTCTGCCCCGGCTCCGGCTCGCGACGGAAGCTGACGAAATACACCGGATGCCCGTCACGCAGCGCGACGCCGACCTGGCTGTCCATCTGCGAGCCGCCGATGCCGGCGCCCTGCCCGGCGCGCGGATCGATGATGACGTAGGGACGCTTCCAGTCGAAGGTCTGCATGCCTTCCGGCGGGCGCACGCGCAGCAGCACGTAATTGGTGGGACGCGGCTGATCCGCGCCGTCCAGCACGAGGTCATAGCCATAGACGAGAACGGGCGGACATCCCGCGGCCTCATGCGCGAGGAAGATATCGCCGCGCTCGCGGATGGTGTCCGCGTAGAGCACGGCCCGCTGCGCGCGGTCGATCCAGTATTGCCGCAGCGCCTCCGCCAGCCCCGCCCCGCCGGCCTGCGCCTCACGAACGAACTCGTCCGTGAGGACATGCGCGGCGTCCAGTGCCGCGCGGACACGGGCGCTGTGATCGGTGGCGATATGCGTGACATGGTGGCTCGACGACTGGGTGGTGAGATCACCCAGCGCGGAATACTCCGAAAGCTGCGCCTTCAGCGCCTGCGCCCGCTGCTCCGCCGTGGAGCGCTGCCCGTCCATGATGCGCGCGATCAGAAACACGTCGTCATCGAAGCCGCCGCTTTCCCGACCCACGATGTCACCCCGGCCCGATTCTGCTGCTTGCGATGCCATTGACGCCTCCGAAGCCTTCCCGACGGGATCCGGGATGATTCTTACACCGCCAACTACGTACAAATCATAACAGCGAACCGTCCATGACGGAAATCAACAACCCGGCGCGATGCCGCTTTACATTAACACGGCGCCTTTTCTCAGCGAAAAACAACGATATTGTTTGATATCAGCCGGAAACGTCATAATATCTACATATAATGACACGGCACCGGCCGCACAACGAAAGCGGGAAAGACTCAGGTCTTTCTGCCGCAAATGCACGTTCGGGCGCAAAACCGGCATCCGCTTTGCGCCCGGAACCGCTTTCGCGATATGCGGAACGATGACGAACCGGCCGACCTGCCGCCAGCGCCTGTCAAGAACAGGCCGGGACGGCTGTCAGGAAAACAGCGAGTCGATATCGTCCTGGGAGACCACGTTGACATCCGTGGCGAGCGCGGGACCGTTCAGCAAAGCCGCATCGCCCTCGCGCTGCATCGACATCGACGGGACCTCGCCGCTGGAAACGGAGGAGAAGCCTTCCTCCCCACCCCAGATCGCCATCATGGTCGCCACGCGATCCTCGACGAAGTGGAGCACCTGCACGACCTTGCTGATGCGCTGGCCGGTCAGATCCTGGAAATTGCACGCCTCGAAGATGCGAATGGCCTGCTTGTGAATTTCGATAGCCATCGCCTGATCGGCGCCGCTCAACTTGGTCAGCAGCTTGCCGGCGGCTTCCTCCACGGTCTCGGCCGAGGAAAGAATGGTTTCCGTCGCGGCCTCGGTGCCGCTCACCACCGCGTCCAGCTCGTCCAGCGCACGGCTGGACGAGTCGCCCTGCAACCCCTTGACTTGCAGGTTGAGGATCTCGCGCTTCGTCTGCGATATCGCATGATGAATCAGCGCGACCTCAGCCTTCATCGATCCCGAGCCCGCGGAAGACTCCGTCGAAGCAGCGGCCGCGCCCTTCTGGACAAGGCCCCTGATTTCCGCCAGCTCTGTAAAAACCCGCTCGAAAAGCGGTGCGTAATCAACCGGTTCGGCAGTCATACGCAAATCCCGCTCCTCGCTCTCCACTTCGTGTCCGGCCTCGATTCGGAACGGCCGCCGATCCGCCAGCATCGGCATTCTCCTGCCATCAGCAAAACCCGGCACACAGATAGCCGATCGCCAGCAACCGCGCAATATTTGAAAATTACAAAAAGCAAGCCTCAGGCAAGCTACAGATGTCATCTACTGGTGATGTTGACGTTTCCGCTACGTTGAATGTACAGTATATGCACGATCGGAGTGATCGATGGCCCTTGATCTTTCAATGCCCATTCTCGTAGTCGACGACTACAAGACGATGATTCGAATCATTCGAAATCTTCTCAAACAGCTGGGCTTTCAGGATATCGACGACGCTGCCGACGGCAGTGAGGCGCTGGCCAAGTTGAAGGAGCGTCAATACGGCCTCGTCATCTCGGACTGGAACATGGAGCCCATGACGGGCTACGAATTGCTGAAGCAGGTGCGCAGCGATCCCGCGCTTGAAGCGATCCCGTTCATCATGGTCACGGCCGAGGCGAAGAGCGAAAACGTCATCGCCGCCAAGAAGGCCGGCGTGAACAACTACATCGTCAAACCCTTCAACGCCCAGACGCTGAAGGAAAAGATCGAGGCCGTTTTCGGCTGATGTGTCACGCGCCGTCGCGGCGGGAAAAAGCGGTTTGCATCGTTGCCGAAGCGGCGGCGGTGCGGACCGTTTCTGTTTTCGCTCCTCTTCGCGACCGATGCCCGAATCGATCGTCCGGCCGGCCGCAGACAGCGGAAGAAAGCCGCCGGAAATGCTCCCCGCGACCTTTCGGATCTACTCCGCCGGCGCTATCCGCGCGCTGTCCGCCACCGCCTCGTCCTGCGCGAAACGCCGCCCGATGAGCGTGTAGACCACAGGCACGACGAACAGCGTCAGCAGCGTGCCCAGCATCATGCCGCCGACGATGACGAGCCCGATCTGCTGGCGGCTCTCGGCGCCGGCCCCCGTGGCCAGCGCCAGCGGCACCGCGCCGAGCACCATCGCGCCCGTCGTCATGAGAATCGGACGCAGCCGCAGCGTCGCCGCCTCCACGACGGCGGCAAGCCTGTCCCGGCCCGCTTCCTGCTGCTGGTTGGCGAATTCCACGATCAGGATGCCGTGCTTGGTGATGAGCCCCACCAGCGTCACCAGCCCGATCTGGGAATAGACGTTCATGGTGCCGCCGCCGTAATGGAGCGCGGCCAGAGCGCCCGTCATGGACAGGGGCACGCTGAGCAGGATGATCAGCGGATCGCGGAAACTCTCGAACTGCGCCGCGAGCACCAGATAGATGAAGCCCAGCGCCAGCACGAAAACCATCGCCAGACTCTGGCTGGAGGCCCGGAACTCCCGGCTCTGGCCGCCGACATCCGTCTGTACACCGTCCGGCAGCACATCGGCCGCTGCGCGATCCAGGAAGGCGAGCCCGTCGCCGAGCGCGTAGCCGGGGGCGAGGTTGCTGGAGATGGTGGCGGAACGCAACTGGTTGAAACGGCGCAGGTCCTTCGGCGCCACCGATTCGGACACCTGCACGATGTTCGAAAGCTGCACCATCTCGCCCGAGGGCGCGCGCAGGAAGATGGTCGAGAGCGTCGACGGCGAGGCGCGGTCTTCCGCCGCCATCTGCACGTAGACGTCATATTGTTCGCCGTCCACCTCGAAGCGCGTCACCTGCCGTCCGCCGAGCAGCGTCTCCAGCGTGCGGCCGACCACCGAGACGTCGAGGCCGAGATCGGCCACCTTCGCGCGGTCGAGCGTCACGCGGAATTCCGGCTTGTTCAGCTTCAGGTCGGATTCGGGATTGACGAAGCCCGGCCATTCCCGGGCCCGCGCCAGCATGGCGTCGACATGCTCCTGCAATTCCTCGTAGGTGCCGGACGTCTGCACCACGAATTCCACCGGACGCGAGGAGCCGCGCTGCCCGAGCGAGGCGGGATTGTTCGCATAGGCCTCGATGCCGGGGATGCGCTGGAGACGCTGGCGCATGTCGGCGGCGAGCTGCTGCTGCTTGACGCCGCGCGCGTCCCAGTCCTTCAGCCGCCCGATCGCCATGAAATCGGTGATTTCGGGAAAGCCGAGGATGACGAGCACCGAATCCATTTCCGGGATCTCGCGCAGATCCCGCTCGATGATGTCGACGTAGCGGCTCATGTAGGCGAGCGTCGCGCCCTCGGGGCCGCTGCCGCGAATCATGACGACGCCGCGATCCTCGACGGGTGCGAGTTCGGACCGCAGCAGCGTGATGTAATAGCCGCTCAGGCCGGCCACGACGAGCGCGACCGCCACCACGAGGAAGCGCACCCGCATCGCGCCCGACAGCAGCCGCCGATATCCCGCCTCCAGCCCGGAGAAAGCCCGCTCCAGCAGCAGGAAGAGGCGGCCGGGGCTCGGGTTGTGGCGCAACAGCTTCGCGCACATCATCGGGGTGAGCGTCAGCGCCACGAAACCGGAGACGATCACCGCGCCGGCGAGCGTCAGCGCGAATTCGAGAAAGAGGCGGCCCGTGCGCCCCTCCGCGAAGGCCACCGGCGCATACACGGCGGCGAGCGTCAGCGTCATGGCGATGACGGCGAAGCCGATCTCGCGCACGCCCCTGATCGCCGCGTCGACCGGCTTCATGCCTTCCTCGACATGGCGATGGATGTTTTCGAGCACCACGATGGCGTCGTCCACCACGAGCCCGATGGCGAGCACCATGGCGAGCAGCGTCAGCGTGTTGACGCTGAAGCCGAGCATCAGCATCAGCGCGAACGTCGTCACCAGCGAGATCGGGATGGTGACGATGGGAATGAGGGAGGCGCGCAGCGAACGCAGGAAGATGAGGATCACCAGCACCACGAGCGCGATGGCCTCGACGATGGTATGGTAGACGGCCTTGATCGAACGGTCGATGAACACCGCGTTGTCATTGGCGATCTGCGCCGTGACGCCGTCGGGAAGCGAGGCGTTGATGTCCGGCATCACGCGCCGCAGCGCCGCCGATACGTCGAGCGGATTGGCCACCGCCTGCTTGACGATGCCCACGGTGACGCTCGTCTGGCCGTTGAAGCGCCCGTCGCGGCGCATGTCCGCCGCCCCGAGCTCCACCCGCGCCACATCGCGCAGGCGCACCTGATGGTTGCCCGCAAGCTTCACCACCACGTTCTCGAATTCCTGCACCGTGGCCAGGCCCGTGCGCGAGAGCACGGTGAACTCGCGGCCGGAACTCTCGATGCGGCCCGAAGGCAGTTCGACGTTCTGCGCCCGCAGCGCCCCTTCCACATCCTGCACCGTAAGGTTGTAGGCGGCGAGGCGCTCGCGGTCCACCCAGACGCGCATGGCGTAGCGGCGCTCGCCGAAGATGGTGACATCGGCGACGCCGGTGAGGTTCTTGAAGCGGTTGACGACGTAACGGTCGATATAATCGGTGAGTTCGAGCGCGTTCATGCGCTCGCTCATGAAGGCGATGAAGACGACCGGCTGGGCGTCGGCCTCGACCTTGGCGATCACCGGCTCGTCCACCTCGTCCGGCAGCCGTCCGCGCACGCGGCTCACACGGTCGCGCACGTCGCTCGCCGCCACGTCCGAATCGACGCTCAGGCCGAAACGCACGGTGATGCGGCTCGACTCGGAGCGGCTGACCGATTCGAGCACGTCGATGCCCGCGATGCCGGCGATGGAACCCTCCAGCACCTGCGTCACCTGGCTTTCGATGATGGAGGCGGAGGCACCGGGATAGCGCACGGTGACGGAGACGACCGGCTCGTCGATGTTCGGATACTCGCGCACCGTCAGCCGGCCGTAGGAGACGATGCCGATGAGTATGAGGATCAGGCTGAGAACGGTGGCGAACACCGGCCGCCGGATGCAAAGCTCCGAAAATCCCATCGCGCGCCCTTTCCGTCAGGTCTGGCCGGCCGCCGCCACGACCGTTTCCACCTGCGCGCCGTCGCGCAGGCGGTGCTGGCCGGCGGTGACGACGACGGCGGCGGCGTCCAGCCCGTCCACCACCTCCACCTCGCCGCCCCGGCGCATGCCGAGCCGCACCACCGTCTCGCGCGCCCGGCCGTCGACAACCCTGTAGACGATCGCATCCGCGCCGCGCGGCACGATGGCCTCCTCGGGAATGAAGACGCTCTCGCCGAGGCTCGCGCCCTTGACGGCGATGCGGGCGAACAGGCCCGGACGCAGCAAGAGATCGGGATTCGGCAGCCGCGCGCGGATGTTGAGCGCCCGCCCGTTCACATCCACCATCGGATCGACGGCGTAGATCGCGCCCGTGAAGCGACGTCCCGGCAGGGCGTCGACCGACAGCTCGATCGTCTGGCCGACGGCGACATTGGCGAGATGGATTTCCGGCACCTTGAAATCGACCTTGAGCCGGTCGATCTTCTCGAGATTGACGATTTCGGCGCCGGGATTGAGATAGGCGCCGACGGAAACCTTGCGCACGCCGAGCATGCCGGAGAACGGCGCGCGGATGAAAAGCTTGTTGTAGCGCGCCTCCACGAGCGCCAGCGCCGCGCGGGCGGTGGCGCGCGCCGCCGCGGCCTCGTCGTTGGCGCGCTGGGTGGCGTTGCCGCCCTGGGCGAGCACGTTGGTGCGCCGATAATTGGCCTCGGCGAGATCGAGCCTGGCGCGCACATCCGCGATCTCGGCTTCCGTCAGCGTCGAGTCGAGCCGCACCAGAAGATCGCCGGCCGTGACCTGCTCACCCTCCGAAAAGCTGATCTCGGCGACGCGCCCGGCGATTTCGGAGGAAATCTGCACGCTCTCGTCCGATTGCAGGCTGCCGACGGTGTTGATCTCGGATACCGACTCGCCCACCCGCACCGGCGCCGTCTCCACCGGCAGCTTCCGCGCGGGTGCGGCGGGCGCCGGCGCGGCCTTGCCCTCCGCGCCCGCCTGCGCCGACGATTGCGTCACGAGCCCGAGACCGGCGAGGGACTCCGCGACGGGCCCCGCCAGAAAGCCCGCGAGATCCCCGCCACGGCGTTGGTAGACGACCGCCCAGGCAACCGCCAGGACGACGACGAGCACTCCGACCGCCAGCAACCTACGCATGCGTCATCCCCGCACAGCCACCGGAACCGCAGCCGGCAAAATGCCCTTCAGTCCAGGTTATCTATCAACAATGCACTTTGGAACGATTGTGCAATGCAACAGGACGGTCGCGCAAGTTAATATTAGCTCATGTTCCGCGTCCCGGGCGCCGCCCGTTCCAGCGCCGGAATTGTCGCGGTTCAGGTCCCGCCTGTCCAATCAAAGTTACGATAGCGGCCCTGTTTTCGCATCGATGGCGCAAGAGCGGTTGACTTTCCGGCCCGCGAGGCTCTACCCGCAAGCGGCGCCTGGCCGGTCACGGCCGGGGCGCGGCTCAAGCCCAGGACAGGACATGACTGCTCAATATGATGTGCTCGGTATCGGCAACGCCATCGTCGATGTCATCGCCCGCGCGGAAGACGATTTCCTCGTTGCGCACAATCTCGTGAAGGGCTCCATGCAGCTCATCGACGCAGCGCGCGCCGACGCGCTTTTCGCCGCGCTCGGTCCTGTCACCTGGGTTTCCGGCGGCAGCGCCGCCAATACTGTCGCCGGCCTCGCCTCGCTCGGCGCGAAACCCGCCTTCATCGGCAAGGTGAAGGACGACGAGGCGGGCAGGCGCTTCGGTCACGACATCCGCTCGCTGTCGGTGGCCTTTCCCACCGCGCCGGCCGCCGACGGCCCGGCGACCGCGGTGTGCCTGATCGTGGTGACGCCGGACGGCGAGCGCACCATGAGCACGTATCTGGGCGCAAGCCGCCACCTGACCGTCGCCGACATTCACCGCGAGACGGTGGAAGCCGCCGCGATCACCTATCTCGAAGGCTATCTGTGGGACCCGGAAGAGGCGAAGGAGGCGTTCGTCGCGGCCTCCGCCATCGCGCACAACGCGGGGCGCGACGTGGCGCTCACGCTCTCGGACGCCTTTTGCGTCGAGCGCTTCCGCGGCGAATTCCTCAACCTCCTGCGCACGCAGGCGGTGGATATCGTGTTCGCCAACGAGACGGAGCTCAAGAGCCTCTACGAGACCTCCGACTTCGACGCCGCCGTGGAGGCGCTGCGCGAGGAAGACCTGCTCGGCGTCGTGACCCGATCGGAGAAGGGCGCGCTGGTCGTGACGCGCGACGAGACGATCGCGGTGCCGGCGTTTCCGGTGGCGGAAGTCACCGATTCGACGGGCGCGGGAGACCTGTTCGCGGCCGGCTTCCTGTTCGGCCTCTCGCACGGGCTCGACCTGCGCACGGCCGCCCACCACGGCGGGCTCGCGGCTTCCCATGTCATCCAGCACATCGGCGCGCGGCCGCAGAAGAACCTGCGCCAGCACGCCATCGATAACGGGCTGCCGGTGGAGCCGCCGACCGGGGCGGCCTGAGCCGTCACCAACTTGTGTGATTGACCCCGGCCGCGTCAAAGGCCACATAGATACCCTGTCCAGGCGCGGGAGCCTTCCGTTCCCCGCCTCCGGGACGAATTCGGTCTATCGCGCCTTGCGGCGCCTTTCGCGGGATATGTTCATGCGCGCCTTACGCCGGCTTTGCCGTTCTCTCCTCGCCGCCGCCTGCGTCGCCTCGTTCGCGGCCTCCGCCCCCGCCGCGGAGATGCCGCAGGAGCAGCGGGCGCAGATCGAGAGCGTGATCCGCGACTATCTGGTGAACAACCCGCAGGTGCTGAAGGACGCATTGGCGGCGCTCGAGGCGCATCAGGAGAAGGAACAGCGCGCCGTCGTCGCGGAGGCGGTGCGCGACGTGACGGCGGACGCCGCCGCGCGGGACGGCATCGTGCTCGGCAACCCGGAGGGCGACATCACGCTCGTCGAGTTTTTCGACTACAACTGCGGCTTCTGCAAGAAAGCGCTCGGCGACATCGAGGCGCTGGTCAAGGCGGACCCGCGCATCCGCTTCGTGCTGCACGATTTCCCCATCCTGCGCTCCGAATCAGCCGACGCGGCGCTGGTGAGCATCGCGGCGGGCAATCAGTTGTCCGGCGACAAGTATTACCGTTTCCATTCCGATCTTCTTCTGTCGAAGGGCGTGGTGGGCAAGGAGCGCGCGCTCGAAGTCGCGAAGGCGGCCGGCGCGGACATGAAGCGGCTCGCGCGGGACATCGAATCGGAAGCCGTGCGTCAGAAGCTGGCGCGCAACATGCAGGCAGGCGAGCGGCTTTCGCTCACGGGCACGCCGAGCTTCATCGCCGGCGACAGCGTGATCCCCGGCGCGGTCGGGCTGGAGACATTGCAGACGATCGTGGCTTCGGTGCGCCAGTGCGGCAAGGTCACTTGCTGATCCACGGCGGAAAAACATCGAAAACAGAGGTTATACGCAGAAAAGCGGAACCATATCCCTTTCCCTGTCGGCCGCGCCGGTCTAAGAGGTGGAATCGCTTTGCGTCGACGATGCGGGCGCGCCTTCGCACACGCCTTCCGGCGTTCGGACGACGGCGGACCGCGATAAGCTGAGCAACCGCCGAATGGTCGCAATCCACGTTCTCAACGGTCCCAACCTCAACCTGCTCGGACAGCGCGAGCCGGAAGTTTACGGCCGTCTCTCGCTCGCCGATATCGAGACGCGCCTGCGGGCCAGGGCAGAGGTTCTGGCGGCCGCCGGCGGCGGGGCGATCTCGCTTGCCTTCGCGCAGACCAACAGCGAGGGCGAGCTCGTCACCCTCGTGCAGAACGCGGGGCTTGCGGGAGCGGGCGTGATCCTCAACGCCGGCGCCTACACGCACACCTCCATCGCGCTGCGGGATGCGATTTCGGGCTCGCGGGCGCTTGCAATCGAGGTGCATTTATCGAATGTGCACGCGCGGGAGCAATTTCGCCATCATTCCGTGATTGCAGCAGTGGCGCACGGCGTGATCGCGGGCTTCGGCGCGGCCGGCTACGAGCTGGCGCTGGAAGCCATCGTGCCGCTGCTGCGGGCGCGCACGGCGGCCGTTGAAGGCGTTGGAAACCATTGACAGAAGAAAGCATGGCAAAAATCAGCCCTATCGATCCTGAACTCGTCAGGGAGCTTGCGAAGCTCATCTCGGAAACCGACCTGACGGAAATCGAGGTTGCCAAGGGCGACCTGCGCATCCGCGTCGCGCGCGCCGTCACGGCCAATGTCGTTCTGCCGCAGGCCGCGCCGGTGGCGGCGACGTTGCCGGGGGCTGCTGCGATCGCGCCGGCCGCGCCCGCGGCGGCGGCGCTCGCCGACAACCCCGGCACCGTGCTGTCGCCGATGGTGGGCACAGCCTACCGCCGCCCCTCGCCGGATGCGAAGCCCTTCATCGAGGTGGGATCGAAAGTGCAGGCGGGCGACAAGCTGCTGCTGGTCGAGGCCATGAAGACCTTCAACGACATCGTGGCCCCGCGCTCGGGCACCGTCACCGCCGTGCTCGTGGAGGACGGGCAGCCGGTCGAGTACGGCGAGCCGCTGCTGGTGATCGAGTAATCGATGTTCGACAAGATCCTGATCGCGAACCGGGGCGAAATCGCGCTGCGCATCCTGCGGGCCTGCAAGGAACTGGGCATCGCCACCGTCGCCGTCCATTCCACCGCCGACGCCAACGCCATGCACGTGCGCCTCGCGGACGAGAGCGTGTGCATCGGCCCGCCTCCCGCGCGCGACAGCTACCTCAACATCCCGGCGCTCATCGCGGCCTGCGAGATCACCGGCGCGGACGCGGTGCACCCCGGCTACGGCTTCTTGTCGGAAAACGCGCATTTCGCCGATGTGCTGGCCGAGCATGGCATCGCCTTCGTCGGCCCCAAGGCCGATCATATCCGCCTGATGGGCGACAAGATCGAGGCCAAGCGCACCGCGCGCGCGCTCGGCATTCCCTGCGTGCCCGGCTCCGAAGGCGGCATCACGGACGATGACGAGGCGCAGCGCGTCGCGGCCGACATCGGTTTTCCCGTGCTCGTCAAGGCGGCGGCGGGCGGCGGCGGGCGCGGCATGAAGGTGGCGCGCGACGCCGCGAGCCTCTCCGATGCGCTCGCCACCGCGCGCATGGAGGCGAAGGCCGCCTTCGGCGACGATTCCGTCTATCTGGAGAAATATCTGGAGAAGCCGCGCCACATCGAGATTCAGGTGATGGGCGACGGACGCGGCGGCGCGATTCACCTGGGCGAGCGCGATTGCTCGCTCCAGCGCCGCCATCAGAAGGTGTGGGAGGAAGCGCCCTCGCCCGCCCTCAACCTGTCGGAGCGCGAGCGCATCGGCGAGGTGGTTTCCCGCGCGATGCGGGAGCTGCAATATCTCGGCGCCGGCACGGTGGAATTCCTGTACGAGAACGGCGAATTCTACTTCATCGAGATGAACACCCGCATTCAGGTGGAGCATCCGATCACGGAGATGATTTCCGGCATCGACCTCGTCAACGAGCAGATCCGCGTCGCCGCCGGCGCGCCGCTGTCCATCCGGCAGGAGGACATCGTGCTGCACGGCCATGCCATCGAGTGCCGCATCAACGCCGAGCATCCGTCCAACTTCCGCCCCTCGCCCGGCACCATCACCTATTACCATCCGCCCGGCGGGCTCGGCGTGCGCGTCGATTCGGCGGTTTATCAGGGCTACCGCATCCCGGCGAATTACGATTCGCTCGTCGGCAAGCTCATCGTGCACGGCCGCACGCGCACCGAATGCCTGATGCGCCTGCGGCGCGCGCTGGACGAGTTCGTGGTGGACGGCGTCGAAACCACGCTGCCGCTGTTCCGGGCGCTGGTGCGCAACCAGGACGTCCAGAACGGTCTTTACGACATCCACTGGCTCGAACATTACCTCGACGCCGAGGGGCCGCTGGAAATCGAGGCGCTGCGCACGGTCTGAGCGGGCGGGACGCTTCGCCCGCGCTTGCTTCCGCCGGGTTTCCTGTCACAATGGCTTATCCGCTTGGGGTGTCCCGCGCCTGTTTCCGGTGCGGGGCTGAGAGGCGCCCGCCAACCCATCGAACCTGAACCGGATCATGCCGGCGGAGGGAAGCGAGATGCGCCCGCAGGCGGTTTTGCGCGGGCGGCCTTCCGTTCCGGCCTGATCGCAACCCGCGACGCGAGCCAGCATCATGCCGCCCTCAACGACAATACAGGAAACGGGCTTCCCCCCTCGCCCGGTCGACCTGCGCCTTTACGCCATTCTCGACCCCGAGCGCGCGCGCGGGCGGCCGCTGCCCGATCTGGCGCTGGCGGCGATCGACGGCGGCGTGACGCTGCTGCAATACCGTGACAAATACGCCGACACGCGCCGGCTCGTCGCCAACGCCCGCGCCATCCGCGAGGCCGTCGCCGGCCGGGGCGTGCCGCTGCTGATCAACGACCGCATCGATGTGGCGCTGGCGGCCGGCGCGGACGGCGTGCACGTGGGGCAGGACGACATGACGCCAGCCGACGCGCGCCGCCTGCTGGGCGGGGAGGCCATCGTCGGCCTGACGCTCAACAATGTCGAGGAAGCGGCGGCGGCCGCGCGCGAGCCCATCGACTACGGCTGCATCGGCGGTGTGTTCGCGACATCCAGCAAGACGGACGCGAAGCCCCCCATCGGCCTCGACGGGCTTGCCGCCGTCGCGGCGGCGGCGCGCGGGCATGCCGCGCATCTGCCGATCGCGGCCATTTCCGGCATCGACGAGACCAATGCCGCCGCCGTCATCGCCGCGGGCGCAGAGGGCGTGTCGGTAATCTCGGCGATCTTCATGGCGGACGACGTGGCGGAAGCGGCGCGGCGGCTGCGCGCCATCGTCGACCACAGCCTCGCCGCGCTCGGGCATCAGGGCGACCTCACGCCGGAAGACAGGCCATGAGCACTATCGCAGGCACCACGCCCATCGCCGTGACGATCGCCGGCTCCGATTCCGGCGGCGGGGCGGGCATCCAGGCCGACCTGAAAACCTTTTCGGCGCTCGGTGTCTATGGCGCCAGCGTCATCGCCGCGCTCACGGCGCAGAACACGCTGGGCGTCACCGGCATCCATGATGTGCCGCCGGATTTCGTCACGGCGCAGATCGACGCCGTCTTTTCCGACCTGCCTGTCGGCGCGGTCAAGATCGGCATGCTGTCGCGGCCGGAAACCATCGCCGCCGTCGCGGACGGTCTGCGACGCTGGCGGCAACAGGCCATCGTGCTCGATCCCGTCATGGTGGCGGCAAGCGGCGACCGGCTTCTGGCGCAGGAGGCGGTGTCGACGCTGCGGGAACGGCTGATCCCGCAAGCCTTGCTGATCACGCCGAACCTGCCGGAGGCCGCCGTGCTGCTCGACACCGACCCGGCGGAAAACGAGGCGGACATGCTGGCGCAGGCGCGCGCCCTGCTGCAACTCGGGCCGCGCGCCGTGCTGATCAAGGGCGGGCACGCGCGCGGCGAGGAAAGCGTCGACCTGCTGATCGAGGGCAAGGACGTCATCCGCCTGCCCGCGCCGCGCGTCGCCACGCGGAACACGCACGGCACCGGCTGCACGCTGTCTTCCGCCGTCGCGGCGGGGCTGGCGAAGGGGCTGGCGCTGGAGGAAGCCGTGGTCGCGGCCAAGGATTACGTCAGCCGCGCCATCGCCGCCGCCGACCGGCTGACGATCGGCAAGGGGCACGGCCCCGTGCACCACTTCCATGCATGGTGGTAGCGGCACGCCTGACGGTAGCGGCGCGGCCGATGGCCGCGCCTTTCAGGAGCGGGATTACTTGTTGGTTTCCTGAATGTGGGCTTCGAGGAACCACAGGTCCTTGTCGAGCGCGCGCGTCACTTCCGTGAACACGTCCGAGGTCGCGTCGTCACCGGCTTCGGCCGTGGTGCGGATCGCCTCGCGGGTGGCCTTGGCGACTTCGGCGAAGGAGCGCGACAGGTATTCGACATGCTCCAGCCCGTCCGTGATCTGCAAGGGATAGGCCTTGAGCTTGCTGATCTCGGCGGCGACCTGCACGGTGCCGTGGGCGATGCCGCCAAGCGCGGTCAGCCGTTCGGCAATCGTGTCCGTATATTCCACCACGTTGGCATAGAGCTTGTCGAACAGCTCGTGCAGCGCGATGAAGTGCGGCCCCTTGACATTCCAGTGCGCATGCTTGATCTGCGCGCCGAGATCGACAAACTGGGCCAGATGCTCGTTCAGCAGCTCGATCGACTTCGTACGGACGTTCTGCCCGAGATCGTTCAACGTCTTGACAGTCATTCCAGGCTCCTCGTTGAGACCTTCGAGCAGGATACGATCGGGTTGAATCGCCATCCCGCTCTAAATTCCATATTCTATAGCATCAGACCGAAAAGCGCGTGCACTTTTTGATCGAATTTGATGCGTTCACAAATGGATAGAACGCCATGCCGAATCAGGCGAGCGTCCGTCGCGCTCCCTCCTCGCTCCCGGCCGGCGGGGTTGCGCGCCATTGCGCGAAGGATCGCGCGCGCCGGCGGGAATCCTCCTTTTCCTTTGGGCACATATAGTCTAAACCAGCATCATGACAGATGTCCGCTCCTCCCTGCGCATTGCGCTTGCGCAACAAAATCCGCTTGTCGGCGACATCGCCGGCAATCTGGCGCGCGCGCGCGCGGCCCGCGCGCAGGCCGCCGTGGCGGGCGCGGACGTCGTCCTGTTTCCCGAGCTGTTCCTGACCGGCTATTCGCCGGAGGATCTCGTGCTGAAGCCCGCCTTCACCGCGGCCGCGCGTGCCGCCTGCGACGATCTGGCGCGCGACACCGCCGATGGCGGACCTGCGATTCTCATCGGGCTGCCGTGGGCGGAAGACGGCCGCATCTACAACGCCGTCGCGCTGCTCGACGGCGGTCGCGTCGCCGACAGACGCCTGAAGGTGGACCTGCCGAATTACGGCGTGTTCGACGAAAAGCGCGTGTTCGACGCCGGTCCCCCGCCGCTGCCGCTCACGGTGCGGGGCGTGCCGGTGGGCGTGCCGGTCTGCGAGGATATCTGGACGCCCGCGCCGGTGGCCGCTCTCGCGGCGGCGGGCGCGGCGCTGCTGCTGGTGCCCAACGGCTCCCCCTACCGGCAGGAGGTGGAGGCGGAGCGCCTTTCCATCGCGCGCGCGCGGGTGGCGGAAAGCGGCCTGCCGCTCGTCTATCTCAACCAGGTGGGCGGACAGGACGAGATCGTGTTCGACGGCGCGTCTTTCGCGCTCGACGGCGACGGCGCGCTCGCCGCGCGCCTGCCCGCCTTCGCCGAGGCGCTCGCGGTGATCGAGGCGCGCCGCGCCGGGCGGGGCTGGACGCTGGCGCCCCTGCCGCCGGCGGCGAATCCGCAGGGCGATTCGGCCGATTATGCCGCCTGCGTGCTGGGCGTGCGCGACTATGTAACGAAAAACCGTTTTCCCGGCGTGGTGCTCGGCCTTTCCGGCGGCATCGATTCCGCGCTGGCGGCGGCGATCGCCGTGGATGCTCTGGGGCGCGAGCGCGTGCATGCGGTGATGCTGCCCTACCGCTTCACCGCCGGCGAGAGCCTTGAGGATGCAGCCCTTTGCGCGCACCGGCTCGGCATCCGCTACGACGTGCTGCCCATCGCCCCGGCGGTGGAGGGGCTGGAGGCGGCGCTCGCGCCGCTTTTCGCCGCCACGCAGCGCGACGTGACGGAAGAGAACCTGCAAAGCCGGGCGCGCGGCACCATCCTGATGGCGCTGTCGAACAAGTTCGGCGCCATGCTGCTCACCACCGGCAACAAGTCCGAAATGGCGGTGGGCTACGCCACGCTCTACGGCGACATGAACGGCGGCTTCAACCCGCTGAAGGATCTCTATAAGACCCAGGTGTTCCGCCTCGCCGCGCTGCGCAACCGCCGGAAGCCCGAAGGCGCGCTCGGCCCCGACGGCGAGGTGATCCCCGAGCGCATCATCACCAAGGTGCCGACCGCCGAACTGCGCGAGAACCAGACCGATCAGGATTCGCTGCCGCCCTACGACGTGCTGGACGACATCCTGCGCGGGCTCGTGGACGCGGAACTGCCGGTCGAGGCGATCGTCGCGGCCGGCCACGACGTGGAAACGGTGCGCAAGGTCGAGCGGCTGCTCTACATCGCCGAATACAAGCGCCGCCAGTCGGCGCCGGGCGTCAAGGTGACGCATCGCAACTTCGGCCGCGACCGGCGCTATCCCATCACCAACGGCTTCCGGGATCCGTTTCCGGCAAGGCCCGCTTCATGACCGCAGCTTCGAGAAACACGGCCGCCCGATGACCGATATCCACCTTCCCGCCGTCATGACCGGGCCTGTCGTTCGCTTCGCCCCCTCGCCCACCGGCTTCCTGCACATCGGCAATGCGCGGCCCGCGCTGCTCAACTGGCTTTTCCGGCTGCGCCACCATGGCCGCTTCATCCTGCGGCTCGACGACACCGACGGCCTGCGCTCGACGGATGAATACGCGCAGGCGCTGGTGGAGGATCTGACCTGGCTCGGCATCCTGCCGGACGCGTTCTTTCGCCAGTCGGAGCGCTTCGCTCTCTACGACGCCGCCGTCAAGCGGCTCGTCGGCGAAGGGCGGCTCTATCCCTGCTACGAGACGGCGGAGGAACTCGAGCGCCGCCGCAAGCTCCAGCTCGCGCGCGGACTGCCCCCGACCTACGACCGCGCGGCGCTGAAGCTCACCGGGGCGGAACGCACGGCGCTGGAGGCGGAAGGCCGCCGCCCGCACTGGCGTTTCCTGCTGGATCACAAGACGGTCGAATGGGACGATCTCGGGCGCGGCGACTGCCGCGTGGACTGCGCCTCGCTGTCGGACCCGATCCTGCGGCGCGAGGACGGCACCTATCTCTACACGCTGCCCTCCGTCGTCGACGATATCGACATGGGCATCACGCATGTCATCCGCGGCGAGGACCATATCACCAACACCGCCGTGCAGATCCAGCTCTTCGAGGCGCTGGACGGGCGCCTGCCGGTCTTCGGCCACCACAACCTGCTGACCACGGCGAGCGGCGAAGGGCTGTCGAAACGGCTCGGCCACCTTTCCCTGCGCCATCTGCGCAAGGCGGGCATGGAGCCGCTGGCGGTCGCCTCGCTGGCCGTGCTCGTCGGCTCGTCGGAGGCCGTGCGGCCGGTCGGTTCGCTGGAGGAACTGGCGCAGATCATCGACATCGGCCAGCTTTCCCATGCGCCCGCGCGTTTCGACGAGAACGAACTGGCGCATCTCAACACGCGGCTGCTGCTCGAATTGCCGTTCGAGGCCGTGCGCGAGCGGCTGGCCTCGTTGCAGATCGGCGGCGGGGAAGATTTCTGGCTCGCCGTGCGCGGCAACATCCTGCGGCTGTCGGATGCGCTCGGCTGGTGGGAGGTTATCAGCAAGCCCCTCGTTCCCCCGATCGAGGATGCCGCCGTCACCGGCGCCGGCGCCCGCCACCTGCCCCCAGGCCCGTGGACGAAGGACACCTGGTCGCCTTTCGCATGGCAGATGTGGACCGAGGCGATCACCGCCGAAACCGGCGCCAAAGGCAGGGCGCTGTTCCATCCGCTCAGGCTTGCGCTCACCGGGCGCGAGCGCGGGCCGGAACTGGCGAACCTGCTGCCGCTCATCGGCCACGACCGCGCGCGCGCGCGCCTCGAGGGCGAGGAAGCTTAGCCCGCGCCGTATCCCCGTAATGATTTTCCTGTTGACGCCCGCCCCGGCGTCACCACATGTCGTTCTGCGGATCAAACGAACGTCCGTCATAAGGAATGCAGCGGCGTGGCGGAACATCGGGGACAGGGCATGGCGAGCGACAATGCCAGCGGACGCGAGCGGATTCGCGACGATTCGGGTGCGCAGGTGCTCTCCGGCCAGTTGGGCAAGACGGTACAGCGCCTGCGCAAGGCGTATAACCTGTCGCTGTCGGAACTTGCCGAGCAATCCGGCGTGGCCAAGTCGATCATCAGCCAGATCGAGCGCAACGAGACCAATCCGACGCTGGCCACCATCTGGCGGCTGTCGCAGGCGCTCGACGTCTCCATCGACCGGGTGCTGACGAGCGAGGCCGACGACGCCTTCATCGAGAAGATCTCGCGCCCCGACACGCCCATCCTTGTCTCCGACGACGGCCGGATGCAGCTCGGCATCATCGGCTGGATCAAGACGGTGGAATGGCTGCAATGGTACGACGTGCGCGCGGAACCGGGCAGCGCGCTCGATTCGGACGCCCACCAGCGCGGCTCGGTGGAGAGCCTGTCCGTGCTGGAAGGCGTGTTCGAGGTGGAGATCGCCGGCGCGGTGCAGGAAGCGCGGGCGGGAGAGAGCCTGCGCTACCGCTGCGACCGGCCCCACATCGTGCGCTGCACCGGCAACACGCCGGGGCGCGCGCTCATGGTCTGCATCCTCAAGGCCGCCGTGATGGACTGACGAGGCGTTTCACGGCTCCTCGCCCGTCGTCACGGGCTCGCCGTGGGCGACCCAATCCTTGAAGCTGCCCTTGTAATGCTCGCGCAGATCGAGGCCCGCCGCGCGCGTGGCGGCGAGGGCGCGCAGCGTGCGCCCGCCGGAGTTGCACGAAAACACGATCCGGCGACCGTTCGCTTCCGGCAGCGCGGCGGGATCGAACGTCGACAGCGGCACGGAAACCGACGCCGGGATATGGCCGGCCGCGTATTCCTCGCTCTCGCGCACGTCCACCAGCAATATCGAGCCGTCGGCAAGGCCGCGCTTCACCTCGTCGATCGCGAGATCGACCACATCATCCGGCTTCGTCACACTCATGTCAGCTTCTCCTCATGTCGGCTTCTCCTGCCCAACACGCTATCCCGTTTCATTCCACGTGAACCTATGGGGCCAGAATTCATTCTACAAGGCAAATGGACAAAACTGCCGATGTCTTTTAGCCTGTGTAAAATTCAGGTGGAAGAAGGTGAGTCTCCCATGAGCAATGCGGCAGGGGTGAGCAACGCAGCAGGAGTCGGCAGCGCGGCAAGGGTTGCCCGCAGCGTCGTCGAGGCCGTCGGCAACACGCCGCTGATCCGGCTCAACAAGGCGTCCGAACTGACGGGCTGCGAGATCTACGGCAAGGCGGAGTTCCTCAACCCCGGACAATCGGTGAAGGACCGCGCCGCCCTCTACATCATCCGGGACGCCGAGGCGCGCGGCGCGCTCCAGCCGGGCGGCACCATCGTGGAAGGCACTGCGGGCAACACCGGCATCGGCCTTGCGGTGATCGGCAACGCGCTGGGCTACCGCACCGTCATCGTAATTCCCGAAACGCAGTCGCAGGAAAAGAAGGACGCGCTGCGCCTGCTGGGGGCGGAGCTGCTGGAAGTGCCGGCGGTGCCCTACGCCAACCCCAACAATTATGTGAAGGTTTCCGGCCGCACGGCGGAGGCGCTCGCCGCCGCCGATCCCAAGGGAGCGGTGTGGGCGAACCAGTTCGATAACGTCGCCAACCGGCAGGCGCACATCGAGGGCACCGGCCCGGAAATCTGGGCGCAGCTCGACGGCGGGATCGACGGCTTCGTCGCCTCGGTGGGCTCCGGCGGCACGCTCGCGGGCGTCGGCATCGCGCTGAAGGAGCGCAACAACGGCGTGAAGATCGCGATCGCCGACCCGCTCGGCGCGGCGCTCTACAGCTATTACACGACGGGCGAGCTGAAATCGGCGGGTTCCTCCATCACGGAAGGCATCGGACAGGGGCGCATCACGAAGAACCTGGAGGATGCGCCGATCGACCTCGCCTATCAGATTTCGGACGCGGAGGCCCTGCCCTATGTCTTCGATCTGGTGCAGAACGAGGGGCTGATTCTGGGCGGTTCCTCCGCCATCAACATCGCCGGCGCGATCCGGCTGGCGAAGGACCTCGGCCCCGGCCACACCATCGTCACCATTCTCGCCGACTACGGCAACCGCTACCAGTCGAAGCTGTTCAACCCGGAATTTTTGCGCGCCCGCGACCTGCCCGTGCCGGCATGGCTGGAGCGCGCGCCCTCCGTGGAGCCCAACCTCGTCTGATTCCGGACTGAAAAGCCAATCGCCCGATTCCATCGCGCGCCCGGATGGGCTATCGATAACCGATAGAAAAACGGGAATCGGTGCGGCCGGGCGATGGAATCACCTCTGTTTCTGGGCATTGACGGCGGCGGCACGCGCTGCCGCGTGCGCCTGAGCGACGCGCAGGGCCGCACGCTCGGCGAGGGGCTGGGCGGCCCGGCCAATGTCCGCCTGCCGCCGGAGAGCGTGCGCGACGCCATCCTCGCCGCCTCGGCCGCCGCGCTCGCGCAAGCGGGGCTCGACGCCACCGCCTGGCGGCGCACCCGCGCCGGTTTCGGCCTCGCGGGCGCGGGACAGGCGTCGGGCCGCGAGCGGCTGTTGCGCCAGCCCTTTCCCTTCGCCGCCATCGTGCTCGATACCGATGCGCGCGCCGCCTGGCTCGGCGCGACCGCCGGCGCGGCGACGGACGACGACAGGGGCGCGATCCTCATCGTCGGCACCGGCGTCTGCGGCTACATGGAGAAGCGCGAGAACGGCGCGAGGCGCGTCATCAGCATCGGCGGCTGGGGCTTTCCGCTGTCGGATGACGGCAGCGGCGCGGTCGCCGGCCGCGAGGCCATCCGGCGCACGCTGCACGTCTGCGACGGGCTCGCACCGGCCGGCACGTTGTCGGAGGCCATCCTCGCCGCCATCGGCCCGACGCCGGAAGCGATCATCGACTGGGGCGACGGCGCCACGCCCGCCGACTATGCCCGCTTCGCGCCGCTCGTCTACGCCCATGCGGCGCAGGGCGACGCGATGGCGCGCACCGTCGTGGCGGAAGCCGCGCAGGCCATCGGCCGCCTTACCCTGCGCCTCGTCGCACTCGGCGCGCCGCGCGTGCACCTCATCGGCGGCCTGACGGAAACGGTGCTGCCGTGGCTGGAGCAGGACGTGCGCCGCCATTTCGCGCCCCCGGACGCCGATGCCCTCACCGGCGCGCTCATGCTGGCGCGGCAGGACCGCCCGGCGCGGGAGAACGCGTCGTGACGAAAGCGCCCGGCCCTTATGCGCTCACCGGCGCGCGCATTTTCCGGGACAATCGCGTCTGGCTGAGCGATCACGCCCTCGTTATCGACGGCGCGCGCATCGCGGCGATCGTGGCCGATGCGGACCTCGGCGAGAGCATCCCGCGCCGGCGCGTCGCCGGCCTGCTGGCGCCGGGCTTCGTCGACGTGCAGGTCAACGGCGGCGGCGGCGTGCTGTTCAACGACACGCGGACATGGGACGGCATCGCCGCCATCGGCGCGGCGCACCGGCGTTTCGGCACCACCGGCTTCCTGCCGACCTTCATCACCGATACGCCCGCCCGCATGCGGGAGGCGCTCGCCGCCGTGCGCGAGGCGGTGGCGCGCGGCGTGCCCGGCCTGCTGGGCGTGCATCTCGAAGGCCCGTTCCTCAATGTCGCGCGCAAGGGCATCCACGATCCGGCGCTGATCCGCCCGATCCGTGACGACGACATCGAGCTGATCGGCGATTTCGCCGCAAGCCTGCCGCCCGGCTTCGCCACCCTGCTCACGCTGGCGCCCGAATGCGTGGGCCCCGACGCGGTGGAGCGGCTGGCGAAGGCGGGCGCGGTGCTGTCGGCCGGCCATACGGATGCCGACGCCGACACGGTGGCGCGGGCGCGGGCGGCGGGACTGACGGGCTTCACCCATCTCTTCAACGCCATGCCGCCGCTCGCCGGGCGCGCGCCCGGCCCCGTGGGCGCGGCGCTCACCGATCCCGAGAGCTACTGCGGCATCATCGCCGATCTGCATCACGTCTCGCCGGTTTCGCTCGCCGCCGCCATCCGCGCCCACGGACCCGCGCGCATGATGCTCGTGACCGACGCCATGCCGACGGTCGGCAGCGCCGAGGATACCTTCACCCTCGCCGGCCGCGCCATCACCCGCGCGGGCGGGCGGCTGACGGCCGCCGACGGCACGCTCGCCGGCTCCGATCTCGACATGGCGAGTGCCGTGCGCCATGCGACAGGGCGTCTCGGCGTTTCGCTGGACGATGCCCTGCGCATGGCCTCACATTATCCGGCGGCCTTTCTCGGGCTGGAGCGCGAACGCGGCCGCATCGCGCCAGGCATGCGCGCCGATCTCGTGCTGCTCGACGCGGCTCTCGCCGTCATCGCCACCTGGATCGACGGGCGCGAAGCAGGCGATCTCCCATGATGACGGCATCCCGCACGCTTGCGGACCGGCTTGCGACCCGCAAGCCGCTCATCATGGGCATTCTCAACGTCACGCCCGATTCGTTTTCGGACGGCGGCCGTTTCGATGCGCCCGACGCCGCGCTGGCGCAAACGCAAACGATGCTCGACGAAGGGGCGGATATCGTCGATGTCGGCGGCGAATCGACGCGCCCCGGCCACATGCCGCTTTCAGCCGAGGAGGAGCAGGCGCGCGTGCTGCCCGTCATCGCCGCCATCGCGCCGCTCACGCGCGCCCGCGACGTGCCGGTCTCCATCGACACGTACAAGGCGGCCACCGCCCGCGCGGCGCTGGCCGCCGGCGCGCAGATCGTCAACGACATCTGGGGCCTCCAGCGCGACCCGGACATGGCGGCGGTCGCAGCCGCCTTCGGCGCGCCGGTGATCGTCATGCACAACCGCGAGCAGCCCGACGCCGCGATCGATATCGTGGACGACATGCTGCGCTTTTTTGAGCGCTCCGTCGCGCTGGCGCGCAAGGCGGGCATCGCCGACGACGCAATCGTGCTCGATCCGGGCATCGGCTTCGGCAAGACGCCCGCACAAAACCTCGACGCGCTGCGCGGCATCGGCAGGATACGGGCGACCGGCTTCGCGGTGCTGGCGGGCGCATCGCGAAAATCCTTCATCGGCAATCTCATCGGCCGCCCGCCGGCGGAGCGGCTGCACGGCACGCTGGCGGCGCATCTCGCCGCGTTGGCGCTGGGCGCGGATATCCTGCGCGCCCACGATGTCCGCCCGCATGTGGAAGCGGTCCGCATCTGGCAGGCGATCGGCGTTCCGGCCGTTTCCGGCGGCAACCTTGTATGACGCTCGTCAGGCAGTATATTTTGTAGACTATAGCGAAGAAATATAGATGGTTGTTTTTTAAACCGATTCCAGAGCATAATCCCCGCAGGCAGATGTTATTTCTTGGGAAAGCGCGTGCTTTGACAAAGAGATAGGGCGGGACAAGCGATTCGGCGAAAAGCCCGCGCCCCGGATGACATCTGCGGTGGAAGGCCGTGCGGATGGGCCGCACTGTTCAGGTTTACATCGCGCGAGCATTTTTCGGCGCGGCCAACGTGAGAGCAAGAGACAGACCGACATGCTGACGAAGAAGGGGAAATATGGGCTCAAGGCCGTGGTTCACCTCGCGAGGCTCGAACCCGGCACATCCGCGCTCGTGGCGGATATCGCCGAGAGCAACAACATCCCCAAGAAGTTTCTGGACGCCATTCTGGGCGAGCTGCGCAACGCCGGCTTTCTGCACAGCAAGAAGGGCAAGGGCGGCGGCTACATGCTGGCCCGCCCGCCGGAGACGATCATCGTCGGCGACATCGTGCGCGTGCTCGACGGCCCGCTCGCGCCGCTGCCTTGCGCCAGCAAGACGGCCTACCGCCCCTGCGAGGATTGTCCCGACGAGCAGATGTGCGCCGTGCGGCTGATGATGCTGGAAGTGCGCGAATCGATCGCCCGCGTGCTCGACCGGCGCAACCTGGCCGAAATGCGCGACCTGCCCAAGGACGAGATGGAGTCCTTCGTCTACCATATCTGACGCCGGCGGCCGCGACTCTCGACCATGCGGGCTTTCCTCAAGCCCGCCCGCCCTCACAACCGCCGCAGCGCCACTTCCTCTATGCGATGGCTGTCGCCCTTGCGCAGGATGAGGCTGGCGCGCTGGCGCGTGGGCAGGATGTTGTCGCGCAGGTTGATGAGGTTCGTGCCGGCCCACAGCTCCTCCGCCTTGCGCCGCGCCTCTTCCTCCGGCACCTCGGCATAACGGCGGAAATAGGATTGCGGATCGCGGAACGCCGTTTCGCGCAGGTGCATGAAGCGGCTCACGTACCATTCATGCAGTTGTTCCTCGTCGGCATCGACATAGATCGAGAAGTCGAAGAAATCGGACACGAAGGGCACGGCCCGTCCGTCGCGCGGCGGGCGCGCCGTCTGGAGCACGTTGAGCCCCTCGACGATGAGAATGTCCGGCCGGTCGACGACGACTTCCTCGCCCGGCACCACATCATAAATCAGGTGCGAGTAGACCGGCGCGCGCACGTTGCGCGCCCCCGCCTTGATCGCGGACAGGAAACGCAGCAGCGCCTGCGTGTCGTAGCTTTCGGGAAAGCCCTTGCGGCTCATGATGCCGAGGCGGTTCAGCTCCGCGTTGGGGAACAGGAAGCCGTCCGTCGTGATGAGCTGGACCTTGGGCGTGTTGGGCCAGCGCCCGAGCAGCGCCTCCAGCACGCGCGCCGTGGTGGACTTGCCCGCCGCCACCGACCCCGCGATGCCGATGATGTAGGGCACCTTGCCGTCCTCGACGGCGAGGAAGCGCTCGGTGGCGCGGAAAAGCCCCTGCATCGCCGCCACATAGAGCGACAGCAGGCGCGAGAGCGGCAGGTAGATTTCCGCCACCTCGGACAAGGACAGCCGGTCGTTCAACGATTGCAGGCGCACAAGCTCGTCGATGGTCAGCGTCATCGGGGTGTCGGCGCGCAGGCTCGCCCATTCGGCGCGGGTGAACACGCGATAGGGCGACAACTCGCCGTTCAGCGGCACGATACCGCCCTCCGCCGCCATGCCCTCACCGGTTTCGCGCTTGTTCATCGGTCTCGCTCCCCCGTCGGGGTCAGGTCTCAGGCCCCTGAAGACTCACGGCCCGGAGGCCTGCGCCCCTCTGGCCGCCTTTTCCTCAAGACCCGACTGCACTGTCCGCCGTTTTAACTCGTTCAGCACATCCTGCAATGCAATATCGCGCGCGCGAAGAACGACGAGAAGGTGATAGAGCACGTCCGCGCTCTCCGAAACGAGGCCGGCGCGGTCGTTCTCGACGGCGGCGATCACCGCCTCCACCGCTTCCTCGCCGAATTTCTTCGCCGAGCGCCCCACGCCCGCCGCGAGCAGCTTCGCCGTGTAGGAGACGTCCGGGCTCTCGGTCGCGCGCCGCGCCACGATCGCCTCCAGATCGCCGAGACTGAAAGGCGTATCCTGCCTGTCCGCCATCGCCTAGTTCCCTTCCCCTGCGACATCGTGGTCGCGGCGCACCGCGATCCCGGCCCGCGCCAGCGCATCCTTGGCTTCGGCAACCGTGAAAGTGCCGAAATGGAAGATGGACGCGGCCAGCACCGCCGTGGCGTGGCCGTCGCGGATGCCTTCGACCAGATGATCGAGCGTGCCGACGCCGCCCGAGGCGATGACCGGCACCGGCACGGCGTCCGCGATGGCGCGGGTGAGCGCGATGTCGTAGCCCGCCCTGGTGCCGTCGCGGTCCATGGAGGTGACGAGCAGCTCGCCCGCGCCCAGCTCCACCACTTCCACGGCGAAAGCCACGGCATCGATGCCGGTGGCCTTGCGGCCGCCGTGGGTGAAGATTTCCCACGCCGGAGTCTCGTCCGGCGCGGAGACGCGCTTGGCGTCGATGGCGACGACGACGCACTGGCTGCCGAACTTTTCCGCCGCCTGGCGCACGAAGCGCCGGTCGTTGACGGCGGCCGTGTTGATCGACACCTTGTCGGCGCCCGCGAGCAGCAGCGCGCGGATATCCTCCACGGCGCGCACGCCGCCGCCGACCGTGAGCGGAATGAAACAGGCTTCGGCCGTGCGCCGCACCACATCGAGCAGCGTGCCGCGATTCTCGTGGCTCGCCGTGATGTCGAGAAAGCACAGCTCGTCCGCGCCCGCCGCGTCATAGGCGCGCGCCGCCTCCACGGGGTCGCCCGCGTCGCGCAGCGCGGTGAACTGCACGCCCTTGACGACGCGCCCGTCCTTCACGTCGAGACAGGGAATGATCCGGTTCTTCAGCATGGCGCGGCCGCCTTCTTCAGCAGCGCGATGGCCTCGCGCGGATCGAGCCGGCCGTCGTAGAGCGCGCGGCCGGTGATCGCCCCTTCCAGAATGGCGCAGTCGGGCTCCAGCAGCCGCTCGATATCGCGGATGGAGCCGAGCCCGCCGGAGGCGATGACGGGAATGCCCACCGCCCGCGCCAAAGCCAGCGTGCCGTCGATGTTGAGGCCCTGCACCAGTCCGTCGCGGGCGATGTCGGTATAGACGATGGCGGCGACGCCGGCGTCCTCGAAGCGCCGGCCGAGTTCCTGCGCCGACAGCTCCGACGTTTCCGCCCAGCCCTCGACGGCGACCAGCCCGTCGCGCGCGTCGATGCCGACGGCGACGCGGCCGGGAAAGCGGCGCGCGGCCTCGCGCACGAAATCGGGATCGCGCACCGCCGCCGTGCCGATGATGACGCGGGCGACGCCCTTCTCCAGCCAGCCCTCGACGGTAGCGAGATTGCGGATGCCGCCGCCGAGCTGCACCGGAATGGAGAGGCGCGACAGGATGCCCTCCACGGCGCCCGCGTTCACCGGCTTGCCGGCGAAGGCGCCGTCGAGATCGACGACATGCAGCCAGGAAAAGCCCTGCGCCTCGAAGGTCGCCGCCTGTTCGGCGGGATTGTCGTTGAACACGGTGGCGCGGCTCATGTCGCCCTGCACCAGGCGCACGCAGCGCCCTTCCTTCAGGTCGATCGCGGGAAACAGGATCACGGGCGCCACCTCAGGAAATTGGCGATGAGCGACAGGCCGAGCGCCTGGCTCTTTTCGGGATGGAACTGCACGCCGGCCACGTTGCCGCGCGCCACCGCCGCCGTCAGCGGGCCGGCGTAATCGGTGGTCGCGACGAGATCGGCGCCATCCGCCGGATGCAGCGCATAGGAATGCACGAAATAGGCGTGCAGGCCGCCCGGCCCGGTCGGAATGCCGTCGAACAGCGGATGGTCGCGCACGAGATCGAGCGTGTTCCAGCCCATGTGCGGAATCTTGAGCGCCGGATCGGCGGGCTCGATCAGCGTCACGTCGCCGGCGATCCAGCCGAGCCCCGGCGTCGTCACATATTCGAGCCCGCGCGTGGCGAGAAGCTGCATGCCGACGCAGATGCCGAGGAACGGCCGGCCCCGGCCCGTCACCGCTTCCGCCAGCGCCTCGCCCATGCCGGCAACGGCGTCGAGCCCCCGGCGGCAATCGGCGAAGGCGCCCACGCCCGGCAACACCACGCGATCCGCCGCGCGCACGGCCTCGGGATCGGAGGAGACGACGACGGTCTCCGCAAGGCCCGCCTCCCGCGCCGCCCGCTCGAAAGCCTTGTGAACGGAATGCAGATTACCCGATTCGTAATCGACGATGACAGTACTCAACGCGGCTCCTCCGCCGGGGGAAACAACCCGATCACACCTTCGTCGCGCCGGTCCCGCACCGGCGCGCGCGGATGGGGATAGGGCCTCGCCTGCGGTTTCGCCGCAACTCCCCCCGCCGCCTGCGCGCCATCCGCCTGCGCGCCGCCTGCCGGCGGCTCATCCGCATCGCGCCCGGCGAGCCAGATGGCGAACGCCCGCCGCTCCGCCGCCTCCGCGTCGTCCGCCACCACCACGCCGCGCAGCGCAAGGCCGCGGCGCTCCAGCGTCCAGCGGCGCAGACCGTTGGCCTCGAAGGCGAAGAGCAGCGCGAGCAGCACGCCGGCAAGCCCCGCCGCCCGCTCCGGCAGGCCGGCCCATTCCAGCCCGAAGGCGAGCGCGAGGCTCACGGCCAGGAAACCGGCGGCGACGAGCCACAGCCGGTTCCACAGGCACCAGAGGAACTGGAAAATCAGCGCCCCCCAGGAGAAACCGTCGCGCACGACGACGGCGCGCTCCAGCGCCAGACGATCGCCGGGCGACGCCCCCGCCGGCACATGAAAGGTGTAGACAGCCATGGTGCGCTCCCGTTTCAACGATCCCGTGCCGAGCGATCCGCTTTCTTCAAAAGAGCCCGGTTCCTCAAAGAGTGCCGGTTCCTTAAAGAGTACCCTTGGTCGAGGGAATGCGCTCGCCCTCGCGCGGATCAAGGCTCACCGCCTTGCGCAGCGCCCGCGCCAGCCCCTTGAAGCCGCTTTCCGCGATGTGATGCGCGTTCTCACCATACAGCGTTTCCACATGCAGCGTCAGCCCGGCGTTGATGGCGAAGGCCTGAAACCATTCGCGCACCAGCTCCGTGTCGAAATTGCCGATCTTCTCGCGCGCGAACGCGGTGCGGAACACGAGGAAGGGCCGGCCGGAGATGTCGACGGCGACGCGCGTCAGCGTCTCGTCCATCGGCAGGTGGACATCGGCATAGCGGGTGATGCCGCGCTTGTCGCCGAGCGCCTTGCGGAACGCCTCGCCGAGCGCGATGCCCGTATCCTCGACGGTGTGATGCTGGTCGATATGCAGGTCGCCCGTCACCTTCACCTTGAGGTCGAACAGGGCGTGGCGCGCGAAAAGGTCCAGCATGTGGTCGAAGAAGCCGACGCCCGTCGCGATCTCGGCCTGCCCCGCGCCGTCGAGGTTCAGGCTGACGAACACGTCGGTTTCCCGGGTCCGGCGTTCCACGGTGGCGGCGCGCATGGGGCTTCATCTCCTGTCGGGCGGCATTCGCCGGGCGATATGAACTTTCGCGCTTGTAGCAAGAGAAATCCCGGTGCGCCAGAGCGGCTTGCGCGCCCGGCGCGCCATTTCCCGTTTGCTTTACCGCCAATCGCGATTACATGAGCGACGACAGAAAGGCACGATGTTCATGAACATGCAGAGTGACGGGCAGTTTCATGCCACCACGATCCTCATGGTCCGCAAGGGCGGCCGCGTCGTCATGGGCGGCGACGGGCAGGTCAGCCTGGGGCAGACCGTCGTCAAGGGCAACGCGCGCAAGGTGCGCCGGCTCGCCAAGGGCAGCGTCGTCTGCGGCTTCGCCGGCGCCACGGCGGACGCCTTCACGCTGTTCGAGCGGCTGGAGACCAAGCTCGAGCAATACCCCGACCAGTTGATGCGCGCCTGCGTGGAACTCGCGAAGGACTGGCGCACGGACCGCTATCTGCGCCGTCTGGAAGCCATGCTGCTGGTGGCGGACAGGCAGGTCGGCCTGCTGCTTTCGGGCACGGGCGACGTGCTGGAGCCCGAGACGCGCGACGGCGCGGCCATCATGGCCATCGGCTCCGGCGGCAACTACGCGCTTTCGGCCGCGCGGGCGCTGGCCGATTCGGCGCTCGATGCGGAAGAGATCGTGCGCCGTTCCATGGCCATCGCCGCCGAAATCTGCGTCTATACCAACACAAGCCTCGTCATCGAAGCGCTGGACGAGGCGCAGACCCCGTGAGTGCAAGCATGAGCGCCTTTTCCCCCCGCGAGATCGTTTCCGAGCTCGACCGCCACATCGTCGGCCAGCGCGACGCCAAGCGCGCCGTCGCCATCGCGCTGCGCAACCGCTGGCGCCGGCAGCAGCTCACCGGCCACCTGCGCGACGAGGTGCTGCCCAAGAACATCCTCATGATCGGCCCCACCGGCTGCGGCAAGACGGAAATCTCCCGCCGCCTCGCCAGGCTCGCCGGCGCGCCCTTCCTCAAGGTGGAAGCGACGAAATTCACCGAGGTCGGTTATGTCGGCCGCGACGTGGAGCAGATCGTGCGCGATCTCGTGGAGGTCGCCATCGGCCTCGTGCGCGAGGCGAAGCGCAAGGACGTGCAGGCGAAGGCGCAGATGGCGGCGGAGGAGCGCGTGCTCGACGCGCTGGTGGGCACCAACGCCAGCCAGACCACGCGCGACGCCTTCCGCCGCAAGCTGCGCGCGGGCGAGCTCGACGACAAGGAAATCGAGATCGAGGTGCAGGCGCAGCCGGCCGGCCTGCCGATGTTCGACCTGCCCGGCATGCCGGGCGCGTCGGTGGGGGCGATTTCCATCGGCGACATCTTCGGCAAGCTGGGCGGCGGGCGCACGCGCACGCGCCGCGTCAACGTGCGCGACGCCTACGAGCCGCTGCTGACGGAAGAAAGCGACAAGCTGCTCGACAGCGACAGCATCGTGCAGGAAGCCGTCCGCGAGACGGAGGAAAACGGCATCGTCTTCCTCGACGAGATCGACAAGATCTGCGCCCGCGAGGGCCGCTCCGGCGCGGACGTCTCGCGCGAGGGCGTGCAGCGCGATCTGCTGCCGCTGATCGAGGGCACCACGGTTTCCACCAAGCACGGCCCGGTGAAGACCGATCACATCCTGTTCATCGCCTCGGGCGCGTTCCATGTCGCCAAGCCGTCGGACCTGCTGCCCGAATTGCAGGGCCGCCTGCCGATCCGCGTGGAGCTGTCGCCGCTCGACGAGAACGATTTCCGCCGCATCCTCACCGAGACCGAGGCGAGCCTCATCAAGCAATCGGTCGCGATGATGGCGACGGAGGGCGTGACCCTCGACTTCAGCGAGGACGCCATCAACGCCATCGCCCGCATCGCGGTGGAGGTGAATTCCTCCGTCGAGAACATCGGCGCGCGCCGCCTTCAGACGGTGATCGAGCGCGTGCTGGACGACATCTCCTTCACCGCGCCGGACCGCTCCGGCGAGACCGTCACCATCGACGGCGACTACGTGCGGGGCGGCGTCGGCGATCTGGCGAAGAACACCGACCTCAGCCGGTTCATCCTGTGACGGCGCCGGCGGCGGGCGCGAAGGGCGCGCGCGCGAACACGCGGAAGCGCTCGTTGCCGGTCTGCCGGTAGAGCGCGAGCGCTTCCACCGGCACGCGCGCCTGCCCGACATGCTCGCCGTACAGCTTCGTGAGTCCGTTCAGCGCCTTCTCCACCTTCTCCTCCGGCACGCGGCCCGTCAGGGTGAGGTGGAAGCGGAAGTCCTCGAAGACATGCGGATAGCCGTAGGCTTTCAGGTGGCCGAGCTGGCGCTCGGTCAGCGCCTCCGGGCAGCGCTTGGCGAATTCCTTGTCGGTGAGCGGCGCGCGGAACGGCTCGAAGACCTTCACGGTGTCGCGCTCCAGCGCCAGCAGGGCCGGCGTCGGCTCGGCAAGGCCCCTGGACCCGAGGCCCTTGGACTCGGTGAGAGCGATGAAGGCGCCGCCCTGACGGTCCGCGATCGCCGTCACCTGCAACGCCGGCAGGACGAATCGCTGCCGCGAGGCCGCGAATTCCGTCAGCGCCGCCGCGAGCGTTTCCTCGGTCTGATCTGCCGCGAGCCGGAAAGGCGCCTTGATGGTGGCGTGGAACGCATAAAGGCGCGGGTCGGCGGTCAGCAGCCGCCAGGCGGGCGCCTCGAACCCCTCCGGCACAAGCTGCGGCACTTCCTCGCCGCTCGCACCGTCATAACCCAGAACGGCGGAGCCGAAACGCCACAGGGCATCCGTCGGCTCCGGCGCGAAATAGACGGCGTATCGGGTAACGGGCTGCGCGCACATATCGACATCATCCCTTTCGGTTGCCGGCCGTCCTCGGGTCATCGGCCGTGCCGCTGCGATCGGTCCCTCCGGCGCGGTCGCGCCCGCCCGCAGCGGGTCTCGCGCCTGAACCGGAACGCATAGAAGCCACACACGACGTCCTTGCGTCAACCGGGGCATCCGGGCTATCTGATCAATTGAATCGTTTGTCCGGGAAGGATACCGTCTTGAAGGATGCCGTCTTGGCCGAATCCGCCTCTTCGCCCGCCCGCAGCGGCGGGCCGGGTCAAAACCGCGGGCCCGGCGCCGGAAATCTCGGTGTCGTGGGCCTCGTCACCGTGGTGAGCGCCATCGTGCTCGTGGCGGCGGAATTTCTGGCGCTGGGCATCGCGGCGGGCTGGGCCGTCGCCGGCCTGCTCGAACTGGGCAATATCGCCGAATACATTCTCATGAGCGCTTTCGGCCTCCTCGGCCTGTGGGCGACGGTGCGCTTCGCGCGCGGCGCGTGGCGGCAGGAAGCGGCGCACCGGCGCGCCTGAGCGCCGCGGCAATCACGCCGGCATGGAGCGATCGCGGCGCGCCGTGCCTTCATTGCGCCGGAATGCCGCTTATCTTCAGCGCCTGTTCCGTGTTCCCCCTCGTCAGGAAACCGATCCCACGATGATCAGCCGCCGCGCCTTCCTCGCCTCCGCCGCCTTCGCTTCCGCTTCCCTTGCCACGGCCGCTCTCGCGCGCTCCGGCTTCGCCGCGCCGGCGGAAGCGGGCCTCGGCCTCGGCCAGCCGGCGCCATTCTCCTTCGACGGCCTGATCGCGCAGGCGAGAGACCTTGCCGCGCAGCCCTACGCGCCGCCGCCGGCGCGCGACGGGGCCATTCTCGATGCGCTCGACTACGAGGCGCACGGCAAGATCCGCTTCGACACCGATGCGGCGCTGTTCGCGGACGGGGGGCGCTCCGGCAAGGGCCGCTTCCCGGTCACTTTCTTCCATCTCGGCACCTTCTTCCGCACGCCGGTGCACATGTTCGTCGTGGAGGACGGCGCGGCGCGCGAGGTGCTCTACGATCCCGCCTATTTCGACATGCCGGCCGACAGCCCGGCGCGCAAGCTGCCGGCAGACGCCGGCTTCGCCGGTTTCCGCTTTCAGGAAAGCCGGCGTGACGGCGATACGCCGGACTGGCGCCGCAACGACTGGGTCGCCTTTCTCGGCGCTTCCTACTTCCGGGCCATCGGCCAGTCGTTCCAATACGGTCTTTCCGCGCGCGGCATCGCGCTCGATGTCGCGGTGGCGGGACAGGCAGAGGAATTTCCGGCCTTCACGCGGTTCTATTTCGAGACGCCGCGCGACGATTCCCCCACCGTCACCGTCTTCGCGCTGCTGGAGGGGCCGAGCATCGCCGGCGCGTACCGCTTCGACATGACGCGCGAGACCGCGGGACCGGAGGCGGGCGTCGCCATGACCATCGACAAGGCGCTGTTCCTGCGCCGCGATGTGGCCCGCCTCGGCATAGCGCCGCTCACCTCGATGTACTGGTATTCGGAAACCGCCAAGAAGACGGCGATCGACTGGCGGCCGGAGGTGCACGATTCCGACGGCCTCGCCCTGTGGACCGGCGCGGGCGAGCGCATCTGGCGGCCGCTCAACAACCCCGCCGCGACCACGGCCTCCGCCTTCGCGGACGATTCGCCGCGCGGCTTCGGCCTGTTGCAGCGCGACCGGCTGTTCGGCCATTATGAGGACGGCGTGCATTACGAGCGCCGCCCGAGCGCCTGGGTGGAGCCGCTGGAGGAATGGGGCCGGGGCGCGGTGCAGCTTGTCGAAATCCCCACCGACGACGAGATCCACGACAACATCGTCGCCTTCTGGGTGCCGGAGCGGCCGGCGCGCGCCGGCGACGCGCTGCGCTTCCGCTACCGCCTGCACTGGCGCGACGCCGATCCCTATCCCTTCCCGCTCGCGCACGTGGTCGCGACGCGGCTCGGCAACGGCGGCCAGCCCGGCCTGCCGCGGCCGCAGGGCGTGCGCAAGTTCGTGGTGGAATTTCTCGGCGGGCCGCTCGGCGATCTGCCCTTCGGCGTGAAGCCGGACGCGGTGCTGTGGGCCTCGCGCGGCAGCTTCTCCTACATCTTCACGGAAGCGGTGCCGAACGACGTGCCCGGCCACTGGCGCGCGCAGTTCGACCTCACCGTGGAGGGCGCCGAGCCGGTGGAACTGCGCCTTTTCCTGCGCGCCGGCGAAAGAACGCTGTCGGAAACCTGGGCCTTCCAGTACCATCCGTTCTGAGGGCAGGCATCATCCGTTCCGGGCGATTGTCGTTTTGCGGCTTTTCTTTTCGCGCGTCCGAACAATATAACAGGATCGACAGCCCACAGGGCGCGCCGTCGCGCCCGCCAGGCATTTCACGAGCGGCACAATCATGAGCGGCGATACCATGAGCGACAAGATCCCCGTCACCGTACTCACCGGCTATCTGGGGGCGGGCAAGACGACCCTGCTGAACCGCATCCTCTCGGAGCCGCACGGGCGCAAATACGCCGTCATCGTCAACGAGTTCGGCGAGATCGGCATCGACAACGACCTCGTCGTCGGTGCGGACGAGGAAGTGTTCGAGATGAACAACGGCTGCATCTGCTGCACCGTCCGCGGCGATCTCATCCGCATCATCGAGGGGCTCGTGAAGCGGCGCGGCAAGTTCGACGCCATCATCGTGGAGACCACCGGCCTCGCCGATCCCGCGCCCGTGGCGCAGACCTTCTTCGTCGATCAGGACGTGGCGGCGCGCGCGCGGCTCGATGCGGTGGTGACGGTCGCGGATGCGAAATGGCTCGCCGAGCGCCTCAAGGACGCGCCCGAGGCCAAGAACCAGATCGCCTTCGCCGATGTCATCGTGCTCAACAAGACCGATCTCGTCACCGCGGAAGAGCTTGAGGAAGTCGTCGGCCGCATCCGCGCCATCAATCCCTACGCGCGGCTCCACAAGACGCAGCGCGCCGCCGTGCCGCTGGCGGAAGTGCTGGAGCGCAACGCCTTCGATCTCGACCGCATCCTCACGCTCGAACCGGCCTTTCTCGAAGACGAGGCGCACGGGCACGACCATCACCACGATCACGAGCACGGCGAGAACTGCGGCTGCGGCCATCATCACGACCACGATCACCGCCATGGCCACGATCATGGCCACGGCCATCATCACCACCATGGCGGCCTGAAGCATTATCACGACGAGGACATGCAGTCGGTCTCGGTGATCGTGCCGGGCGACGTGATCCCTGAAAAATTCCTGCCCTGGGTCAACGATCTGGTGCAGCGCGAGGGGCCGAGCATCCTGCGTTCCAAGGGTATCCTGTCGTTCCGGGGCGAGCCGCGCCGTTTCGTGTTCCAGGGCGTGCACATGATCATCGAGGGCGACCTTCAGCGGGAATGGAAGCCCAGCGAGACGCGCGATTCGCGCATGGTCTTCATCGGCCGCGATCTCGACGAAGAAGCCATCCGCGAGGGTTTCCTCGCCTGCGCGGCCTGATCGCATGTCGGCTACAGCTTCATTGCGCGATCGCGTGGCGTCTTTCGACGCGGGCGCGCACGTCACGGGCGTCGCATGGCTCGACGGCACGGCCGCTTTCGCGCTCGGCGACGGCGGCGTGTGGCTGGACCGGGACGGCGCGCGCCGACGCGTCGAGGCCCATCCCGATGCCGGCGCCCTCGTCGTCGCGCGCGCCGGCAAGCGCCTGCTGACGGGCGGCGACGACGGCCGCGTGGCGGCGACCGGCGCGGACGGCGCGGTCGAGACCGTCGCCGACGAGAACGGCCGCTGGATCACGGCACTTGCCGGGCGTGAGGACGGCGCATTCGCCTGGGCGGCGGGCAAACGGGTGAACGCGCGCGACGCGAAGGGCCGCGCGGCCGCGCTCGACGTGCCCGCCACCGCCCAGGGCCTCGCCTTCGCGCCCAAGGGCTACCGGCTGGCCATCGCCCGTTACAACGGCGCGACGCTGTGGTTCCCGGCGATCGAAAACGGCGTCGAAACGCTGGCGTGGAAGGGGTCGCACCTCGACGTCACCGTTTCGCCGGACGGCCAGTTCGTCGTCACCTCCATGCAGGAAAACACCCTGCACGGCTGGCGGCTGTCGGACGGCAAGGACATGCGCATGGCGGGCTATCCGGCCAAGTCCCGCTCGTTGAGCTGGTCGCATGACGGCGACTGGCTCGCGACCTCAGGCGCGGATGCGGCCATCATCTGGCCTTTCGCCAAGGGCGGGCCGATGGGCAAGGCCCCGCGCGAATGCGGCGTGCGCAATCGCATCGTGACGCAGGTCGCGTTCCATCCGGGCGCGCTCGTGCTGGCGGCAGGCTACGCCGACGGTGCGATCCTGATGATCCGCCTGACCGACGCGGCCGAACTCGCGGCGCGCGACGCGGACGACACGCCGGTTTCGGCCCTTGCATGGGACCGCAAGGGCGGCCGGCTCGCCTTCGGCACCGAGAGCGGCGCGGCGGGCATTCTCACCCTGCCATGAGGCGTCTTCAAGCAGGGCGGATGCCGCTTTGCTTGAAGAAGACACGCAGAATCAGAAGATTGGAGGACTTTTGCGTTCAAGCCGCGCCATCGAATTGAACGCAAGTTGCGGTAAAGTATAAAATTTAGAGCGGCGTGACGATTCCGCTTGAATGCACGCCGCTCTAAAAGCGGCGGGTTCAGAGCGCCGGCGGCACCGGCGTTTCGGGCACGGGCGTCAGCGGTCCCCGGCCGGCGAACCACGCCCGCAGGTTGTCGACCATCAACTGCCCCATGGTGTCGCGCGTATACTCGGAAGCCGAGCCGACATGCGGCAAAAGCACTGTATGCCCGATATCGATCAGCGCCTGCGGCACGCGAGGCTCATCCGCGAACACGTCGAGCCCGGCGGACCGGATCACGCCCTGCTCCAGCGCCGCGATCAGCGCCTGCTCATCCACGATCCCGCCCCTGCCGATGTTGACGAGAATGCCGTCACGCCCCAGCGCCGCGAGCACTTCGGCATCGACGACGCGGTGCGTGCCCTCGCCGCCGGGCGCGGCGACCAGCAGCACATCCGCCTCCTCCGCAAGCCCCTTCAGCGTATCGACATAGCGATAGGGAACGTCGGTGCGCGGGTTGCGGTTGTGATAAAGGATAGTGACGTCGAAAGCCGCCAGCCGGTGCGCGATGGCGATGCCGATGCGGCCGAGCCCGAAAATACCGATCTTGCGCCCGCGCAGGGTGGGAGAAAGCGGAAACGGCTTTTCCAGCCAGCCGCCGGCGCGCAAGTAGCGGTCGGCCTGCGGAATCTGGCGGATCGTGGCGATGAGCAGCCCCACGGCAAGGTCCGCCACCTCGTCGGTGAGCACATCCGGCGTGTTGGTGACGACGACGCCGCGCCGCGCGGCCGCGCCGGTATCGATATTGTCGTAGCCGACACCGAAGGCCGCGATGATTTCAAGACGCGGCAGCGCATCGATGAGCGCCGCGTCGACGGGCACGCCATAGGCGGCCGCGATGCCGCGCGCCGTCGCCCCATGCTCCGCCAGCCAGGCGCCGCGGTCGGCGGCCTCCGCCAGCCGGTGAACCCGAAAAGCGCCTTCAAGCGCCGCTTCGGCGGAAGCGACGACGCGATTCGTCAGGATGACATCGATATCCGTCATGAGCCGTCCCATAGCGCCGTCCGTTCGCACGGAATCGTTTGAACGGAAAGAATGCGCTCAAAAATCAATGGCTTGGAGCATATTGTCGTTTCCGCGCAATGGCAACATGCGCCCGAGAATTTTTACGTTTCACTGAAACGCAAAATCTCCGTCTTTTCGATTTGAAACGTTTCTCCACGCAAGGCGGCATCCGCTTCGCCTGGAAACGCCTTATTCCACCATGTCGTCGGCGTCGTCAGCATCCGCCTCTTCTTCGGCCTCGTCGAGCGCCTGCACGCCGGCGAGGTTGCGGGCGGCCTTGCGCAGCAGCTTGCGCAACCGCTTGCGCTCCTTGTTGTCGAAGCCGTCGAGCAGCTCGTTCTCGACCTCGTTCCACAGCTTGTCGATCGCGACGGCGCGGATCGCTCCCTCTTCGGTGAGGCGCACGATGACGATGCGGGCGTCGCCCGGCTCCGCGATCCGCTCCACGAGGCCCTGCGCGGCGAGGCGCGCGATCGTCTTGGAGGCGGTGGGCGGCTTGACGCGCAGAATATGGGCCAGCTCGCCCATGGTCATGGTATCGACCGTCGACAACGCCTGCAACACCTGTTCCTGCCCCGGAAACAGGCCGAGCCCCGCCAGCCTTTCGCCGATACGCGTGCGGTGCAGCCGCGCCGCATGGACGAGAGCCCATCCGACGCTCTTGGCGACCGGGTGTTTCATCGTCCTTCCTCCTTGTGTCGGGGCAGGCCCCGTTTGCAGCGGAACATGTCCGGCCCGCAGGCGGCAGCCGCTCGCCATATAATCGGACAAGCGCGCCGCGCCCGGCGCCGTCAGCGACAGACCGAAATTAGGTTGCCGTCGAAATAATGCAGTCTTTCTCATGACGCAGCAATGACAAATGGTGCGGCGCAACGTAAAGTCGATGCAATATCGGGGACTTTTCCAATGCTTCCTTTCAACCAGTGGACTCATCTGACAACGGAAGACTTTTCCGGCGGGCGATTCGCCGACACCCTCGCCGTCCTGCCCGTGGCGGCGGTGGAGCAGCACGGGCCGCATCTGCCGCTCGGCACCGACGTCTTCATCATGGAAGGTTATCTGGCGCGCGTGGCGGCGCTGCTCGATGGCGCGGCGCCGGCCCTCTTCCTGCCGGTGCAGCCCATCGGCCTGTCCAACGAGCATCTCGCCTTCAAGGGCACGCTGACGCTGGCGCCGGAAACCGCGATCCGCGTGTGGACGGACGTCGGCGAGAGCCTGCACCGCGCCGGCTGCCGCAAGCTGGTGATCGTCAGTTCCCACGGCGGCAATTCGCCGGTCATCGACATCGTGGCCCGCGATCTGCGCGCGCGCCTGAACATGCTCACGGTAACGGTTTCCTGGCAGAGATTCGGCTACCCCGACGGCTTGTTCGACACGCAGGAGATACGCCACGGCATCCATGGCGGCGATATCGAAACCTCGCTGATGCTCGCCTTCCGCCCCGATCTCGTGCGCATGGAGCGGGCGCGGGATTTCACCCCGCTGAGCGTCGCGCTGGCGGAGAGATATCGCTACCTCAGCGCCGGCCGGCCGGCGGGTCTCGGATGGATGGCGCAGGACCTCCACCCGGCGGGCGCGATCGGCAACGCCGCACCGGCCACGGCGCAAAAGGGCGAGGCCGCGGCGGTGCACGGGGCGCGCGCCTTCATCGACCTGCTGGCGGAAGTGCGCGATTTCGAGCTGCCGGCCGCCGAAGGGCATTGAGCGCGCCGGCCCGGCTCAGCGCGCGGTCCACGGGTGGATCCATGTCTCGGTGAGCGCCCGCCCGCCCTCGCGCAGGAAGGCGCGCACATCCACCGTCTCGCCGGGCGGCACGGCGATGTCGATGCCGGCGCGGAAACCCTTGATCTTCGGATTCGCGACAAGGAACGTGCGCACCACCCTGCCCTTCGAGACGGAGGCGTCGATGGCGACGCGGGACGGATCGAGCATATGATAGGCGAGATCGTCGCCGGCGAAGTCGACGAGGAAGCGGCGCATGCCGGGCAACACTTCCTCGGCGGAGCCGGCGGCCTTGGGCCTGCCCTGATAGGTGTTGATCGCCCGCCCGCCCGGATGCAGGCCGGCGGCCTCGCCCACCGCGCGCACGCGGTAGCGGTAGACCAGCGTCTGCCCCGCCTGCGGCGTCTCCCGCGGCACCCAGAAGGCGACGATGTTGTCGTTCGTTTCGTCGTTGGTGGGGATTTCGAGCAATTCGACATGCCCCGGTCCCCAGTCGCCGACAGGCTCCACCCAATAGCCCGGCCGCAGCTCGTAATGCAGGTCGATATCCTGATAATGCTCGAAGTTGCGGTCGCGCTGCAACAGGCCGAAACCGCGGATATTGTTGTCGATGAAGGACGAGCGCGCCTGCTCGGGCGGGTTGCGCAGCGGCCGCCATATCCACTCGCCCGAGCCGGAATGCACCAGCAGCCCGTCCGAATCGTGCAGTTCCGGCCGGTATTCGTCCAGAAAACGCCGGTCGTTCTCGCCGACGAAGTACATCGACGTCAGCGGCGCGACGCCGAGCCGCTCGATCGGCCGGCGCACGAAGAGCGTCGCCGTCACGTCGAGCACGGTTTCCTTGCCCGGATAGACGAAGAACTGGAACGCCCCCGTCACCGACGCGCCGTCGAGCAACGCCAGCACCGTGACGCGCTCCGCGCCGGGCGCGGGATAGTCGATCCAGAACGCGCGGAAGAACGGAAACTCCTCCTGCGCGCCGGCGTTGACCGCGAGCGCGCGCGCCGAGAGGCCGTATTGCTGGCCGCGGCCCAGAAAACGAAAGTAGCTCGCCCCCAGAAACGAGATCAGCTCATCGAACACCTGCGGATCGTTCAGCGGATGGTGCAGCCTGAACCCGGCGAAGCCCAGGTTGATCGGCAATCCGGCGTCGAGCCGGATGGCGCCGGCGTCGAACAGTTGCGGCGAATAGGGCACCGGCGTCGGCACGCCGTCGCGAATGATGCTGACCGTCACCGGGCGGCGGAAGAGAAACCCGAGATGGAACATCTGCAACCGGAACGGCCCGCCGCCCTCGCCGAGCAGCGCCCGGTCGGCGAGAAAGCGGATGTTGCGATAGGCATCGAAATCGAGATCGGCCACGCTCTCCGGCAGGGGCGGCACATGATCGTCGAAAGGCACGGCCGCCAGCTCGCGGGCGCGCTGCACCACATCCTCATAGCCGAAGCGCGCGACCTGCGCCGTTTCATCCTCGGCGGAGGGCTCGGGCGCCCCGGAGCCTGGCACCCCGGAACCGGGCGCCTGGGCGCGGACGCCCGGAGAAGGCATCACGGCCGACGCGGCGAGCGCCGCCGCAAGGCCCCCGAGAACGCCGCGCCGGGAAACGGGAAACGGGTTTGGCAAGCGTGACATGAGGCGTCCTTCCCGGAATTGGCCGGCAAACGACCGGGCATCCGTTTGTCGCGCAGTATAGTGGCGGAAAGGGGATGCCTCACGGGCTTTCCCCGATGATGGTAAACAGCGGCCGCGCGGCCGGCGACATTGCCTCTTCATGCGTCATGCGCATGCCTGAAATGCAACATTCTGATGCTTCAAGGGGCAAAATGCCGCTGGCGGCGGTTGAGAATCAGCAAGAAACGCCGTATATGTCGCCTTGCCCAATTTCGCACGTGCCTGTGGTCGCGTGCCGGTTGGCGGGTCGCCGGACAAGAGGCCGGTTTTCTCGCCCGTGGCGTGGGGAGTTTGCGTTCCCGCGTTCATCGACAGACCGGCAGCCGGAGGCGAAACCGGCCCACCCTGCTCTCCCGCAGGGGACGGGACTTAAAGCAACGACGGAACGGGCTTTTTTGGTCTCTGCCGGCTTTCCACAGGCCGGTGGCGGTTCACCGAAGAGGCTTGTCCATCATTGCCAGGCGTGCGGTCGGGATTTCCCTTCCAATCCAAGGCAGCCAACCGGGTTGTTCGCTTGCGACGATCCGGGCGCGTTCGATTTGCATCGTTTTGCGTCTCCACAGCGCAATAACGGGTGCCCTCGCATGCGCATTGTCGCGCGCTCGGCTGTTCGAGCGCGCCCCGTCGTCCTTGAGTGCACGTGTAAGGGAAGTACAATGACCGACCGCATTCGCGAATTTCTCCGCAACCGACGTGAAGACGGCCCGTGCCTCGTGGTCGATCTGGACGTGGTGCGCAACAACTATCTCGCTTTCGCCCACGCCCTGCCGGATACGCGCGTGTTCTACGCCGTCAAGGCCAACCCTGCGCCGGAGGTCCTCTCGCTGCTCGCCTCGCTGGGGTCGTGCTTCGACACGGCTTCGGTGGCGGAAGCCGAGATGGCGCTTGCCGCGGGCGCATCGCCCGACCGCATCTCCTTCGGCAACACCATCAAGAAGGAGCGCGACGTCGCGCGCGCCTTCGCGCTCGGCATCCGCCTCTTCGCGGTGGACTGCGAGGCCGAGGTGGAGAAGGTGGCGCGCGCGGCGCCCGGCTCGCGCGTGTTCTGCCGCATCCTGTGCGACGGCGCCGGCGCGGAATGGCCGCTGTCGCGCAAGTTCGGCTGCGATCCGTCGCTTGCGGTGAGCGTGCTCGAACATGCGCACCGTCTGGGGCTTGAGGCTTACGGCGTGTCGTTCCACGTCGGCTCGCAGCAGCGCAACCCGCGTGCGTGGGATCAGGCGCTCGCCTCGGCCGCCGGCATTTTCCGCGAATGCGCGGAGCGCGGCATCGGCCTGTCGATGGTCAATCTCGGCGGCGGTTTCCCGGCGAAGTACCTCAACGACATCCCGGCCGTGGAGGCCTATGGCGCGTCGATCCTCGATTCGCTGCGCGCGCATTTCGGCAACGCGATCCCCGAGACGATCATTGAGCCGGGCCGCGGCATGGTGGGCAACGCGGGCGTGATCGAGGCCGAGGTGGTGCTGGTGTCGCGCAAGAGCGCGGACGATGCGCTGCGCTGGGTCTATCTCGACATCGGCAAGTTCGGCGGTCTCGCCGAGACGATGGACGAGGCGATCCGCTACCCGATCCGCACCGCGCACGATCACGACGCGATGGAGGATTGCATCCTTGCCGGGCCGACCTGCGATTCCGCCGACGTGCTGTACGAGAAGACGCCCTACCCGCTGCCGGTCAGCCTCGCCATCGGCGACAAGGTGCTGATCGAGGGCGCGGGCGCCTATACCACGACCTATTCGGCGGTCGCGTTCAACGGCTTCCCGCCGCTGAGATCCTATCACATCTGATCCCGCGCCCTTCCGCAGGAGGGGCCGATCGTCCGCCGGTCATGGAGCGCCTTGCGACTCGAAGGCCGGCGGATGTTTTTCGCCAAAGCATCGAGCCAAAAAACGGATACCGTTTTTGGGATCGTTCGATGCAAAACAAATTGTTCGTTTTTCCGGCTGCCCGGCCGATTGCCGGGCGGGGAGGAACTTGCCGTGTTTCTTGTTCGTGAGGAAATTCCTGCCGATGTCGCGGGGCGTGAAGCCCTGCTCGATGTCTGCTTCGGCCCCAATCGTTTCGCCAAGACCAGCGAACGCATCCGCGAGGGCCGTTTGCCCGCCGAGGGATTGTCGCTTTCGGCCGTCGCGGACGGGCGCCTCGTCGGTACCGTGCGTCTGTGGCACGTCTCGGCGGGTGCGGAACGCGCCGCGCTGCTGCTCGGCCCTCTGGCCGTCGACCCCACCTGTCAGGCCGGCGGCATCGGCAGCGCGCTGATGCGCGCGTCGATCGCGGCCGCGACCCGCCTGGGCCACGGCGCCATCCTGCTGGTGGGCGACGCGCCCTATTACGCCCGTTTCGGCTTCGGCACGGAACGGACGGGCGCGCTGTGGATGCCCGGCCCGTTCGAGCGCGAACGGTTCCTCGGGCTCGAACTGCGCCCGCAGGCGCTGCTGGGCGCGCGCGGCCTCATCCGCCCCACCGGCGTCCGCGTCGCGCCCGAGCGGGTCGCGGTGCCGCAGGCGGCTTAACATCCTTCGGCACCGGTCGCGGATCGGGGCCGGTACCTTACCGCCCGCCGAGCGCGCGATAGACCTTGGAGCCGGCGCGGCCGCTCTCGGGCATGCCGAGCTGGCGCTCGACGTCCTTGATGGCGTCGCGCGTCACCGGGCCGATCTTGCCGTCCGCCTCGCCGATGTCGTAGCCTTTCGCCAGCAGCAGCTTCTGCAATTGCAGACGCTGTGCGCGGGTGAGGCCGGGGTCGTCCGTGGGCCAGGGCGTGCGCAGCGGCGGATAGCCGGCCAGCCGGTCCGCCAGATGCGAGATGGCGAGCGCGTAGGATTCCGCCTGATTATAGGAATAGATGGCATCGAAGTTGCGGAACACGAGGAAGCCCGGCCCGTTGCTGCCGGCGGGCAGCAGCAGGCCCGCCTGCCCGCCGCCGGCGAGCGGGCGCCCGTCCGCGCGGGTGACGCCGCGCTGCGACCATTCGGCGATCGCGGCCTTGTTGCGCCGCCCGGTCGGCCCCTTGTAGCCGCGCGGCACCTTCACCTCGATCATCCACGGCTCGCCCTCGCGCCAGCCCGCCCGCTTGAGATAATTGGCGGTGGAGCCCAGCGCATCCGGCACGGAAGACACCAGATCGCGCCGGCCGTCGCCGTCGAAATCCACCGCGAGGCGCTGGTAGGTGGAGGGAATGAACTGCGTCTGGCCGAAGGCCCCGGCCCATGAGCCGTAGAGCTTGTTGAGCTCCAGATCGCCCCTGTCGACCAGCTTCAGCGCCGCGAACAGCTCGCCGCGCCAGAAATCCCGGCGCCGCCCGCCCTCGCACACCAGCGTCGCCAGCGCATGCGGCAGGAAGTTGTCACCCGCCTCGCGGCCGAAATCCGTCTCCACGCCCCAGACGGCGGCGATCACATGCCGGTCGACGCCGAAACGGCGCTCGGCGGCGCGCAACGTCGCATCATGACGGCGCATCATCGCCTGGCCATCGGCAACCCGCTGTTCGTCCACGAGAAAGCCGAGATAATCCCAGATCGGCGTCTTGAACTCCGGCTGCACCTTGGAGAGGCGCAGCACCTTTTCGTCGGGCGCGGCGATATCGAGCGCGCGGGACACGACGGCGCGGCTGATGCCGGCCTCAACCGCGGCATTCCGCAGGCCGGCCATGCAGGCGGAAAAATTCGCCCGGGCCGGCGTGGCCACGAGCCCCGCCGCCGACACCGCAATGACGGCGGCAAGCCATTGCCGGACCGCGCCCCGATCGATACGCCCCATGCGCCACACTCCCCGAAACATCGTTCATGCCTGATCCGGGGCATCTTTAACAAAAATGGCTAACGATTCGTTCACGCCGCCATGCCGGTCAGACGCGGATCGTCTCCGTGGGAGCAGGAGGCGGAACCAGCGAACGGACGGCCGGGCTCTCCGGCAGGGTGATCCGCCCTTCCCGGTCGATACGAAGCTCGAATGCGATATCGCACCAGGGCGTCTCATTCTCGCCCAGCGCCGTCACGATGGCCTCATACGATGCGTCGTCCAGTCTCGCGGTGCGCTCATAACGGCACCGGAGAGAAACAACGCCGTCGTCCGCCTTGTCGATGTCGAAGGAAAAGGCATCGGCGGACCGCAAGACTTCTTCGCCGCTCTCCGGGTCCGGCAGGGAAATAACGACGGGGCCGCCCGGCACCACCGCACCCGCCGCCGAGCCGCCCTCGTCCTCGCGGCAATATTCGCCCATGGCGCGGATCGCCCCCTGCGTGCTCAAGGCAAGCAGCGCGTTTCTTTGCGGCGTCGTGCAATCCAGCGTGACGAGCGCCCCGCAGAACGCCTGAAGGCGTTGGGTTCCTTCAGTTGCCTCCGGCGTGTGCAACCGTTCACCGCCGATGGTATAGGTCCCTTCGGCCAGGTCGCCCGCCAGGGCGCTCAACACGCTGCCTCCGGCGGAATAGATGTTCGCCTGCTTGCCGCCGATCTCGAGCACCGGGGCATCGGGCAAATCGACCAGGCCAAGGAAAAACGCTTGCTCCCGCTCCGCATGCCGCATGACCGCCGCACGATCATCGGGATAATCCTTTTCCAGAATACCGAGAGCGGTCCTGACATCGTCCGCCTCGCGCACACGCAACGCGTCGACGGAACTGCCCTCGACATCCACACCGGCATCTCCCGCCCGCGGCCCTTCGCCCCTGAGCAGTTCGAGATGCCGCTGGAAATCGTTCTCCAAACCGGCAACCAGCCCGTTCAGATGCGCCTCGGCGGCTTCCCGACCGCATCCCACGCCCTGCATATGCAGATCGGCCGCGACCCGACCATTCACAAGCAGCTGGTAGCCCCCACCCTCGACTTCGTGCGTCGCAAGCATGCCCCGGGCTTCAGTGCTCACGAGATGCACGAGTTCGTTGAAGGCCGCCAGCTTCTCGCGATTGTCGCCATGCGCGTACAGGTCGTGCAGGCGCACGGCCGCCATCGCCTTGAATTCGTCGGGAAACAGGGACAACGTGTCACGCACGAAATCCGCCCTCGGCGTCCCGTCGTCGAAATGCCCCCACTCGTCGCCCCACTCCCCTGGCAGGATGGCCGCAACATGATCGCCCGCCTTCAGACGATAGGAAGCGATACCGCCGTCTTCACGCCGAACTTCCTCCATCGAGAAAGCAAGCTGGCTCTCAAATTCCACGAGGCTCCTGAGCTCGTTGAAAGCTGCGAGCTTGTCCCTGCTGTTCAGTCTGGGCGAGTTCAGATCGAGCACGAGCCCGAGCGCCTTGTCCCTGCCGGCTTCGGGAAACATGTTCGAAGCCATGCGGTGGAAGTCGATCGCCATGCCCGACACGGCGCCGAATTCCACCGGCTCCCCCGTCCCGCGCTCGATCAGAAGCTGCGCGCCCTTCGCGTTGCGATCGATGACAAAGCTGGCCTGAAATTCGGGCTGAACGAGTTTTTTCAGTTCGTTGAACGTGGACAGCTTGTCAAAATCGGTCGCATTCTCATCGTGGAACAGATCGAAAAGAAGCCGCTTGGCCTCGGCCTTGTTCGACCCCGTGAACATGTCCACGATCCTGTCCCAGATCGTGACAGCCCTGTCCCGGCTATCGGCATGTCTTATGGATTCGATTTCGGCAGAGCCGATCAATATATCAAATCTTTCACTATGAATACCAATAGAAGACATCTATCCATCTCCGTCAGCAATGAATTTAAATACAGACGATTCCGGCGGCACCATGGAAACATATACATGGAAATATATCATGGCAACGGCTTGCGTTGAAACCCGTCCCTTGCCATGCGAGGGGCCTTGCATGTTGGCAACACACCGCCCGTCACAGCCCCGCCGCGGCTCCGGGGCGTCATGAAGCCTGACGACCACCCGCTGCGCCCGCAAGACCGGCGGTCCGCCCGCCGGCCCACGATGAATGCCCGGCGTGTCCTTACACGCGGATCGCGCCTTCAGGGACGCCGCCAGCCGCTGCGGGATTCGCGGCAGCGGGAGCATGAGCGGCTGGTGTATCACGCTGCAATACGTCAACCGGGTCCTTGACGACCGTTACCCGTGTCCCATTCCCGTCCACACTCAGCCTGCCTTCCCGATCGAAGGTGAGTACCACATCGACCTCGCTTCCTACCGTCATTCTTGGGCTTGAGGGTCTGTACTCTTGCGCAAAAACGCCGAACTGCTCTCTATCCATGTTTTCAGGCGTCGAGAAATGGCACTTGACGGTAAATGGTTTATCTTTTGCGACCTCAAACTCGTAAGAGACGGTTGCGCTTTCCGCCCCCGAATACACTATGGCGTTTGGCTCGCGCCCGCCGTTCTTGGCATAGGTGGATTCCGCAACAGCGCCAAAAATCGTTTGCTCAACAATGGACAATGCAGCGTTTATCTGCGCCCTGCTGCCTCCGGCCTGGCTGAGACGCCAGTACAGCGTGTCCAGTTCAGTAATTTCTTGGCCATTGAACTTGAAACTCGCCCTGCCCACGTCTTTTTCAACCTGCTCAAAGAGCCTGGGGACCAGCTGGCCCCTGTCTGTTGTTATGGCATCATTCTCGCTGAACATTTCTGACAACACAGCCCGCGCCGACTTCGCCAGATCTTTAACTTCCTCATCGGAGGCGGCCCGGCCGTTGTTAACCATAACTTCCCTTGCGCGCTCCTCCATGGCGTGCTCCTCCATGGAGGGGAAAAAGCGCTCAGTCTCCTCCTTAGGCGCAGACAGCGTCGGCGATGTCCAAAAATTCTCGAGATCCTGCAGATAAGATAATTCGACTGCAAGCAACATTCTCGCAGAAGGGTCTTTTTCTTCTTTCAAAGACTTTTTCAACAAGCCGATATTCCTTCCGACGGCCTGCATATAAGGTTCCATGCCCTCCCGTCTCTTGCCGACCTCCTCGTTCAACGATCTCTCCAGAAAGCCGATCGATAAACCGATCTCCTCGCGCCCGACCGGCCCGGTCGGAGCAGGCCCCAGTGTCTTCGACACATGGACATCCCGGCCAAACCTCAAAGAGATCCGGTCGTCTGAACCGACATCAAGATTCAGCATATCCATGGCTTTATCGTCAACGGCGAGGCGCTTCAGCTCGAGGAAATCGCGGATCGATTGCCAGCCGCCGACCTTCGGAGAAAAAATATCGCCCAGCAACTCTTTCGCCCGGGCGGCATGCTCCTCGGGGAACAAATGCTTATAATTGTCCCAGTTATTCGCGCGGAAAGCATTGGCTTCCACGCCAAGGATATCGCCGTTATTATCGATACGGACTTCCACAACCTCCGCGTGCTCCGCCGTGTCGTGGCTGGCCTTGACCACAAAGCCGTCTCCGTCCCTGCGGACATCGTAGATGACAGCCGACCCTTCGCCGGGCTTTTCGCTGAAAATATCCCCATCGAGGAGGCCCAGCAGGACATCGCGCGACTTGCCGAAGACGCCTGCCTCTTCAATCTGCCCACACACGCCGCCGAACACTCCCTCCGCAAGCGCCTGCGCCGTGCGCTCATCCTCGTCCAGCCCCGGACGATTGGAGAGGTGGATCGCCTTACCGTCAATCCTGATCTGGGCGCCCTCAGGCAGCGCGCCGGGGCCTCTGAAGCCCGGCATCGAGCTCAAAGGGGCAAAACCTTCTTTTGTCAGAAATTTCCGCGCTTCAGGGGAGAGATTGGAGAAATAAGGGTAAGATTGACCGTTCTCCTGCCCCGCCAGAAATCTCTCCGCCGCCCCCTCATAAGCCTGGATGGCGCGGCAATCGGCCTCCGACAGCTCCCCGTTCTCCAACGCCTTGAGCGCGCGTTCGCCCATCGAATCCGTTCCGATGCTGAGGACATTGTCCGGATTGTCCAGCACAGGCATATAGCCGCCACGGGCGCTGTTAAGATTCCTTGCGGCAGCATTCTGTTGGCTCAGCTTGCCCACTCGCCCGGCGACAGCTTCTTGATCAACCGCCACAGGCACGGGATCGAACGACTCCGGCACCCCGTCCCGCCTGGAGACAGACGATGGCAGCGTGACCTCATGCCCGGCTATCATCAGCTTGCCCAACACGCCACCCGGCGCGCTCTCGCTGAAATCAGCGGAGAAATGCGACGCATGCGACAGGCCGGCGAGCTGCTGCAATTTTTTGAAGCTTTCCAGCCTTTTGCCGCTATCGAGGTCTTCAGAAAAAATCTCCCGTAGCAAGCCCTTCGCCTCGCCAACATGCGTGTCCGAGAAGTAATCCCTGATCTTTTCCCAGACCTGATCCACTGCATGCAAGAAATCGCTAACCAATCCGCGGCCTTTAAGGGAATTTACATTCTCGGCACTGATTTCACGACCGAAATACTCTGCATCGATACCGCCCGGAGGAACCGAACCTATGCTCATTTCAATAGCTCCTTAAAATAAATTATAAGATGCCCCGTTTATAGCGCATGGTTTTTCGCCGCACAAGAAGGCACCCTTACCTGCCAATACATGCAGGCGAAATATTTTGACGGCCGTATTGTTGCGTTTCACTTCGGGACGGGGCCGGGCAAACGGCTGCGCCGGCGCCACCCCGCTCCGATGAAGCCGGGACAGGCCCGCCGCCGTTTCGCGTTCGTCAACAGATGATAAACGGCGGCGGCTCACTTTTCCGGCGCGCGTTAACCATGTGGTAACCATAGTGGCGCCAAATGTTAACAGCGCAGAAACCCGAAGAAGTCCCGTGACCGATACAGCTCATTCCTCATCCGCCGCCAAATCCGACGCCAGGCCGCGCCCCACCATCCGCTTTCGCGGCCGCTCGTTTCTGGCGCTGATGCTGTCGCCCGAGGCGCCGCTCGACGCCTGGCTCGAGGAACTCGCCATCCTGATCGACCGCTCGCCGGGCTTCTTCGGCGCGCGCGCCGTCATTCTCGACGTCTCCAATCTGGACCTCGACAGGCAGGGCCTCGCCGATCTCCTCGCGCGCCTCGGCGAGCAGCGCATTCAGGTGATGGGCATCGAGGGCGCCAGGGAATCCTGGCTCGGGCCGGGCTTTCCGCCGCTGGTGCGCGGCGGCAAGCAGGTGAACGAGGTGGATATTCCGGCGCCCAGGGCGGAAACGCCCGCGGCGCAGAATGCATCGGCGGCCGAAAGCGCGCCGGCGGCGAGCGCGCCGCCCGCGCCCGAGCCGGCGAAGGCCGGGAGCGGCGAAGCGCCCATCGCCATCCCCGACGAGGCGATCCGGCCGTCGCTGCTGGTGGACCGCCCGGTGCGCTCGGGGCAATCGATCGTCTATCCGCAGGGCGACGTCACGATCATCGGCTCCATCGCCTCCGGCGCGGAGGTGATCGCGGGCGGCTCGATCCACGTCTACGGCGCGCTGCGCGGCCGGGCGCTGGCGGGCTGCGCCGGGCATTCCTCGGCGCGCATCTTCTGCGGCAAGCTCGAAGCCGAGCTCGTCGCCATCGACGGCCTCTACAAGACGGCGGAGGTTCTCGGTCAGCAATATCACGGACAGGCCGTTCAACTTTGGCTGGAGGGCGACGCGATCAGGATCGCGCCCCTGAACTGAGAGGGACAAGAAATGACCAAGGTTCTGGTCGTGACATCGGGTAAGGGCGGCGTCGGCAAAACGACGTCGACGGCCGCCCTCGGCGCGGCGCTGGCCAAATCGGGACAGAACGTCGTGGTCATCGATTTCGACGTCGGCCTGCGCAATCTCGATCTCGTCATGGGCGCGGAGCGGCGCGTCGTCTACGATCTCATCAACGTCGTGCAGGGCGAGGCCAAGCTCGCCCAGGCGCTGATCCGCGACAAGCGCATCGACACGCTGTCGCTGCTGCCCGCCTCGCAGACCCGCGACAAGGACGCGCTCACGGAAGAGGGCGTCGACCGGGTGATCGACGAGCTGCGCGGCAAGTTCGACTGGGTGATCTGCGACAGCCCCGCCGGCATCGAACGCGGCCCGACGCTGGCCATGCGCCATGCCGACATCGCCGTGGTCGTCACCAACCCGGAAGTCTCGTCGGTGCGCGACTCGGACCGCATCATCGGCGTGCTCGATTCCAAGACGCTGAAGGCGGAGCGCGGCGAGCGGGTCGACAAGCACCTGCTGCTCACGCGCTACGACCCCGCGCGCGCCGAGCGTGGCGAGATGCTGAAGGTCGAGGACGTGCTCGAAATCCTCTCCATCCCGCTCATCGGCATCATCCCCGAAAGCGACGAGGTGCTGCGCGCCTCGAACCTCGGCACGCCGGTGACGATCAGCAACCCCACCAGCGCCCCCGCGCGCGCCTATCTCGACGCGGCGAAGCGGCTGCGCGGCGAGGCGGTGGACATGACCATTCCTTCCGACAGGAAGGGGCTGTTCAACAAACTGTTCGGCAGGAGGGCGGCATGAGCTTCTTCAAACTGTTCACCCGCCGCTCGTCCGCGCCGGTCGCGCGCGAACGGCTGCAAATCCTGCTCGCGCACGAGCGCATCTCGACCGGGCAATCCGATCTCGTCGCCGTGCTGCGCGAGGAAATCCTCGCCGTCATCGCCAAGCACATCCATGTCGACAGCGACAAGGTGAAGGTGACGATGGACCGCGGCGACGCCGTATCGACCCTCGAAGTCGACATCGAACTGCCGTCGCATATCGCGCCGCCGAACGCCGAGGCAGCCGACGGCAAGGGGATCGATAACAAGGGGATCGACGGCAAGGCGGCGAGCGCATCCGCCGTCAAGAACGCGCCCGCCGCAAAGCCCGCCAAGGCGGCCTCCGGCACCCTGCCGCGCTCCGCCAGCGCCTGAGGCGGCGGCGGCCCCGCCGCGCAAGACCTTTCACCGGAAAAGTATTTTATCGCGCCGGACGCGCCCTCCCCCCCTTGTTGTTGCGCACCTGCAACACTTACATGAGCCGCATGACCGGTTGACGCCGATCAGTGACTTCATCACCCTGCGGCTGCCAACTGGGGCTGCTCGGAGATACGGACCATTCGATGCGGGACGCCTTTCCGGGCCGACCGGCCGGCGGAGCCTTCACGCTCCCCGCCCGTGTGACGGAAGGCGTTGCCGAAGGGAGCGCGACTGATGAACATCGAGAAGTATACCGACCGTGCGAAGGGGTTCCTGCAATCCGCCCAGTCGCTGGCGCTGCGGGAGCAACATCAGCAATTCCTGCCCGAGCACCTGCTGAAGGTGTTGCTCGACGACGCCGAGGGCCTTGCCGCGGGGCTGATCGACCGCGCCGGCGGGCAGTCGGCGCTGGCGCTGCGCCAGACGGAACAGGCGCTGGCGAAGGTGACGAAGGTGCAGGGCGGATCGGGGCAGATCTATCTGTCGCCGGCGCTCGCGCGCGTGTTCGACACCGCCGAGAAGGCCGCCGACAAGGCGGGCGACTCGTATGTCACGGTGGAACGGCTGTTGCTCGCGCTCGTCGTGGAGAAGGATACGGAAGCCGGCAAGGCGCTGGCGCAGGCCGGCGTGACGCCGCAGAACCTCAACGCCGCCATCGAGGCGCTGCGCAAGGGGCGCACCGCCGACAACGCCTCGGCCGAAAACGCCTATGACGCGCTGAAGAAATACGCCCGCGACCTCACCGCCGCCGCGCGGGAAGGCAAGCTCGATCCCGTCATCGGCCGCGACGAGGAAATCCGCCGCGCCATCCAGGTGCTGTCGCGGCGCACGAAGAACAACCCGGTGCTGATCGGCGAGCCCGGCGTCGGCAAGACGGCCATCGTCGAGGGGCTGGCGCTGCGCATCGTCAACGGCGACGTGCCCGAGAGCCTCAAGGACAAGCGCCTGCTGGCGCTCGACATGGGCGCGCTGATCGCCGGCGCGAAATACCGCGGCGAGTTCGAGGAGCGCCTCAAGGGCGTGCTCTCCGAGGTGCAGGCGGCGGAAGGCGGCATCATCCTGTTCATCGACGAGATGCACACGCTGGTGGGCGCCGGCAAGTCCGACGGGGCGATGGACGCCTCCAACCTGCTCAAGCCCGCGCTGGCGCGCGGCGAGTTGCATTGCGTCGGCGCCACCACGCTCGACGAATACCGCAAGCACGTGGAAAAGGACCCGGCGCTGGCGCGCCGCTTCCAGCCGGTGTTCGTCTCCGAGCCGACCGTCGAGGATACGGTCTCGATCCTGCGCGGCCTCAAGGAGAAGTACGAGCAGCACCACGGCGTGCGCATCCAGGATTCGGCGCTCGTCGCCGCCGCCACCCTGTCGAACCGCTACATCACCGACCGCTTCCTGCCCGACAAGGCCATCGACCTCGTGGACGAGGCGGCGGCGCGCCTGCGCATGCAGGTCGACTCCAAGCCCGAGGAACTCGATTCCGTCGACCGCGAGATCGTGCGCCTGAAGATCGAGGCGGAAGCCCTCAAGAAGGAACAGGACGCAGCCTCCAAGGACCGCCTCGTGCGCCTCGAAAAGGAACTGGCCGACCTAGAGGAGCGCTCCTCCACGCTCACCGCCCGGTGGCAGGCGGAGAAGGACAAGCTCGGCCGCGCCGCCAACCTCAAGAAGCAGCTCGACGAAGCCCGCACCGAACTCGCCAGCGCCCAGCGGCAGGGTCAGTACCAGCGCGCGGGCGAGCTCGCCTACGGCGTCATCCCCGGCCTCGAAAAGGAGTTGCAGGAGATCGAAGCGCAAGGAAAAGACCCGCATGCCGGCAAGGCGGGATCGGTGCGCGAGGAAGTGACGCCCGACAACGTGGCGCAGGTCGTCTCGCGCTGGACGGGCGTGCCCGTCGATCGCATGCTGGAGGGCGAGCGCGAGAAGCTGCTCAGGATGGAAGAGGTGCTCGGCAAGCGCGTGATCGGCCAGGAAGAGGCGGTCATCGCCGTCTCCACCGCCGTGCGCCGCGCCCGCGCCGGGTTGCAGGACCCCAACCGGCCGATCGGCTCCTTCATGTTCCTCGGCCCCACCGGCGTGGGCAAGACGGAACTGACGAAGGCGCTCGCCTCCTTCCTGTTCGACGACGAGACGGCGCTGGTGCGCATGGACATGTCGGAATACATGGAGAAGCATTCGGTGGCGCGGCTCATCGGCGCGCCCCCCGGCTATGTCGGCTATGAGGAAGGCGGGGCGCTCACCGAGGCGGTGCGCCGCCGGCCCTATCAGGTCGTTCTGTTCGACGAGATCGAGAAGGCGCACCCGGACGTGTTCAACGTGCTGCTGCAAGTGCTCGACGACGGCAGGCTCACGGACGGGCAGGGCCGCACGGTGGACTTCCGCAACACGCTGATCATCATGACGTCGAACCTCGGCGCCGAATATCTCGTGGCGCAGAAGGCGGGCGAGGATTCGGAGGCGGTGCGCGACGACGTGATGGCGGTGGTGCGCGCGCATTTCCGCCCCGAGTTCCTCAACCGCGTGGACGAGATCATCCTGTTCCACCGCCTCAGGCGGGACCAGATGAACGCCATCGTCGACATCCAGCTCCAGCGCCTGGCGCGGCTGCTGGAAGAGCGCAAGATCACGCTCGACCTCGACGACAGCGCCCGCGACTGGCTCGCCGAGCGCGGCTACGATCCGGCCTACGGCGCGCGCCCGCTGAAGCGCGTGATCCAGAAGAACGTGCAGGACCCGCTGGCGGAGCTGATCCTCAGCGGCCGGATCAAGGACGGCGAAACGGTGCCCGTGACCGCCGGCCCGCTCGGGCTCGTGATCGGAGACCTCGCCGTCTCGACGGAGCGTCCGCCGAACGCGGCGCTGAACTGATCGCGCTGATCGCGCCATGTCGATCGCATCATGACGAAACCGGGAAGCGCTCGCCGCTTCCCGGTTTTCCTTTCAAGAGCTTAAGCCGCGTCGGACTGGCCCCAGCGCGGGAAGGGGTCCGGCAGATCGCCGTAGCGGGAAGGCTCGAAGGCCGCCCCGTTCGCGGGGCCGACGAGGCATTCGTCGAGAGCGGCGCGGATGGCCGCCTCGTCCATGCCGGTGCCGATGAAGACGAGTTCCTGCCGCCGGTCGCCCCAGATGCGATCCCAATGGCGGCGGAAGTTCTCGCGCCATTCGGGATGATCGGGCCAGTGCTGCTTCGGGATCGCCGCCCACCAGTAGCCCATGGCGGAGACGCGCGCCACCGCGCCCGCGAGCGAGAACTCGCCCACCCAGCGCGGACGGGTGGCGAGCCAGAAATGCCCCTTGGCGCGGATCAGGCCCGGCCAGGTGCGGTTGATGAAGGCATTGAACCTTTCCGGGTGGAACGGACGGCGCGCGCGGTAGACGAAACTGCCGATGCCGTATTCCTCCGTCTCGGGCACATGATCGGCAAAGCCGTAAAGCTCCTTGAACCACAGCGGATGCGTCTCGGCCTTTTCCTCGCTGAACAGGCCGGTATCCAGCACGTCGGCGAGCGATACGCGGCCGAAATCGGTTTCCACCAGCCGCGCGTCGGCGTTGAGCGCCTTCACCACGCTGCGCACCAGCGCAAGCTGCTCGGGGGCGATGTCCGACGCCTTGTTGAGCACCACGACATCCGCGAATTCGATCTGCTCCACCAGCAGGTCGACGATGGTGCGCTCGTCCGCGTCGCCGTTGCTTTCGCCACGATCGCGCAGGAAATCGTTGGAGCCGTAATCGCGCAGCAGATTCGCGGCGTCCACCACCGTCACCATCGTGTCGAGGCGGGCGATATCGGAAAGGCTTTCGCCGTCCTCGTCGCGAAACGAGAACGTGCTGGCGACCGGCAGCGGCTCGGCGATGCCGGTGCCCTCGATCAGCAGGTAGTCGAAGCGCCCTTCGTCGGCGAGACGGCGCACTTCAGCCAGCAGGTCGTCGCGCAGGGTGCAGCAGATGCACCCGTTCGTCATCTCGACGAGCTTCTCCTCCGTGCGCGACAGGTTGCCGCCGCCCTCGCGCACCAGATCGGCGTCGATGTTCACCTCGCTCATGTCGTTGACGATCACCGCGACGCGCCGGCCCTCGCGGTTGTTCAGGATATGGTTCAGCAGCGTGGTCTTGCCCGCGCCCAGAAACCCCGACAGAACGGTCACGGGAAGCCGTGCGTCGCGCGGCGTGTCTTGCAGCAGCGGCGTGTCTTGCAGCAGCGGCGTGTCTTGCAACATCGTTACCTCTTATGAAATGTTATACTATTGCATAATTTAATCCTTCCATATCCACGCCGTCAATCCGGCTCGCACCATTCCTTCAATGGCAATCCCGGCAGAGGCAATCCTGCGGGCGATCCTGCTCAAGGCGGTTCTGCGGATTTCCCCATAGGCGCGCGCGATGATCCGTGCGATGTGCTGAATGCGGGACAGTCACCGGAAACCGACACGTCAATCACGGATATCGACATGCCTTTCACGGACAACAATCAGGCCGACGCCCTGGTGCAGATCGGCCGCTCGGGAACGCTCGGACGCATCCATCTCAACCGCCCCAAGGCGCTCAACAGCCTGACGCTCGACATGGTGCGCCTCATCGCCGGCGCGCTCGACCGTTTCGAGACCGACGCGCAGGTCGCGGCCGTGCTCATCACGGGCGAGGGCGAGCGCGCCTTCTGCGCCGGCGGCGACATCCGCGCCCTCTATGACGGCGGACCGGAGAACAGCGCGGCGGGCCGCCTGTTCTGGCGCGAGGAATATGTCGTCAACGCGCGCATCCGGCGCTACGCGAAACCGTATGTCGCCTTGATGGACGGGATCGTGATGGGCGGCGGCGTCGGGGTGTCGGCGCACGGCAGCCACCGCGTCGTGACCGACCGCACGCGGCTCGCCATGCCGGAGACCGGCATCGGCTTCTTCCCCGACGTCGGCGGCACCTGGCTGCTGTCGCGCGGGCGGGCCGGCGCGGGGCGCAGCGAGATCGGCACCTATCTCGCGCTCACCGGCGAGCAGATCGGCGGCGCGGACGCCATTCACGCCGGCCTCGCCGATCATTTCGTGCCGGCCGGCGGCTTGCCCACGCTTGTCGAGCGCCTCTCCGCCCTCCCCGCCTCGGCGGACGCCGCCGTCGTCGCGCAAGTCATCGAGACCGTGACGGCGCCGGCCGAACCCGGCCCGGTGGAGCGGAACGCGGCCACGATCGATGCTGCTTTCGCCTTCGACACCGTGGAAGAGATCTTCGCCGCCCTCGCGGCATCGGGCGACGACTTCGCGCGGAAGACGCTGGCGACCCTGCAAACGCGCTCGCCCACCAGTCTCAAGCTGGCGCTCCGGTTGCTGCGCCTCGCGCGCGAGGACGCAACCCTCGAACAGACGCTCGAGCGCGAATACGCGGCCGGCGCGGCGGTGCTCGCCGGCCGGGACTTCTACGAGGGCGTGCGCGCCGCCATCATCGACAAGGACCGCAACCCGCAATGGCAGCCCGCAACCCTCGACGCCGTGGCTGACAGCGACCTCGACCGCTATTTCGCGCCGGCGCCCGAGCGGGTGTTCGCCTGAGCGAAAGCATGCCGGACCGGCGGACAATCGCTTCTTGCCCGTCGGGGATTTCGGGAGCATTGTCGTCGGCCTTGTGATTCCATACAGATGATTCCATCCGGTCGCGGTCGCCTTGCGGCATGGGCCGGGCGCCCCTTCCGGCAGCGTTTTCAGGATCGACAGCATGCCGCAGGACGGCCTGTTCTTGCTTGCGGCGGGTGTCGCCGCGTTTCTGGTCGGGCTGTCGAAGGGCGGCCTGCCGCTGATCGGCATGTTGTCCGTGCCCCTGCTGGCGCTGACCATACCGGCGTTTCAGGCGGCGACGCTGCTGTTGCCGGTCTTCGTCTTCGCGGACGTGATCAGCATCTGGCTCTACCGCCGCCATTTCAGCCGCCGCAATCTCGCGATCCTGGTGCCCGCCGGCCTGCTCGGCGTCCTGATCGGGTTCATGACCGTCGCCGTGATCCCGGACGCCGCCGTGGCGCTGCTCGTGGGCGCGGTCGGCCTGGTGTTTTCGATGAACGCATGGCGCAAGCGGGGCGTCCAACTGCCGCCGCGTCCGGCGGACGTGCCGCGCGGCCTGCTGTGGGGCGCCGCCGCCGGCTTCACCAGCTTCCTGTCTCACGCCGGCGGCCCGCCCTACCAGATCTACGTGCTGCCGCAAAAGCTCGACAAGCTCACCTTCGTCGGCACGACCACCATCGTCTTTGCCGCGATCAACGCCGCCAAGGTCGTTCCGTTCCAGGTACTGTCACCGCTGACAGGGGATCAGTGGCGGATGGTGGCCGGCCTGCTGCCCGTCGCCGCTCTCGGCGCGCTCACCGGCCGGCGCGCGCTGAACGTCATCCCGGAAAGGACGTTCTACGCCCTTGTCGAGGCAGGGCTGTTCATCGTCTCGCTGATGCTCTGCTACACCGCGATCAGGGAGTTTTCCGGCGGATAGAGCGGCGTGCATTCAAGCGGAATCGTCACGCCGCTCTAAATTCCATATTTTACCGCAACTTGCGTTCAAATCGATCAATCGACTTGAACGCAAACTGCTCTGGAGCGGCGTGCATTCAAGCAAAATCGTCACGCCGCTCTAAATTCTATATTTTACCGCAACTTGCGTTCAAATCGATGGATCGATTTGAACGCAAACTGCTCTGGAGCGGCGTGCATTCAAGCGGAAACGCGGCGTCCCGTCAGAAAACCACCTTGCCGGGCGCGACCGCCGAGCGGGGGCTGAGCAGCACGACATTGCCTTCCGCGTTCTGCGCGCCCAGAATCAGCACCTGCGACTGGAAACCGGCGATGTTGCGCGGCGGGAAGTTGGCGACGCACGCCACCTGCGTGCCGACGAGATCCTCGGCGGCATAGCTCGTGATCTGCGCGCTCGACCAGCGGATGCCGAGATCGCCCAGATCGACGGCGACCTTGTAGGAGGGATTGCGCGCGCGGGGAAACGGCTGCACCTCGACGATCCGCCCGACGCGAATGTCGAGCCTGGCGAAATCGTCGTATGTCACCTCGGCCTTCGCCGGCTGCGCCGTCTCCGTCATTCCATCCCCCGGACCGATTCATCGCGAAAACATGGAGCATAGCCATGTTTCGCCAAAACGCAAAAATCCTCCATCTTCCTGATTTGCCGCATTTTCTTCATGCAAGGCGACCCCCAGGCAAAAACAGACCCCGGCAGCCTGCGCCACCGGGGTCATAAATCCTGGACGATCGCCAAATCCTGGACGATCGCAACGCAATCACTCGGCCGGCGCGGGCTCCGTGTGGCCCTCGCCGGCGCCCGGAGCGCCCTCCTGTTTCCGGCCTCCGCCGAACAGGCGCATGACGCCCACAAAAAACACCGGCACGAAGAAGATGGCGAGGACGGTGGCCGAAATCATACCGCCCATCACGCCCGTGCCGATGGCCTGCTGGCTACCGGCGCTCGCGCCCGAGGCGATGGCGAGCGGCAGCACGCCGAGCGTGAAGGCGATGGACGTCATGAGGATCGGCCGGAAGCGCAGATGCGCCGCCTCCAGCGTCGAATCCACCAGTGACCGGCCTTCCGCATAGAGGTCCTTGGCGAATTCCACGATCAGAATGGCGTTCTTCGCCGACAGGCCGATGATGGCGATGAGGCCGACCTTGAAGTACACGTCGTTGGGCATGTCGCGCAGCAGCACCGCCGCGACGGAACCGATCACGCCGAGCGGCACCACCAGCATCACCGCAAACGGAATCGACCAGCTCTCATAAAGCGCGGCGAGGAACAGGAACACCACGAGGCAGCTCAGCGCCAGCAGGAACGGCACCTGCGAGCCGGACTGGATTTCCTGCAACGATTGCCCCGTCCATTCGTAACCGAAGCCGTCCGGCAACTCGCCCGCCAGCCGCTGCATCTCGGTGATGGCGTCGCCGGAGGAGAAGCCCGGCGCGGCCTCGCCCGCGATGCGTATCGACGGATAGCCGTTGTAGCCGACGACCATCGCCGGCCCCTTCTTCCACTCCGCGGAGGCGAAGGAGGAAAGAGGCACCATGCCGCCGCCGGCGTTGCGCACGTTGATGGCCAGCAGGTCGGAGAGCTGCTTGCGCCTGTCCTGATCGGCCTGCACCGTCACCCGCTGCATGCGGCCCACGTTGGGGAAGTCGTTGACGTAGGACGAGCCGAGATTGGTCGAGATGGCGTGATTGATGTCGGCGAAGGTCACGCCGAACGTGTTCGCCTTCTCGCGGTCGATGGTGATGCTCACCTGCGCCGCATCCGGCAGGCCCTCGATGCGCAGGCCGGTGAGCACCGGGCTCTTCGCCGCCGCCGCCATGAGCTGATCGCGCGCGCCGGCAAGCGCCTCCTGCCCCAGCCCGCCGCGGTCCTGAAGGCGGAACGAGAAGCCGCTCGCGGTGCCCAGGCCCTGAATGGGCGGCGGCGACAGGGCGAAGGCGATCGCGTCGCGCAGGCCGAACATCTGCATGTTCGCCCGCATCGCGATTTCCGCCGCCGAATTGCCCGGCCCGCGTTCCGACCAGTCCTTCAGCGTGGCGAAAGCCAGCGCCGCGTTCTGCCCGGCGCCGTCGAAGCTGAAGCCGTTGATCATGACGAGGTTCTCGACCGCGTCTTCCCTGGCGAAGATGCCCTCGACGGTTTCGATGACCTCGCGCATGCGGTTGCTCGTCGCTTCCGGCGGCCCCTGCATGCTGACGATGATGTAGCCCTGGTCCTCGTTCGGCAGGAACGCCGACGGCAGCTTGACGAACAGGTAGCCCAGGCCCCCGACCAGGATCAGATAGACGAGCATCACCCGCACGACCCGGCGCACGAGAAAGCCGACGATCCCCGTGTAACCATGCGTGAGGCGATCGAACGTGCGGTTGAACCAGCCGAAGAAGCCGCGCTTCTCATCGTGGTGGCCCTTCGGCACCTGCTTGAGGAAGCTTGCGCACAGCGCCGGCGTCAGCGACAGCGCCAGCAGCGCCGAGAACAGGATCGACACCACCATGGTGAGACTGAACTGGCGATAGATGACGCCGACCGCGCCGGGGAAGAAGGCCATCGGCACGAACACCGCCGTGAGCACCAGCGTGATGCCGATGATCGCACCGGTGATCTGCTTCATCGCCTTGCGGGTCGCCTCGCGCGGCGGCAGCCCTTCCTCCGACATGATGCGCTCGACGTTCTCCACCACGACGATGGCGTCGTCGACGAGAATGCCGATGGCGAGCACCATGGCGAACATGGTCAGCACGTTGATGGAGAAGCCCGTCACCAGCATGATGGCGCAGGTGCCCAGCAACGCGATCGGCACGACGATGATCGGGATGAGCGTGTAGCGGAAGTTCTGGAGGAACAGGAACATCACCACGAACACGAGCCCAACCGCCTCGAGCAGCGTGTGGAACACCTTCTCGATGGAGACGGCGACGAAAGGCGCGGTGTCGTAGGGAATGTCCCACTTGAGGTTGGCGGGGAAGAACTGCGCCAGCTCCGTCATGCGCGCGTGGATCGCCTCCGACGTGGCGAGCGCGTTGGCGGTCGAGGTCAGCTGCACGCCGATGGCGGCGCTCGGCTTGCCGTTCAGACGCGAGGTGACGTTGTAATCCTCGCCTCCCACCTCGACGCGCGCGACGTCGCGCAGACGCACGGACGAACCGTCCGGGTTGGCGCGCAGCACGATGGCGCCGAACTCCTCCGGCGAGGTCAACTGCCCCGTCACGAGAACGGTGGCGGAGATCGTCTGGTCGATGGGGTTGGGCTGCGCGCCGATGCGCCCGGCCGCCACCTGCGCGTTCTGCGCCTGGATCGCGGTCGTGATGTCGCTCGTCGTGAGCTTGAGCCCGATCATCTTCTCGGGATCGATCCAGATGCGCATCGCCCGCTCGGCGGCGAAGAGCTGCGCCTTGCCGACGCCCGGCACGCGGCGGATCTCGCTCAGCACGTTGCGGGTGAGGAAGTCGCCGAGGCCGATGGCGTCCGTCGTGCCGTCGACGGAGGTCAGCGTGATGACGAGGAGGAAGCCGGCCCCCGCCTCCTCGACGTTGATGCCCTGCTGGGAAACGGCCTGCGGCAGGCGCGGCTCGACACGGCGCACCCTGTTCTGCACCTCGGTCGAGGCGAAGTTGACGTCCGTGCCCGGCTGGAAGGTCGCCGTGATCTCGACGCTGCCGTTGCTGTCGGAAGTCGACTCGAAATAGAGAAGACCCTGAACGCCGTTCAGTTCTTCCTCGATCAGCCGCGTGACGCTCTGGTAGATCTCGTTGGGCGACGCACCCGGATAGGCAGTCGTGATCGAGATCTGCGGCGGGGCGACGTTGGGATATTGCGCGATCGGCAGCAGCGGAATGGCGAGCGCGCCGGCGAGAACGAGGAAGATCGCCACGACCCAGGCGAAGACCGGGCGATCGATGAAGAAACTGGGCATGCCGGTGCTCCCTATTCGCCGCTTTTCACGGCTGCGGGCGCGGTCGCGGCCGTCGTCTCCGCGCGGGGTTTCCAGTCGGCGGGCGCCACCGGCGCGCCGGGGCGGATCTTCTGGAAGCCCTCGACGATCACCCGGTCTCCCGGCTTCAGGCCCTCGGAAATCACCCAGCGGTCGCCGATGACCCGGCCCGCCCGCACGGGACGCACCTCGGCGACGTTGTTCGCGCCCACGACATAGACGAGCGCCTGCCCGCCGGTATCGCGCTGCACGGCCTGCTGCGGCACGGCGACGGCGCCCTGCTCCACACCCTGCTCGATGCGGATGCGCACGTACATGCCCGGCAACAGTTCGCCGTCGGGATTGGGGAACTGACCGCGCATCGTCACCTGGCCGGTCGTCGCGTCGACGGTCGCCTCCGAGAACAGCAGCCGCCCGACATGCCGATAGGGCGTGCCGTCGTCGTACAGCAGATGCACGGGCGCCTCGCTCTCGTTGCCGCCCAGCACCTCGCCCCGCTGCGCCGCGCGGCGCAGGTTCAGAAGATCGTTCACGGACTGCGTGAAATCCGCGTAGATGGGATCGAGTTCCTGAATGGTCGCCAGGATGTCGCCCACGCCGGTGCCGACCAGCGCGCCCTCGGTGATGCGGGCGCGGCCGATGCGGCCGCTGATCGGCGCGGTGACGTTCGTGTATTGCAGATTGAGCTGCGCCGTGGCGAGCGCGGCCTTCGCCGCCGCGACATCCGCGTTCGCCTGCGCGAGCGCGGCGACGCTGTTCTCGAGCGCCTGCGTGCTCGTGACGTTGCGGGCCTGCAACTCCTTGCTGCGGTCGGCCTGCTGGCGGGCCTGCAACTGCGTGGCCTCGGCGCGCGCCAGCGTCGCCCGCGCGCTTTCCACCTGAAGGCGGAAGGGCTCGGGATCGATGCGGTAGAGCACGTCTCCCTCGTTCACATGCCCGCCCTGCGTGAACACGCGCTCGACGACGATGCCCGAAACGCGCGGACGCACCTCGGCGATACGGGTCGGCGTGATGCGTCCCGGCAATTCGTTGGTGATGGGAATGGCCTCGGCCTGCACCGTGACGACGCCCACCTGCGGCGGCGGCATCGCCGGCGGCCCGCCCGCCGATTGCCCGTTGCCTTCGTCAGTGCAGGCGGCAAGCGCGGCGGCCGTCAGCAGGGACATCCCGACGAAAAGAGCCCGTAGAGAGGATGGGATCTGCATTCACAATTCCTGCCGTAATTCCTGGATATCGAAACCCGCCTGAGCCTTCCGGCTCAGGAACTACCATGAGACGGCCCCGCCGCCAACGTGTCATACCAGAAAACGGATACCGTTCTTCCGGGTAAATTTGCTGTAAAAACAAATAGACAGGGCGAAATTCCGCATTTGCGCCGAATGCGTTTCGCCCCCGGATGCGTTCACCCTACGGGTCGTTCTTCTCAGCTGCGGCGGCAGGCGGCGGATGCGCCTGCGCACCCGCGGGCGCCTGCGACGACAACCACCCGATATCGGCCAGCAACTGATCCCACTCCTCGCCCTGCCACGGCTGAAAGCCGAACATTTCGAGCTGCGCCAGCCCTTCGGTTGCCAGAAAGGCGAGCAGCGCGCCGCGCGGGCTGGCCGATGTCCGGCGCAGATCGCCGATGATGGCCGCGAACAGATCCTGCACCGGCCGCCGCAACACCGCATCCTGCGCCATCGCCGCGCAAAGGCTCGTCGTCGCCGTGCGATCCTCTTCCGACAGCGCCCGCACGCCCTCGATCCGCGCGCGGATATACGCATCGGGCGACGACAGGCCGAAACGCGCCTTCAGATCGTCTATCTTGCGGCAATGGTTGTCGATGTCCCGCGCGATGAGCGCGCCGACAAGCTGCTGCTTGCTCTTGAAATCGTAAAGAACGCTCGCCTTGCTGATGCCCGCCTGCCGCGCGACGGCCTCAAGCGTCAGCCGCCCGGCGCCGTCGCGCAGGACAACGGCCTGCGCTGCGTCGAGCACCTGATCGCGCGTGATCGTCCTGTGACGGGCCATGAGAGTCCACATTCATTTCCGACCGGTTGGTTATTATTCCATCGCACACCGGAGTCAAGCGCCCGCGCGGCGCGGAAAGTGCGGACGGGCACGTCGCGATATCGCCGTAGAATTGGGGCTGCAATGCGTTCGTTTTCCGCGCGCGGCCGGCATGATCACTCAGATGTGATGCGGCCGGACGCCTTGCGGGGCCTCCGCCCCCTCCGACAGCTCGGCGATGATGGGACAATGCGGGCGTCCGTCGCCGTGGCAGTTGTTCGCCAGATGGCGCAGGGTATCGGCCATCTGTTGCAGTTCGCGCATGCGGGCTTCGAGTTCGGCGATATGGTCGAGCGCCACCCGCTTGACATCGGCGCTGGCGCGCGCGCGATCCCGCCAGAGGGCGAGCAGCGTTTCGATGCGGGCGAGGGAAAAGCCGAGATCGCGCGCCCGGCGGATGAAGCGCAGCGTATGCACGTCCGCGTCCTCATAGACGCGATAGCCCGACCGCGTGCGCGCGACGCCGTCGATCAGGCCGATGGCCTCGTAATAGCGGATCATCTTGGCCGACACGCCCGACGCCCGCGCGGCCTCGCCGATGTTCATGGCCGGGCCTCCGGCCGCGTCACCTCCATCGGGCCGTGAAAGCGGCGCAACCGCAGCGCGTTGGTGAGCACGAACACGCTGGAGAGCGCCATCGCGCCCGCCGCCAGCATCGGCGACAGCAGCGTGCCGTTGACGGGATAGAGCAGACCCGCCGCCACCGGAATGAGCGCGGCGTTGTAGGCGAAGGCCCAGAACAGGTTCTGCCCGATGTTGCGCATCGTCGCCCGCGACAGCGCGACGGCGTTGACGACGCCGCGCAGATCGCCCGACATCAGCACCACGTCGGCGCTCTCGATGGCCACATCCGTGCCGGTTCCCACCGCGATGCCGACATCCGCCGCGGCGAGAGCGGGCGCGTCGTTGATGCCGTCGCCCACGAAGGCCAGCGCCCCGCCGGCCGACAGGCGGCGAACGACGTCGACCTTGCCCTCCGGCAGCACCTCCGCCTCCACCGTGTCGATGCCGAGCCGGCGCGCGATCGCCGCCGCCGTGCGGCGGTTGTCGCCCGTGACCATGACGACCTTCAGCCCGAGATCGTGCAGCGCCCCGATGGCGGCCGGCGTCGTCGGCTTCACCGGATCGGCCACGGCGGCGATGGCGGCGAGGCGCCCGCCGACCGCCGCATAGAGCGGCGTGCGCCCTTCGTCGCCGAGCCGGGCCGCCTCTCCGGCGAAGGGCGCGGGATCGAGGCCGAGCCGGCGCATGAAGCGATCCGCCCCGACATCCACCCGCACGCCGCCGACCGCGCCGGTGATGCCGTAGCCGGGCACGGCCTCGACCGTTTCCGGCGCCGGTACTTCCAGCCCGCGCGCCCGTGCCGCCGCCACGATGGCCTGCCCGACGGGATGCTCCGAGCGTCCCTCGACGGCGGCGACGAGCGCCAGCACCTCGCCCTCGGAAAAGCCCGCGCTCACCGTGAAATCGGTGAGTTCGGGCCGCCCTTCGGTCAGCGTGCCCGTCTTGTCGACGGCGATCGCCGTGATGTCGCGCAGGCGCTGGAGCGCGTCGCCCTTGCGGAACAGGACGCCGAGCTCCGCCGCCCGCCCGGTGCCGACCATGATGGATGTCGGCGTCGCGAGCCCCATGGCGCAAGGGCAGGCGATGATCAGCACCGCCACCGCGTTGACCAGCGCGTAGGTGAGCGACGGCGCGGGGCCGAACGCAAGCCACGCCGCGAAGGTCAGCAGCGCGGCCGCGAAGACCGCCGGCACGAACCATGCGGTGATACGGTCCACCAGCGCCTGCACGGGCAGCTTGGCGCCTTGCGCCTCCTCCACGAGGCGGATGATCTGCGCCAGCACCGTCTCCGCCCCCACCCGCGTCGCGCGGAAGGAGAAGGTGCCGGCGCCATTGACCGTGCCGCCGACGACCGCCGCACCGCGCCCCTTGGCGACGGGCACCGGCTCCCCGGTGATCATGGATTCGTCGACGAAGGATTCGCCCTCGACCACCTCGCCGTCGACGGCGATGCGCTCGCCCGGCCGCACGATGACGATATCGCCGGGCGCGACGTCGCCGATATCGACCTCCACCGTCTCGCCGCCGCGCGACACATGCGCCGTTCGCGGCCGCAGGCCCACCAGCCGGCGGATCGCATCGCTGGTGCGCCCCTTGGCGCGCGCCTCCAGATAGCGCCCGGCGAGGATCAGCGTGACGATGACCGCCGCCGCCTCATAATAGACATGCACCGTGCCGGCCGGGAGCACGCCCGGCAGGAAGGTCGCGACCGCCGAATAAGCCCAGGCCGCGCCCGCGCCCACCGCCACGAGCGCATTCATGTCCGGCGCGCCGCGCAGCAACGCCGGGACGCCGATGGCGAAAAAGCGCCGGCCGGGGCCGAACAGCGCCGCGGTGGTCAGCGCGAACTGGCCGTACCAGTTCCATGGCCCGAGCGCGCCGGCAAGCCAGTGATGGAATGCGGGCACGAGATGCGCGCCCATCTCCGCGATGAAAACCGGCAGCGTGAGCGCGGCGGCAATCGCCACCGCGCGCCGCAGCGTCGCGATCTCCGCCTCGCGCGCCGCGCGCTCCCGGTCGCCGCCGTCGGCCGGCGTCAGCGCCCGCGCCTCATAACCCGCGCGGCGGACGGCCGCTTCGATCGCGCCGGGAGCCACAGCGCCCACCGCCGCCGTCACGCTGGCGCGCTCCGTCGCGAGGTTCACCGCCGCGGCGATCACACCCGGCACCGCCTTGATGGCGCTCTCGACGCGCAGCACGCACGACGCGCAGCTCATGCCCGCGATGGAGAAGCCGAGCGTCTCCTGCCGCACGTCATAGCCCGCCGCCCGCACCGCATCGACGACGGCGCCGACATCCGGCGTGCCGGCAAAGCTGACGCTCGCCCGCTCCGTCGCCAGGCTGGCGCTCGCATCCGCCACCCCCGGCGCAGAGCGGATGGCCTTTTCCACCCGGCTGACGCACGACGCGCAGCTCATGCCCTCGACGGACAACTGCAACGTCGTTCCCCGTGCGGGCGCTTGCGGGGCATCGGCGGCCATCACTGCATCATTCATGATCGGACCTGCTATGCAATCGGCGTCGCACGGCGGCGACATCGCATCTTCCATAGACCTTCCCATGATGGCAAGGTCAAGCGCAGCCGCGACCCGTTGACCTTGCCATCATGGGAAGGTCTATCATGCACGCGACTCGCAGAAAGGAGAAGGCAGGATGCCGACGTTGAAAGTACCGACCATGAAATGTGAGGGCTGCGCCGCCACGATCGAAAAGGCGATCAGGGACATCGATCCGCAGGCGACGATAACGGTCGACCTCGCGGCCAGGACGGTTGCCGTGGAGTCGGCGGCCGACGCGCGGGCGCTGTCGCAAGCCGTCCGCGCGGCGGGATACGAGAACGGGCCGGCGTGATCGCCCTGCCGTTGCGTTACTGCGGATTCTCGCGCCGCTCACCGTAAAAGGCGTCCTGCCGCACCAGACGAGGCTGCGCCTCAAGAGGCGGCAGATCGTCTTCCGCCGCGACCGCCCACACCCGCTCGTTGAGCGGCGTCGGATTGTCGGCAACTGCCGTCCTGCCGGGAGGGGGGGCCAGCGGATCGGAATTTTCCGTCACCCCGCGCCCATGAAAACCGCTGGTCGCCGGGGATGAGGCGGGCCCCGCATTGGAAACTGGAGCCTGCACGCCGGCGGGATCCTGAATGCCGGGAGAAATGCGAAAAGAAGAATTATAATCAGACATACCTCAAACCTTTCAGGTCAAAAATAGTTGTAAAATGAAATATTCGCCCGTGAAAAACGACTTCGGCTCATTATTCGGGAACGAAAACGAGCGCCATCCGACAAGGAATATAGCTACATAAAAAACACCACCCGCAACCGCCGGGTCGCCGCCCATCAACGCATATGGGAAAGTGCTAAACAGCGGCACCGACGATGGCGCAATTGCTACAATACTATGAAATATGTAATGTTCCGTCAAGCAGTCTCATATCCTCACAAAACCGGTGGCGGCCGGAGCATCGCCCCCGAACGGCGCGGATGCGCCGTCGCCGCGATGAAGAATGTCGAAGAGCGACCCTTTCAGGAACTCGATCCTGTCCACCGCTGATTTGAGCGCCTCCTGAAACCGCTCCTGCGTGAGCCCCGCGAGCGGCACACGATCGGACCATACGATCCGCCCGGAAGCTTCATCGAAAGTCAATGCGCCGTCGCCGCAAAAAACGGAAAGATGCCCCTCTCCCGCAAGGCGGCGAAAGAAACTCTCGCCCGCATGCGGCGTTACGGCGCAGACCGGCCCATAGAGCAGGAACGCGTCGCGCGCGCCGTCGTAAAGAATGCTGAGCGCATGATCATCGAAAAGCAGGCCGATGAAGCCGCGCTCTCCGAAGGACAGCCCCGGCAAACCGATATAGTCGCCGAACCCCGAAAGAAGCGCTTCCGCATCCAGAGAAACCGCCACCCGCACTTCACTCATTACATCGCCCCTGACCGCACGATCGACCCGCCGCCGCAGAACCAGAAGCAACGAAGCCGAACAACCCGATGTCGCACCCGGATAAAAGCAAAAACGCACACCCGACCACGCAATACATGAACACGCTCAATTACAGCCATAAAACAGGACACACTTTTTACTTGCAAAAAGCTTCCGCATTAAATATTTATTTTGATATTATGGCAATGTACATTCATATGTTACCATGAAAATGATGCAAGTCAACCGCCATAACTGCCCGGGCGGTCGTCGTGAAACTGCAACATGCGACAGATATGCGACATTCTTGCGCTTTCATCACCGCGACAACAAGCTTATAGTTCCGCCTCGCGATAATGTCCGCGCATGAGCGGGTATTGGAGCGGCGTGACGATTCCGCTCGAATGCACGCCGCTCTGAATTCCATATTTTACTGCAATTTGCGTTCAGATCGATCGACCTGCACGCAAACTGCTCCGGAGAGGCAGGCATGGAAGAATCCGCAGCACGCAGGGCGCAGATCGTGGCCGAAATCACGGCGGCCACCGGAATCGACGATGGCATGATCGAGCGCCTTGTCGGCACGTTCTATGCGCGCGTCCGTGAAGATGCCGTTCTCGGCCCCGTGTTCGAGGCCCATGTCACGGATTGGGATGTCCATCTTGCGCAGATGCGTCTGTTCTGGTCGTCGGTGACGCTCATGAGCGGGCGCTATCACGGCCGCCCGATGCCCAAGCACCTGAACCTGCCCGTGGACGCGCGCCACTTCGACCACTGGCTGCGGCTTTTCGAAGCGACTGCACGGGAGGTCTGCCCGCCCGCCGCGGCCGATTACTTTCTGGAGCGCGCACGGCGCATCGCGAGCCATCTGGAATATGGCGTCGCCACGCGCCACGGCGCCAGCCTCGCGCCCGGCGAGCGTTTCGTCAATCCGGCCCTGCCCGCCGGGCAGGTGGCCTGACCGGCCGGCGATCACGCCTTCTTGACGAATTCCGTCTTGAGCACGAGCCCCTTTACCTGCTTCGTGTTCGCCTCGATTTCACCGGGCTTGCCGGTCAGCCGGACGTTCTTGACCAGCGTGCCGCGCTTCAGCGTCTCCGAAGTGCCCTTGACCTTGAGGTCCTTGATCAGCGTCACCGAGTCACCGTCCGCCAGCGGCGTGCCGTTGCTGTCCTTGACGATATCGTCGCTCACTGCGTATTTCCCTCCGATATGCCCGTTTCGATGCCGATTTCGGCCGGGTCGATGTCGTAATGGCGCGAGCAGAACTCGCAGGTGACGCCGATGCGCCCGTCCTCGCCCACCATGGCCCGCCTGTCGTCGTCGTCGAAGCGCGACAGCGTGGCGAGGATGCGGTCGCGATCGCAGCGGCAGGCTTCCCGCACCGGCTGCGCCTCGAACACGCGCACGCCCCGCTCGTGGAACAGCCGGTACAGCAGCCGCTCGCTCGACACCGTGGAATCGATCAGTTCATGATCCTCCACCGTTTCGGCCAGCAGATGCGCCTCCCGCCAGCGGTCATCGGCATCCTCGTCCTGCGCCTCCGTGGAAGCCCGCGCGGCGCCCGCGCCGGTCGGCGGCAGGAACTGCACCATCACGCCGCCGGCGCGATAACCGGTGCGGCGCGCCTCGCCCGCACCGGACGTCTCCTCGCCCACCGCGAGCCGCACATGCGTCGGAATCTGTTCGGACTGGCGAAAATACGTATGCGCCGCCGCCTCGAAGTCGTCCCCCTCGAGAGCGACGATGCCCTGATAGCGCGACATGGCCGCGCCCTGATCGATGGTGAGCGCGAGATGGCCGGAGCCGAGCAGCGCGCCGGTGCCGGTTTCGCCCGCCGCTTCCGCCGCCGCGAGGCGCTCGGCGTCGAACGTCGCGCAGGCGCGCAGCCTGTCGGGCGTGTCGAAATCGACCACGACCATGCCGACCGGCCCGTCGGAGCGCGTCTGCAACTGAAACTGCCCCTCGAACTTCAGCGCCGATCCGAGCAGCACCGCCAGCGCCGCGGCCTCTCCCACCACGCGCGACACCGCGGGCGGATAACCGTGGCGCGACAGGATGAGATCGATCGACGGCCCGAGCCGCACAGCGCGCCCGCGCACATCGAGCCCTTCGACGGCGAACGGCAGCACGCTGTCATCCGCGCCCTCGGCAGGCCCCGCGTGGAAGCCGTCCCGCACGCGCTCCTGTCCGCTCGCCACGCTCACCGCCCTCCGTCGGCGGCCGGCGCGGTGACGCCGAAGCACCAGGCCAGAACGCCCTTTTGCGCGTGCAGACGATTCTCGGCCTCATCGAACACGACCGACTGCGGCCCGTCCATCACCGCATCCGTCACTTCCTCGCCGCGATGGGCCGGCAGACAATGCATGAAGATCGCATCCTTGCCGGCGGCCGCCATCAGCCTCTCATTGACCTGATAGGGACGCAGCAGATTGTGGCGATAGCGCTCGTCGTCGTCGCCCATCGACACCCAGCAATCGGTGACGACGGCATCCGCCCCCTTCACCGCCTCGAACGGATCATCGGTCACGAGCACCTCGGCGCCCTGCCCCCCCGCCCATTTGACGAGATCCGCGCGCGGCGCAAGCCCGGGCGGCGTCGCCACCGCGATGCGGAAGTCGAGCCGCGCGGCGGCCTGAATCCACGATGTCAACACATTGTTGGAATCGCCGGTCCACGCCACCGTGCGCCCCTTGATGGGGCCGCGGTGCTCCTCGAAAGTCATCACATCCGCCATGATCTGGCAGGGATGCGACAGCTTGGTGAGGCCGTTGATCACCGGAACCGAGGCATATTCCGCCAGTTCGAGCATCGCGGCGTGATCGAGAATGCGGATCATGATCGCATCGACGAAACGCGACAGCACGCGCGCCGTATCGGGGATCGACTCCCCCCGGCCGAGCTGCATCTCGGCGCCGGTCAGCATGATCGGCTCGCCGCCGAGCTCCCGGAAACCGACATCGAAGGAGACGCGCGTGCGGGTGGAGGGCTTGTCGAAGATCATCGCCAGCACCTTGCCGGCCAGCGGGCGGCTGGCCTGCGGCCCGCCTTTCACGCGCCCCGCCTTGATGGCGGCGCCGAGATCGAGCACCGCGCGCACCTCTTCGCCCGAGAAATCGCCGAGATCGAGAAAATGCCGCACCTTCCGGCCTTCCGTGGCTCCGTTGCCGTTACTCATCCTGCCTGTCTTTCGTCTGCTTTTCCTGCGTCCGGTTCCGCCTGAAGAGTTTGCGCCCGAAACGTCTGCGCCACTTCGCCGAGCCCCGCGACGGCCTCTCCGATCTCCGCCTCGCCGATGATGAGCGGCGGCAGCAAGCGCACCACGTTATCCCCCGCCGCGATCACGACAAGCCGGCGCGCAAGCGCTGCCTTGACGAACTCCGTGTTCGGCACCTTGAGCTTGAGGCCGAGCATCAGCCCCTCGCCGCGCACATCCTCGAACACGTCGGGAAAGGCGTCCTTCAGTTCCGCGAGCCGCTGGCGGAAGAGGCCGGCCTTCTCCTGCACGCCCTCCAGGAAGCCGGGCGCGAGGATCTCGTCGAGCACGGCGTTGCCCACCGCCGCCGCCAGCGGATTGCCGCCGAAGGTGGTGCCGTGGGTGCCGAGCGTCATGCCCTTCGACGCCTCGCGCGTCGCGAGGCTCGCGCCCAGCGGGAAACCGCCGCCGATGCCCTTGGCGATGGCCACGATGTCCGGCGTGACGCCGGCCCATTCGTGGGCGAAAAGCTTGCCCGTGCGGCCGATACCGCATTGCACCTCGTCGAGGACCAGCAGCAGGCCGTTATCGTCGGCGATCTGGCGCAACCGGCGCAGGTCCTGCGGCGGCACGGCGCGAATGCCGCCCTCGCCCTGCACGGGCTCGATGAGAATGCCGGCGGTCTCGGGCCCGATCGCGGCGGCGAGCGCATCCCAATCGCCGAACGGCACCTGATCGAAACCCTCGACCTTCGGTCCGAAGCCCTCAAGGTATTTCTGCTGGCCGCCGGCCGCGATCGTGGCCAGCGTCCGCCCGTGAAAAGCGCCCTCGAAGGTGACGAGACGGAAGCGCTCGGGATGGCCGTTCGCGGCATGATACTTGCGCGCGGTCTTGATCGCGCATTCCAGCGCCTCCGCGCCGGAATTGGTGAAGAACACCGTATCGGCGAAGCTTGCGTCGACAAGCCGTTGCGCGAGGCGCTCCGCCTGCGGGTTCCGGAACAGGTTCGAGATGTGCCACAGCTTGCCGCCCTGCGCGCCGAGCGCAGCCAGCAATCCGGGGTGGTTATAGCCCAGCGCATTGACGCCGATGCCCGACCCCAGATCGAGATATCGCTGACCGTCGCGCGCCACGAGCCATACGCCCTCCCCGGTCTCGAAAACGACGTCGGCCCGCGCATAGGTTGGCAGAAGAGGCGATGTCAAGGCACCATACTCCAGAGAAGGCAGGCCGCGCGCGAAAGGCCGCCAGACGGCGCACGCGCCCCGGAAAACCCGCCGCCCGCGCCGGCCACCCGGCGACGGAAAACGGAAAAGCCGCCCCACAGGGCGGCAACTCCCTAGTATCTTATGATCGATGCCGCAGACATTCAAGTATAAACTCCGCCGCGCCCCGCCGTCGGCGCTCGCGGCGAAAAATTGCGAATTTCGCGCCATCGCCTTGATATCGCCCGCATTCACAGCATTCTTCGCGGCGTTCAAGGATTTGTTTACGATCTCTCCTGTGGGAAATTGCGCGCCAATCGACGCATGACTCTTGCCGGAGAGTCGCAGCATATTGTAGTTTCCCGCGTGAGAGCCACGGAATATCGTCCGGCTGCCTCTTCCAGCGTTTCCCATGAGGTGAACGTTGCGTCCGGCAATGAGTCGTTTGCCGGCGAAATGAGGGATTCCGTTTGGGCATCGAGGGATTCCCCGCGGGGCGTGGCGAGATGGAGCATGAATGATGAGCGATCCCGGCAACACCTGGACTGACGAGCGCGTCGAGCAACTGCGCAAGCTTTGGAGCGACGGGTTGAGCGCCAGCCAGATTGCGACGGAAATCGGCGGCGTCAGCCGCAATGCGGTGATCGGCAAGGTTCATCGTCTTGGCCTGTCGGGCCGCGCGAAGGCGCCGGCGGCGCAGACCGTCCGCGCGCCGCGCAAGCCGCCGCAGGCTGCCGAGCCGCTCGCGCCCGCCCCGCGCCAGGTTCCGCCGGCGGCCATCGTTCCTCCCGCCCCGGCGCCGCAGCCCATGGCGCCGACCTTCGGCAACGCCGCGCTCGCGGCCGCGCCGCTGGCCGTGGAACCGGATGAGGATCCCGTCCGCAGCCCGGCCGCCGATCTCGTGCCGGTCACGCGCGAGAATGTCGTTGTGCCGATTTCCGAGCGTGTCACCATCATGGATTTGCGCGAGTACATGTGCCGCTGGCCGGTGGGCGATCCCACGTCGCCGAATTTCCGCTTCTGCGGCGCGCGGGCGGTGATCGGCATGCCCTATTGCGCGCATCACGCCAGCATCGCCTACCAGCCCGTTCTCGATCGCCGCCGGGACCGCAAGCGCGCCTGAGCCGGGGCCGCCCCATCACGGCAAAAGAAGAAAGCCGCCGGACGATCCGGCGGCTTTTGCATGAGCCCGCACCGGGCAAAATCCTTCCGGCGGGACGGTCGCAAAGCGCTCTACTCGGCGCGCGCGAATGTCTCGTCGAAAGCATAGCCCGCGCCGCGCACGGTGCGGATCGGATCGGGGCTGCGGGCGCGGTTGATGGCCTTGCGCAACCGTCCGACATGCACATCCACCGTGCGCTCGTCGATATAGACATCGTGGCCCCATACGCCATCGAGCAATTGCTCGCGGGTGAAGACGCGGCCGGGGCTCTGCATCAGGAACTCGAGCAGCTTGAACTCGGTCGGCCCCAGGTGCAACTCGCGGCCGTTGCGGCGCACGCGCCGGGTTTCCCGGTCGAGCTCGATGTCGCCCGCCAGCAGCAGTGTCGCCACATGACCAGGCTTCGTGCGCCGCAGCAGCGCGCGCACGCGCGCCAGCAGTTCCGGCACGGAGAAAGGCTTGACGACGTAATCGTCGGCGCCCGTGGCGAGTCCCCTCACCCGTTCGCCCTCCTCGCCGCGCGCCGTCAGCATGATGATCGGCAGGCGTTCGGTGTCGCCGCGCGCACGCACGCGCCGGCACAGCTCGATGCCGGAGAGGCCCGGCAACATCCAGTCCAGCAGAACCAGGTCGGGAACCTGCTCCCGGAGCCGGATCTCCGCTTCGTCGCCGCGTCCGACACTGTCGACGAAGTAGCCTTCGGCTTCGAGGTTGTAACGAAGAAGCAGCGCCAGCGGCTCTTCGTCCTCCACGATGAGAATGCGTGGTCCTACCATGATATCCTCGTGGAACCGCCCGCAACCATTGCGAGACATCGAATCTTCACGTGCTCAGGCTACACTGTCCTCATCGGCAATTCGGCGGAGGTTGTCGCGCGGAGACGCCGCGCAACGCGAGCAACCCCTTCGGACCGTTCTCCGAAAGGATCATGTGCGCTTGCGGCATATGAGGATGACCGGTGCATCGCCCGAGCTGTCCATCTTTCCCTGTACGTTCCACCTGACCCCTCGGGACGGCGCATCCCGCGAGGCTGCGCAAGCAGAGCCCGCCTTGACGGCGCACGGCCCCGGAGCGCCGTGGGGTACTCCGGGACCTGCCGCCTTCAGAGCGTTGCGGTCGTGGCGAAGCTCGTGGTGTCGCCCTTGGGGCGCTCACCCGCAAGCGTCTCGCCCGTGGTCAGGAAGTAGATCGTCTCGGCGATGTTGGTCGTGTGGTCGCCGATGCGCTCGATGTTCTTGGCAAGGAACAACAGATGCGTGCAGAACGTGATGTTGCGCGTGTCTTCCATCATATAGGTGAGAAGCTCGCGGAACACCGAGTTGTAGAGCGCGTCGATACGGTCGTCGCCGTTCCAGACGTCGAGCGCCTTCTTTTCGTCGCGCTGGGCATAGGCGTCGAGAACGTCCTTGAGCTGCGCCTGCACGAGATCGCTCATGTGCTGGACGCCGACGACGATCTTGGCCGGCTGCAACTCGCTGCTGATGGCCAGGACGCGCTTCGCCGTGTTCTTCGCCAGATCGCCGATACGCTCGACATCTCCGGCCACGCGGATGGCCGAGACGATATCCCGCAGATCGACCGCGACCGGCTGGCGGCGGGCGATGGTGGACACCGCAAGATCCTCGATCTCGCGTTGCAGGTTGTCGAGACGCACGTCGGCATCGATGACCTGTTGGGCGAGGGCGACGTCGCGGCGCACCAGCGCGCGCGTGGAATCATCCAGTTGCTTCTCGGCAATGCCCCCCATCTCGGCGATCTTGCTGCGCAAGAGTTCGAGATCGGCGTCGAAGGAAGTTACAATATGTTCGGCCATCACCAAATATCCCTGTCTGAAGGCGGCACGGGCGATGCGGCGCACCGCCCGGTCCATACGCCCGATCAGCCGAAGCGGCCCGTGATGTAGTCCTGCGTGCGCTTGTCCTGCGGCGCGGTGAAGATCTTCGTCGTTTCCGCGAATTCCACCAGCTCGCCCAGATACATGAACGCCGTGAACTGCGACACGCGCGCCGCCTGCTGCATGTTATGCGTCACGATGGCGATCGTGTAGTCTTCCTTCAGCTCGTCGATCAGCTCCTCGACTTTGGACGTCGAGATCGGATCGAGCGCCGAGCACGGCTCGTCGAACAGGATGACCTCGGGCTTCACGGCAACGGTGCGGGCGATGCACAGGCGCTGCTGCTGGCCGCCCGAAAGGCTCTGGCCGGAAGCGTTGAGCTTGTCCTTGACCTCGTCCCAGATGGCGGCGCGGCGCAGGGAGGATTCGACGCGCTCGTCCATTTCCGCCTTGCTCAGGCTTTCGTAGAGGCGGACGCCGAAGGCGATGTTGTCGTAGATCGACATCGGAAACGGCGTCGGCTTCTGGAACACCATGCCGACCTTGGCGCGCAGGGCGTTCAGGTCCTGGTTGGGAACGAGCACGTTCTGCCCGTCCACCAGCACCTCGCCCTCGGCCCGCTGGCCGGGGTAAAGATCGTACATGCGGTTCAGGACGCGCAGCAGCGTCGACTTGCCGCAACCCGAGGGGCCGATGAAGGCGGTGACGATCCGGTCGTACAGCGGCAGATTGATGCCCTTCAGCGCCAGCGTGCTGCCGTAGTAGAACTTCAGATTGCGAACCGAAACCTTTTCGGTGAGGGGGCCGGCGGGGATCGCCGGCGGCACCGGTTGCGTGGCGCTCTGGGTGGTCATTTCTTCTTCCTCGTGGAGAGAGCGCGAGCCGAAATGCTCATCGCAAGAACCGTAAAGGTGATAAGCAGGGCGCCCGTCCATGCAAGCTGCTGCATGTTCTCGTCAGGCGTCTTGGTGAAGTTGTAGATCACGACCGGCAGGCTGGCGATCGGCTGCGTCATGTCCCAGCTCAGGAAGTTGTTGCTGAGCGCGGTGAACAGCAGCGGCGCGGTTTCGCCGCTCACCCGCGCCACCGCCAGCAGGACGCCGGTGACGATGCCCGCGAGCGCCGCCTTGTAGGCGACCTGACGGATCACGATCGAGCGCGGCAGCCCCAGCGCGGTCGCGGCCTCGCGCAACTGGCCGGGCACGAGCAGCAGCATGTCCTCGGTCGTGCGCACCACGACGGGGATCACGATCACGGCCAGCGCCGCAGCGCCCGCCCAGCCCGAGAAGCCCCCGAACGGCGCCACCAGAACCTCGTAGATGAACAGGCCGATGACGATCGACGGCGCGGAAAGCAGGATGTCGTTGATGAAGCGCACGACGTTCGTCAGCTTGTCGTAGCGGCCGTATTCCGCCATGTATGTGCCGGCGAGCACGCCGAGCGGCGTGCCGATGAGCACGGCGACGAAGGTCATCATGATGGAGCCGATGATGGCGTTCAACAGGCCGCCGCCGACGGAGCCCATGCTCGGCGTGATTTCCGTGAACACGGCGGCGGACAGGCCGGAGAAGCCTTCCCACACCAGCACGCCCAGGATCAGCAGCAGCCACAGGATGCCGAACAGCGCGGCGGACGTGCAAAGGCCCATGGTGATGCTGTTTTTGCGCTTGCGCGCGGCATAAGTGACCATGATCAGGCCCCCTGCTTGTTGAGGCGCGCCAGCATGAGGCGGGCGGCGGCCAGCACGATGAAGCTGATGATGAACAGGATGAGACCGAGCGCCACGAGCGACGAGCGATAAAGCCCTTCCGACGCCTCGGCATATTCGAGCGCGATGGTCGCGGAAATGGTCGTGCCGGGCTGAAGGATCGACGCCGAGATCTGCTTGGCGTTACCGATCACGAAGGTGACGGCCATCGTCTCGCCCAGCGCGCGCCCCAGCGCCAGCATGATGCCGCCGACGAGACCGGCGCGCGTGTGCGGGATGACCACGTTGCGCACGACTTCCCAGGTGGTGCAACCGAGGCCGTAGGCCGCTTCCTTCATCACGGCTGGCACCGTCTCGAACACGTCGCGCGACACCGAAGCGATGAACGGCAGCACCATGATCGCCAGGATCAGGCCCGCCGTCAGCGTGCCGAGACCGTAGGGAGGGCCGGCGAAAACCGCGTTCAGCAGCGGGACGGGGCCGAAGACCGCGATCAGGAACGGCTGCACCGTCTGCTGGAGGAAGGGCGCGAATACGAAGAAGCCCCAGATACCGTAGATGATCGACGGGATGCCGGCCAGCAGCTCGACCGCGATGCCGATCGGGCGGCGCAGCGTCATCGGGCAGAGCTCGGTGAGGAACACCGCGATGCCGAGCCCCACGGGAACCGCGATCAGCATCGCGATCAGCGAAGTCACCAGCGTGCCGTAAATGGTCGCCAGCGCGCCGAATTCCTCGGCGTTCGCATCCCATGCCTGCGATACGAAGAAGTCGAGGCCGAAATGGCTGAGAGCCGGCCAGGCGCCGTACATCAGCGAAGCCATGATCGCGAACAGGAGGACCAGCACCAGAAGTGCCGCCGTCCGCGTCAAATGGAAGAATATCGTGTCGCCCTGCCTGAACCTGTTCAGGACGCGCGATCTGTTCACCGCTGCGTCACCGCCGCGGGAGATGTCTTTTATTGCAACGTCGGCCATGACTTCTCTGCCTGTGTGCGTTGGAATTCTTCGTCTGCCCGCCGTCTTGTGGCAGCCCGGAAGGCGGCAGGCAAGCGAAAACTCCCCGCGCATTCGGCCGCCATCCGCGCGGGGACCGAAGCGCCGCAGCGGGGCCGGCCAAGGGGCGCCGAAACGGCGCCCCCGGCCTGTGTTCCGGAACGGAACCGCTTACTTGTTCTTGACTTCCGCCGTCCAGACGGCGCGGATCTGGTCCGTCAGGCTCGACGGCAGCGGGATATAGGCCAGCTCTTCGGCAAGCGAAGCGCCCTTGTTGTACGCCCAGTCGAAGAACTGGAGCGCGGCAGCGGACTGCGCCTTGTCCTTGGGCTCCTTGTGCACGAGCACGAAGGTGGCGGCGGTGATCGGCCAAGAGCCTTCACCGGCCTCGTCGGCCAGAATCACGCCGAAGCCCGGAACCGACTTCCAGTCGGCATTGGCGGCGGCGGCCTGGAACGAAGCCGTGGTCGGCTCCACAACCTTGCCGGCCTTGTTCTTCAGGCGGGTGTGCGACAGGTTGTTCTTCTTGGCGTAGATGTATTCGACGTAGCCGACCGAACCGGCGATCTTGGCGACGTTGTTGGCGACGCCGTCGTTGCCCGGCGCGCCGAGACCGACCGGCCACTGCACCGTGGTGCCGACACCGAGCTTGTCCTTCCAGTCGGCCGAAACCTTGGACAGATAGCTGGTGAAGTTGAAGGTCGTGCCCGAGGAATCGGCGCGGCGCACGACGGCGATCGGCGTGGCGGGCAGCTTGACGTCGGGGTTCAGCGCCTTGATGGCCGCGTCGTCCCACTGCTTGATCTCGCCGAGGAAGATCTTGGCCAGCGTGTCGCCGTCAAGGGCGAGCTCGCCGGGCTTGATGCCTTCGAGGTTGACGATCGGAACCACGCCGCCGATGACGGTGGGGAACTGCACGAGGCCGGACTCTTCGAGGTCCTTGCCGGACAGCGGAGCATCGGTCGCGCCGAAGACAACGGTGTTGCCCTTGATCGCCTTGATGCCGTTGCCGGAACCGCTCGACTGGTAGTTGATCTGGACGCCCGTCTCCTTGTTGAAGGCTTCCGCCCACTTCACGTAGACCGGGGCGGGAAAGCTGGCGCCCGCGCCGGTGATGGTCTGAGCGCCGGCAGGAGCGGCAAAAGCGGCGGCGGCGAGGCCGGCGGCCGCATAAACGTAGGAAAATTTCATGGAGCGTCTCCGGGAACAAATGCAAATGAATGAAACCGCCCGCCGTGCCAATACGGCCGGCGCAACGTTGTCGCCTGGACAAGCTCAACCCTAATGGGCGACATGACAGCTTCTATGACGTTTGAATGACGGCTCCATGACACTCGGCGCCGCAACGTCCGGCTTCAGCGCCTTCCGGCCTCGCGGGCGCCTTGCGCGGCGGCGGATCAGGCCGTCCCGCCCGGAGGCGCGATCCGCGGAAGCGACACCTTGAACGTCGCGCCCTCGCCGACCTTGCTGGCGATGTCCAGGCGGCCGCGATGGCGGTTGACGATGTGCTTGACGATGGCGAGGCCGAGCCCGGTGCCGCCTTTTTCCCGGCTGTCCGCGACGTCGGCGCGATAGAATCGTTCCGTCAGGCGCGGCAGATGTTCCGGCGCCACGCCGGGGCCGTAGTCCCGCACCTCGATCGCGACCTCCTCGCCCGCCGAGGCCCGCGCCGTCATGACGGACACATCCACGCGCCGTCCCTTCTGGCCGTATTTGATGGCGTTTTCGACGAGGTTCTCGACGACGCGCAGCAATTCGTCCCGCGCGCCGGTCACGAAGAGGGGAACAGGCGCCTGCTCCAGCGCCAGCGTGACGCCGCGCTCCTGCGCCAGCGGGGCCAGCGTCTCGATCATGTGGCGCACGAGCAGCCCCACCTCGACCGTGTCGTCGGGCAGCATGTGAAGGCTCATCTCGATGCGCGACAACGACAGCAGATCGTCGATGAGCCGCGACATGCGCCGCGCCTGATCGCGCATGATCACCAGAAAGCGCTCGCGCGCGTTGGCGTCGTTGCGCGCCGGCCCCTGGAGGGTCTCGATGAAACCGATCAGCGACGCGAGGGGCGTGCGCAGTTCATGGCTGGCGTTGGCCACGAAATCGACGCGCATGTGCTCCAGACGGCGCGCGGTGGTGAGATCGCGGATCATCAGCACCGCCCCCTCCGGCAGCGCGTCGGCGCGGCTGACGAGCGGGGCGATGTGCGCCTCCAGCGTGCGCTCCACCACGCCGTGCTCGCGAAACTCCGCCTGCACGGCCTCGCCCCCCCGCAACACGGTCTCGATGCCGTCGAGCACGGCGGGCGCCCGCACGATGAACGCCAGCGGCCGCGCCTCCACCAGCAGCGGAAACAGCGCCCGCGCGGCGGGATTGACGTTCAGCACCACCCCGCGCCTGTCGATCAGCACCACCGGATCGGGCAGCGCCGCCAGCAGCACGGCGGGCGAAACGAAACTGGCGGACGGCGGCTTCACGCCCCCGACCGGCACCTGCCTGCCCGGCATGCGCCTGTCCCTGAACAGAAGGAGCGCGGCAGGCACCGACAGTCCCGCCCCGATCGCCGTCGCCAGGCTGAAACCGCCGCCGACAATCTCGACCAGCGCCACGATGGCGCCGGCCAGCAATACCGAGCGCAGGGCTATTGCGCGTGAACTCAATGCCATACCGTTACCCGCACGATGCGCCGGCGGCCGCGCCCACTCGCGGCACGGCTGTTAACCCGGCTTACAAATCGTTATGATGCCATCGGATTCATGACAGGGAGACGGCAGATGACCCATCATCGCAAGCAAAATCGGGCGGCCGCGACTGAAACCGCCGCAAGCGCCGGTCCGGGCGGGGCGCTGTCCACGTTCGACATCGAAACGCCGGAGCTGCCGCGGACGATCGCCGACGCCGCCTTGCGTTCGGGCGGGTTTCCCTATGACGACAAGCTGTCGCGCAAGGTATACAAGCATGAATTGCGCAACCTTCAGATCGAACTGCTCAAGCTCGCGGCCTGGGTGCGCCAGTCGGGCGAGCGCCTCGTGGTCGTGTTCGAGGGGCGAGACGGCGCGGGCAAGGGCGGCGCCATCACGCGCTTCACCCAGCATCTCAACCCGCGCAGCGTGCGCATCGCGGCCCTTCCCCGGCCTTCCAGCGTCGAGGCGGGGCAATGGTACTTCCAGCGCTATGTCAGGGAATTGCCGACCGCCGGCGAGATCGTTCTCTTCGATCGCTCCTGGTACAACCGCGCCGGCGTCGAGGCGGTCATGGGCTTCTGCTCGCCCGAGCAGACGGAGCGCTTTCTGCGCGAGGCCCCGATTCTCGAAAAGCTGTGGACGGACGACGGCATCCGCCTGATCAAGATCTTGCTGACCATCGGGCCGGAAATGCAGATGGCCCGCCTGCACGCGCGCGAGCACGACCCGCTGAAACGCTGGAAGCTGTCGCCCATCGATTACGAGGCCATTCCGCGCTTCGACGCCTATTCGCGCGCCTTCGACCGCCTGATCGAGCATACCAGCACGCCGCATGCGCCCTGGACGATCATCCGCGGCAACGACAAGGCGCGCGCCCGCCTCGCCGTCATCCGCCATGTCCTGACCGTGACGCCCTATGCCGACAAGGACGACGCGGCCGTGGGCGCGGAAGACCGGGGCGTCGTCCTTTCGGCGCGGCGTTTTCTGTGCAAGGGAGGCGAGCCCACCGCCAACGGCGAGTGACGCCGCGGAAGTGACGCCGCAGACGAGAGGTATGGAGCGGCGACGCGATCCTGCGTGAAAGGTCCCGGACTGCGGGCGAAAGAGGCCGCTCAGGGTATCGCCGGAGGATCGACGAAAACCCGCAGCGGCTTCGAGCGGCCCCGAACGGCGATGGTGCGGGCGGCGAGCCCTTCGGTCTCGATGCCGGCCATGCGCATGACGGGTTCCGACACCACGATCGCGGCGTCGAGTTCCTTCGCGACGGCTTCCAGCCGGCTGGCGACGTTCACGGTATCGCCGATCGCGGTCAGGCTGCGCGCGGGACCGTAGCCCATCACGCCGACGATGGCGGGGCCGGCGTGGATGCCGACGGCGACGCGCAGCGGCGCGGAAAGCTCCATGCCCAGCTCGCGATGCAGCCGGCCGATATCCGCCACGATGCGGTGCGCCGCCTGCAACGCGGAGCGACAGCCGTCCCGCGCCGTGCCGCCGATCCCGAACAGCGCCATCGCTCCGTCGCCGATGAACTTGTCGACGCGCCCGCCGCTTTCCTCGACCGCCTGTCCGACGAGGGCGAAGTAACGGTTGAGGAGAAACACCGTGTCGTAGGGCAGCCGCTTTTCGGTCATGCCGGTGAAGTTGCGGATATCGCAGAACATCACCGCGATTTCCTGCTCCCTTCCGGGCGCGGTTTCCCTGATGTCCTTCAGGCGATCGTGTTTGCGGGGCGGCACGAGAACGGGCGTGACGCTGATATCGTGCGCGGGCCGCAACTGGCAGGCGAGACGCACGCCGGCGGACGCGCCCACGCGCTCCAGCGTCGCCATCTCCAGCGCGTCGGGCGGCGCGAGGGCCGCCGGGTCGCCGAACACCTCGACACGGCACGTCGAACAGCGCCCCTTGCCGCCGCACACCGCATATTGGGGAATGCCGGCAAGGCGGCTGGCCTCCAGCACGGTGAGGCCGCGCGGCACCCTGATGCGGCGGTTGCCCGGATAGCTGATCTCGACCGTCGCGCGCCGCTCCCGCAAACGCCGCAGGCCGCGCAGCGCGAACACGCCGCCGACGGCAAGACCGAACCCGCCGTAGAGCGAGACGCGGGCGAGCTGCAAGCCGGCGTCGACATGCGCCCGCGCGACCGGATCCGACGGCGGCGCGCTCGCCCCCGTCACGGCGAGCGCGCGGCCGGTTTCGGCGAAGCCGAGCAGCGCCAGCACCGGCAGAAGGGCCGCACCGACGAGCAGCCACGCGGATGCCTTCCGATACCAGTCGCGCGGGCGCATCCAGAAATGCAGGCCGATGCAGCCGTGGAACCACACCACCGCAAGCGCCACGCTCTGACGCACGCCCGAGACCGGCGACGTCACCCACAGCGAACGGATCACCGTTTCATACGTGCTTTCAAGCCCGTAGAACGAATAGCCGACGCGCGTCGCGACCACATGGTCGATCAGGAGCAGCGGCACCAGCAGGCCGAGCGCGATCTGCAAGATCTCCCCCGCCGGCATGCGCAGCGTGCGGCGGCGGTAAAGGGCGTGGAGAGCGAGGCCCACATGCAGGAGCAACGCGCCATAGAGAAGCATGCCGCCGGCGAAGGTTCCCCAGAACGCCGAAAACAGCTCCAGCCCCGCCTCCGCCACCGGAAGCGAAATCAGGTTCAGCGAATGGTTGACGAGATGCGTCGTCACGAAAACGAACATGACGATGCCTGTCGCGATCCGCAGATTGCGTTCGGCCAGCGCCTCGAACCGGGAAACGGACGCCACCTTCCGGGCAAGCCCGATGGAGAAACGAACGGCCGGCGCAAAAGCCCGATTCATGGTCAATGCATCTTGCTCCGAACCGGACGGGAGCCTGTGCGCTTTCCGCCCGCAAAGCGGATACCGCCTTGCGTGAAGACAACGCTTCAACTCAAGAAGACGGACAGCGGCGCCGGATCATGCCTCGCCGGCCAGCAGCCTGACGCGCGTGCCCCATGGGTCCGTCGTTTCTACACCATTCCCGACCGGCCTGACAGCCAGGCCCGCCGCCTTGAGGCGCGACGACTGCCCGTCGATCAGCGCCCCGTCGCGCACGTTCAGGGAAAACCAGTCGAGCCCGGTGCTGCGCGGATCGCGCATGCCGGCGCCGGCGCTGTTCCAGGTGTTGAGCGCCACATGATGATGATAGCCGCCCGACGAGAGGAAGGCGGCGTCGCGCCGGTCGCCCCGCGTGGACACGAGGCCGAGCGCCTGCTCGTAGAACCGCCGCCCGGCGGAAACCTCGCCCACGCGCAGATGGATATGGCCGATCCGCAGCCCGGCCGGCGCACCCGCGTAGGTGTCCCTCTCCGTGGTCGTCAGATCGAGAATGGCGTCGATGTCGAGCGGATGCGTGCCCATCGTGACGACGCCGTCATGCCATGCCCACTCACCCGCCGGGCGATCGGCGTAGATCTCGAGCCCGTTGCCTTCCGGGTCGTCCAGATAGACGGCCTCGCTGACGCTGTGATCGGCGAAGCCCGACAGCGGCAGCCGCGTGAAGGCGGCATGCACCAGCCATTGCGCCAGATACCTGCGTTCCGGCATCAGGAACGCTATATGGAACAGGCCCGCCTGCGTCGGCGGCTCGAACGCCGCATCCCCGGCATCGACAAGCGTCAGCAGGGGCACGCCGTCGACGCCGAGCACGGCACGGTCGCCCTCCTCCGCCAGCGGAGACAGGCCGATCGCATCGCGATAGAAGGCGGTCATCGCATCGCGCCGGCGCACACGCAACGCGGCCGCTCCGATGCTGACGGGCGTGCTGTTGGCGAAGCCCGGACCGGCGGAAACGACGCCGCCCTCCGCCCGCACGGCGCCCTGCATCGCCATCGTCAGCGAGGCCGCGCCCGCCAGCCTGAAAAGCGTTCTGCGCGTGGCGACCATGCTCATGAACCGCGCTCCATCTCCGTTGATATCGACCGGTTTCTAGCTCCGCGCCGTCGCCCCCGCATCTCACAACCGCGTGACGCCGTTCGCCCGGTCAATGGCCGTGGCCTTCGGCACGAACGGGCGTTTGCCGTGCGCGGCGCGCTTCCCGCATGCGATCCTCTTCCGGGGGCGGGGTGCGCCACAGACGCCGCAGCCAGCCCTGCGCGTCGATCAGCACGACGGCCTGCGCAAGCTCCCGCTCCTCCTGCCCGGTCAGGATCGCGAGCGCGGAAAGCCACCGCGACCGCTCCGCCTCGTCGCGGATGGTGCAGACGCGCCACGAAACGCCGTCCGCGACAATCGCCGCCGCTCCGCCGCCGGCCATGACCGTATTCGTCGCGGCCAGATAAAGCATGGCGTCGCCGGGGCGCGCGGGGTCCACCGTCCGGCCCTCTTCCAGGCAGGCGAACGACATGGCGGGAGCGCGCGTCGCCGCCGTCCAGCGCCCGTCCTGGTCGAGGCTGCGGGCGCTGCCGCGGGCGCGGACGACATCGACGAGCATCCAGATATCGCCCTCGGTGAGCCTGTCGCCGAAAGCCGGCATCGAGGGCGTTCCATCGGCGGCTCTCATGCCGTGCGCGATGCGCCAGAAGAGATCGCCGTCGAGATGGCGGCGGAACAGGGGCGCGGTGAGATCGGGCGGCCAGACGGGTCTGCCCGTCGCCAGCGGGCCGCGGCCACGCGCGTCGGCGGCATGGCAGCTCGCGCATTCGGTCGTGAACAACGCCGCGCCGCGTTGCAGGGAGGCGGGCGAGCGAGCGCGTTCCCATTGCTGGAAGGTCGTCGGAAACGCCTCGCGAAAATAGGGCTTGAGCGGAAACGACGGCACCCAGAACGCTGCCGCGACCGCCGCGCCGACCAGCGGCCAGCGCCCCGCGCGCCACAGCAGGCCCGCGACGAGCAGGGCAAGCCCGGCGAGAACCGGCGCCAGCGTGCGGACGATCCTGTCGCGCAGGAAGGCGTCGTCCCAAAGGCCCGGCACCGGCCGGAGGGAGAAGGGCCACACCGGCTGCTCGTGCGCCGCCGGCGGCAGGCTGGCGAGCGCGGCCGCCGCGCCGATCAGCGCCACGCCGACGAGCGCTTCGGCGAATACGCTGACCCTGATGGCGCGCAGGGCATCCTCCCGCCCGGCCAGCGCCCGCGGGGTGAACACGAAGCGGTTGACGGCCGCGAAGGCGAGCATGACGGCGAACAGAAACACCTTGCCCGCCGCGAAAAGGCCGTAGGGCGTGCCGATGAAACGGGGCACGTCGCCAAGCATCGGCCATTGCAGGACGGCCGTCGCCACGATGATCAGCACGCAGGCGAGACCGACCGGCGAAAAGCGACGGGCGGCCAGCGCACCCGCGCGCGCCGCGCCGCGCAACGTCAGCCAGAGCGGAAAGAGCGCGCCGAGCCAGACGCTCGCCGCCAGAACATGCGCGGCCGTCGCCAGCGGCACCAGCGCCCCGTCGCTGGCCGCGCCATGGCCGAGCAGCGGCTGGAGCAGGATCGCGGCAGCGAGGAGCAGGCAGGCGAGCCATGATCCCGACCGGCCGCCGGGCCATCGCAGCGCGATCGCGGCGAGAAGCAGCAGGGCGAGGCGAAGACTGAAAACCGCGCCGAAGCGCGTCTGCGTCAGCACGAGCATCAGGCGGTCGGGCGCCCCCCATCCGCCGCCGGCCATCGCCGCCGTCTGCGCCAGCAGCCACAGGAGCGCCCCGGCGATCGACACGACGAGGCTCGCCGTGGCCAGCGCACGAATGCGCCGCCGCACGTTTCGCAATGCGTCGTCATCCGCGCGCGCGAGAACTCCCGGCGGAGGGAGAACCGCCCGCATAAACACGAGCGCCCCCAGCGCCGCGACCAGCGCCGCCAGATGCAGCAGACGCGCCGCCGGCACGGCGAATTCGATCGGCGTCACCGGCTCGCGCCGCCCCGATCAGCCACGAAAGCCGCCTGCCGTCACGGGCTCACCGTGAAGGTGTAGGAGCCGTTCGTGCTGTGCGTGTCGACCGAGGTCGCGACCCACCGGACGCGATAGACGCCGGCCGCGAGCCTGGGCAGGCTGACGCGCAGGCTCTTGCGGTCGCCGTTCACGTTTTCCGGCTCGCCCGTCGCAACCGGCTCGCCCTTGTCGTTCGTCACCTTGATGCTGCTCAGCTTCAGCTCGATCTCCTGCGAGAAACTCAGGGTGACGGCCTCGGGCGGGGCGCTTTCCTGCGCCTGCTCCGCCGGAACGGCGCGGTCGAGATGGGCGTGAGACCACGCCGGCGATGCGAACATCAGCGACGCGATGACGCCGCCCGCCAGAATGCGATTGAATTCCATGATGCTGTCCTGTCATTCCCCGTCGGGGCGGACCGGCCGCGCCCGACGGCAACCTTTACCACGATGCGTCAAGGCCCAGTTGCGCCAGCGCCTCGCGGCGCAGTTCCGCCAGCTCGGGCGCGCCCCTGCGGCGCGGATAGGGAAGATCGTTGACGATCTCCTTCCTGATGCCGGCCGGGCGATCGCTCAGCACGATGATGCGCTGCGCGAGGAAGGCCGCCTCCTCCACGTCGTGGGTCACGAGCAACGTGGTGAAGCCGCGCGCATGCCAGAGGTCGAGAATTTCCGTCTGCATGGCGATGCGCGTGAGCGAATCGAGCTTGCCGAGCGGCTCGTCGAGGATCAGGATGCGCGGATCGTTGACGAGCGCGCGCGCCAGCGACGCCCGCTGGGCCATGCCCCCCGACAACTGCCGGGGATAGGCGTTCTCGAAGCCGGTGAGGCCGACGAGCCGGATCGCGTCATCGACGCTCGCGCGGCGCTCCTTCAGGATGTTGCGCGCCTCCAGCCCCAGCGACACGTTTCGCCACACCGTCCGCCACGGATAGAGGGTCGGGTCCTGAAACACCACGACCCGCGAAGGATCGGGCTCCAGAACCGGCTCGCCGTCGACGAGGATCGCGCCCTTCGTCGGGTGGTCGAGCCCGGCGACGAGGCGCAGCAACGTGGATTTGCCGCATCCGCTCGGCCCCAGAAAGGCGACGAACTCGCCCGGCCGAACCTCCAGATCGATGTCGGCGAGCACCGGCAGCGATTGCCCGTCGAGGTCGAACGCATGGCTCAACCCCTTGATCGCGATATGCGCGCCCGCGTCCGACGCCGGAACGCCGTTTTGCGCGGCTTGCGGCAGGGCTACCATTTCACCACTCCCTTCTGCCATGCGAGCAGGCGGTCGCGAACCGCGAACAGCAGGGTGATGAGGCCCGAGAAGACGATCGCCATCACGATCAGCGCGCCGTACATGTTGGAATAGGCCGCCCAGCCCTGCGCCCATTGCAGGTACCAGCCCAGCCCCGACTTCACGCCCATCATCTCCGCCACGACGAGCACCGAGAACGACGAGCTGAGCCCCATGAACAGGCCGACGAACACATGCGGCAGGGCCGCCGGCACGGCCACCTTGAGCACGAGGAAGCGCTCGTCGGCGCCAAGCGTGCGCGCCACATCGTAATAGGCCTTGTCGACGCTCGCCACGCCCGACCACGTCAGCACCGTCACCGGGAACCACGTCGCGAGCGCGATGAGAAACACCGCCGCCGAAAAACTCGTCGGAAAGAAGAAGAAAGCCATCGGCAGCAGCGCCGTCGACGGAATCGGCCCCAGGAAGCGCAGCACGGGATGCACCCAGTAGCCGAGCGATTGCGACCATCCGATCAGGGCGCCGGTCACGAAACCTGTTATCGCGCCGAGCGCGAAGCCGATGGCCAGCAGCCGCATCGAGTTGAAAAGGCTGTCCGACAGCCGCACCCAGTCATCGGCATAGACTTCCACCAGCGAGGAAGGCGGCGCGAAGAAAGGCACCGGCAGAACGCCGAACTTCGCCGTCAGCAGTTCCCACAGCACGAAGAAAACGCCGATCGCCACGAGCCACGGCGATGCCTTCAGCAGCCGCGCGCGCACGGCCGGAATGAAAGGCGCGGCAAGCGCCAGCGCCGCAAGCAGCGCCGTCCACACGACGAAGCCGATGCCCGTCTCCCGCGCGTAGAGCGGCTCCGCGAAGCCCGAGGGCCTGTCGGGAAGGCCGAGCGCGACCGCGGCCACGACGGCCCAGACCGACACGGCCACCGCCGTCCATATCGGGTTCGCGCCCACCTCGCCGCCGCGCGCCGCGCGGCTTGCCCCGTCCGCACGGGCGGGGGAAAAATCCCCCGCCAGCGCCGATGTCGGAATATGATCAGATGAGGACATCGGGCACAACTTTCCTCGCGAAGGCCGCGACGTCGGTGTTCTGGCGGATGACGTTGATGATCTTCAACTTTTCCGCGAACAGCGCGACATCCTTGCGCAGCGCCTCGCCCGTCGAGTGATGGTCGTGGGTGTGGCTGCGCAGGATGGCGGCCAGCGTGTCGGCCGGGATCTTGGCCGGCACGAACGGCGCGAAGATCTCGGCCGAGGCGTCGGGATTGGCGGCGGTCCACGCCTGCGCCTCGACGATGGCGCGGGTGACGGCGGCGGCGACGTCCGGCTGGTCGCGCAGCAGGCTGCCGCGAAGGCCGAGCACGCAGCAGGTCGATTCACGGTAGACGCCGTCGAGGTTCGTGGCGACTTCCTTCAGATTCTCGCGCTCGCGGATCAGATAGAGCTGCGGATCGTCACCGGCGATGGCCTGCACCTCGCCCTTCTTCAGCGCCTCGCCGAACAGATCCTGCGGATACTGGAGCCACTCGACTTCCTTGTCGGGGTCGATGCCCAGCTCCGCGAGGCGGATGGCGAAGAAGTTGCGGACGGGGCTCGCCTGATCGGTGACGGCCACCTTCTTCCCGCGCAGATCCTCGACCTTGCCGATGTCGGCGTCGGGGGCCGCCAGCAGGCGCATGCAGCCGCCATGGGTGCCCACCGTCAGCGCCACGTCGAAGCCCTGCTCCAGCGGCTTCAGCCAGCGCAGCGCCATGCCGATGCCGCCGTCGGCGTGGCCGGTGGCGATGGCTTGCAGCAACTGGTCGGTCGGGCCGCTGAAATGCACCGGCTCGACGGTCAGGTTGTACTGATCGAAGAAGCCGCGCTTGAGCGCCACCGAGATCGGCGACTGACAGACCGCCGTCTGGCCCCAGGCGAGCTTCACGACGGTCCGCTCCCTGAGCGGAGAAACCTGCGCGATGGCGGGCCGGGACAGAATGCCGAACGGGTCTGCCGCGCCCAGCGCGCCGAGGCCCAGTGCGCCGCCCGCGACCTGCAACAGCCGGCGGCGGGAGGGATTGGCGGTACTTTCAAACGTCGAACGGGTCATCGTAACACCTTTTAGGAATGGGATCGTCGCATCGGCGACCGCAAGGACGCATGCGCCGCACACCGCGCGGGACCGCGCCTTTCCGCCCCCGGAAATTCGTTCAAGGCTGTCATCGCCGCTGCCGCCTCGATTTTCACAGGCTCGATCCGTCCTTTGCGCGGCGCCCGAGACGAGCAACGGACGCATGGGGCACACCATACCCTCGGCAATCATGTTAGTCTATAAAAATACAATTAAACAGGACGTCGCAGGATCGCCGGCGGCAACCGCGCAACAACGCGCATCTTCGGGACGCATCTCGCCTGCCGCAGCGATGTAAAAGACGACAATTCCGGGAGTGTTTTCATTTCAGGGCGCGGCTTCGGCGGGGAAAGGCTTCGCGCCCGTTTCTCTCACGCAAGCTGCGCGCTCCCACGCGCCCGTGGCGGACCCGTCAAGCCCGGCGGGAGACGGAATCGGCAGGAAGGCGAAGGCCGCCGGCGGCGGCGTCAGGGCGGCCTGCGTTCAGGCCGATCCGTCGAATTGAAGGCAAGTTGCTGTAAAATATGGAATTGAGAGCGGGATGGCGCTTCAGCCTGATCGCATCCCGCTCTGACGGCTTGCGGCGCGGAAGGCGGGTGCCGCCGTCCGCGCCGCTCCCGAACGGCCGGGCGTCAATGCGCCGGCGAGCCTTCCGCCGGCCGGGCGGCGGGCGTCTCGTCCTGCGCGGCGGCAACGGGAATGAGCTTTCCGCCCAGCGCATCCGCGAGTTTTTCCGGGTCGAGTTCGCGCTCCCACTTCGCCACCACGATGCAGGCGACGGCGTTGCCGATGAGGTTGGTCAGCGCGCGGCATTCCGACATGAAGCGATCGACGCCCAGAATGAGCGCCATGCCCGCCACCGGCACCGAAGGCACGACGGACAGCGTGGCCGCCAGCGTGATGAAGCCGGCGCCGGTGATGCCGGCCGCGCCCTTGGAACTGAGCATCGCCACCAGCAGGAGCAGGATCTGTTCGCCCAGCGACAACGGAATATCCATCGCCTGGGCGATGAAGAGAGCCGCCAGCGTCATGTAGATGTTGGTGCCGTCGAGATTGAAGGAATAGCCGGTGGGAATGACGAGCCCCACCACGGAACGCGCGCAGCCGGCCCGTTCGAGCTTCTCCATCAGCGTCGGCAGCGCCGCCTCGGACGAGCTCGTGCCCAGCACCAGCAGCAGCTCCTCGCGGATGTAGCGGGCCAGAGCGACGATGGAGAACCCGTTGTAGCGGGCCACCGCGCCGAGCACGACCAGCACGAACAGCAGCGAGGTGAGATAGAAGGTGCCCACGAGCAACGCCAGGTTGGCGACGGACTCGATGCCGTACTTGCCGATGGTGAAGGCCATCGCGCCGAACGCGCCGACGGGGGCCGCCCTCATGAGGATCGCCACCAGCCGGAAGATGGGCAGCGTCAGCGCTTGCAGGAAGTGCAGCACGGGTTCGCCGCGCTTGCCGACCATGCCGAGCGCGATGCCGAACAGCACCGAGAAGAACAGAACCTGCAGGATGTCGCCCGACGCGAAGGCCCCGACGATCGTCGAGGGAATGATGCCGAGCAGGAAGCCGACGAGGCTCTGCTCATGCGCCTTTTCCGCATAGGTCGCGACCGCGCCCGCATCCAGCGAGGCGGGATCGATGTGCATGCCGCTGCCGGGCTGCACGACATTCGCGACCACGAGCCCGATGATGAGCGCCAGCGTCGAGAAGGTGAGAAAATACAGCATCGCCTTGCCGGCGACCCGCCCGACCTTCTGGAGATCGGACATGCCCGCGATGCCGGTCGAGACGGTGAGGAAGATCACCGGCGCGATGATCATCTTGACGAGCTTGATGAACGCATCGCCCAGCGGCTTCATCGACTCGCCGATGTCGGGCGAGAAGTGGCCCAGGGCGATACCCACGGCGATCGCCGCCAGAACCTGGACATACAGATGGCTGTAGAACGGGATTTTCGTCTTGTGCGCGGCAGGCGCGGCTACATGGACCGGACTCACAGCTTTCCTCCTATATTTTATGTTGTAGCGGGCGACAGCGGCGGAAGGCTTTTCTTCCGGGCGAGGCGGGAGGCTGTCCCCTCATTTCGGGCAAGCTTGAGCAAACCCCGTGCCAATTCGGAGGAAAAATGTATGATATTGAAATATATTGCGTATTTTCCATATTGAGATTATCGGCTTGCCATATGTGCGAAAAACCGCTCTGAATCGCCAACCCGGTGTCCGAAATTCCGCACGGTGCTGCCATGGACGCTTCGTCATCCCTGAACCGGTTTCTGCGCGCGGCGCGCATGCTTCCCGACGCATGGCGCATGCGGTTCGGCGCGGTCTGGCTCGTCTATGGCGCGCTCGCGGCCGCGGTGGTCACGGGGGCGCTGCTGATCGGCGCGGAGCGGGGCCGCGAGCGCGCCTATGCGGCCATCGGCGGACGGGCGCACAACACGGCCGTGCTCAACGCGGCGCTGCTGCGCACCGTGCTGGAAAAGCAGCGCTCGCTGCCCTTCGTGCTCGCGCAGGATACGGAACTGCATGCGGCGCTTGCCGCGGGCGACGCCAGGCTGCTGCATGCGCTCGACGAGAAGTTCGAGAAGCTCGCGGCGGGCACCAACGCATCCGTGATCTACCTTCTCGACGCCAACGGCCTGGCGGTGGCGGCAAGCAACTGGCGAACGCCCATCAGCTTCGTCGGCAACGACTATGGCTTTCGCCCCTATTTTCTCGACGCCGTGGCGGGAGGATCGGCCGAATACTACGCGCTCGGCACCGCCAGCCTCATGCCGGGCCTCTACATCACGCGCCGCATCGACGGACCGGCGGGGCCGCTCGGCGTCGTCGTCGTCAAGGTCCAGTTCGATCAGGTCGAGGCGGACTGGCGCGAGGGGCCGGATATCTCCTACGTCAGCGACGCGCGCGGCGTGATCGTGGTCTCGCGGCAGCCGGAATGGCGGTTCAGCACCATCGCGACCCTTCCCGAAGCGGCGAAGGAGCCGTTGCGCAAGAGCCTCCAGTTCGGCGACGCGCCGCTGATGCCGGTGCCCGTCACGCCGGCTTTCCCGGCGCGGACGCCGGATATCGTCTCCGTGCTGCCGCCGGATGCGGCCTCGCCGTCGCGCTTCGTCAGGATCGGCGTTCCGGTGCCCTCGACACGGTGGACGCTGCATTTGCTGGCACCGAGCGAGCAGGAGGTCCGCGCCGCCGCCTATGCCGGGCGGCTCGGCGCCTTCGCCGTGGTCGCGCCGCTCGTGGCGCTCGCCGGGTGGCTCGTCCATCGCCGCAACCGCCATCTGCTGCGCGCCGCGCGCGACGAGGCGTCGCGCATCGAGCTGGAACGGCGCGTCCGCGACCGCACCCGCGAGCTGAGCGCCGCCAACGACAGGCTTCAGTCCGAGGTGCTCCGGCGTCAGGAGGCCGTCAGCCACTTGCAGGAGGCGCGGGAGGAACTGGCGCAGGCCAACCGGCTGGCGATCCTCGGGCAGGTGTCGGCCGGCATCGCCCACGACATCAACCAGCCCATGGCCGCCATCCGCAGCTATGCCGACAACGCCCAGATCCTGCTTCAGCGCAACAAGACCGAAGCCGTCCGCGAGAACCTCGCCACCATCGCCGCGCTGACGCAGCGCATCGGCACGATCATGGAAGACCTGCGCGCCTTCGCGCGCCGGCGTACCGGCGGCCTGGAGGCGACCGTCGTGGCCGAATCGATCGACGGGGCGCTGCTGCTGCTGCACAACAGGCAGCGGCAGCAGGCCGTCACCCTGGCGTGCAACATGCCGCCGAGAGACCTGAAGGTCATGGGCAACCGCGTCCGGCTGGAGCAGGTGCTCGTCAACCTGATGCAGAACGCGCTGGAGGCGATGGACGGCCGGCCCGGCGGCCGACTCGAACTCGACTGGCGCGTGGAAGGCGACGAGGTTTTGCTGAGCGTGGGCGACAACGGTCCGGGCATTCCCGAGGAAGTCATGCAGCGCCTGTTCACGCCTTTCACCACGACCAAGCAGGGCGGGCTGGGGCTCGGCCATGTCATCTGCAACGACATCATCACCGCGTTCGGCGGTTCGCTCGACGTGGAGAGCGCGCCGGAAAAGGGCACGCGGTTCACCATCCATCTCAAGCGCACCGGCACGGGCGGCGACGGCCGGACACCGGAGGAGCGGACGGCGGCATCATGACGACAGACGCACGAGAGAACGGCCCCATCGACGTCGCCTTCGTCGACGACGACGCGGAACTGAGGCGGGCGAACGCCCAGACGCTCGAACTCGCGGGCCTCGACGTGCGGCTGTTCGAAACCGGCCCGGCCCTGATCGCGGCCATGGACGACACGTTTCCGGGCGCGATCGTGACGGATGTCCGCATGCCGGGCATGGACGGCTTCCGCCTGTTTCGCCACCTGCGCGAGATCGACGCCGATATTCCCGTCATCCTCATCACCGGCCACGGCGACATCGACATGGCGGTTGAAGCCATGCACCAGGGCGCCTACGATTTCATTCCCAAGCCCTATGCCGCGGACCGGCTGGTGCGGAGCGTGCAGCGCGCGGTGGAGAAGCGCCGGCTGGTGCTGGAAAACCGGCGGCTGCGCGAGGCGGTGACGCGCGCCGACCACGACGACGTGCCGCTGATCGGCCAGACGCCCGCCATGGAGCGGCTGCGCCAGACGCTGCGCCAGATCGCCGTGGCGGATGTCGACGTGCTGGTGGCGGGCGAGACCGGCAGCGGCAAGGAGGTGGTGGCGGAACTCCTGCACCGCTGGAGCCGCCGCCGGGAGGGCCGTTTCGTGGCACTCAACTGCGGCGCGCTGCCCGAGAACGTCATCGAGAGCGAGCTTTTCGGCCACGAGGCCGGCGCCTTCACCGGGGCGCTGAAGAAACGCATCGGGCATATCGAGTATTCCAGCGGCGGCACGCTGTTTCTCGACGAGATCGAAAGCATGCCGCTCGCGGCGCAGGCCAAGCTGCTGCGCGTGCTCGAAAAGCGGGAGATCGTGCCGCTGGGCGGCAACGACAGCCGCCAGCTCGACCTCAGGGTCGTCGCCGCCGCCAAGACCGATCTCGGCGATCCGGCGGCGCGGGGCGATTTTCGCGAAGACCTTTACTTCAGGCTCAACGTCGTCAGCCTCGCCATTCCGCCGCTGCGCGAACGGCGCGACGACATCCCGCTGCTTTTCATGCATTTTCTGAAGAAGGCGGCCGCGCGCTTCAAGGTCGAGCCGCCGGACATGAAGCCGGGGCTGCTGCGCTTCCTGCACATGCATCCGTGGCCCGGCAACGTGCGGGAACTCGCCCACGCCGCCGAGCGGTACGTGCTCGGCCTCCTCGACGTGCCGGCGTGGCAGGAGGCCGGCGCGGAGGGCGAAACGCTCACGCTGCCCCGGCAGATGGAACTCTACGAAGCCGAACTGATCCGCGAGGCGCTGCGGGAATACAAGGGCAACGTCAGGGCGGCGACAGAAGCGCTCGGCATCCCGCGCAAAACCTTTTACGACAAGCTGCAAAAGCACGGGCTGGTGCGCAGCGACTTCACCTGACGGAGGCGGTTTCCACGCCCCGCCGTCCCGCCTTCCCGCACGCGAACGGACGACGATGAAAAGCCGCATCGGCGCCGGCGCGCATGCCGGTCGCGGCAGCGGACCGTCTTCGAATCAGGCGAACCCGGCCGCGGCGGCGACACCCGGAAACGGCGACCGTCGCCCGCCGCCAACCCTCCGGCGAAGCCGGTACAGTTTCCTTCTGTAACCACGATAATATCCGACGATGCTTATTTTAATAATTATAAAATGATAAGCGAAAAGTGAAAATTTTTGCTCCGTGAACATTTATTGATTACTATCAAACAACGGTCATTCAGCTTGACCTATCTGGTCGGGGGACACCTTCGCGGAATGGTATTGCTGATCGCTATCGGCCGCGAGGTTTCGCATTTCGGGGTGAAAGACTCACGGCGCAACAGGTGATCGCGACCGATTGCCTGTCCTCCGGGAGAGGAGCGGGCGATCATGCGGGCATTTCTGGCGGCTTTACTGTTGGCGGCGCAGTTTTGCATTCTCCCTTGCTTCCTCGATGCGGGACGGTTGCAGGCGCAGGAGGCGGGCGCGCGCGCCGGTCTGGACTATGCGTCGCTCGTCTCGCGCATCGACGCGTTGCTTGCCCAGGGTCTGGAGGATTATCGCGCCGGCCGCGTCGATGACGCGAAGAAGGCCGTGCAGCGCTCGTATTTCGAAATATTCGAGAACCTCGAAGGCCCCATCCGCGTCAATATATCGGCCCGCCGCAGCTATCAGCTCGAATCGGAATTCGGCGCGATCAGGCGGCTGATGACGGAAGGCGCTCCCGTCGCGCAGGTTGAGACGCGCATCCGCGCCCATATCGCCGCGCTCGACGCGATCGTGCCGCAGCTCGAAAAGGGCCACCGCATCATCGCCGAACGCGCCGACGACGCCCCGCAGGCCGCGCCCGAGCCGGCGGCGGACGAGATGCCGAAAACGATAGAGCCCTATTGGGAACGGGCGGTGGAGACGGTGAACCGGCGCCTGCTCGAAGCCGCCGACGCGCTGGAGCGCGGCAGCCGGGACGAGGCGCGCGAACTGGTCCGCAAGGGGCAGTTCGAAGGTTACAAGAACAGCCTGCTGGAAGCGGCCATCCGCCAGCATGTCTCGCAAAAGCGCGACGCCGAATTCGCCGCCGAGTTCAGCCGCATCGTCGGGCTCGTGAACGACGGCCGCGAACCCCGGCTGATCCGCGGCTCGGCCCGCGTGCTGAACGACGATCTCACCGCGCTGCTGCACGGCCTGCCGCTCGTCGGCACCGCGAAGGAGCAGGCGGCGGAGGCCGCGCCCGCGTCGGCGGACTGGAACGCCGTCGCGCGGCGCATCGCGGACGAGGTTTCCCGCGCGCTGGCGCTGGCGGCGGCCGGCAATCCCGCCGACGCGGTCGGCGTGCTTCAGGATACCTATTTCGACGTTTTCGAGGCGAGCGGCATGGAGGCGCGCGTCGGCGCGCGCGACAACGCCTTCAAGACGCGCATCGAAGGGCACTTCAGCCGGCTGATGGCGCTGGTCCGCGACGGCGCGCCCGCGCCGGCGCTGCGGGAGGTCGCGAACAGTCTCGACACGGACGTGGCGCAGGCGGCGGAACTGCTCGGCGGCGCGAGCGCGGGAAGCTGGAGCGCCTTGTTCGCGGCCTCGCTGCTCATCATCCTGCGCGAGGGCTTCGAAGCGATCCTGATCGTCTCCGCCATCATCGCCTATCTGGTGAAGACCGGGCACGGCGACAGGCGCGGGGTGATCGTCAACAGCGTCGTCGTCGCCCTCGTCGCCAGCGTCATCACGGCGATCCTGCTCAAGCTCGTGTTCCGCGCCTCCGCCGCCAGCCAGGAAGTGCTGGAGGGGGCGACCATGCTGCTGGCGGCGGCGGTGCTGTTCTTCACCAGCAACTGGCTGCTCGCCAAGGCCGAGGCCGCCCGGTGGAGCGCCTTCATCGAGGGCAGGATCGACGGGGCCGTCAGCACCGGCTCGCTGCGCGCCCTGTGGTTCGTCTCCTTCCTCGCCGTCTACCGCGAGGGCGCGGAAACGGTGCTGTTCTATCAGGCGCTGACCATCGACGCGGATACCCGCGGCCTCGTCGCCATCGCGGCCGGCTTCGCCATCGGCGCGCTGGCGCTCGTCGGCGTGTACCAGGCCATGCAGAAAGGCGCGCTCCGGTTGCCCATCGGCCCGTTCTTCCGCGTCACCGGCGCGATCCTCTACGTGATGGCGTTCGTGTTCGTCGGCAAGGGCGTTCTCGAACTTGTCGAGGGCAAGGTGATCGAGCCGACGCTCGTCGCCCGGGCGCCGGAAATCCCCCTGCTCGGCATCCATCCCTACCGCGAGACGCTGCTGCCGCAGGCCCTCTTCATCGCCGTCACCGTGCTGTCGCTGGCGATCATCTGGCGTCGCGGCAGGCGGCAGGCCGATGCCGGCACCGGCGCGGCGGCGCAGACATCCCGGCCCTGACGTCTCCGGCAGGGGCCGGGCCATTCACCGAGGAGCAACACCATGAAGAACACCGCACTTTTCGCAGCAAGCCTCGCCCTGCTCGCCGCCTCCGGCGCGCAGGCCCAGCATGCCCAGCATCAGGCCGCGCAGGAGCTGGTGGAATATCCCATCGGCGAGCCGAAAGTCGTCAACGCGCTGGAGGTCGGCGCCGTCTACCTCGCGCCCATCGATCTCGACCCCGCCGGCATCGACCTGCCCGCCTCGCAGTCGGACGTGCATCTCGAAGCCGACATCCGCGCCACCGAAGGCAACCCGAACGGCTTCGGCGCGGGCGAGTTCGTGCCCTATCTCTCCGTCTCCTACCGTCTGGAGAACAAGGACACCGGCAAGGTGCAGACCGGCAACTTCATGCCGATGGTGGCCATCGACGGCCCGCATTACGGCTCCAACGTCAAGCTGCCGGGCGCGGGCAACTACAAGCTCACCTACCACATCGAGCCGCCGGCCCGGCAGGGCTTCGGCCGCCACACGGACAAGGCGAGCGGCGTGGGCAAGTGGTTCGAGCCCTTCGAGGTCGAGTACGACTTCACCTACGTGCCGCTGAAGTAACAACCGCCGGCAGGCGGCCCGAGGCGGGGCCGGGAGCATCGCATTGGCCTATTACATCACCATACTGGCCCAGACCCTGGCCGTCGCGGCGCTGGTCGCGGCGTTGTGGCCCTTTGTCGCCGCCGGCGGCGAGCGCCCGCGGGGGGCAGGCGTGCTCCCGGCGCTCGCGGCGGGCGCGGCCGTCGCCGCTCTCGCTGCCGGCGCGGCGGCGGCCACGCCGCGCTCCGCCACCGCCATCGCGACGCTGGTGCACGCGGCCGCGCTGGCGTTCATCCTCGCCGGCCTGCTGCTGACGCCGTTCGCGGCGCGTCCTGCCGCCGGCCCGCCCGCGCTCTGGCGGCGCGTCGCGGGCTTCGTGCTCATCGCCGTCGTGACGGCGCAAGGCGTGTTCGATGCCTGGCGGCTGAGCGTCAACCACACGCTGAGCGCGACCGACATCGTCAACACCGAGCTTATCGTCAATTGCGCCGCCATCGTCATCGGCCTCGCCGCGCTCACCGCGCTGGGGATGCTGCTGGCGCGCGTCGCGCCTCTTGCCGGGCGCGTGGCGTCCGCGCTCGCGCTCGCCGCCGCGCTCGCGGCGCTGGCGGTGGCGGGAATCGAAAAATCGCTGCTCGGCATGCTGCGCATCGACGCCCTTTCCGTCACGGCGGAGCGCGTCTCGTTCGTGGCGCGGCTGTCGCTCGTCACGCCCTGGCTCGCCTACGCGCCGCTCGCGATCGCGCTGCTGCTGGCGGGCGTGGCGGCGCTGCGCCGCCTGCGCATTCCCGCCGACGTCACCGGACGCATCGAGCGCCGCCGCCTGCGCGCGCGCAGCCTGGGCGAGCGGCGCTGGCGCGGCGGCGTTGCCGCGACCGCCGCCTTCCTGCTGGCGGTCATGCTCTATCAGGATCTTTACGCCTCGCGCCCGCCGCGCCTGTCGCAGGCGGTGCAGCTCGCGCCCGATGCGCGCGACACGATCCGCATTCCGATCGATGAGGTCAAGGACGGCAACCTGCACCGTTTCGCCTATGTCTCGTCGGACGGGCATCGGGTGCGCTTCTTTCTGGTCAACCGCTACGACGAGGCGCACACGAGCATCGGCGTGGTGCTCGACGCCTGCCTCATCTGCGGCGAGGGCGGCTACATCCAGCGGGGCGACGAGATCATCTGCATCGCCTGCAACGTGCGCATGTATCGCCCCACCATCGGCAAGCCCGGCGGCTGCAACCCGATCCCGCTCAATCACGCGGTCGAGGACGGCATCATCGTCATCGCGGCGGACGATCTGGAGAAGGGCGCGCGCTACTTCAGCGAGGTGGTCGAGATCGACGTCGCGGACCCCGTGAGCGGCGCGCGGCTGCGAAACACGGGCGCGCCCTTCCAGTACGAGCACGGCGGGCGCACCTGGTTCTTCGAGAACCGCGACACCTACGACCGCTTCCGGGCGACGCCGGAAGCCTTCGTCAAACCTCGGGGGGCGTAAGCGATGTTCCTGCGCATGCTGCGCCAGTCGTTCGCCGGCAACCGCAAGCGCAAGGCGCTGGCGGCCGTCACGGTGGCCCTGTCGGCGACGCTGATCACCACGCTGTTCGCGCTCTCCGTCGATGTCGGAGACAAGATGGCGAGCGAGATGAAGGCTTACGGCTCCAACATCCGCGTCACCCCGCGCACGGAGAACATGCCGCTGATCATCGGCGGGCGGGATTTCAACCCCTTGCGGGGGCGCGATTTCATCGACGAATCCGCCCTGCCCGCGCTCAAGGATATCTTCTGGCGGCACAATGTCGTCGGCTTCGCGCCGCGTCTGACGCTGCCGGTCGTCGTCATCGGCGGCGCGCGGTCGCTGGAGGCGAGCCTCATCGGCACCTATTTCGACAAGAATGTGCCGTTGCCCGACGACCCCGGCTACCGCACCGGCGTGCGCGGCATCAATCCGTTCTGGCATGTGGAAGGCGCATGGCCCGACGACGAGGCGGGCGCGGGCATCACCGGCGTTCTCATCGGCGGCGGACTGGCCGGGCGGCTCGGGGCGCGCGTGGGATCGGAACTGACGCTCGCCGAGCCCGCGCCGCAGGCCGCTTCCGGTGTCGTGCAGGCGACGTCGGGCATCGTGAAAGTGACCGGCATCCTCGCCACCGGCGACGTGGAGGACAACGCGCTGGTGGCGCCGCTCGGCTTCGTGCAGAAACTGGCCCGCCGGCCCGGCAAACTCCAGTCCATCGACGTCAGCGCGCTCACGGTGGCGGAAAACGATCTCTCCCGCAAGGCGAGCCGGGGCGCGGAGGCGCTGACGCCGGAGGAATACGACGTCTGGTATTGCACGGCCTATGTCAGCTCCATCGCCCATCAGATCGAGGAAGCGATTCCCGGCGTCTCGGCGCGGCCCATCTGGCAGGTGGCGGCGGGCGAAGGGGCCGTGATCGGGCGCATCCAGAGCCTGCTGTTCGTCGTCAGCGTTGCGGCGATCGCCGCCGCCGCCATGGCGGTCGCGGCGCTGACCACGACGACGATCACCGAGCGCGCCGGCGAGATCGGCCTGATGAAGGCGCTCGGCGCGGCGCCGTGGCAAATCTATCTGCTGTTCATCGGCGAGGCGGTGATCGTCGGCCTGATCGGCGGGCTGATCGGTGTCGCGGCCGGCTATCTCATGGCGCAGGGCGTGGGGTGGAGCGTGTTCGGCGCGGGCGTCGAGGTGCGGGCGATCACCGTGCCGGTGGTGCTGGCGACATCCGTGCTGACGGTGCTGGTGGGCGCGCTCGTCTCCTCGCGCGAGATCGCCTCGCTGCTGCCGGTGGAGGTGCTGCATGGCCGCCGGTGACGCCTTCTCCCGCCATGGCCGCCGGCGCGGCGCCCGGCCGTTCGCGCGCCTGAAAACGTTCGCCCATCTCGTCTGGCGCTCGCTCGCCGTGCGCAGCGGCAGGCTGGAAATCGCGCTCGCCGCCATCATCGTCGGGGCGGCGATCGTATCAGCGCTCACGAGCCTCTATCTCGACATCTCCATCAAGATGAGCCAGGAATTGCGGGCTTTCGGCCCCAACCTCATCATCTCCGCCCGCGACGGCGCGGAAGGCGACGGGGCGGAGGGAGACGGCGGCGCGCAGCCGCGCGGCGTGGCGGAAGCGCTGCTGCGCGAGGCCATCGCCGCCGTGCCGGCGGACAGGCGTGTCGGCGGCAGTCCCTATCTTTACGGGCTGGTGCGGCTCGATCTCGGCAGCGCCGTGCTGGCGGGCGTCGATCTCGCCGCGCTGCGCGCCATCTCGCCCTATTGGCAAGTCGAGGGCGCGTGGATAACGGCGGATTTCGACGACCGCAACGCCATGGTCGGCCGCCGGCTGGCGCAGAGCATGGAGCTTGCGCCCGGCAGCGCCGTCACCATCACCGGCGGCAACGGCGAGCAGGCGCGGGTGACGGTGAAGGGCATCATGGACACGGGCGAGAACGAGGACAGCCAGATCGTCGTCAATCTCGCGCTGGCGCAGCGCCTGCTCGGCCTGCCCGGCCGCGCCGATTTCGCCATGGTCAGCGTCGCGGCGCAAGGCCCGCAGGCGGACGCCATCACGGCGGCGCTGGCGGAGCGGTTTCCGGCGCTCGCCGCGCGACCCATCCGCAAGGTGTCGGAGAACGACGGCCAGATCCTCGATCGCATCGAGGGCCTGATGGCGCTGGTGGCGGCCATCATCCTCGTCATCACGACGCTCAGCGTCAACGCGACGCTGACCGCCATGATCACCGAGCGCACGCCGCAGATCGGCCTGCAAAAGGCGCTCGGCGCATCGAACCGCGACATCGTCGGCCAGATCCTGGCCGAAACGGCCGTCACCTGCCTCGCGGCGGTCGCGATCGGCCTCCTGCTCGGCTTCGGCCTCGCGCAACTGCTGGGGCAGGCGGTGTTCGGCGCGTGGGTGACGTTCCGGCCCGTCGTCGTGCCGCTGACGCTCGGCGTATCGCTGCTCGCGGCGCTGATCGCTGCCGCGCTGCCGGTGCGGGGCGCCGTCAATGTCGTGCCCGCCCGCGTTCTGAGAGGAGAATGAGCCCGGTGACTTCCACGAGCCTGCGAGAATCCGCGCCCGTCTCCCCTTCCGGGGAGCGGCAGAAAGTCATCGGCGTCGAGGGCCTGACCAAGGCTTTCGGCGCGGTCCGCGCGCTCGACGACGTGACCTTCGACGTCTTCGCCGGCGCGTTCGTCAGCATCATGGGGCCTTCGGGATCGGGCAAGACGACGCTTCTCAACATCCTGTCGCTGCTCGACGTGCCGACCGGCGGCTCCTACCGGCTCGACGGCATCGAGACCGCCCGGCTGACGGAAGCGGAGCAGGTCGTCATCCGCCGCGAGAAGATCGGCCTCGTCTTCCAGCAATTCCACCTCATCCCGTACCTTACGGCGGTGGAAAACCTCATGCTGGCGCAATATTATCACTCCATCGCCGATCGCGAGGAGGCACTGGAGGCGCTGGAGCGCATCGGCCTCGCGGACCGGGCCGACCATCTGCCCTCCCAGCTTTCGGGCGGCGAGCAGCAGCGGGTGTGCATCGCGCGTGCGCTCATCAACGATCCGGCGCTCATCCTCGCCGACGAGCCCACCGGCAACCTCGACGAGGGCAACGAGGAGCGCGTCATGGGCCTGTTCCGGGAATTGCAGGCGAGCGGGCGCACCATCATCCTGGTGACGCACAATCCCGATCTCGGCGCGCAGACCGATTACGTCATCCGGCTCCAGCACGGCAGGAGGGTTGCATGAAGACACCGCGGATGCTGCTTTGCGCCGTCGCGCTGGCGGCCTGCCTGTGCGGCTGCAAGGCGGAACCGGAAATCGCCGCCGGCAAGCCGGTGGCCGAGCTGGCCGCCTTCGCCTTCGACGGCACGCCGGTGCGCCTCGAACACTATCGGGGCAAGGTCGTGCTGCTGAACTTCTGGTCCGGCGGCTGCGGGCCGTGCATCGCCGAGATGCCGGCGCTCGACGCCGTTTACCGCGCCAACCGCGACAGGGGCGGCGGCTTCGCGGTGCTGGCGCTCAACATGGGCGAGCCCGACGCGGCCGTGCGGCGGGCGGCGGAGCGGCTCGACGTCTCGTTCCCCGTGCTGCTCGACGGCCTGAAGATCACCACCGACCGCTACCGGGTGATCGGCGCGCCGACATCCTTCCTGATCGACGGCGAGGGCCGGCTGATCGAGAAGATCGTCGGGCCGGTGGATATCGCCGGACTGGAACACAAACTGGCCGGGCTGCTGTGATGCGCCCGCCGGCCGCGCGGGGCGGAACGGCCTCAATGCTCGCGAAACTGCGCCGCGTAATTCACCAGCGCCTCGATTTCGGCGTCGCTCAACCCCTTCTTGAGACGCTGATACGGCCGGGCCGGCGCCTCGACGGCGCGCGCCGCCAGGAGATAGCCGCGAACGGCTTCCGCGGAGAGCGTATCGAGCGGGCGGGCGCGGCCGCGCGCCGTCTCCCGCCCCTGCCGGCCGTGGCAGCCGGCGCAAGCCTCGTCATAGAATCGCCGGCCGTCCACCGCCTCCTGCGCGACCGGCCCGGAGGGCGAAAGAAGACAGATCGCCGTCATGACGGCGAGGAGCCGCACGCCCGGCAGCCGGGGGCGATACTCAGTTGTTGTCGTTTCGGAAGACAATCGACCGGACCTTCATTGATAGCTGATGCAACGTATCGACAACTATATGGAACATCCGAAAACGCCTCGGAACGTCTTATGGTTAGCATTAGCGACATATGCACATCAACCGTTCCTGCGTACAGGGATTCGGAAACAGCCCGAATACAGGCAGGGAATGACCGGATAACCCCTCCGCCATCGCAAGGACCGGCGCATGCATCCTGACCTCTCGCCCTTCATGACGTTGCGCCGGTTTCTGGCCATCGCCCATCATGTGCCGGGGCGGATCAGGGTGAAGCTCGATCCGGCCGCGCTCATGCAATTGCCGATCGTCGACACCGGTCCTTTCGTCGCGTTGGCGAAACGGATTCCGGGCGTGAAGGCGATCCGCGTTAATGCCGCGGCCCTGTCGGCGGTGATAGAGTACGACGCCGGGTTGATCGCCGCGCCGGTATGGGAGCGGCTGCTGGCGGGGGACCGGGCCGAGATCGAGGAGATTCTTCGGAATCACAGCGCGTAGGCGGCCGCGTCCGCCGCTTCGGAACAGCATGCGAGGACAATCATGTCGCACGACAATTATCGGTGGAACGGCTACGGGCCGGGCGCGGGCCAGCGCTCCGGGCAGCGCATCGATGCGCTGGACGTGCTGGAAGGCGTGCTGAAGGACGGCTTCAGCGTCTCCAACCTGACGCGCATCGCCCGCGCCAGCGGCTCGAACTTCTGGCTCGGCGCGGCGCTGGGGGCGGGGCTCGTCGTGCTCGCCAACCGTCCCGACGTGCGCGCCGCCGTCGCCGGCGTTTTCCGCAACGGCGCACCGCCCGCCGCCGCGCCGCACGATCCGCAGTCGCCGGCAACCTGACCCCACCGGAGGATCATCATGTCGAACAAGCCACAGGATCAGCAGGGCATCCACTACCATTATCATTTCTACGGCCCCGGCGCGGCCGCGGCCGGCCAGCAGGGCGACGCCGGCGCCCAGCAAGGCAATCCGCCGGGTGGCGATCCGCGCAGCGCCGGCTTCGGCCCGCCGCCGTTTCCGGGCGCTCCCTATCCCGAGAATCCTTTTCCCGGCGGCGCGAGCGGCAACGCCCATGCGCATCCCGGCGCGGACTCGCTGGTGAAGGGCCTGCTCATCGGCGCGGGCGCGGCCTATCTGCTCACCAACGAGACGGCCCAGCGCACCATCCTGCGCGCCGCCGTGCAACTCTGGGCCGCCGTGCAGGGCGGCGTCGAGGAACTGAAGGAAAAGCTTCACGACGCGGAAGCCGAGTTCGCGGCCGCCGCCGGCCCCGCGCCCGCCGCAACGGCAGCGGCCGCGCCCGATGCCGGCGCGGCCGGTGTCGAACCTCCCGCCCCCGCGCAGGAAGCACCCACAAAGGAAACGCCCGCGCAGGCGGCCGACAGGGACCCGGCCGTGATCTCGCCGCGCTTCTTCCACGCCGGGAGCTGAGCGGCGACATGGCGCGGATCGTTCATGAGTTGCCGGGCCGTCTGCGCCTGAGACTGGCGCAGACGGCGGACGGGCTCGCCCGCGCGGGTGCTGCGGTGCGCGACATCGCCGGCGTGGCGCGCGTGCGCGTCAATCCCGGCTGCCGCTCGCTCGTGGTGCGCTACGACGGCGATCCGCAGGTGCGCGCGCGGATACTCGCGCATGCCGCCAATCCGCCGCCCGCCGAACATCCGCTGGTGCAGCCGACGCCGGGCACGGAAGGGTCGCAGCTCGCGCTGGCGGGGGCGGCGGCGCTGGCCTCGCTCGTGCTGCCGCGCGAGGCCGCGCGCGTGCTCACCGTCGCCAATGTGGCGGGCACGGTGGCGCGGGGCATTCACGCCGCCGCCACCGAGGGCCTCAAGGTCGAGGTGCTCGATGCCCTCGCCATCGGCCTGCCCACGCTGCGCGGGCGCTTCACGACCGCCAATTTCACCCGCTTCCTGATGGAGCTCGCCGTCTACATCGAGTCCACCACCGTGGAGCGCTCCGACGAGCTGCTGCGCTCCCTGCTGCACCGCAAGCCGGACGACGTATGGGTGGAACTGCCGGACGGGCGGTTGATCAGGGTGCCTTTCGCGCACCTGAAAGGCGGCGAGCACATCGCCGTCGGCCTCGGCGAGACGGTTCCCGTCGACGGCCGGGTGATCTCCGGCGATGCCTATGCCGACCAGTCGGCGGTGACGGGCGAGAGCCTGCCCGTCCCGCTGTCGCCGGGCGGCGAGGCGCTCGCCGGCAGCATCCTCACGGACGGGCGCCTGGTCATCCGGGCGGAGCGCGTGGGCGAGGCCACGACCACCGGCCGCATCACCCGCTACATTCAGGAGGCGCTGGAACGTCCCGCCGAGATCCAGTCGGTCTCCGACGCGCTGGCCGACCGGCGCGTCGGCATCACGCTGGCCTCGGCCGCGGGCGTGTTCGCCCTCACGCGCGACTGGCGGCGCATCGAATCCGTGTTCATGGTCGATTACTCCTGCACCGTGAAGCTCGGCACGCCCATCGCCCTGAAACGGGCGATGTACAACGCCGCCCGGCAGGGCTGCCTGGTGAAGAGCGGGCAGACGGTGGAAACACTGGCCGGCATCGATACGGTGGTGTTCGACAAGACGGGGACGCTGACCCACAACACGCTCGAGGTGACGGACATCGTGCCGCTCGTCGGCGGGCTGGGCGAGGACGAGGCGGTGGCGATCGTCGCCTCGCTCGGCGAGCACACCTCCCATCCCATCGCGCGCGCCGTGGTGGAACTCGCCCGCGCGCGCCGGCTCGCCCACGTCGACCATCAGGAAGTCAACTTCATCGTCGGCCACGGCGTGGAAGGCGCGATCGGCGGCGATGTCGTGCGCTTCGGCAGCCGCCACTATCTGGAGGACGACGAACACATCTCCTTCGCCCGCCAGCGGGCGCTGGTGCGGACCTTTCAGGCGGAAGGCAAGTCGCTGCTCTACGCGGCGCGCAACGACCGTCCGCTCGCCGTCTTCGCCCTGCGCGACAGGCTGCGCGCGGAAGCCGGCGACACGCTGCGGCGTCTGCGCGCGGGCGGCGTCGAACGTCTCGTCATGATCACCGGCGACCATCGCGCCAAGGCGCTCGCCATCGGCGCGGCGCTGGGCCTCGACGACGTGCATTACGAACAGCAGCCGGAAGACAAGGCCCGCATCATCGGGGAGCTGAAGGCGGCCGGCCGCCGCGTGGCGTATGTCGGCGACGGCGTGAACGACGGGCCGGCGCTGATGATGGCCGATGTCGGCATCGCCATGCCCCGCGCCGCCGACATCGCCCGCGCGACCGCCGACATCATCCTGCTCGACGATCATCTCGCGTCGCTCGTCACCGTGCTCGGCCTCTCCCGGAATGCGATGCAGCTCATCCATTCCAATTTCCGCGTCGCGGTGGGCGTGAACTCGGCCATCCTCGCCGGCGCCGCCACGGGGCTGCTGCCCTCTCTCGCCACCGCCACGCTCCACAACGGCACCACGATCGCCGTGCTCGTCCGCTCCCTGCTGGCGGGAAAACGGACGTGACGGCCGCGCGCTTCCACGCGCAGCGAAAGCGCAAAAAATACGCGACGAAAGCGCAAAAAATCATCCGGCATGTGCCAATAATATCATATGAAATATTTCGCGGCCGTGATCTACTACATAGCCAATATAGCCTCCAGTGAATCTATATTGATCAAATTACAAGCTGCCGCACCGGAGTGAACCAAATGATCAACTTAACCCGCTATCTGACGGGAGGTGCGGCGTGTCTTGCCGCGATCTCTCCGGCGTGGGCCGCCGACCTGCCGGTTTCGAAGAGCGCGCCCGTCGAATACGTGCGCGTCTGTTCGGTGCACGGCGAGGGCTTCTTCTATGTGCCGGGCACGGATACCTGTCTCAGGATCGGTGGACGTCTGCGCGCGGATTATGCTTTCGCGGAGCCCAGGGGCGCCACGATCACCGAAACCGACGCCGCCGGCAACGTTATCGGCGCATGGCGCGACGGGCGCTATCGCGACGCCACCGGCATGAAGGCGCAGGCGCGGCTTGAGGTGGACGTCCGCACGGCGACGGACTTCGGCCTGCTGCGGGCCTTCATCCGCTACGAGATCGAGAAGAACACGGGCGTCTTCAGCGACGACGAGAACGGCGGGCTGGTCGAGAGCGCCTACATTCAGTGGGCGGGCCTGACGGCGGGCCATGCGACATCGTTCTTCGATTTCTACGCCAACGATCTCAACTTCGGATCAGGCCTGCAAGGCTCCTTCGGCTCGGACACGACGAACAACCTGCTGGCCTATACGGCCACCTTCGGCGACGGCTTCTCGGCGACGCTCTCGCTGGAAGACCGCAACACGCGCAATGTCAACGACGCCTGGTACGATGTGGCGGGCCAGCGCCTCCCGGATGTGGTCGCCAATCTGCGCGTCGACCAGGACTGGGGATCGGCGCAATTGTCGGGCGCGCTGCATCAGCTCAATTCAGGATCGCTCTACGGGCCGTTCGCGCAGCGCGTGGACACGGCCTATGGCTGGGCGCTTCAGGGCGGCGTGAACATCAATCTGCCCGCGCTGGCGGAAGGCGACGTGCTGTGGCTTCAGGCCGCCTATGCAGACGGCGCCCTGCATTACATCGGCGCCGGCGACATCGAGACGGGGGATTTCCTGTCGATCGTCACGGACGGCGCCCTTGTCAACGGCGACGTCAAGACGACGCGCGGCTGGAACGCGACCGCCGCCTTCCTGCACTACTGGACGCCTTCGGTGCGCCAGAGCATCTGGGGCAGCTATACCGGCATTTCCTATGACAATACCGTCAAGGCCGACTACGTGGCGCTGCGCAACGTCGACGCGTGGACCGTGGGCTCGAACCTGATCTGGTCTCCGGTGAACGCCTTCGACATCGGCGTCGAGGTGCTCTACTCGAAAGCCGAACGGAAGAATTTCGCCGGCGAAATCATCGAGAGCCGCCAGAAGTCGGAAGATCAGGTGCAGGCCCGCCTGCGGCTTCAGCGCGAGTTCTGAACCCGGTTTCCCGATATCCTGGAGACATTCCGCGTTTCCTTGAAACGCGGAATGTCTCCAAAGTTTTCGATTCCGTTTGACCGGAACGCGATCTATCGGGCGGCGAGCGGTTCGCTCGCGCGCAGGAAACGGATGTGCGTACGGTTCAGTTCGTCGCAGCCGTGCGCGCCAAGCATGGCGAGGTTGCGGTCGACTTCCGCGGCAAGCAGCCTGATGGCATGGGCGACGCCCGCTTCGCCCGCCACCGCCGCCGCGTAGTTGAAGGGCCGGCCGACGAAAACGAGCCGCGCGCCGAGCGCGATCGCCTTCAGCACATCCGAGCCGCGCCTGAAACCGCTGTCGATCAGCACCGGCACCTGCACGCTGTCGACGATCTCCGGCAGCACACGCAGCGGCGCGATCGCGCCGTCGAGTTGCCGCCCGCCGTGATTGGAAACGACGATGCCGTCGACTCCCGCCTGTTCGGCAATCCGGGCGTCCTCGCGGCTGAGAATGCCCTTGATCAGCAGATCGCCGCCCCAGCGCTGGCGGATGCGCTCGATATGCCGCCAGGAGAAATGATCGCGCCCGGCGAAGTTCCTCAGCACCGTGGACGAGAACACCGGCACGCCACGATTGGCGAAGGAATTTTCGAAGTGCGGCAGGCCATGCCGCGCGACCGTTCGAAACAGCGTCTCGACAAGCCAGCGCGGGTGCGTGATGCCATCGACGGCGAGCCTCGCGCTCGGGCGCAGCGGCGTGGAGAAGCCGTTGCGGACGTTGTTCTCCCGGTTGGCGCTGATCGGAATATCGACCGTGACCACCAGCGTGCGGAAGCCGGCGGCCCTGACGCGGTCGATCAGCGCGTCGATGCCCGCATCGTCGGCCGGCAGATAGGCCTGGAACCAGATGCCGGGCGCCTCCGCGATAACCTCCTCCATGGGAATCAGCGAAGCGCCGCTCAGGATCATGGGGATATTGGCCTTGCGGGCGGCGCGGGCCTGCACGATGTCGCCGCGATAAGCGCTCAGGGCCGAGAGCCCCATCGGCGCCACCCCGAAGGGTGAGGCGAATTCCTGGCCGAAGACGGTCACCGACTGGCTGCGCCGGGACACGTCCGTCAACACCCTGGGAACGAGCGAAACATCGTCGAACGCATCGCGGTTGGCCTGAAGGGATTTGTTGTCCTCCGCCCCGCCGGAAACGTAACCGAACACCGGACGCGGCAACCGCCGGCGCGCCACCGGCTCGAAGCAGTTCAGGGAAAGGAAGCGGTTGGCAAGGCGTGAAGGGGCGACATCTTTCGTTTCGGGATTGCTCATTATCTGTCGGGCCATGGTTGTCGGCAAGCCGGGCGGAGGTCACGACGCCGTTATTCCGGTCCCGGCGGCGGGGAAAATCGTGCGGGCAGCCTTTCTTACACTCAATTTATCGGTTTAATCAATTTTTCAGAAAAAACAGGACATGTCGTCGTGCGCCGCCTTGCGGCCCGAACATCGGGAAGGATCACGATCATGGTCGATTACAGTTATCTTGGACGAAGCGCCCTGAAGGTTTCGCCGCTGTGCCTCGGCACGATGATGTTCGGCGGCGAAACGCCGGAGGACGTGGCCTTTCGAATCATCGACGACGCGCTCGACCGCGGCATCAATTTCATCGACACCGCCGATGTCTACCACGCCGGCCGGACGGAAGAGGTGGTGGGGCGGGGCATCCGCGCCAACCGCGATCGCTGGGTTCTGGCGACGAAGTTCGTGAACGCGCGGGAAGCGGGGCCGAACATCGGCGGCTATTCGCGCAAGTGGCTCGTCGAGGCGGTGGAGAACTCGCTCAGGCGGCTCGGCACCGATTACATCGACATTCTCTATTTCCACCGCTCCGTCTTCGACGCGCCCGTCGAGGAGCCGCTGCGCGCCATCGGCGATCTGATTGCGGCGGGCAAGCTGCGCTATTACGGCGTATCGAATTTCCGTGGCTGGCGCATCGCCGAAATCGCTCATGTGGCGGACAGGCTGGGGTTGCCGCGCCCCATCGCCAGCCAGCCGCTCTACAACATCGTCAGCCGCGCCGCGGAGGTGGAGCAGCTTCCGGCGGCCGCAGCGCACGGGCTGGGCGTGGTCGCCTATTCGCCGCTGGCGCGCGGCGTGCTGACGGGCAAATATGCGCCCGGCAGCGAGGCGCCCGCCGACACCCGCGCCGGACGCGGCGACCGGCGGATGCTGGAAGCGGAATGGCGCCCCGAATCCGTCGCCATTGCGCGCGAGATCGCCGCCCATGCAACCGCGAAGGGCATCACGCCGGTGCATTTCGCATTGGCGTGGGCGCTGAACAACCGCCTCGTCACGGCGATCATCGCCGGGCCGCGCACGGAAGCGCATTGGCACAGCTATCTCGGAGCGCTCGATGTCCGGCTCGATGCGGAAGACGAGGCGCTGATCGACCGGCTGGTGGCGCCGGGGCATGCCTCGACCCACGGCTTCATCGATCCGGGCCACCCGCTCGAAGGCCGTTTCCCCCGCACCTGACGGAACCGCCCGAAGGGACCGCCGGCCGCCGGCGGCCCGCCACGCCGTCTCGCATCGGGACGCACGACGCATGGAGCCCGCGTCGCAGCGCCGCCGTGAGGCAAGTCGACTTCGAAAAACCGGCATTCCGGGCCCTCATCCCCGCCCCGCTCAACCCTGGAGCAGCTTGCGTTCAAGCCGATCCATCGAACTGAACGCAAGTTGCGGTAAAATACGGAATTTAGAGCGGAATGGCGATTCAACCTGATCCCATCCCGCTCTGAACCGGACAGGATTTGACATCCGCGGCGACGGACAGTCAATCACCCCGATGCGGCCGTTCGTCAGCCGGGCAGCCAATCGATATGAAAATCGGGTTGCACGACACCGATCGTTACGGCGGCGGGCTCCGGTTGCGGATTGAAGCCCACGAGGTCGCCCGGCGAAAGGATTCCGCGCCCGACCGCCGGCGGCTCCGGCTGCGGGTTAAATCCCCTGATCTCTCCCGCCTGAAGCCGGTCAGCGGCGCGCGAGGACGCCTCAGCGAAATCAAGATCTTGAAAGGCGATGTCATTACGCCAGTGCATAGGTCATATCCTCATGATGATATCCGGCGTTGCCGGACGGCATTACCTTTTGAGGATGTTTGTATCGTTCGGTTGTCGTGAGATAAGGCCGGCTACATCGCCCCCCATGCGCGAGCCCCGAAACCCGCAAAAACGAACTACCGCGTTTCAACGGCACGCGGAGATGCCTTGAGCCTAACAGGTTGATATAAAAGCGCTAAAAAAGATGGCCTCCCGGAAGGGATTCGAACCCCTGACCTACGGTTTAGGAAACCGTTGCTCTATCCTGCTGAGCTACCGGGAGATACCCGTCAAACGCGCCGCCTGCATCGCCCGTCAGCGCAGGCATGCCAGCCTCTTCCGTAACGGCGAGAACCGGAAACCACTTCACAGCGGCAGGCCATTCCTACTATCATAAGAATAATGATCATGCAGCGGTTCTTTTTGCCTTTTTCGCGCCTGCGCACAGGAATGCCGCCGCGGAAGCGCCGCGCCGCCGGGCTGGCGGCGCTCGCCCTTCTGCCGATGGCGGCGCAGGCGCGCGACGCCGCCGGGGCGTGCCTCGAAGCGCCACCGCCGGAGGCGGTCCTTGTCCGGTCGGTCACGGACGAGGCGGAGTTCGTGCTTGATGACGGCCGGAAGATCCTGCTTTCCGGCGTCGCCTTCCCGGACGAAGCCCTTGCCGTCAGCATCGCCCGGCCGCTCATCGAGCAGGGCGGTATACGCCTCGCGAAAGCCGGCGATGCCGCCGACCGCTGGGGCCGTTATCGCGGCCATCTGGCAACCGGCGGCGGGACGGTCTCGCTGGCCGAGCCCCTCATCGGTGCAGGCGCGGGGCTGCTCGATTCGCGGGATGTCGTGTCGCCGGCCGCAAAGCGCGCGGCGCGCGGCGTCGGCATTTCCGCCGCTTGCGCCGGGCGGCTGGCGGCGCTCGAAGAAAACGCCCGCCGCACCCGAGCCGGCATCTGGGGCGGCGCGAACGCCCTGCCCCTCGATGCCCGGAACGCGGCCTTGCTGCAACGATTCGCCGGCAGATTCGTTATCGTCGAAGGCAAGGTTCTGTCCGTCGGAGAACGTCGTACCACGACGTTCCTGAATTTCGGACCGAACTGGCAGAGGGACTTTTATGTCATGATCGCCAGAAAAGACTGGCACAGGCTGGCTGGCGGACTGACAACCGCCGGTATCGCGGGCAGACGCATTGCGGTGAGGGGTGAAATCCTGCTACGGGAAGACAGCGAAGCGCAGGCTGGCCGGGCCCCCGCGATCAGGATATCGGCGGCCGGAAGTCTCGCCTGGTCGCAACCGGACTGATCCTCGTGGACGCAATGTCGCTGCAACACACACTCGCGCGGCTCGGGCTCGCCATGCTCGTCGGCATGGCTGCGGCGTCGTGCGCGATGTCGCCCGTCGCCGAGCAGCCCGCCGCAATCGCCGTGCCCCAGGCCGCCCCTCGCGTCACCGGCGTGAACCAGAGGGCCGAGCGGGAGCATCGGCGGCTGCTGGCGGCGTTCGGCGGCGACTATCGCGCGCCGGCGGCGCAGCGCATGGTCGACGACGTCGCCGCGCGCCTCGTGCCCGCCACCGAGAGGCCCGACCAGCATTATCGCGTCACCATTCTCGATTCGTCGATGGTCAACGCCTTCGCGCTGCCGACCGGCAACATCTACGTCACGCGCGGCCTGCTCGCCCTCGCCAACGACGCCTCGGAACTCGCCGGCGTGATGGCCCACGAAATGGCGCATGTGACGGCCAATCACGCCCTTGCGCGCGATGAGCTGGAAAAGCGCAACGATCTCATCAGCCGTGTCAACGTGCAGGTTCTGAAGGATCCGGGAGGCGACAAGGCCTTCCGCGCCAACGTGCAGGGGGCCGTGGCCGGCTTTTCCCGCGAGCAGGAGCTGGAGGCCGACCGCATCGGCATCCGCACGACCGCCGGTGCGGGCTATGACCCCTACGGTTCCGCCCGCTTCCTGGAGGCGCTGGATCGCAACATGCGTCTTGGCAGGGGCGGCGGCGCGCAGACGTCGGATACGGCGAACTTCATGGGCACCCACCCCGGCACGCCGCAACGCATCGCGCTTGCCCTGCGCAGCGCGCGGGAGGTGGCGGCGCCGGGAACCGGCGAACGCGGCCGGAGCGCCTATCTGGACGCCATCGACGGCATCGACTGGGGCGACGATCCGCAGAACGGCGACGTGCGCGGTCGCATCTTCCGCCATCCGCGTCTCGGCATCATCTTCACCGCGCCGGACGGCTTCACGCTGGACAATTCTTCCCAGGCGCTGATGGGAGTGGCGCGCAACGGCGAGATCGCCCTGCGTCTCGATGCGGTGGAACTGCCGCCGTCCGACCCGCTCGACGCGTTCCTTTCCGCCGGCTGGATCGACGGCGTGTCGACGGAAAGCACGACGCTCACGACCATCAACGGCCTGCCGGCCGCCGTCGGCGTCGCGCTCGGCAAGGAATGGACGTTCTATCTCGGCGCCGTGCGCCTCAACGGAACGGTTTTCCGGCTCGTGGTCGCGGCGCGTCAGCGCGACGCCGCCATCGAGCAGGAGTTCCGAACCGCGATGGAAAGCCTGCGGCGCATGACGCCCGCCGAAATCCGCGCCATCAAGCCGCTGCGGCTGCGCATCGTCACCGCCACAGCCGAAGACACACCGGAGACGCTCTCGCGGCGGATGGTCGGCGTCACGCAACCGCTGGAACGCTTCCGCGTGCTCAACGGGCTGCGGCCGGACGATGCCCTGAAACCGGGCGAGCGCTACAAGATCATCACCGGATGATGGACGCCGCCCGCCTGCCGGGAGATTGCCGGCGGCAGGCGGATGATCATCGTCGGGTCAGGGAAATTGAATCGCTCGCGGCCATCGGCAATCCCGGATCAGGCCGCCTCGTCCTCAAGCTCGGCGGCGGGCGTCTCGTTGGCGGCCTTCTTGGCCGGCCGGCGCGGCGCCTGTGCGAGCGCGGTTTCCACGATGCGCAGGGCTTCGGTGTCGGTGCCACCGTTCACGGCCGCGATTTCCCGCACCATCCTGTCGATGGCGGCCTCGTAAAGCTGGCGCTCGCTGTAGGATTGCTCGGGCTGCGTCTCGGCGCGATGCAGGTCGCGCACCACCTCGGCAATCGCGATCAGATCGCCGGAATTGATCTTCGCCTCGTATTCCTGCGCGCGGCGCGACCACATCGTGCGCTTCACGCGGGCGCGCCCCGCCAGAGTCTCCAACGCCTTCTCCACCAGTGCATTCTCGGCAATCTTGCGCATGCCGACGCTCGCTGCCTTCGCGGTGGGAACGCGCAGGGTCATCTTGTCCTTTTCGAAGGAGATCACGAAAAGTTCGAGCGTACAGCCCGCGACGACCTGTTCCTCAATGGCGATGATCTCGCCGACACCATGGGCAGGATAGACAATCGACTCACCGGTCCTGAAGCCCAGACGCTGGGCAGTCTTCTTGGCGTTGTTCATAATTATGATTGCCTCCTTCTCGCATCTCCGGGAGATGCGATACACATACGCACCGGGACACCCCGGACACAAATTCGGCCAGCCGCGCCCCCGCCGCCACGCCGACAGGCGGCCCTTCAGCAAGCCAAGAGGCACCGGCACGCCAAGAGCACGAGGCTTCCCGCAGCAGCACCGCCAGGACGCGACAGGGCTGCAACGAGCCGTCATGCTCCGTCATATCAGTACGTTGATTGCTGAACCGCTGCCGGACACAGGCACGGCATCTCTGCACCAGATCGACCAATAAGACACAACTTAACATAAATTTTCGGGAAAATCAAAGTAGTTAACCAGCCGCCGCCACTGCCGGCGGCGACAACCACCGACAGCTTGAAGCGCCATGCGCGCGGTGCATGCCATAGTGCAAAATTTCGATGAATTGATCAGCCGCCATGCATTGAGCGCATGATTCGGCGGCTTTTATCACTTAGTATATGATCGATTCATATCGATGCGATGACGGAGCCGCAGCCCATTTTTGCTGAAAGCCCGGCAGGCGACAAGAGAAAAATGAGCTCGGCAGGCGTGAACACGCAGGCGCGGCGGGCGAGACATCCCGCCGCCGGCGCGATCTCAGTCGCCTTCGCCCGGTTCCGGCGAGAAATGCTGCTCGAACTTGTTCAGCACGCCGTCGAATTCCGCCGCCTCGGGCAGCGCATCGCGCTTCTGGGTGAGGTTGGGCCAGACGCGGGCATAGTCGGCGTTGATCTTCAGCCACTTCTCAAGGCCGGGTTCCGTATCGGGGCTGATGGCCTCCGCCGGGCATTCCGGCTCGCACACCCCGCAATCGATACATTCGTCCGGGTGGATGACGAGCATGTTCTCGCCCTCGTAGAAGCAATCCACGGGGCAAACTTCAACACAATCCGTATACTTGCACCGAATGCAATTGTCGGTGACGACGTAAGGCATCCACCTCTCCTGCCGCCGGACATGCCGCGCAAACCGCCGCCCGGTATCCATCAGGCTATCGCATCATCCCTGGCGGGCAAACAGCGCCTTCCGGCCATTCACAACGGACATGACGCAAACGCCCGCACCCTCGACCATACCTGGATCTTTTCCAAAGTGAGAGAGATGCTCTAGCTTCAATCGTCCTCCGGCGCAAGCGACGTATTGTCACTCTTGCCCTCCGATTTTCGCATGGGCGCCTGCTCTTCCTCTTCGTCCGGGGCCGAATCGTCGGCACGGGCGAGATCCGGGCCGCTCAGCACGGTGTAAAGCCGCCGCGCCTCCGGCGCCCCGCCCCGGCGTTCGGCGAAGCCCTGAACGGAAACGACGAGCGTCGCATGAGCCAGCGCCAGGGTCAGCACGTCGCCCATCCGCACGCTCTTGGCCGGCTCCGTCACACGCCGGCCGTTGAGGCGCACGTGCCCCTCGCCGACAAGCCGCGCGGCGAGCGTGCGGGTGCGCGCCATGCGCGCATACCACAACCACTTGTCGAGACGCTGGCGGTCGGCGGCTGCGGGCTCGGGCAACGGCGATCAACCCTTGTCCTTGCCGCGCCCCTCAAGAGCCTGCTTGAGCGCCGCGAGCTTGGCGAAGGGCGAATCGGGATCCGGCGCACGGTCGGCGTTCTTCCTGTCCTGCCAGCCCTTCCCTGCTCCGCTCCCGCCGTTCCGATCCCCGGAGAAGCGCTCCCCGCCGCCCTTGCCGTGATGAGAGGCGGCGTTGCGACTACGTGCCGGAGGCCGGCCTTCCTCGCCGGCCGCGCCGTTCTGGCCGCCGCCGCGGGGGCGGGGCGCATCGCCGAAGCGCTCGAACCGGCGCTGACGCTCCTGCTGGCGCGGTGAGCGCGACCGGTCGCCGTCCTCGTTGCGCGGCGATTCGCCCGCTTCCGCGGTCGATCCATCCGCCGGCGCAGACGGGCGCGCGCTCTGCTCCGCGCGGGCCTCGTTGCCGCCGCGACCGCGCCGCTCGCCCTGGGCCTCTCCCTGCCGCGCGCCCGGCCGCTGGCCCTGGCGCTGACGCGGGCCGTGCTGATGGCGATGCGGCCGCCAGATGTCGATCTCCACCACCTCGGGCGCCGGAGCTTCCTCCGACGCTTCCGGCGCAGCGACCGCCTCGTCGGGCGCGGCAGGCGCCTCGGCGGAAACGTCTTCCGACGGAACATCCGCCACCTCGGCCACTACCGCCTCCGGCGTGGAAGGCTCCGAAGCCGGCGTGGAAACCTCTTCTCCCGCACCGGCGTCGGCGGCAGGCGTTTCCTGCGCCGCCGCTTCAGCCTGCACCGCCGGCTCTTCCGGCGCGGCGGTTTCCTCCGGCGCCGAAACAGCCTCCGGCGCGGAGGTTTCGCCCGATGCGGGAGCTTCTTCCGGCACGGCTGCTTCCTCGCCGGCTGCTTCCTCGTCGGCTGCCTGGGCGGGCGCGTCCGGCTCCGCCTCCTCCGCCGCAGGCGGCGAGACAAGGCGCGGTGCGGGCACGAGCTCGGCGGTGATGGCGGGGCCCGTGCGCTTTTCCGCGACATAGCCGAGCGACTTGAGGATCGACGCGAAATCCTCGCCGGCGCATCCGGCCAGCGACGTCATCGCGACCGTGACCACGAATCCGTCACCGTCGGCGGCGCCCGCCGGCGGCTCGCCGGGCGTCACGCCGGGCTTGTAGGCGATCGCGGGGCGGATGAGATCGGCGAGCCGTTCGAGAATGTCGACGCGCAACACCCGCTCGCCGCAGACGCGGAAGCCGGCGGCGCGATAAAGCCCCTTCGCCACCTCGGGCGACAGCTTGAACGAGGTGCGGCCGGAGGCGGCCAGATGGGCGATATCGTCAAGGCCCGGCTGCTCCAGACCGCCGTTCTTCAGCGCCCAGAGCTGCGCGGCGAGCGCGCGCGGCGCGGGCTTCAGCAACTGCGGCATGTAAAGGTGATAGGCCCCGAAGCGCACGCCGTGGCGGCGCAGGCTGGCGCGGTTCTCCTGATCGAGGCTTCTCACGTCCTGCGCCACGCGCGCGCGCTCCAGCACGCCGAGCGCTTCCGCGATCTGGAAAGCGACGCCGCGCGCGAGGCCGGTGATATCCTCCGCCGTCTCGATCAGATCGAGCGCGCCGAGCAGCTTCGCGACATGCGCCTTGAGCCAGAGCGCGAGGCGCGCCTCCACCTTCTCGCGCGCGCCGGCGGCAAGCGAATCGTCCGCGATCAGCCGCAGCGCGGGCGACAGCAGCTTCTCGCCCTCGGCAAGCCTCGCCACGCCGTCGCCGTTCCAGCGGATCACGCCGTCGTTGGAGAGCACGAAGGTCTCGTCGGGGCTTCCGGCCAGCCGGTCGGCGCGCGCCTCGATCTCGCCGGCGAGCGCCTTCTGGGCGGCGGCGCGCAGCGCCCGCACGTCCTGCCCGCCCGCCTCCGCGTCCGGCGCGAACTGGAACCCCTGCAAGCGGCCGACATGCTGGCCTTCGACCAGGACATCGCCCGACGTGGTGACTTCGGCTTCGAGCATCGCATTCTCTCTCAGGCGTCGCATCAGGACGCTGGTGCGGCGGTCCACGAAACGGCTGGCGAGCCGGTCGTGAAGCGCATCTGATAGTCTGTCCTCTACCTGACGCGTGACGCCCTGCCAATGGGCAGGATCACGCAGCCAGTCCGGTCTGTTCGCCACGAAGGTCCATGTACGCACCTGCGCAATGCGCCCCGACAGCGTATCGATCTCCCCGTCGGTCCGGTCGACATGCCGGATCTGGCGGGCAAACCAGTCATCGCCGATCGTGCCGGCGCGCATCAGGGACTCGTAGATGGTGCCGACGAGTTCAGCGTGCGCGGCCGGCGCGACTTTTCGATAGTCGGGAACCTGACAGACCTCCCAGAGTCTTTCAACCGCGCTTTTGCCCTGCGTGAGATCGCGGACCGTCAAATCGCGCGCCAGGATGTCGAGCGCCGCCTCGTCCTCGGCCACCGGCGCGCGGGTCAGCCCCGGTTCGGAAGGCGTCGCGGCAAGCGCCGCGCGCAGGTGCGCGATGGAGCGGAAATCGAGATCGGGATTGCGCCACTGGGCGATGCGGACCGGATCGAATCGATGATCCTCAACGGCTTCCACGATTTCCTGCCCGAAAGCCTCGGCCCGGCCCGTGGTGCCGAAGGTGCCGTCCTTCAGGTGCCGGCCGGCGCGGCCGGCGATCTGCCCGATCTCCGCCGGGTTGAGTTCGCGGAAACCGAAGCCGTCGAACTTGCGATTCGAGGCGAAGGCGACATGATCGACATCGAGATTGAGCCCCATGCCGATGGCGTCGGTGGCGACGATATAATCCACGTCGCCCGACTGATAAAGCTCGACCTGCGCGTTGCGCGTGCGCGGCGACAGGGCCCCCAGCACGACCGCCGCCCCGCCGTGCTGGCGGCGAATCAGTTCCGCGATCGCGTAGACTTCCTCCACCGAGAAGGCGACGATCGCCGAACGGCGCGGCAGGCGCGTGATCTTCTTCTCTCCCGCGCAGGAGAGTTGCGACAGGCGCGGCCGCGACACCACGTTGACGCCTGGCAGCAACTGCTCCACCAGCGGGCGCATGGTGTCCGCGCCGATCACCAGCGTCTCCGCCCGTCCGCGCTGGTTGAGCAGCCGGTCGGTGAACACGTGGCCGCGGTCGAAGTGCCCCGCGAGCTGGATTTCGTCGATGGCGCAGAAGGCGACGTCGATATCGCGCGGCATCGCCTCGATGGTGGCGACCCAGTAACGGGCGTTGGCGGGCCTGATCTTTTCCTCGCCGGTGATCAGCGCCACCGCCTCGCTTCCCGCCCGTTCCACGACGCGGTTGTAGACCTCGCGCGCCAGCAGCCGGAGCGGCAGGCCGATCATGCCGCTCTCGTGGCCCAGCAGCCGTTCGATGGCGAGGTGCGTCTTGCCCGTGTTCGTCGGCCCGAGCACGGCGGTGACGCCACGGGCGCGCACGCGCGCGGGCAGGGAGCGGGGAAGGGGGGAAAGAGCCATCAGCGATCGAACGCAGCGTATGAACCGACGATCAGGAGTTGAAGCGAGAGCGCGCCCGGAACCGGACCATCGCGACGGCCCGCCCCGCGGGCGGGACGGAAACCTCTCTAGCACATCGGCGCGGTCTGGCCACTCCCCCCGTGGCAGATGAACGCGAAACGAACGAATGGCGCCCGAATCGCAGACAGCGGAGAATCGGCTTTTGTTCGCCGCGCGGGCGGCAGCGCCTCAGTTGCTCGCCCGCAACGCCGGCGCGGCGCGGCGGGCGGTCGCCGCCGGCTTGCCGCCGGGGAAACGCGACGCCTCGATGACGACCATCCCCATCGGAGAGCGCACCGCGATGCGATAGGGCAGGAACACCTGCCCGTCGGGCGCGGGAGCGAGCCACACCTCGATATCGCGGTTGTTCTGCATGAACTCCGTATCCTCGCGGCCGTTCACATGGCCGGAAACCGGCAGGTAGCGCCCCGAGCAGACCGCGATCGCGCCCGCATAGGCCCGGCCGTCGATCCGCTCCGAACGGACGAACGACAGCGGAATGTCGAAGCGCGCCGACCCGTCGAACAGCGGCAGCGTGCGGTTGCAGGCCGCGGGATCGCCCGCATCCGCCCGGCCGGCGACCGGCATCAGCAGCGCGCTGACGGGATCGACGATATCGCGCATGTCGTTCTCGCGCAACGGCACCCGATTCCGGCGCTCCGGGATCGGCGGAGAAACCTTCAGCGCCCGCACCGTGCCGTCCGCCAGCGCCATGCGCACGCTCACCGACCTGCTGCCGGAAGCCGTCGTGACCGCGAACGCGGCGGGGCGCACGCTCGCGCCCGCGAAAGCGCCCGAGGCGCTCGCCGCTCCCTTGCCGCCCGTCATGACGCCGGCGAGCCCCGTCAGCCGCGTCCACAGATCGACCTTGTAGCGATTGCCGGCGATGCTGGCCTTGAGCTGGGCCACGCCGATCTGCATGCCCATCAACGTGATGTCGTAATGACTTTCGAAATCGCGGCCGGCCGCCTGCGCCACGCCGGCGGGCAGCGCCGCTGCGGGAAAGGCCAGCACGGCGAGAGCCGCCAGTCGCGCGGCGCGCGCCGTCTTCGTGATGAATTGCCGCATCATGCCCTCTTCCACCCGCTCGCGGTTCCGGCGCTCGCAAATCCGGTCCGCACGCGATTCGCGGCGGCTCCCGGAGCCGGAAGAATCACCGGCCCGCTCATGACAACAGGATCGCCCGTCTATGGATAACGATGTGTAAACGCCGCCGCCGAAAACCGCTTCCGGCACGGCGCGGCCCCGCATCGTGTCACGTTCGTGACAATGCGATCACATCGCCTTGACGATGACCCTCGCTTTACATTATACACCAATGATCTTTCATGGGACATGAGGTGTCCGCAACCCCGGCGGCAACGTCGGGTTTTTGCTGTTTTTGTGGCAGCGGGTTGCCTCGATAGCGTTTACAAGGATTGAAGCGTCATGGCACGCCGCTGCGAACTCACTGGCAAGGCCGTTCTCGTCGGCCATCTCGTGAGCCATTCGAATCACAAGACCAAGCGTCGTTTTCTCCCCAACCTCGTCAAGGTGACGCTCCAGTCGGAAACGCTGGAACGCAACGTGCGCCTGCGCATCAGCGCCGCCGCCCTGCGCTCGGTCGAGCACCGCGGCGGCCTCGACGCGTTCCTGATCAAGGCGGGCGAGGACGATCTGTCGCAGGGCGCCCGTGCGCTGCGCCGCGAAATCGTCAAGAAGCACGCCGAAGCCGCCGCCAACTGACGGCGCGGCTATGGCAAGGCCCGGCGTGGAAATGAAGCGGCTGTGGTGGCCGGTGGCGGCGATGATGACGGTCGTCGTCGTCTCCAACATCGCCGTCCAGCATCCGTTCACGCCCTGGGGCTTGCAGGATTATCTGACCTGGGGCGCGTTCACCTATCCCGTCGCGTTCCTCGTCACCGATCTGACCAACCGGCGGTTCGGCGCGTCGGCGGCTCGGCGTCTCGTGGCCGTCGGTTTCCTGCTGGCCGTCATCGCCTCGGCGATCGTGTCGGAGCCGCGCATCGCCGCCGCATCGGGAATCGCGTTCCTGTCCGGCCAGTTGCTCGACGTCTCGGTGTTCAACCGGTTGCGGCGGCTGGCCTGGTGGCGGGCGCCGCTCGCTTCCGGTCTTGTCGGCTCCGCCATCGATACCGCGTTGTTCTTCTCCCTCGCCTTCGCCGGTGCGGTGACGGAAGTCGCCATTTACGGCATTCCGGGCTTCAGCTTCGCCGCCCCGGTGTGGGTGGCATGGGCCGTAAGCGATTTTGCGGTCAAGGTCATGATGGCGCTGCTGATGCTGATGCCCTACGGCGCGTTGCTGCGCATCGTTCTGCCGGTCGAACAGCCCCGCAAGGCGTAGAATCGTTTCTCCCGCATTGCCCGAAAACGAAAACCCGGCCATCGGCCGGGTTTTCGTTTCGTGAGGCGCGGGCATCAGCCGGCGCGCTTTCGTCCCGTCCCACGCCGGTCGCTGTGGCCGTGGCTTTCCTCGAACAGTTCCGCCAGCTTGTCGGTCATCGCGCCGCCGAGTTCCTCCGCGTCGACAATCGTCACCGCGCGCCGGTAATAGCGCGTCACGTCATGGCCGATGCCGATGGCGATGAGCTCGACCGGCGAACGCGTCTCGATTTCCTCGATCACCGCGCGCAGATGCCGCTCCAGATAATTGCCCGGATTGACCGACAGGGTCGAATCGTCGACCGGCGCGCCGTCCGAGATCACCATGAGGATGCGCCGCTGCTCGGGGCGGGCGAGCAGACGCCGGTGCGCCCAATCGAGCGCCTCGCCGTCGATGTTTTCCTTCAGCAGCCCCTCGCGCATCATCAGGCCGAGGTTGCGCCGCGCGCGCCGCCACGGCGCGTCGGCCGCCTTGTAGATGATGTGGCGCAGATCGTTCAACCGGCCGGGCGCGGGCGGCTTGCCCGCCTGAAGCCACGCCTCCCGCGATTGGCCGCCCTTCCACGCGCGGGTGGTGAAGCCGAGAATCTCCACCTTGACCGCGCAGCGCTCCAGCGTGCGCGCGAGGATGTCGGCGCAGGTCGCCGCCACCGTGATCGGCCGCCCGCGCATGGAGCCCGAGTTGTCGATCAGCAGCGTGACGACCGTATCGCGAAAATCCGTATCCTTCTCGAACTTGAAGGACAGCGGCTGGAACGGATCGATGATGACGCGCGGCAACCGGGCGGGATCGAGAATTCCCTCTTCCAGGTCGAATTCCCACGACCGGTTCTGCTGCGCCATCAGCCGCCGCTGGAGGCGGTTGGCGAGACGCGCCACCACGCCCTGCACGTTGGCGATCTGCTTGTCGAGATAGGCGCGCAGCCGCGCCAGCTCGTCCGCGTCGCACAGTTCCTCCGCCGCCACGGTCTCGTCGAAACGGGTGGTGTAGGCCCGATAGGCGGCAGCGCGATTCTCGAGCGCCGCCGATTGCGGGGGGTTGCGCGCCGTGCCCGCTTCCTCGGCATCCGACGATTCGCTTTCCTCGGTCAGTTCGCCGGAAGGCGCGTCCTCCGCGTCGGTCGACCCTTCCTCCATGTCGTCGGAGGCCGAATCCATCGCGTCGATGCGCGCCTGCTCGGTGTCGGCGCGCTGCTCGGCTTCGCCGTCGCTGCTCTCCTCCTCGCCCTCGGACTGGTCCCGATCGTTGTCGTCGCTGTCGTCCGGGTCGAGATCGGCGTCGTCGGCCATGTCGAGCGCGGCCAGCAACTCGCGGATATTGCGCGCGAACGCGAACTGGTCGGCGATGTTGGCGTCGAACCGGTCGAGATTCTTGCCGGCGCGGGCCTCGATCGATTCGCGCCACAGCGAAACGATCTTTTCCGCGGCCTTCGGCGGCGGCAGCCCGGTGAGGCGCTCGCGCACCATCAGCGAAAGGGCGTCCTCGAGCGGCGCGTCGGCGCGGTCGGTGACGTCCTCGTAATTGCCGCGGTGGTAGCGGTCCTCCAGCATGGCGGCGAGATTGTCGCCGACGCCGCTCATGCGGCGCGCGCCGATCGCCTCCACGCGGGCCTGCTCGACGGCATCGTAGACGGCCCGCGCAGCGCCGCCCTCGGGGGCGAGCTTGCGATGCACGTTCCTGTCATGCACGGCGAGCCGCAGCGCCATCGCATCCGCGTGGCCGCGCAGCACGGCGATGTCGTTCGCACCGGGATTGCGCGGCGGCTCCGGCAGGCGGGCGCGCTCGTCCGTCAGCGCGGGGCGGTCGACGGAATAAGTGACCTCGATGTCGCGCTGCCCTGCGATGCCGCGCAACGCCCCGGCCACCGCCTGCTTGAGCGGTTCCGTCGATCTGGCCGGAGCATTGCCGCCCGGCCTGCGGTTCGTCATGCTCATCGCGCCCGGTTGCCTTACGACAATGCGACGTTGGAGGCGGATTCCGGCAATTCCTTGCCGAAACAGCGCTGGTAGAACTCGGCCACGAGCGGACGCTCGGTATCGTCGCACTTGTTGAGGAACGTCAGCCGGAAGGCGAAACCGAGGTCGCCGAAGATATCGGCATTTTCCGCCCAGGTGATCACGGTGCGCGGGCTCATCACGGTCGACAGGTCGCCGTTGATGAAGGCGCTGCGCGTGAGCCCGGCGAGCCGCACCATGCGGTCCACGGTGTCGCGCCCCAGCGCGTCGCGGTAGTGATGGACCTTGGCGACGACGATCTCGACTTCCTTGTCGTGCGGCAGGTAGTTGAGCGTCGCCACGATCGACCAGCGGTCCATCTGGCCCTGGTTGATCTGCTGCGTGCCGTGATAGAGACCGGAGGTGTCGCCGAGCCCGACCGTGTTGGCGGTCGCGAACAGGCGGAAGGCGGGATGCGGGCGAATCACCCGGTTCTGGTCGAGCAGGGTCAGGCGGCCGGACACTTCGAGCACGCGCTGGATGACGAACATCACGTCAGGGCGGCCGGCGTCGTATTCGTCGAACACGAGAGCGACATTGTTCTGCAACGCCCACGGCAGGATGCCGTCGCGGAATTCCGTGACCTGATGGCCGTCGCGCACGACGATGGCGTCCTTGCCGACGAGATCGACGCGGCTCACATGGCTGTCGAGGTTGACGCGCACGCACGGCCACTTCAACCGGGCGGCGACCTGCTCGATATGGGTCGACTTGCCGGTGCCGTGGTAGCCGGTGATCATGACGCGGCGGTTGCGGGCGAAACCGGCGAGGATGGCGAGCGTCGTGTCGCGGTCGAAAAGATAATCCCGGTCGATATCCGGCACATGCTCGTCCGCCTCTGCGAAAGCGGGAACGACCAGATTCGAGTCGATACCGAATACCTCGCGAACGGAAACCTCGACTGTCGGCAATTTCGGATCGGTGTCGGGGCTCAACTTGTTATTCGTTGTCGCTTGCATAAATCCTCGCTCCCACGGGCGGGCTGCCCACAGGCCATCCAGGAAGGGCAGTGCATCGATCGGCCCGACTCAAAGGCCCGCACGTTCGGATGAACGATAACGGACGCAACAGGGCGCGCCAAGTCCCCTGCCCCTCCGATTCGCGCATATCGGAGCGGCGGACATCGAAACGGAATCGCGCCGCCGCTTCAAACCCGGCGTTTTACCGCAATCCGGCGTCGATTTGAGCGTCCGGGCGAACCCGGACCGCCCTGGGGCCTGCCGTGTTTCGCGGCCTCCGGCCGCGACCGGCGGAGATATGCCGCGGGCCGGCCGGAGCCCGACGCGGCAAGCCCCCGACGCGGCAAGCCTCCGACGCGGCATGCCGCGTCGGGGTGGAGATGCGCTCATCCGCGGGCGAGATCGCCGAGGAGGTTGGCGGCGACGATTGCCTTGGCGAGGGTGAGGCCGGAGGCGCGGATGACGTCGACGGCCTTTTTGATGCGGCCTACGTCGTCGGCGCGCGCGTCGGCCCATGCCTCGACGGCCGCCGCGCCGGAAAGCCCCGCGCCGGACGTGACGACTTCCACCGTCAGCCGGCCGTGGGCGTCGGCGAGCGCGGTCGCGGCCCGGTCGAGCGCAAGGCGGTCGTAGTAGTCTCCCGGCACGACGCCGCGCGCCGCCTCCGCCAGATCCTGGAAGCCGAACACCTCGGCAAGCGCAAAATGCACCGCCGCCACCTCGCTCACGGGCCGCCGCGTGCCCGCGGCGGCGCGCACGATATCCGGCGTCTCCGCGAGCGCGGCGAGACGCGCCAGCCGCGCCGCCACGCCGTCCGGCACGTTGAGCGCGAGCAGCGCCTCCAGCCGCCCGTCCCGCACCGCGTTCGCGGACGCGCGGTCGAGCACGCCGCCCACGTCCACGACGCCGGCGCGGTAGCGTGCCACGATCGCATCGATCCCCTCGGCCGTGAAATCGACATTGCGGCTGAACCACACCACGAGATCGATGAGCCGGTCCTGCAACTCCGCGTAAAGCAGGCGCTGCGTCGCCCCCGACAACTGCCCCGCATGCTGGCCGATGCGCCCGTCGAGGGCATCGATGCCGGCCACGATGTCCGCGAGCCCGAAGGCCGACCACACCGTGACGAACGCAGCCGCCAGCGTCTGCACGCTCGCGCCCGTCTGGTCCGCCACGCGCGTGGCGATGCTCGGCCCCGCATGGTTGACGATGGCGTTCGACAGCCGTGTCGCGATGATCTCGCGCCGCAGCCGGTGATGCGCGATGGCGTCCGGGAAGCGGTCCGACAGCTCCGGCGGGAAATAATGCGTCAGCTCGCGCGCCGCGTAGGGATCGTCCGGCACGGGCGATTCCAGAATCGCGTCGTAGAGCGCGAGCTTGGCATAGGCCAGCAGCACCGCGATTTCCGGCCGCGCCAGCCCCTCGCCCCGCTTCTCGCGCGCGGCCAGTTCCGCGTCGTCGGGCAGGTATTCGAGCCCCCGGTCGAGACGGCCCGCCGCTTCCAGCACGGCGATGAGACGGCGCGCGTAGCCGATCTCCTCCGCCCCGCGCAACTCGACCAGCGAGATGGCGCGCGGCTGCTCGTAGTTGGTGGCGAGCACCAGGCGCGCCACATCCGGCGTCATCTGCGCCAGCAGGGCGTTGCGCTCGTCCGGCGACAACCGTCCGTCCCGCTCGGGAATGGCGAGCGCGATCTTCAGGTTCACCTCGATGTCGGACGTGTTGACGCCCGCCGAGTTGTCGATGGCGTCGGTGTTGAGGCGCACGCCCTTGCGCGCCGCCTCGATGCGGCCGGGCTGGGTGACGCCGAGGTTGGCCCCCTCGCCGATCACCCGCGCCCGCACGTCGGCGCCCGCGATGCGCACCGCGTCGTTGGCGCGGTCGCCCACCTGCTCGTCCGTCTCCCCGGCGCCGCGGATATAGGTGCCGATGCCGCCGAACCACAGCAGATCGACGGGCGCGCGCAGGATCGCGGAGATGAGTTCCTGCGGCGACACCTCGGCCTTGCCGATGCCGAGCCGCACCCGCACCGGCTCGGAGAGCGGAATGGTCTTGACGGAGCGCGAGAACACGCCGCCGCCACTGGAGATCAACGCCCGGTCGTAGTCCTGCCAGCTCGAGCGCGGCAGCTCGAACAGCCGCTTGCGCTCCGCCCAGGAAGCCGCCGGATCGGGATCGGGATCGAGGAAGATGTCGCGGTGGTCGAAGGCGGCGACGACCTTCACCGCCCGCGACAGCAGCATGCCGTTGCCGAACACGTCGCCCGACATGTCGCCCACGCCCGCGACCGTCACCGGCGTGGTCTGGATGTCGATGTCGATCTCGCGGAAATGACGCTTCACCGCCTCCCACGCCCCGCGCGCGGTGATGCCCATGCCCTTGTGGTCATAGCCGTGCCCGCCGCCCGAGGCGAAGGCGTCGCCGAGCCAGTGGCCATGCTCCAGCGAGATTTCGTTGGCGAGATCCGAAAACGTCGCCGTGCCCTTGTCGGCCGCGACCACCAGATAGGGGTCGTCGCCGTCGTGGCGCACCGTGCGCAACGGGGGCACGATATCCGCGTCGACGCGGTTGTCGGTGAGGTCGAGCAGGCTGGCGATGAACACGCGGTAGGCACCGCGCCCTTCCTCCAGCCACGCGGCACGGTCGGAGGCAGGCGGCAGGCGCTTGGGCACGAAGCCGCCTTTCGCTCCCACCGGCACGATGACCGCGTTCTTCACCTGCTGCGCCTTCACCAGCCCGAGCACCTCGGTGCGGAAATCCTGCGGCCGGTCCGACCAGCGCAAGCCGCCGCGCGCCACCTTGCCGAAGCGCAGGTGCACGCCCTCGACGCGGGGCGAATAGACGAAGATTTCGTAGAGCGGCGCGGGCTTCGGCAGCCCTTCCACCCGCGCGCATTCGAACTTGAAGGCGATGGTGGCGCGCGGCTCGCCCGCCGCGTCGCGCTGGAACACGTTGGTGCGCACCGTCGCCTCGATCAGGTTGACGAAGCGGCGCAGGATGCGGTCTTCATCGAGGCTCGACACCGATTGCAGGCGCTCCTCGATCTCGCCCTTCACCGCCTTTTCGCGCTCCTGACGCCCCTCGTCGGCATCGGGATCGAAACGGGCGCCGATCAGCGCCACGAGGCGCGTCGCGATGGCCGGATGGCCGGCGAGCGTCGCGGCCAGATATTCCTGCCCGAAGGGCACGCCGATCTGGCGCAAGTAGCGGCCGTAGGCGCGCAGGATCGCGGCGTCGCGCCAGCCGAGCCCCGCCTCCAGCACCAGCGCGTTGAAGCCGTCCGACTCGGCACGCCCCTCGAACAGCGCCATCAGCGCCGCCTCCAGATCGGGCCTGGCGCGTTCGACGTTGATGGGCCCGCCGCCGGCGCGCTCCAGCGTCATGTCGTGCAGCCACACGCGCCCCTCTTCCTCCGCGCTGTGCGGCGCGACGCGATAGGTGCGTTCGTTGACGACCCTGAACCCGAGCTTTTCCAGCAGTGGCACCCGCTCCGACAGCGGCGTCGGCGCGGAGCGCGAGAACACCTTCAGCGCCGCGCGGCTTTCCAGGTCGCCGGCGCGGCGATAGAAACCGACCGCGCGCGGATGATCGCGCCCGAGCTGCTCGATGACGGCGATGTCGGCGATGACTTCCTCGCCCGAGAACGCCTCGCGATAGGCCCCGCCGAACGCCCGCGCGTAGGCGGCGGCGAGCTGCCGGCCCCGCTCGCCGCCGACATGGCGATCGAGAGCCGCGTCGAGCGCGTCGCCCCAGGTGCGCACGCGCTCCAGAATGCCGGCTTCGAGCGTCGCGCGGTCGATGACCGGCACGTCGCCCTCGTCGCGGCCGATGATGAAGTGGATGCGCGCCAGCGGCCCTTCCGGGAAGGAAGGGAACACCGCCGACAGGCGGCCCTGATAGAGCCGCTTGAGGAAGGCGCCGATCTCGCCCTGTACGTCGGTGTCGTAACGGTCCTTGGGCAGATAGACAAGCGCCGACACGAAACGGCCGAACTCGTCCGGGCGCGCGAGCACCCGCACGCGCGGGCGCTCGGTCAGCCGCAGGATGTCCTGCACGAAGCCGAACAGCGTGTCGGCGTCGATCTGGAACAGCTCGTCGCGCGGATAGTCGTCGAGCACATGCAGCAGCGAGCGGCCGGAATAGCTCGCCGGATCGAACTCGGCGCGGCGCGCGATCTGCGCCACCTTCCGGCGCAGATAGGGGATCGTCGTGGTGGATTGCGTGTAGGCGTTGCCGGTGAACAGGCCGGCGATGCGCAGCTCGCCCACCACCTCGCCCGCCGTGTCGAACAGCTTCACGCCGACATAGTCGAGATGCACGCGCCGGTGCACCCGCGAGCGGACGTTCGCCTTGGTGATGATCAGCGCCGCCGGCCGTTGCAGGAAGGCGCGGATCTCGGGCGAGATCGCCACGAGCTCGCGCCCGCGGCGCAGGATGCGCACCGACGGGTCGCGCAGGATGCCGAGGCCCGTGCCCTCGACGGGATCGGCCACGCTGTCCGGCTGGAAACGGTATTCGCGGATGCCCAGAATGGTGAAGTTGTCGTCCGCGAGCCATTGCAGAAAGGCGGCCGCCTCGTCGACCGTTCCGGCGTCGAGGGGCGAGGGCGTCTCGCGCAGGCTCTCCACCGCCGCGATGAGCCGCGCACGCATCGCCGGCCAGTCCGACACGGCGCTCGCGACATCGGCATAGACGCGCGTCAGTTCGTCCACGAGCCGCTCGCGCCGGTCGGGATCGTGGATGCGCGGCACGAGAAGGTGGATGAGGCTCTCGCGGCTCACGCCCGGCGCCGGCGCCTCGACGCCCGCCTCGCCGTGCAGCACGGCAAGCGCACCGGCCGCGTCGCGTTCGACGTCGAGGATGGGATGGGCGATCAGCAGGGTCTCGAAGCCGAGCTCGATGACCGCCGCCAGCGTCGAATCGAGCAGGAACGGCATATTGTCGTTGACGATCTCGACCACCGTGACGGCGCGCCCGTCTTCCCCGTCTCCGCCTGCGGGGTCGACGAGGCGGATACGCGGCTCGCCCGGCCTGCGCGGCTCGCCCAGATGCGCGAACGCCTCCGCCACGCGCGCCGCGAGAAAGGCGTCGGAGCAGGCGGCGAGGTCCTCATCCGCGACATGCCCCAGCAGCGCCGCCACGAACCGGCCCGGAACGGCCGCTCCCTGCTCCGATAACCGTTCTTCCAGCCTTGCGATCAAATCCGCTACCGTCACGATTTCCTCCCGAGAACCCTTATTGTCCGATGGCGTCGTCTCAACCACGCAGCAGGCGATGCAGCGCCGATGTTACTGCGTCCGGCTGCTCGATGGGCGTCAGATGGCCGGCATGCGGCACGATCTCCAGCCGTGAAAGGGGAATGCCCGCCGCCATGTCGCGATGCAGCGCCGGCGGGGTCAGGGCATCGTGCTCGCCGCAGAGCACCAGAACCGGGCAACGCAGGCGCGACAGCGTCGCGCGGCCGTCGGGGCGGTCGATCAGGCTCTGGCGGATGAAGACCTCCGGCCCCAGCCGCGCCGTCATGGCGCGGACGCGCTCGACCATCTCCGCATTGCCGAGGTTCTCGGGCGCGAGATAGGTACGCAGCAGATGCTCGCCGAAACCGTAAAATTTGCCCGGATTGCGCGCCGTCGCGATGAGCCGCCGCCGCTCCTGCGCCCGTTCGGGGTCGTCGGGCAGCATCGTGGTGTCGAGCAGCGCGAGGTGGCTCACCCGCTCCGGCGCGATACGCACGATCTCCTGCGCGACGATGCCGCCGAGGGAAAAGCCGGCAAGGGCGAAACGCTCCCCGGCGAAACGCTCCCCGGCGAAACGTTCCCCGGCAATATCGAGCACGTCCCGCGCCAGCGCCGCCAGAGTCTCGCCGCGCGTGATGTCGGCCACGACAGGCCGCGCCACGCCTGCGAGACCGGCGATCTGGTCGCGCCACAGCTCCGCATCGTTCAGAAGGCCGGGGATCAGGACGAGACGCGGCGAATCAACCATGTCGGCACGCAGCGCCGGGAACCGTTTGACCCCGCGCAAGGCCGCCCGGACGCGCGATCCCCGCCGCCATCGGGCGCTCCGCCTGCCAGGTGAGTCCCTGCCGGGTGAGTCCCTGCCAAGCAACTTCCTGCCAAGTGCCGAAGCGCGCCATAGCGACGATCATCATCCCGAGAAATCAGTGCTTGAACGGAGCATGACACCGGATCGCGAGGCGTGTCAACGCCCCTCCCGCCGGAGGGATGGATCGGCGTCGGAGAGCGCTTCGCCTTCGTTTTTCCAGTTCTCGCCTTTCCAGCTCTCGCCTTTCCAGCTCTCGCCTTTCCATGCCGCGACTTCCGCCACCAGCCATTGACGGAAGGCCGCGACGGGCGCGAGCCTGACGCGGCTGAGCGGCGATACGAGATAATACGAGCGCGGGCTTCTGACCGGACGGTCGTAGGCGACGATCAGTTGGCCGCTGTCGATCTCGGAGGCGATCAGGAATAGCGGCATCAGCGCGACGCCCACGCCGGCGATGACGGCTTGCGCCACGGTGGAGAACTGCTCGAAGCGCATGCCCCGCCGCACCGGCGCCGGAACGCCCGCCGCCCTGAACCAGTGGTCCCACGCCTCCGGCCGCGATCCCATGTGCAGCAGGGGCAACCGGGCGAGATCGTCGGGCCGTGCGACCGGATTCTCCCGCAGGAAGGCCGGGCTCGCCACCGGCGCCACCGTCTCGTGCATCAGAAAGGTCGCCTCCCCGCCCGGCCAGTCCTGCGCGCCGATGTGGATGGCCGCGTCGAAGCCTTCCGCCTCCAGGTCGAAACGTCCGATGCGGGTGGCGAAGTTGAGCGTCACCTCCGGGTGGCGCGCCACGAAGGAGCGGATGCGCGGCATCAGCCAGCGGGTGCCGAAAGTGGGCAGGACGGCGAGATCGAGCGTCTGCCCCACCTTGCCCGACATCGCGCGCAGCGATGCCGCGCGGATGGTGGCCAGCGCGTCGGCCACCGCCGCGGCATAGGCTTCCCCCTCCTGCGTCGGCACGACGCCGCGGCCGCTGCGCTCGAAAAGCGCCACGCCGAGCTGGCCCTCCAGCGCCGCCATCTGCTTGGAAATGGCGCTCTGCGTCAGCGACAGCTCCTGCGCGGCGGCGGAGAAACTGCCAAGCCTCACCACGGCCTCGAAAGCGGCCAGCGCCCCCGTGGCGGGCAGCAGGCGGCGTTGCATCCCGATCATGACTGATGACTATATCTCATGAAATCGGTGAGTAAACATCGTTTGAACGCAGCGCGAAATCCTTGCAGGGTATCTTCAGGATATCTTGCAAGGATTGGCTTGAAGCGATTGGAGAGAGCGCCGGACGAACCGGCGCGCCGCATCGGGGCCAAACAGGGAGAAGCATGCCATGGCGGAATACAGCGCCTTTACCTGGAGCGATCCGTTTCAACTCGACGGGCAGTTGACGGAAGACGAGCGCATCATCCGCGACGCCGCAGCCGCCTTCGCGGCCGACCGGCTCGCGCCGCGCATCCAGGAAGCCTACCTGCATGAAAAGACCGATCCGGCGATCTTCCGCGAAATGGGCGAGGCGGGCCTGCTCGGCCCGACGGTGCCGGAGGAATACGGCGGCGCGGGCGCGAGCTATGTCGCCTACGGCCTGATCGCCCGCGAGGTCGAGCGCGTCGACAGCGGCTACCGCTCGATGATGAGCGTGCAATCCTCGCTGGTCATGTATCCGATCTACGCCTACGGCTCCGGGGAGCAGCGCCGGAAATACCTGCCGAAGCTCGCTTCCGGCGAGTGGATCGGCTGCTTCGGCCTCACCGAGCCCGACGCCGGCTCCGACCCCGGCGGCATGAAGACGCGCGCGGAAAAGATCGACGGCGGCTATCGCCTCAACGGCTCCAAGACGTGGATTTCCAACGCGCCGATCGCCGATGTGTTCGTGGTCTGGGCGAAATCCGCCGCGCACGGCGGCCAGATCCGCGGCTTCGTGCTGGAGAAGGGCACGAAGGGCCTCTCGGCGCCCAAGATCGAGGGCAAGCTGAGCCTGCGCGCCTCCATCACCGGCGAGATCGTACTGGAGGATGTCGAGGTGGGCGAGGAAGCCTTGCTGCCGAACATCGCCGGCCTCAAGGGGCCGTTCGGCTGCCTCAACCGCGCGCGCTACGGCATCTCGTGGGGGGCGCTGGGCGCGGCGGAGGATTGCTGGTTCCGCGCCCGCCAGTACGGGCTCGACCGCAAGCAGTTCGACAGGCCGCTGGCCGCCACGCAGCTCTTCCAGAAGAAGCTCGCCGACATGCAGACCGAGATCGCGCTGGGCCTTCAGGCGAGCCTGCGGGTGGGGCGGCTGATGGACGAGGGATCGTTCGCGCCCGAGATCATCTCCATCGTCAAGCGCAACAACTGCGGCAAGGCGCTCGACATCGCCAGGCAGGCGCGCGACATGCACGGCGGCAACGGCATCCAGATCGAATACCACGTCATGCGCCACGCGCAGAACCTGGAAACGGTCAATACCTACGAGGGCACGCACGACGTGCACGCGCTCATCCTGGGGCGGGCGCAGACGGGGCTGCAAGCCTTTTTCTGATTGTCTTTTTCGGATTTGCATTCCCGTCACCGCGTTCCGCGCTTCCCGCCAATCCGGCCCGGCTTCCACGCGCGCTGTCCGGGCCGCTCCATCGTGAAGGCCGACAACCATGCCCGACATCGACAGCTCTCCCGACCGGCAGGCGTGTCCCGAGCCGGCGTTCCCCGAGCCGGCGTTCCCCTTGAGCGGATTGAGGGTGCTCGAACTCGCGCGCATTCTCGCCGGCCCGTGGATCGGCCAGACGCTGGCCGATCTGGGCGCGGACGTCATCAAGGTGGAAAGCCCGCAAGGCGACGACACGCGCGGCTGGGGGCCGCCCTTCATCGACGTGGAGGGCGAAAGCGCGGCCGCCTATTTCCATGCCTGCAACCGGGGCAAGCGCTCCGTCACGGCGGATTTCGCCACGGAGGAGGGCCGCGCCCTCGTGCGCCGTCTCGCGCGCCGCGCCGACGTGCTGGTGGAGAACTTCAAGGTCGGCGGGCTGGCGAAATACGGTCTCGATTACGAGAGCCTGCGCGAGATAAACCCGCGCCTGGTGTATTGCTCCGTCACCGGCTTCGGCCAGAACGGCCCCTACGCCGGCCGGGCGGGTTACGATTTCATGATTCAGGGCATGGGCGCGATCATGGACCTGACCGGCGAGCCGGACGGACCGCCGCAGAAGACCGGCGTGGCCTTCGTCGACATCTTCACCGGCGTCTACGGCGTGATCGCCGTGCAGGCCGCGCTGTGGCAGCGGCAGCGCACGGGGCGCGGCCAGCACATCGACATGGCGCTGTTCGACACCATCACCGGCGTGCTGGCCAATCAGGCGATGAACTATCTGGCGTCGGGCGCCGTGCCGCACCGGCTCGGCAACGCGCATCCCAACATCGCCCCCTATCAGGTCTTCGCCGTCGCGGACGGTTTCGTCATCGTCGCGGTCGGCAACGACGGCCAGTTCGGGAAGCTGGCGCGCGTGCTCGGCAACGGCCCGCTCGGGGCCGATCCGCGCTTCGCCACCAACGCCGACCGCGTCGCCAACCGGCAGGCGCTGACGGCGATACTGGGCGAGGCCATCGCATCCTGGCCGCGCGACGCCCTGCTGGCCGCGCTGGAGGCGCAGGGCGTTCCGGCCGGGCCGATCAACACCGTGGCCGATGTCTTCGACGATCCGCAGATCGCGGCGCGCGGCATGAAGATCGCGCCGCAGGGCGTGCCCGGCGTCCGCACGCCCATCCGCCTTTCGGATGCGGCGCTGAACCTGAGCCGGCGCTCTCCCCGCCTTGGAGAGCACACGGCGCAGATTCTGGCCGAACTCGACGCCGCCGAGGCATCCGGCGGCGATTCCCGCGACGGATGCCCCGCGCCCTCACCGTAGCGAGGCGTCTGCATAGCGGTCGGCATACATGGCCCTGATCACCTTCTTGTCGAACTTGCCGACGCTGGTGCGCGGAATGCGGTCGATGAACAGGATTTCATCCGGCAACTGCCATCTGGCGAAGGTGCCGAGCAGATATTCCCGCAGGCTGTCGGCCGTCGCCTCCTCGCCCTGCCGCAACACCACGAGCGCCAGCGGCCGCTCCTGCCATCTGGGATGCCGGACGCCGACGACCGCGGCCTCCAGCACGGCCGGGTGCCCTACCAGGGCGTTCTCCATGTCGATGGACGAAATCCACTCGCCGCCCGATTTCACGACATCCTTGATGCGGTCCGTCACCTTGACGTAACCGTCGGGATCGATCGTGCCGACATCGCCGCTGCGCCAGTAGCCGTCGACGAAGCGCTCGCCGTCGTCCGGCAGATCGTGGTAACGGGCGGTGATCCAGGGGCCGCGCACGCAGATTTCGCCCACCGCGACGCCGTCATGGGGCAGAGGGCGGTTGTCGGCGTCGAGGATCAGGAAATCGACGCCGGGCACCATGAGCCCCTGCTTGCGCTTGAGGTTCCATCGCTCTTCCCGGTCGAGGCGCCGCTTCAGGGAGGGCTTGATCCTGTTCAGCGTGATGATGGGCGAGGTTTCCGTCGCGCCATAGGCATGCACGATCTCCGCGCCGGTCAGTTCGTGGAAGCCGCGCATCAGCGACAGCGGCGGCTCCGTGGCGCCGGAGAGCATGCGCAGCCGGCTGAAGTCCGGCTTTTCGGCAAGCGTTTCGATATAGCGCAGCATGGGCTGGAAGATGGCCGGCGCGCCGTTGGTGACCGTCACGCCTTCCGCGATCATGGCGTCGGTCAGCGGCGCGGTGTCCTCCATGACGTAGCGGCCCGGCAGCACGATCTTGCTGCCGGTGAAGGTGGCGGCTTGCGGCAGGCCCCAGCATTGCCCGTGGAACATGGGCGTGATCAGCATGGTGCAGTCGTCGAGCGTCATTTCGAGCGTCGTCGCCAGCATCATGCCGTGGAGGTAGACGGAACGGTGCGAGTAATAGACGCCCTTCGGCTTGCCCGTCGTTCCCGTGGTGTAGCAGGCGGCGTAGGCGGAGCGCTCGTCGATCATCGGCCATTCGATCGTCTCGCCCGCGCCCGCCAGCAGCTCCTCGTAATGATAAACGGGCGAAAGCGTCGTGGCGATCTCGCTCGCCGGCCTGTCGCTCATCACGATCCACCCCCTGACGTTCGGCGCGAGCGGCGCCAGCGTTTCGGCGAGCGGCAGCAGGGTCTCGTCGACGAGGATGTAGCGCGCCTCGCTGTGCCCCACGACATAGCCGAGGTCCTCCGGCGCCAGCCGCTGGTTGAGCTGGAGCATGACGGCGCCGAGACCGGGGATCGCGTAGTACAGCTCGAAATGGCGGCGGCTGTTCCAGTCCAGCACGCCGACGCGGTCGCCGGGGGCGACGCCGATGCCCGCCAGCGCGTTGGCGCCGCGCCGGATGCGCCGGTAGCAGGCGTCGTAGGTGTAGCGATCCCAGCCGCCGTTCGCCGTGCGGTAGACGATTTCCCGCTCGGGATGCGTCCTCGCCGTGTGGCGGATCAGGCTCGTGGTGTTGAGCTGGTAGTCGTCGCCCATGGTCGAGGGGCAGCCGTGGATGATGCGGTACGGGCGTTTCTCGCTGGTCATTTTCCTGTCTCCGGTGGTGGCTTCAGCTTGTCGCCGCTGATTGCTCGTCACAATTTCCGCGCGATCAGATCTTTCATGATCTCGGTCGCGCCGCCGTAGATCTTCTGCACGCGCGCATCCGCGTAGAGCCGGGCTATCGGATATTCGGCCATGTAGCCGTAGCCGCCGAAAAGTTGCAGGCAGGCGTCCACCGCCTTGCATTGCTGCTCGGTGCACCACCACTTGGCCATGTAGGCCGCCTCGTCGTCGAGCTTGCCGTCGATGAGGCGCTGGACGCAGTCGTTGACGAAGGTGCGTGCGACATGGGCGATGGTCGCCACTTCCGCCAGCACGAAGCGGGTGTTCTGGAAATCGTGGAGCGTCCGGCCGAACGCCTTGCGCTGTCTGGTATATTCCACCGTCACCTCCAGCGCCCTCTCGATCACCGCCACCGCCGGCACGGCGATGAGCAGGCGCTCGTAGGGAAGCTGCCCCATGAGCTGGGCGAATCCCCGGCCTTCCTCGCCGCCCAGCAGGCTGTCGACCGGCGCGCCGACGCCCTCGAACGACAGCTCCGCCGTGTCGGAAGCATGCTGTCCGATCTTTTCCAGCACGCGGCCGACACGGAAGCCCGGCAGGTTCCCGGTTTCGAGCACGATGAGCGAGATGCCGCGGCTGCCCTCCTCGCCGGTGCGGGCCACCACCACCAGCAGATTGCAGGTGCGGCCGTTGGTGATGAAGGTCTTGGCGCCGTCGATGACGTAGCGATCGCCCTCGCGCCGCGCGCGGGTGCGGATGGCCTTGAGGTCGGAGCCGCAGCCCGGCTCCGTCATGGCGATGCCGGCGAGCATCTCGCCGCTGGCGAGGCGGGGAAGCCAGCGGCTTTTCTGCGCCTCGGTGCCGTAATCGGCGATATAGTGGGAGGCGATGCTGTGCACGCCGATGTTGACGGGCAGCTCGGCGCGCGCCATCTCGTCCTGCACGACGAGCTGGTAGGCGGGCGACGCGCCGCCGCCGCCATGATCCGCGTCGATTTCCGGCAGCAGGAAACCCATGGCGCCGAAGCCGCGCCAGACCTCGCGCGGGATGAACCCCTGCCGGCGCCAGCCGTCGAGATGGGGCGAGAGTTCGCGGGCGATATAGCGCCGGACCTGCTCGCGGAACGCCTCGACGGACTCGTCCATCCAGGCGTGGCGGTGGAGTTGGGGCAGCATGATTCCCTCCGCTCAGATGCCGGTGAGCCCGCCGGAGCACAGCAGCGTCTCGCCGCTGACGTAATCCGACTCCGGGATGCAGAAGAGATAGACCGCGCCCGCCGCCTCCTCCGGCGTGCCGCCGCGGCCGAGCGGGATGGTGCGCTCCATCGCCGCCAGCAGATCGGGATTGACGCCCACCTTGATGTCGCGGCCGTCGATGCGCTCGGTGCCCTGATCGGCGGCGTTGCCGGTGAGGCGGGTCCTGATCAGGCCATAGGCGACACAGTTGACGGTGACGCCGAGCCGCCCCCATTCCTTCGCCAGCGTTTTCGTGACGCCGGTGACGCCCGCCTTGGCGGCCGAATAGTTGACCTGCCCGGCGTTGCCGAACAGGCCGGCGACGGAGGAGATGTTGACGACCTTGCGCACGACGCGCCGGCCCGCTTCGGTTTCCGCCTTCGCAAGGGCGCGGATCACCGGCTGGGCGGCGCGCAGAATGCGGAACGGCGCCGTCAGGTGGCAGTCGATCATGGCGTACCACTGTTCGTCGCTCATCTTCTGGATGACGTTGTCCCAGGTGTAGCCGGCGTTGTTCACGATGATGTCGAGCCCGCCCCAGGTTTGCGTCGCGGTGCCGACGAAGCGCTCGGCGAAGTCGGGCGCGGTGACGCTGCCGGGGCAGGCCACCGCCTCGCCGCCGGCCTCGCGGATGGCGGCGACCGTTTCGCCGGCGGGCTCCGCATCGAGATCGTTGACGACGATGCGCGCGCCCTCGGAGGCGAGCTTGAGCGCGATGGCGCGGCCGATGCCGCGCCCCGATCCGCTGACGAGCGCAACCTTGCCCTCAAGTTTCCGTGTCATGGGATGTTCTCCGTGTCAGTTGCCGAGCGCGATCAGGGCGTCGCCGACGATCTTGGTCTGTCCGTACTGGTTGGCGCTCGCCACCTCGATGCGCACGCAGCGTTCGCCCGCGTGCTCCAGCTTCTCCACGACGCGGCCTGTGCAGCGGATGGCGTTGCCGAGATGGGTGATGGCCTGAAAGCGCACGTCGAGCCGCCGCAGCCGGGATTGCGGCACCCAGCCGGTGAGCAGCCGGCCGATCCACGCCATGCCGAGCATGCCGTGGGCGAAGACGTCCGGCATGCCGGCATGGCGGGCGAAGTCGATGTCGATGTGCACGGCGTTGTGGTCGCCGGAGGCGCCGGCGAAAAGCGCCAGCGTCTTGCGGTCCACCGGCGGCAGATCGAGCGCGGGAAGCGCATCGCCCACCTGCACGGCGTCGAAATCGGGTATGGTCATGAGATGATCCTGTCAGGTTCGGAGGATTTCCGTCTTTGACGGAAACGCTCCAGCACTTGCCTGCGGCAGAAAAACTTCGCTTTTTCAACGCTCAAACGCCGCGCGGGCTCAAGAGCCTTTCGGCTTCCCGATTCAATCGAAATGAGAAAAACTCTGATGGCGCACGACGAGAACCGAGCGCAGATCGGCCACCGGCGCGCCGCTTGCGTCGACGACCCACGACTGCTTGACGACGAACTCCAGCGCGCCGTTCTTCTTCGCGTAGATGTCGGCGATGCGCGAATGCACGGTCACGGTCTCGCCCGCGCAGACCGGCCTGCGCCATGTGAAGCCCTGTTCGCCGTGGAGGAGCCTGGCGAGCGGAATGCCGAGCTGCGCCAGCAGGGCGTCGATCGCGCCGGAATCGAGTTCCGCCGCGAAGATGAAGGTCGGCGGGGCCGGCAGGTCCGGGTAGCCGGCGGCGCGGGCGGCGTCGAGGTCGGTGTATATCGCGTCGGTCTCGCCGATCGCCCTGGCGAAGAAGCGTATGCGCGTGCGCTCGATCGGCAGCACGGAGGGCGGCAGTTCATGGCCGATCCATCTGGTATCCGTCATGGCGGCCTCACACCCGCTCGTAGAGCGTCACGACGCAGGCGCCGCCGAGGCCGACATTGTGCTGGAGCGCGAGGCGCGCGCCTTCCACCTGCCGGCCGCCGGCCGCGCCGCGCAACTGCTGCACCAGTTCGGCGCATTGGGCGAGGCCGGTCGCGCCGAGCGGGTGGCCCTTGGAAAGCAGGCCGCCCGACGGGTTGGTGACGACGCGCCCGCCATGGGTGTTGTCGCCGTCCTCGACGAACTTCTCCGCCTCGCCTTCGGGGCAGAGCCCGAGCGCCTCGTAGCTGATGAGTTCGTTCTGGGCGAAGCAATCGTGCAGCTCGACCACCGTTATGTCGCGCGCATCGACGCCCGACGCCTCGTAGACCTTGCGCGCCGCCGCCTTCGCCATGCCGTAGCCGACGACTTCACGCATGTCGCGCGCCTCGAAGGTCTGCGGCCTGTCCGTCTCCATCGCCTGCGCGCGGATGCGCACCTGCGGCGCGAGGGCGAGACGGCGCGCGGCATCGGCGGAACAGAGGATGGCGGCCGCGGCCCCGCAGGTGGGCGGGCAGGCCATCAGCCGCGTCAGCACGCCTGGCCAGATGGCGGGCGAGGCCATCACCTCTTCCGCCGTCACGACGGTGCGGAACAGCGCGAGCGGGTTGCTCGCGGCGTGACGGCTGGCCTTGGCGCGAATCCTGGCGAAAGTTTCGAGGCGCGTGCCGTATTGCTGCATGTGGGCGAGCCCGGCGCCGCCGAAATAGCGCAGCGCGAGCGGAATTTCGCCATGCCCCACCAGTTCGTCGGTCACGGCGTCGAAACGGTCGAAGGGCGACGGCCGGTCGGTGTAGACGTTGCCGATCGCGCCGGGGCTCATGTGCTCGAAGCCAAGCGCCAGCGCCACATCCGCCGCACCGCTCGCCACCGCCTGCCGCGCGAGGAACAGCGCCGTCGATCCGGTGGAGCAATTGTTGTTGACGTTCACGATGGGGATGCCCGTCATCCCGACCTCGTAAAGCGCCCGCTGCCCGGCGGTCGAGTCGCCGTAGACGTAGCCCGCGTAGGCCTGCCGCACCGCGTCGTAACCGATGCCGGCATCGGCGAGCGCGAGCCTGAGCGCCCCGGCGGCCATCTGCGGATAGGGCGCGTTGGCCCCCGGTTTGGTGAACGGGATCATGCCGACTCCCGCTACGTAAACGTCTTGCGACATCCTCCAACTCCTGTTTCAATCGCGCATGCGGGGAGGATGCGGCGGTTCGGCGCCGGAACGGGCTGCCGTGCGGCGGCTGCCGCCGCTGCACGATCATGGCCTCTTCTCCGGCGGGAACCGCATTTCCTCCCTCCGCAGGCTCGGGGTGCTGCGGTTATCGGCCGATAGTGACGGATGACGAGGGGGGCGGCGATTGCCAGTCAGGTCGATCGGATTGCAAAAAGCGTCACGTCGGAAGCCCGCCCGCCCGCGCTGTCGCGCCATCGTGCATCCGCCGGTGACGGTGCCGATGCCGGCCGTGGCGGGCCTGCTGTCCGGCGTCGCGGCGCGCCCCGACAGCGCCTGGCTCGCGGCAGCCATCGACGAAACCGGCATTTCGCCCGATCTGCTCGGGCAAAGAGGCGCGCGCGTCACCGGCGAGCAATATGTGAAACTGTTCACCCTGCTGATGGACCGGCTCGACGACGAGTGCCTCGGCCTGCTCTCGCGCCCCATGCGCCGGGGCGGCTTCGCCCTCGTCGCCCGCGCCACCCCGGCCGCGCCGTCGCTTGCGGTGGCCCTTCGCCGCATCGGCGGCGGTTTCGGGCTGCTCATCGACGACGTGACTTTCACCGTGGCGCGCGAGAACGCCCTCACGGGCCTCGTGCTGACGCCGCGCAACGGCGTGCCGCGGCCGCGCAACTTCTTCTTCGAGCTGCTGCTGCGGGTATGCTGGCGCCTGCTCGCGTGGCTGAGAGGCGCGCGCCTTCCCGCAAGCCGTTTCGATTTCTGCTTTTCCCGGCCGGACTACGCCGATATCTACGACGACATCTACCGGGCGCCGCTGCATTTCGACCGCCCGGCCGCCGCCGTCTGGTTCGATGACGCGGCGCTCCTCGGGCCGGTGCGGCGGGACGCGGACGATCTGGAAGCGTTTCTCGCCGCTTCTCCCGCCAATGTGGTGCTGCCGTGGCTGGGCGAGCGGACGGCGGGCGCGCAGGTGCACGCCCTGCTGCAACGGACATGCCCCGCCTGGCCGGACCTGCCGACGACCGCGCGCAGCCTCAACATGTCGGTCAGCACCCTTCAGCGGCGGCTCGGCGCGGAGGGAAAATCGTTCCGGATGCTCAAGGACCAGTTGCGCCGCGACATCGCCATCATGCGGCTCGTCACCGGCACGGAGACGCTCGCGGAACTGGCGGCTGAACTGGGGTTCGCCGATTGCGCGGCGTTCCAGCGCGCCTTCAAGACCTGGACCGGCAGCGCGCCCGGCGCCTACCGCCGGATGCTCGCGACGGAAGCGTCCCCCGCCTTCGCCGCCCGGCGGTGACGGCGGCTCCCGACCGACCAGCCCCCGGAAACGGACCAACGCTTGCGGCGCCCGAGCAAAGCCCGCACGCGGGCAACCGCGACACTTTCCCGTCATCGCCGTCATCCCGACGCCCGGATTCCATCTGCCGACGCCCGGATTCCATCTGCCGACGCCCGGATTCCATCCGCCGGCGGCCGGAGCAAAATGACGTTGTGAGGTTGTGTAATTTTATCTATAGACGTAATTGAGAGATATCGTTATCAAACCGCCTTCACGGCGCGGGCGGCAGGAAGCCGTCAGGCGGCCGGAGCCTTGTCACCATGACCGAACAGCGGCGCCTCTCCGGGCTCGGGGAAGCCGTGCGAGACATCGACCCCGTGCGCGAACACGTCCGAAAGCCAGCCCGACCAACGCAAGCCGGACAACCGCCGGGCGATAGGCGATGCGCGCCCAAGGAGAACGCATGAATTCTGACAGCCCCCTCCAGCTCCGCCTCGGGCTTGCGCTTGACGGCTCGGGTTTCGTGCCGCGCGCCTGGCTGAACAGCGGAATACGGCAGAACCTCAACGACATCGCCCATATCGGCGAGCAGGCGGGCGCGGCGGCGCGCGGCCTGTTCGATCTGGTCATCCTGTCCGACGGCGGCGGAGCGCGCCTGCCGTCGGGCGACGGCCAGAGGCTCGATCCGGTCATGACGGCCGCGGCGCTGGCGTCGGTGCGGGAAGGGATCGGCTTCGTCGCGCAGGTGTCGCCGCATCACAACGCGCCCTACACCGCGGCCCGGATGCTGGCCTCGATCGACCACATCAGCGGCGGGCGCGGCGGCTGGCTTCTCAACCACCGGGAAGCGGACTACGTGGCGGGACGTTTCGGCGCGGATCTTCGCGCCGATCCCGCCACGGAGGCGGCCCGGACGGCCGAATTCATCGCCGCGCTGGAAGCCCTGCTGGATAGCTGGGAGGACGACGCCTTCATCCGCGACAAGGAAAGCGGCATCTTCTTCGACCGGAGCAAGGTGCATTTCGTCGATTTCGAAGGCCGGTATTTCCGCACGAAGGGGCCGCTGGATATCGCACGCCCCATCCAGGGACGGCTGCCCCTCTTCATCGACGGCGACGACCCCGCCGACGGCGCGTTGATCGCGGCGCACGCCGATGTGGTGCTGCATGCGCCGCGCGACATCGCCGGAGCGCGGGCGTTCCGGCTCGCGGCGCGGCAGGCTTTCGCGGAAGCCGGCCATGACGCGGATACCCGCCGCACGCTGTCGCGCGTCTCGGTGCTGACCGGCCGCGACGCAACGGAGGTCGCCGCGCTGCGGGACGCGGCGGCGGCCATTGTCGATCCTCATGCGGTCATCGCCTCGATCGCGCCCCTTCTGGGCGAGGAACCGGGACAGGATCTGGACCGGCCGATCCCGCCCCTCGCTCCGATCGCCGGCGACGCGGGCGAGGACCGGCGGGCGCTGGCGGAACGGATCGCGCAGGCGCGGCAGGCCGGGCACAGTCTCGCCCGCCTGGCGTCGGATCTCGTCGCCGGCGAGACGGCGGGCCGGGTGACGCTGGCCGGCCCGGCGGCGGAAATCGCCGCCGAGATTGAAGATTGGGTTCGCAGCGGCGCGAGCGACGGCTTCGTCCTCGCCCTGCCCGCCCTGCCCGCGGCGCTGGAAGCTTTCGTCACCCATCTGGTGCCCGCGTTGCAGCGGCGCGGAATCTACCGGACCGCCCGTCAGGGCCGCACCCTGCGCGAGCAACTCGGCCTGCCCCGCTCCGCCAGCCGTTTCGCCGCGAGCGCCTGAACCGCCCCTTCCGCCCTCTCCCGGAGAAAACCATGCTGATCCTGCCTCCCCCCTTCCTGCCCGGCCTGAGCCGCCGCAGGTTCCTGTCCGGCGCAGCCGCGCTCGGCGCCGCCGCCACGCTCGGCGCGACCACCATGACCTTCGGTCCGCGCCCGGCGCGGGCGCAGACGCCCGTCCGGGGCGGCAAGCTGACCATTGCCTATACGGCCCCCGTCGATACCATCGACCCGCGCATTTCCTATGTGGTGGCGGCGCAGCAGGTCACGGGCGCGGTGTTCGAGAACCTCGTGTTCGACAACAACGGCGTGCTGGAGCCCCGGCTGGCGACGAGCTGGCGCTCCGAAAACAATCTTCAGGAATGGGTCTTCGAACTGCGCGAGGGCGTGCGGTTTCATGACGGCGCCGAATTCACCTCGAAGGATGTGGTCGAGACGCTGAACCTCGCGTTCGACAAGGAACGCGGCCGGCTGTACTACAACGTCCTCGGCCCCCTGAAGAGCGTGGCGGCCGAAGGCCCGCACCGGGTGCGGCTCACCTTCAGCCAGCCTTTCGCCGATGCGCCCTACGCGGTGGCGCTGCGCTTCGCGCGGATATTGCCCGCGCACAGGATCGCGACGATCGTCGAGCATCCCGTCGGCACCGGGCCGTTCCGGCTGAAGACGTTCGAGCCGGGCAACTCCGCCACCATCGTCCGCAACCCGGATTACTGGAACGAGGGCAAGCCCTATCTGGACGAGATCACCATCGTCGGCATCGCGGATTCGATCACGCAGCAGGCGGCGATCCGCTCCGGGGCGGTGGACGTGCTGAACACCGTGCAGACCGAGACCTTCCTGAGCCTGCGCAACGCGCCGGGCCTCGTCGGTGTCTCCGAAGCGGGCGCGAAGTACCACGTCCTGATCACGCAGATCAACCAGCCGCCGTTCGACAACCCGAAGGTGCGCGAGGCGTTCCGCTACATCATCAACCGCAAGGCGCTGATCGGATCGGCGCTGCTGGGGCAGGGCGCGGTCGCGGGCGATTTCCCCTTCCCCTACGATCACCCCAACACGCCCGCCGATCTGCCCCGCCACGAGCAGGATCTGCCGAAGGCGCGCCGCCTGCTCGACGAGGCCGGCGTGGGACGGCTCGATCTCGACATGTGGACCATGTCGGAGCGTCCGCCGTCGCCGAAGATCGCGCTGGCGCTGAAGGAAGCGGCGGCGCGCATCAACGTCAACGTCAACGTCAGCGACGTGCCCTATACGGAATACGCCGCCAACGTGGTGCGCAAGAAGCCGCTCTACACCACCGGCACCTGGACGGTGAACCAGAACCTGTTCGAAAGCCTGTACAAGTCCTTCCACAGCAAGGGCACGACGAACTATTCCGCCACCGAGATAAGCCCCGGCGCGGACGCCGCCATCGAGGAAATCCTGGCGACGCCCGCCGGGCCGAAGCGGCTGGAGCTGATCCACGGCCTCGCGCACAAGATCGCGATCTACAGCGAACGGACCATCCCCTATTACATGAACACCTCCGTCGTCCTGTCCGAGCGCGTGCGCGACTTCCCCTTCCCGCGCTACGATCTGATCGATCTCGCGGGCATCTGGGTCGCCCCGAAAGCCTGAGCATGCCGGGGGCGGGCCGACCGCCCCCGATCCGAACGATCAACGCCCGCAGAACCGTCCATGATCCTGATCGCCACAATCGTCCGCCGCATCGTCCTGATGATCGCAACATTGATCGCGGTGGCGGTTCTGACCTTCTTCATCGTCAACGTCCTGCCGGGCGATGTCGCCTACGCCGTGCTCGGGGATCAGGCCCTGCCCTCGCAGATCGAGGCGCTCCAGCGCGAGCTGGGGCTGCACCTGCCGCTTCACGAGCGTTTCGCCGCCTGGTTCGGCAATCTGCTGCGGGGCGATTTCGGCACCTCCCTCGCCTACAACCGGCCCGTCGCGCCGATGCTGCTCGACCGGCTGGGCAATTCGGCCGTGCTGGCGCTGGTCAGCCTGTCGATCATCATTCCGTTCGCCATGATGCTGGGGATCGCCGCCGCGGTGTTTCGAAACTCCCTGCTGGACCGCGCCATCACGACGGCGACGACCTTTCTGTTCGCGGTGCCGGAATACGTCCTCGCCCTGATGGCGATCCTGATCTTCAGCATCTGGCTGCCGTGGTTTCCAGGCGCCGCGATGATCGAGCCGGGCGCGGACATCCTGGCGCGCTGGCCGGTCCTGATCCTGCCGGTCGGGGTCATCGTGCTGGGCAGCAGCGCCTATCTGGCGCAGATCACCCGCGCCAGCATGATCGCCACGCTGAACGCGCCCTACATCCGCACCGCGCGCCTCAAGGGCATGGGGCCGCTCACCGTCATCTTCCGCCACGCGCTGCCCAACGCCCTGCTGCCGACGCTCGTCGAGATCGGGCTCTATTTCGGGGCCTTGCTCGGCGGGCTCGTGATCATCGAGACGATCTTCGTCTACGCCGGGATCGGCCAGCTCATGGTGCTGTCGGTGCAGACCCGCGACGTGCCGGTGTTGCAGGCGTCCGTGCTGGTCATCGCCACGGCCTATTGCATCGGCAGCCTGATCGCGGACGTCCTGAGCCTTCTGGTCAACCCGCGCCTGCGGGCGCCGCATTGAAACGGAGGTTGCCATGACGAGCGCCCTTGTTCCGGGTTCACGCGGCCGCAGCCCGCGCCTTGGCCCGCGCCTTGGCTGGCCCGCCGCGTCCTTCATCGCCTTTCTCGTGCTGATCACGCTGGCCGGCCCGTGGCTCGCGCCCTTCTCGCCCACGGCGTTCAACCCGGAAGCGAGCCTCGTGCCGCCATCCTGGCCCTATGTCTTCGGCACCGACGAATTCGGCCGCGACGTGTTCAGCCGCATTCTGGCCGGCGCGCAGCCCACGCTCGCCCCCGCCTTCGTGGCGGCGGCGCTGGGCATCGTGGCCGGCGCGGCGACGGGGCTGCTGTGCGGGTTTCTGGGCGGGCGCGTCGACGAGGCGGTGATGCGGACGATGGATGTCCTGCTGTCCTTTCCGGCGCTGATCCTGGGGCTGCTGATCGTCACCATGCTCGGCGGCAGCACGGTCAACCTGGTGCTCGCCATCGCGGTGATCTTCTGGCCGCGCTCGGCCCGGCTGGTGCGCGGGGCGGCGCTCGATCTCGGGCGGCGGGAGTTCATCGACGCCTGCCGGGCGCGCGGCGAATCCACGTTCTTCATCCTGTTCCGCGAGATGCTTCCCAACATGGCCGGGATCGTGATCGTCGACTTCGCGCTGCGCATCTCGGCGGCGATCCTGCTGACGGCCTCGCTCGCCTATCTGGGCATCGGCGCGCAGCCGCCGACGCCCGCCTGGGGGCTGATGGTGAAGGAGGGGCAGCAGTTCATCCAGTTCGCGCCATGGCTGACGGTCGCGCCCTGCCTGACGGTCGCCGCGATCTCCACCGGCGCGGTGGCGGTGGGCGAGGCGCTGCGCCGGCGCTTCTCGATCGCGGAAAGGATCGCCCGATGAACGGAGACCGCGCGGAAACCCCGACGCTGCGCATCCGCGACCTTTCCATCAGCTACGGCGATCCGGCGCGGCCGCTGCGCGCGGTGCGCAACGTCAGCCTCGATATCGCGCCCGGCGAGGCTTACGGCCTGATCGGCGAATCCGGCTCGGGCAAGAGCACCCTCGCCTTCGCCGTGATGGGGCACGTCGCCAACGGGCGGATCGACGGCGGCGGGATCCTCTTTCAGGGCCGCGACCTGGGCGCGCTCACCCCGCGCGAATGGCGGGAGCTGCGCGGCAACCGCATCGCCATGGTCTATCAGGACCCGATGAACGCGCTCAATCCGGCGATCCGCCTGGGCGAGCAGGTCGCGGAAACCCTGCGCCGCCACAAGGGTCTGTCGCGGACGGAAGCCTGGGCGCAGGCGGTCGACCTGTTCGCGCAGGTGCATCTGCCCGATCCGGCAAGCATCGCGCGGCGCTACCCGCACCAGATCTCGGGCGGGCAACAGCAGCGCGTGGTCATCGCCATGGCGATCGCCTGCAAGGCGCAACTGCTGATCATGGACGAGCCGACGACCGGCCTCGACGTGACGACGGAAGCCCGCATTCTCGAACTGATCGGCGATTTGCGCCGCAGGCTCGGCATGTCGATCCTGTTCATCAGCCACAACCTGCGCGTGGTCGGGCGGGTCTGCGACCGCGTGGGCATTCTCTACGCCGGCGAGCTCATCGAGGAAGGGCCCGTGGCGGCCGTGCTGGAGCGCCCCGGCCATCCCTACGCCATCGGGCTGCGCGCGGCCCTGCCCGAGATATCCGGCCCGCTCGCGCGGCGTCTGGCGTCGATTCCGGGGCGTCTGCCCGATCTGCGCGACGTGCCCGAAGGCTGCATCTTCGCCGCGCGCTGCCATCTGGCCGAAGACCGCTGCCTGAGCGACGCGCCGCCCGTCCGGCGCAAGACGCCGCTGCATTTCAGCCGCTGCATCCATCTCCATCCCCCGCAGCCGGCGTTCGCCCCGGCCGGCAGGGACCCGCGGACGGCGGAAGACGGCCGGGCGACGGCGAAAACGCCGCTGCTGGCGACGGAGGGGCTCGGTTTCTCCTATCGCCGCGCCGGCGCCATTCCCTTCCTGCGCAGGCCGGATGTCGCGCCCGCCGTCGACGACGTATCGCTGGAGCTGCTGCCGAACCGGACGCTGGGGATCGTGGGAGAGAGCGGCTCCGGCAAGTCGACGCTCGCCCGCTGCGTCGCGGGGCTGCTGGCGCCGACGGCGGGCGACATCCGCTTTCACGGCGAGACGCTCGAACGGATCGCCCGCCGCCGGCGCCCGCAAGACCGGCGCGGTATCCAGATCGTGTTCCAGAACCCCGAAAGCGCGCTGAACCCGTCGCTGACCGTGGGCGATATCGTCTCGCGCCCGCTGCGCCTTTACCGGATCGTGCCGGGCGAGCGCATCCGGCGGCGCACCGTCGAGCTGCTGGAAATGGTCAATCTGGGTGAGCGATACTGGGAACGCTTCCCGCACGAGCTTTCCGGCGGCGAGAAGCAGCGCGTCAACATCGCCCGCGCGCTCGGGGCCGAGCCGGATATCGTGATCTGCGACGAGCCCACGTCGGCGCTGGACATTTCGGTGCAGGCGTCGGTGCTCAACACGCTGGCCGACCTGCGCGACAGCCGGGCGATGGCGTATCTGTTCATCACCCACGATCTCGGAGTCGTGCGCTACATCTCGGATACGGTCGCCGTGATGTCGCGGGGCAAGGTCGTCGAAGCCGGGCCGACGCGCGACATCTTCGAGCGCCCCGGCCACGCCTATACCCGGCAACTGCTCGCGGCGCTCGGACCGGACCTGACCGCCGGAGCGCCTTCCCGCGCCTCCGGCTCCCCGCACGAAACTCCCCTGGCCGAAATCGCAAGGACCCTGCCATGAGCCGCCAGCGAAAAATCCAGCTCAGCCTGTCGATCGGCAATTTCGGCTATCATCCCGCCTGCTGGCGGCTGCCGGAGGTGCCCTCGGACGGCGCCATGAACTTCGGCGCGCTGCTGTCGCTGGCGCGGCTGGCCGAGGAAGCCTTCGTGGATTTCATCTTTCTGGCCGATGTCGCCGCCATCCGCAACTTCACCGATCCGCGCGTGCTGCGCGAACGCGAGCAACAGAGCGCGCGGCTGGAGCCCTATACGCTGCTCGCGGGGCTGGCGGCGAACACCGGTCGCATCGGGCTCGTCGGCACCGCCTCGACCACGTTTCAGGACCCGTGGACCCTGGCGCGGCGGCTCGCCGCCCTCGATGCCATCAGCGGCGGCCGGGCGGGCTGGAACATGGTCACGAGCACCCATGTGAACGAGGCGCAGAACTACGGCCTCGACAGGCCGCTCGATTCGGACGCCCGGCATGCGCGGGCGCACGAGTTCGCCGCCGTGCTGAAGGGGCTGCTGCGGGCGCGGCCGGACGGGAATTTCACCCATCACGGCACGCATTTCCGCGTCGATGGCGGCCTCGACGCGCCGCCCACGCCTCAGCCCGTCGTGCCGATCGCCACCGCCGGCGCGTCGGGGAACGCGCAGGAACTCGCCGCCGCCCACGCCGATATCGTCTATTCCTCGCAATCCGATCTCGACGCGGCGCGGCGCTACGCGGCGGCGGTACGCGCGCGTCTGGCCGCCCACGGCCGCGCGCCCGGCGGCATCCGCATCTTTCAGGGCATCCTGTCGCTCGTCGGCGGCACCCGGCAGGAGGCGCGCGACAAATACGAGCGCCTGCGGGCGCTCCTGTCGCCCGAGGTCGGGCTGGGGCTGCTGATCTCGAACGGTTTTCCCGATCTGCGCGGCTATCCGTTGGATGAGCCCGTGCCCGATCTCAGCGATGTGCCCGAAGCGGTTTCCGGCAGCAAGGCGCTGCTGGTCCGCGATCTCTCCGACTTTGCCCGGCGCGAAAACCTGACGCTGCGCCAGTTGAGCCAGATCATCTTCGGCGGCGGCCTGTGGCAGACGCCCGTCATCGGCACCGCCGCCGACATCGCCGACGAGATGGAGGAATGGTTCACCACGGGCGCGGCGGACGGGTTCAACATTCAATCGGCATGGCAGCCGGGCTGCACGGTGGACTTCGTCAGCCGGGTGATGCCCGAACTGCGCCGGCGCGGCCTTCTCGCCGAGGGCTACGGCCCCGGCACGCTGCGCGAGCGGCTGGGCCTCGAAACGCCCGGCGCCGCGCCGGCGCGCGAGCGCGCCGCCCTTCACGCATGAAGCATGTCCTTGTCAGAAAGTGCCACCATGACCAGACCCCAACGACAGATGCGGCTCAGCCTCTCCGTGGCGCATCTCGGCTATCATCCGGCGGCGTGGCGGCTGCCCGGCGTGCCGGCCGACGGCACCATGAACTTCGCCCATTACGTCAACTGCGCCCGAATCGCCGAGCGCGGCGCGCTGGACTTCCTGTTCCTGGCCGATGTCTCGGCGGTCCGCAATTTCGCCGACCCGCGCGTCGCCCGCGACCGCGAACAGCAGCACGCCAAGCATGAGCCGCTGACCCTGATCGCCGCCCTGGCCGCCGCAACCCGCGACATCGGGCTCGTCGCCACCGCCTCGACCAGCTTTCAGGACCCCTACAACCTGGCCCGCCGCTTCGCGACCGTCGACCATATCAGCGGCGGCCGCGCCGCCTGGAACATGGTGACGAGCTGGAGCGCGGACGAGGCGCGGAATTTCGGGCTCGAAACCACCGGCGATTCCGACACCCGCCACGCGCGCGCCTCCGAGTTCGCGGCGCTGGTGAAGGATCTGTGGTCCGGCGAGGGGCTGGGGCCGGACGGCGCGGCGCGGCATGCCGGCCGCTTCTTCACCGTGGACGGGTCGCTCGATGTCGCGCGGCCGCCGCAGGGCCACCTGCCGCTGGCGACGGCGGGAGCGTCGGACAACGCCCAGGAATTCGCGGCCGCCCACGCCGATATCGTCTATGCCGGGCAGCCCGATCTGCAACTGGCGCGCAATTACTACGCCTCCGTCAAGGCGCGCCTGCCGCGCTACGGCCGCACGGAAGACAGCCTGCTCATCATGCCCGGCGTCATGACCGTGCTCGGCCGCACCGAAGACGAGGCACAGGAAAAGCTCGCGCGGCTGAGCGCCCTGCTCTCGCCGGAGGTCGGCTACGGGCAACTCGTCATCTCGGGCTTTCCCGACCTGTCGCTGTGGCCGATCGACGGGCCGATCCCGGATTTCGCCGACGACCAGTCGATCGGCGGCACCGGTGCGCAGCCGGCCGCCTTCGCGCAGCGGCTGCTCGACATCGCACGCGCGCAAAACAGCACCATCCGTCAATTCATGGAGATGGTCTGCGCCGGCAACCTCTGGCAGCTCACGCTCGTCGGCACCCCGAAGATGGTCGCCGACCGGCTGGAGGAATGGTTCGTCACCCGCGCCGCCGACGGCTTCAACCTTCAGGCCGCCTATCTGCCGGGCGCGGCCGAGGATTTCGTGGAACTGGTGCTGCCGGAACTGCGCCGCCGCGGCCTGTTCCGCGAGGGCTACGCCCGCGAGGGCGAGACCCTGCGCGAGCGGCTGGGTCTCGCGCCGTGGCGCGGGCGGGCGTTTGCCGATTCCGTCTGACCGGAAAACGCCGCGGGACCGGCCGCTCTCACTTCAGCGGCAACCCCAGCCTGGCCAGCGTGTCCCGCAAGACATGACGGCCGTTCAGCGAGGCGATGGAGCGCAGGCGTCCGGTGACGAGTTCGCTCCAGCTTTGCGCGGGCAGCCGCTGCGTTTCGCGAAACGCCAGCGTATCCGCATCGTGGCGCGCAATGCCGGCATCGCGTGACGGATCGTAGCTTTCCCGGTGCAGCACCACCTCCTGCGGCAGGCGCGGCTTCACGGCGGTCGCCACGGCGGGATCGGGATGGCCCACCACGAGGCCCACGACCGCGAAGGCATGCGGCGGCAGCGACAGCAGCTCGGCCACCCCGGCGGGATCGTTGCGCAGGGCGCCGATGTAGACGGCGCCGAGCCCCAGCGATTCGGCCGCGACCAGCGCATTCTGCGCAGCGAGCACCGCGTCGATGGAAGCGACGAGGAAGGTATCGGTGTAGTCGATCCCGACCAGCTCCGTTCCCTGCCGCTGCGCAACCCGCGCGGCGCGGGAGAGATCGGCGACCCAGACGAGAATCACCGGCGCGTCGAGGATATGCTTCTGTCCGCCCGCGATCTGCGCCAGCCGGGCGCGCTTCGCCGGATCGGTGACGGCGACGACGCTCCACGCCTGTACGTTGGAGGATGTCGGCGCGGAGGAGGCCGCCGCCACCAGCGTCTCGATCACGCCGGGCGCGAGCGGTCTGGTGAGGTAGCCCCGCACCGAGCGATGCGCGAGCAACAGCGCGATCGTATCGTTCCATTCCGCGATCGCGGGTTCGGCGGTGCCGTAGCGCCGGGCCACGGCGATCTCGGCTTCGGGTCGGGGTGCGGTTCCGCCATGGCGGACGGCCGCGATCTGCTCGCTCACTGAACTATCCTCTTGCTCGGATGAAAGATTCCCGATGCGCCGGCGCAGTCATGCGCTCCGGGTCCGGTCCCGCCGGCCCGCATCGCGCGCGGCCGCCACATGCGCCGCGACCTTCGCCGCGTGGACGGCTTTGGCGGCGGCCTGGCGGGCGTCCGCCTCCTCGATGCTCGCGGCGGGCTCCTTCAGCGGCGTGGTGCCCGGCTTGCCGGCAAGCGGGCCGATGTGCTTCTCGAACGGCAGGGAGCGATAGAGGGCGAGATCGATCGCGGGATCGAACAGGCGGCGATAGCCGAGACCCACGTATAGCGCGGTGGCCTCGGGCTGGCGAAAACCGGTCGTCAGGTAGACGCGCGTGTAGCCCTGCGCCGCGGCGGCGTCCTCCAGCGCGAGGACGATGCGGCGCGCCAGCCCCTGACGGCGCAGGTCCGAACGTGTCCAGATGCGCTTGAATTCGGCGGTGTCGTCGTCGTAGCGCATGAACGCCCCGCCCGCGATCGTCTCGCCCTCGCGCAGGATGAGGAGGAAGTTGCCGTCGGGCTCGGCGAAGGCCTCGGGCGGATACCTGTATAGTTCCGCCTTCGCCCCTTCACCGTCGAAAAGCGTGCCGTAACGGCTCTGATATTCCTGAATCAGATCCTCGATCAGCGGCTGCGCCCTCGGATCGAGCGGATTCGAAATGACAACCTGATCAACCATTCTCGCCTCTCATGGGATAATCGCGTGCATCCCGCCCGCGGATCGGCCGCGGGCGGAAGAATGTCGTCGAAGGGATCAGCCGGCCTTGCGGGCGGAGGGAGCCGGTTCGGCATAGCGGCTGCCCTTGCGCGGCAGGCCGAGATGATCGCGCAGGGTGTCGCCCTTCAGGTCGCGGGCGTAGCGTCCGCGCGCCTCGAGCTCGGGGATGACGAACCGCGTGAAATCGTCCAGATCCCGCTGCAGGAGCGCGAAGCTGAGGATGAAGCCGTCCGATGCGCCCGCGTCGATCCAGCGGATGATCTCTTCCGCCACGTCGGCGCCGGTGCCGATGAAGTTCGGACGCGGCGTCGCGGCGACAAGCGCAGCCTCGCGCAGCGTCTGCCCCTTTGCCTTCGCCTCTTCCTTGATCCGGTCGGTGGTCGAGCGGAAGCTGTTGCGGCCGATGTCGCCCAGCTCCGGGAACGGCGCGTCGGGATCGTATTGCGAAAAATCGTGATGGTCGAAGTAACGGCCGAGATAGGCGAGCGCCTCCGGCAGCGAGACGAGGGCCTGCACCTCGCGGTATTTCTCCTCGGCCTCCTCGCGGGTTTCCGCGACGATCGGGCTGATGCCGGGGAAGATCTTCACGTCGTCGCGCGAGCGGCCATGCGCCACGACGGCATCCTTGACGCGGCCGGTGAAGGTCCGCGTTTCCTCCAGCGAAGGCGCGTGCGTGAACACGCCTTCGGCATACTTGCCGGCCAGGCCGATGCCGGCATCCGACGATCCCGCCTGGAAGATCACCGGCTGCCCCTGCCGCGAGCGCGGCACGTTGAGCGGCCCCGCAACCTGGAAGAAGCGGCCCTTGTGGTTCAGCGCATGCAGCTTCGCGGGGTCGAAGAACCGTCCGGTCTCGCGGTCGCGGACCACGGCGTCGTCGTCCCAGCTATCCCAGAGGCCCTGCGTCACCTCCAGATATTCGTCGGCGATCTCGTAGCGCAGGGCGTGCTCGGGATGCGGCCGCGAGTAGTTGAGCGCCGTGCCTTCCAGCGGCGTCGTCACCACGTTCCAGCCCGCGCGCCCGTTCGAGAGAAGGTCGAGCGAAGCAAGCTGGCGCGCCACCGTATAGGGATCGGAATAGGAAGTGGACACCGTGCCCGCGAGGCCGATCTTCTTCGTCGCCAGCGCGAGCGCCGACAGCAGCGTGAGCGGCTCGAACCTGTTCAGGAAGTGCGGAATGGACTTTTCGTTGATGTAGAGCCCGTCCGCGATGAAGGCGAAGGCGATGCCGGCCGCTTCCGCCTTCTGCGCCTGCGCGATGTAGAAATCGAGGTTCACGCTCGCATCCGCCGGCCCCGACGGATGCTTCCACGCATTCATGTGGCGGCCCGCGCCGTTAAGCATGATGCCGAAGCTCACCGGTTTGCCTGTCATGATCGTCTCCCTGTTTCCGGCCCGCGCAAGCCGTGGCGTGCATCCGGGCGATAATGCGATGGAGCGAGGTCGCGCCGCCCCGCACGGCGACGGGCATCCCGGCCGCCGGCGCAGGATACGTGCATGGAAGCGATCGGCATGGATGACGAACCTCGGTCTGGAATTCGTCATACAGTCGCATAATTCGATAGGGTTTGTCGCCTAAAAAATCGACGCCTCGACAGCGATAACGCGTCGCAGCCCGGAAACGGCGGGACGCGCGGATCCGACAGGAAATCAAGGGGAAAATGCGGCAGGCGTAGCGCGCGAAACGGTGCGCCATTATTAGAGCGGCGTGCATTCAAATGGAATCGTCACGCCGCTCTGAATTCTATATTTTACCGCAACTTGCATTCAATTCGATGGATCGATTTGAACGCAAACTGCTCAAGTGTGGGGCAATGGACGGCACGGCACGGGAAAGGCGCGCAGCCTTCCCCGCCCCGGACGACGCGTCAGCGCCCCAGACGCCCGGCGTGCCAGGCGATATGATCGGCCATGAAGGTCGAGATGAAATTGTAGGAGTGGTCGTAACCTTCCCGAACATTGAGCGAAAGCGCGATGTTCGCCCCGAGGCATGCCTCAAGCAGAAGCCACGGCCGCAATCCGCCGGTCAGAAACGGGTCCGCGGAACCCTGATCGACGAGGATTTCGTCCACGCGATGACCGTCCTCGATCAGGCTCACGGCGTCATAGGCCCGCCATGCGGCTTCGTCGGGGCCGAGATATTTCTCGAAGGCGGGCCGCGACCAGTCGGCGATCGAGGGGCGCACGATCGGCGCGAAGGCCGACACCGAACGGAAGCGGCGCGGATTCTTCAGCGCGAAGGTCAGCGCGCCGTGCCCGCCCATCGAATGGCCGAAAACGCCCTGCCGGTCGAGATCGACCGGAAACGCCGCGCCGATGAGTTCCGTCAATTCCGACAGGACATAGCGCTGCATGTTGTAGTGCTGCGAGAACGGCGCCTGCGTCGCATCGAGGTAGAAACCCGCGCCCTGGCCGAACTGCCAGTTGTCCTTCTCGTCGGGAACCGCCGCGCCGCGCGGGCTGGTGTCGGGGCAGACGATTGCGACGCCGTATTCCGCCGCCGCGCGGCGATACTCGCCCTTGTCCATGACGTTCTGGTGGGTGCAGGTGAGCCCGGAGAGGTACCACAGCACCGGCACCTTCTCCCGCCCGGCCTGCGGCGGGAGATAGATCGCGAACGTCATGTCGCACCGGCAGGCGTCCGATGCGTGGGAATAGACGTGCTGGACGCCGCCGAAAGCCTTGCCGGCCGAAACCTGTTGCATCTCGTGCTCCTCGCTCGCCCGTGCCGCTTCAGAAGACGACGACCGACCTGATGGACTTGCCCTCATGCATCAGATCGAAGGCGGTGTTGATCTCTTCGAGCGGCATGGTGTGGGTGATCAGGTCGTCGATGTTGATCTTGCCGTCCATGTACCAGTCGACGATCTTCGGCACATCCGTGCGCCCGCGCGCGCCGCCGAAGGCCGTGCCCTTCCACACCCGGCCGGTGACGAGCTGGAACGGGCGCGTCGCGATCTCCCGGCCGGCTTCCGCCACGCCGATGATGATCGACTCGCCCCAGCCGCGATGGCAGCATTCCAGCGCCTGGCGCATCACGTTGACGTTGCCGGTGGCGTCGAAGGAGAAGTCGGCCCCGCCGTCGGTGAGGTCCTGAATGGCCTGCACCACCTTGTCGTTGCCGATTTCCGCCGGGTTGACGAAATCCGTCATGCCGAACTTTTCCGCCATCTCGCGCTTGGCGGGGTTGATGTCCACACCGATGATGCGGTCCGCGCCGACCATCCGCGCGCCCTGGATGACATTGAGGCCGATGCCTCCCAGCCCGAACACGACGACATTCGCCCCCGGCCACACCTTCGCCGTGTAGATCACCGCGCCGATGCCGGTGGTGACGCCGCAGCCGATGTAGCAGATCTTGTCGAAGGGCGCGTCCTCGCGCACCTTGGCCAGCGCGATCTCGGGCAGCACCGTGAAGTTCGAGAAGGTCGAGCAGCCCATGTAATGAAACACCTCGCCGCCGTCGCACGAGAAGCGCGTGGTGCGGTCCGGCATCAGGCCCTGCCCCTGCGTGGCGCGGATCGCCGTGCAGAGATTGGAGCGCCGCGACAGGCACGTCTTGCACTGGCGACATTCCGGCGTGTAGAGCGGAATGACGTGATCGCCCGGCTTGAGCGACACGACGCCCTCGCCGACCTCGCGCACGATGCCCGCGCCCTCGTGGCCGAGAATGGCGGGGAACTTGCCTTCCGAATCCAGCCCCGACAGGGTGTAGGCGTCGGTATGGCAGACGCCGGTGGCGACGATCTCCACCAGCACCTCGCCGGCCTTCGGCCCGCCGATCTCGACGGTCTCGATCGACAGCGGCTTGTTCGCCTCCCAGGCGACGGCTGCGCGTGACTTCATGACGATGTTCCCTTCACGTTGTTTGCCCCGGATCGCCCGGACGACTATTTAAGGTAGGTACGCAACAGTCGCATGATGCCGTCTATCTCCGCATCCGGCGCGGCGGCCGCGCCATCGGCCTCATCACGCTGATGCCCGAAAGTTTCGCGCAGATGGCTTTCCAGCACTTCGGCCATCAGCCCGTTGGCCGCGCCGCGCAAGGCCGCGATCTGCTGCAACAGCGCGCCGCATTCGGTGCCGGCCTCCACGGCGCGCTCCAGCGCCTCGGCCTGCCCCCTGATCCGGCGCAGGCGCGTCAGGGCGCGTTTCTTATCCTCGGGCGAATGCGGCATGAAACCTCCCCGGCGGCAGGCAGCGCGACCATCCGCCGGACCGTCATCCGCCGACCTGCGCGATCCAGTCGTTGAGATTATAGTAATTGGTGATGCGCGCCACCTTGCCGTCACGGATCTCGAAGAACGCGCCGGCGGGCAGCACGTATTTCTGCCCCCTCGCCTCCGGCAGCCCCGCGTCGGTTTGCAGATACTCGCCATGGACGATGAATTCCGCCGCGCCGCGCGTGCCGTCCGCGCCCTCCAGAATCGCGATGTCCGTCAGCGTTTCCCTGTAGCTGCGGTTCATGCGTTCGAGAAAGGCGCGGAAAGCCTCCCGGCCGACTTCCCGCCCGCCCTGGTTGATGTCGTGCACGACATCCTCGGCGAGCAGGGCGAGGAAATCCTCCACATCCCCGCGGTTGAAGGCGTCGTAATAGGCGCGAATGGTTTCGCCGGCGCTCATGAAGGTTCCCCCGGATATGTCGCGAAAGCGATGGATCGCGATTCGGACATACTCTATACCAGTATCCGGGCATTGCAAGAAACGGAGAAGAGCCAATGCGGACGATCATGCGGCAGGGCGAGGAAGTCGGCCCCTACATCGATGATCTCGCCCGCCTGCGCATTGCGGTGTTTCGCGCCTTTCCCTATCTCTACGAAGGCACGCCGGATTACGAGCGCGACTATCTCGCGACCTATGCGCGCTCGGCGCAAAGCCTGTTCGTGCTGGCGCTCGACGGCGAGACGGTGGTGGGCGCCTCGACCGGCATTCCCATGCGCGAGGAGACGGAGGCGTTCAAGGCGCCCTTTCTCGATGGCGGCTGGAATCCCGACCGTATCTTCTACTTCGGCGAATCGGTGCTGCTGCCGGCCTATCGCGGAAGGGGGATCGGCGTGCGCTTCTTCGAGGAGCGCGAGGCCCATGCCCGCCGCCAGGGGGGCTTCGACCATTGCTGCTTCTGCGCCGTGGAGCGCCCGGCCGATCATCCGTTGCGGCCGGCGGACCACGAGCCGCTCGATGCGTTCTGGAACCGGCGCGGCTACCGTCACCAGCCGCAACTGCGCACGCGGTTCGTCTGGCGCGACGTCGGCGACGAGGCGGAGACCGCCAAACCCATGTCGTTCTGGCTGAAGGAGATTCGCTGATGGTAACGTTCGCCGCCTGCCAGTATGCATTCTCGCTCTTCGACGATTTCGCAGCCTATGCGGCGCATCTCGACGCGCTGGCCGGCGAGGCGGCCGGCAACGGGGCGCAACTGCTCCTGCTGCCCGAATACGCCGCCATGGCGCTGACCGGCCTTCTGCCGGAGGATGCGCGCGGCGATCTCGGCCGCTCGATCGCGGGCATCCAGCCGCTCATTCCCGACTGGCTCGCCCTGTGCGAGGACATCGCCCGCAGGCGCGGCGTCCACTTCTGCCCCGGCTCCGCGCCGGTGCTGGATGCCGACGGGCGATACCGCAACCGCGCTTTCCTCTTCGGGCCGGAAGGGCGTATCGGCCATCAGGACAAGATCATCATGACCCGGTTCGAGCGGGAGCAATGGTTCATCGCCGGCGGCGTCGAGGGGCTGCGCACCTTCGACACGCCCCACGGCAGGCTCGGCATCCTCATCTGCTACGACAACGAGTTTCCCATGCTCGCCCGCCGTCTGGCGGAGATGGGGGCCGATCTCGTCCTCGCGCCGAGCTGCACGGACACTGAGGCCGGCTATCACCGCGTGCGCATCGGCGCGCAGGCGCGCGCGCTGGAAAACCAGTTCGCGGTGCTGGTCTCGCCCACCGCCGGCAAGGCTCCGTGGTCGCCGGCCGTGGACGAGAACCACGGCCGCGCCGCCCTCTACGTGCCCGCCGACCACGGCATGCCGCCCGATGGCGTCTTCGCCAGCAGCGAGGCGGTCTTCACCGAAACGAGCCGCTGGCTCCATGGCGCCATCGATCTCGCCCGCGTCAGGGAACTGCGCCACAAGGGGCAGGTCGCGCTCTTCCGCGACTGGCCGGAACAATTCGACGTGCATCCCGCCGCGCGATGAACGCTCCGGCGCGCCACATGCATCAAGGGCATGGCACAAGCGCGCGCTTCGCGGTCGCGATGACGTTCCGCGTCAGGCCGGCGAGCCGGTCCGCGGCAAGCCGGTTCACCTGCCAGAACAGCGGCACGTCCAGCGGCGCGCCGGCAACGGGTTCGACCAGCCGGCCGGAGGCCAGATGCTCCCTGACCAGCATCGCCGGGTTGAGCCCCCATCCCATCCCGGCAAGGCACGCCTCGACGAAACCCTGCGTCGACGGCAGCCAGTGGGTCGGAAAAGCGACGTCCAGACCGCACGTCCGCCGTGCCCAGGCATGCTGAAGGCGATCCTTCTGGTTGAAGGTGAGCGCCGGCGCGCCCGCGAGCGCTTCGGCCGTCACTCCCGCGGGGAAGTGACGCCGCACGTAATCGGGGCTCGCCGTCGCATGGTAGCGGAGCGCGCCGAGGGAGACGACGCGGCACCCCTGCACCGGCTTGGCGAGGGACGTGACGGCAGCCAGCACGCGGCCGCGTTGCAACCATTCCGCCGTATGGTCCTGATCGTCGACCGCGATGGCGAAGAGGCAATCAGCCTCCCGCGCGAATGCCGGAAGGGCCGCGAGAAACCACGTTCCCAGACTGTCGGCATTGGTCGCGATGTTGAGCGTCACCCTTTGCGGGGGCTGCGCCGGATCGGCGATCCCCGGCAGATGCGCCATCAGCTCGCTTTCGAGCAGGCCGACATGCTCCAGGTGCCGGCACAGCCACGCTCCCTTTTCGGTCGCGGTGCATGGCGCGCCTCTCTCGATCAGCACCGCGCCGAGACGCTCCTCAAGCTGCCTGACGCGCTGGGAGACCGCCGAGGGCGTCACATTCAGGGCTCGGGCGGCCTTCTCGAAGCTGCCGGTCTGCACGACCATGGCGACGGCGCGCGCGGCGGGATAGTCGATCATGAATCAGCCAGGCTAAATCAGGATAAGGCGATTTAACTATCCTGAACACGGGAGCGCGGATATCTCAAGCCCCATGAATCTTTCGGTTTTCCTCACCGGCATGACGATGGGCCTGAGCCTGATCGTCGCCATCGGCGCGCAGAACGCCTTCGTGCTGCGGCAGGGGCTGCGGCATGAACATGTGTTCGCGGTCTGTCTGGCCTGCGCGGTGTCCGACGCGATCCTGATCCTGCTCGGCGTGACCGGCTTCGGCAAGATGATGGCGCTGGCGCCGTGGCTCGATCCGGCCATGCGCCTTTTCGGGGCCGCCTTCCTGATCTGGTATGGCGGGAAAAGCCTGCTCTCCGCCCTGCGCTCCGGCGAGGCGCTGGCGGTCGGCGCGGGGGCGGAAAAACGCGGCCTGCCGGCGACGCTGCTGGCCTGCCTCGCCTTCACCTGGCTCAACCCGCATGTCTATCTCGATACGGTCGTGTTGCTGGGCTCGATCTCGACGCAGTTTCCGGGCTTCGAAGCCTCCTTCGCGGCGGGGGCCATGTCGGCATCGTTCCTTTTCTTCTTCTCGCTCGGCTACGGCGCGAAGCGGCTGCGGCCGCTTTTCGCCAGGCCATCGGCGTGGCGCGTGCTTGAGGCCGCCATCGCCCTCGTCATGTGGACCATCGCGCTCGGGCTGATCGCCGGCGCGTGAGGCGCAGGCCGCCTTCATGCGACACGAATCGGCAACGACGGGCCGTTCATGCTATGATCCTCCGCGATATCCATCGGGAGGCTGCCATGATCGGCCATGACCATGATCGGCTGCGGCGATGACCTGCGGCGACAGCGACGCGCCGGATGTCCCGCGGCGCATCGTCCATATCGACATGGACGCGTTCTTCGCCTCCGTCGAGCAGCGCGACAACCCGGACCTGCGCGGCAAGCCCGTCGCGGTCGGCGGTTCGCGCGAGCGCGGCGTCGTGGCGGCCGCCAGTTACGAGGCGCGCAGGTTCGGCGTGCGCTCCGCCATGCCCTCCGTCACCGCCAGACGAAAGTGCCCCGAACTGATTTTCGTTCCGCCCCGTTTCGACGCCTACCGCGCCATCTCGCGCGAGATCCGCGCGATCTTCGCCGAATACACGCCGCTGATCGAGCCCCTGTCGCTGGACGAAGCCTATCTCGACGTCACCGAAAACCTGCAAGGCATCGCCAGCGCCACCGAGGTGGCGCAGCGTATCCGGGAGGAGATCCGCGCGCGCACCGGCCTCACCGCCTCCGCCGGCGTCTCCTACAACAAGTTTCTGGCCAAGCTCGCCTCGGACCGGAACAAGCCGGACGGACTTTTCGTCATCACCCCGCGCATGGGGCCGGCCTTCGTCGAGACGCTGCCGGTCGGCCGCTTCCACGGCATCGGCCCGGCGACGGCGGCGAAAATGAACCGGCTCGGCATCGAAACCGGCCTCGACCTGCGCGCCCGAACGCTTCCCTTCCTGCGCGAGCACTTCGGCAAGGCGGGCGGCTTCTACTACTGGATCGCGCGCGGCATCGACCGCCGCCCGGTGCAGCCGGACCGCATCCGCAAATCGATCGGCAGCGAGGATACCTTCGATACCGACCTGTTCGCGCCAGGCGAAGCACGCGAAGCGCTGCAACCGCTGATCGGGAAAGTGTGGCGCCATTGCGAGGCGAACGGCATCCGTGGCCGCACCGTGACGCTCAAGGTCAAATACGCCGACTTTCAGCAGATCACCCGCAGCCACACGCTGCCGGCCGCCTACGACTCGCAAGGGGCGGTCGAAGCGGCCGTCGACGCCCTGCTCGCGCCGCTGTTTCCCACACCCAAGGGCATCCGCCTGCTCGGCGTCACGCTGTCGTCGCTGGCCGGCGAGAGAACCGGCAAGGGAGAGCCGGACCCGACGCCGCGCCAGCTCGTGCTGCCGATCTGAAACCGGCGACCGTCACCGGATTCCATTCGATCGTAACGCGCTCTAGGCCCGGTCCACCACCAGCAGCCGGCGGATGGCGAAAGCCAGAAGCAGCGGCCAGGCGATCCAGTTCAGGATGCTGATCAGCACGCCGAAGATTTGCGGCGGCAGCGGCAAGCGCCATCCGGCGCAGCTTTCGGCGGCGGACGGCGCGGCGCGCGGCTTCGCGATCCGGTCGAGGAGCCAGCCCAGCAGCGGAATGTTGCGGGGGTTGTAACAGGTCGCGCCCTCCTGACGCAGGTTCCAGTCGTCGCGCGGCGCCAGCGCGACGACGGGCAGGTGGAATTGCAGCGACATGCCGACGGCCGCCGTCGTGGACCAGTCCTGCGGCGCCTCGCCCTCCCGCGCCACGCGGTCCGGCTCGAAACGGCCGCTCTCGGTGCCGAGCAGGGCGAGCGACGGTTGCAGATTGGCCTTTTCCTCGAAGATCGGCAACGCGACCAGCCACAGGATGACGATCGCCCACGCAAGACGGCCGGGCCGTGTGCCGTAGCCCAGAAAGAAGCGGAACAGCCCGTCGAACACCCGCGTGCCGCCGTTGGCGAAGGGTAGCAGGATTGTGCGGCGCAGGTTCCGGGAGGCGCGCCTCTCGCGGTCCTTGATGTCGATCTGCGCGCCACGGCGCTTCATCAGGCGATAGATGTAATCGGCGTCCGCATCGTGGCCGCGATTGCGCAGCGCCCGTTCGACCGAGAGGAAGGTGGAACGGCGATAACCATCCTCCGCATCGACGAGACTCGCGAAGGCGTCGCGGCGCGACAGGCCCTGCCTGTCGCAACTGGAATCGTGGATGTCCCACTGCGCCACCTCGATGTCGCGCATGTCGATCGGCTTGGGGAACTTCAGGCGCGGAACGGTGAACAGGCCGTCCCGGCGCTTGATCTTGCACTTGACCTGCAGTCTGAACTCATCGATCCGGGCCGCGGCCAGGACCAGACCTATTTCGCACGCCCTGTCGTTCGACTCATCGCCATCCGGTTTGGACTTTTCTTTCCGCTCTTTCGGCTTGTCGGACTTTTCTTCCGGCTTGAAGGAATGGAACGACAGGATGAGCGCGCCGAGCCGGGACGAAGACAAATCGATTGCCCCCGGCACGCGGGTGAAATTGCCGGCATCGGCATTGCCAGCCGCCAGCGGCTTGCACAAGCGCTCGGGCAAGGGCTCGAACAGGCGCAGCGCCTTGCGCACCTCACAGCCGCGCGCGTCCAGAAACCCCGGCTTGGGACGCGGGTCGGTCAGCAGATCAGGCTTGTTCGGATCATCCGGGTCATCAGGATCGTCTTGCAGCACCAGCCCGGTGAGATCGACATCGTTCTGACAGACGAGATTGGTCATCGACAGCGCCTTCGCGCGCGTCGCGAGCAGGTTCTGATGCTCCGGGCGCGTCAGTTGCGTATCGAAACGTTCCAGTTCGTGCGCGGCTGTCGCCACCGAGCGAAGCCTCAGATCGCGGCCGACGCTGCTGTCGTCGAGCAGGATGCGGCCGGTTACATGCACGTTGGTGAGATCGAGCTCGTCCGTGACGGTGCAACCGATGATTTTCAGATCGCCATGAATCAGCGGCTTCAGGCTTTCCGGCCCGCGGCCAGAATCGATGCGCTGGTCCTCGTCGAGGTCCATCAATGCACTCGGCGCCCAGAGCAACAACGCACCGCCGACTGCCGTGCCCTTGACTGAGGCGCCGCGCCAGCGCCCGGTCTTGTCACGGCCTGTAACTGACAGCGCCATCAGCCGCAGATCGCCTTCTACATGGCAGCCTTCAAAGATGAACTGCCCGAAAACACAGGGGCGGACAGTGGCGCCGAAATGCAGGTTCACCTGGCCGAAACGCGCGGCGAAGGCCATGAATCTGCCCTTGACGGCGCAGGATTCGAAATCGAGATACGCAATCTGCGCCGTGCCCAGGTGAAGATCGCCACCGATGAAGGAAAAATGGCGGACTTTCTTTCTCTTCTGCTCGTCGAACGAAATGGCAGGCTGGCAGAAGAAAACGCCGTCGATGCGGCTCGACCACAGTTGCAGATCACCCTGGATCGTGACGCCGGACAGGACGAGGTTTCCCTGAAAGCGGCTCGACCACAGTTGCAGATCACGCTGGATCGTGACGCCGGACAGGGCGAGGTTTCCCTGAAACACGCAGTTCGTGGCCATCAGGTGGCCCCCGACGATGCAGCTATGATCGCGCGTGTCGGGCATATCCAGCGCGGCCACGACCACATTGCCCTCGAAATGACTCCCGGCAAGATCGACCGAACCATCCGTCTTGATGCCGGTCAGGTCGGTCTGGCCGCGAATGCGCATCCCCGTGGCCACCAGATCGCCGTTCCTGCGCGCCTTCGCGGGAGCGGTGCCGTACTGCACCGTCAGCCCCGTGAGCAGCAGGTCGTTTTCCACCCGGATACCGGTCAGATCGATCGAATAGCTGTCGTCGAGCAGCGTGCCGGTCGCACTCGCCTGCGTCCGCACCAGCACCTCGGACAGATCGAGCGTGCCGCCGACATGGGTGTTGCGAAAGCTCACGCTCTTCGCGAAATGGCAACCGCTCAGGTCCAGCGAGCGCTCGAAGCGGCACTCGGACATGTCGACGTCGCCCCAGAAAGTCACATCGAGAGCACGCACGGCGATCGGCACGACGCGGCCGTAGAGCGCCACGTTGCCGCGGACCTCGCGCCCTTCGATGGCCTCGGTATTGCCGGCGAGAAAATGGGAGATGAACTCCTCGGGGGTGAGATAGCCGCTCATCTGTCGAATTCCTCGAACCACGAGAGCAGGAACTGCGTCTTGCGCTGCCATTTGTAGGACTGCGTGCTGAGATCGGGCAGCAAGGCGCTGTCGACGATCATCTTGACCCGGCCGTCAGGAACGATGGCGAAAACCGAGCGGTAAAGCCCCCCACCATTGATCACGTTGGCCTCGACGATCAGCGCAAGATCGCGCGGGAGATCGTCAAATTCCTCATCGGGCAGATTGGCGCCATCCCAGACCCGCATCGGACGTATGACCGGACGGGCAGCGTCGATCTGTCGCCGGGAAAAGCCGCGCCAGTTCAATGCATCGACGGACTCCACGATGGTGAAGGAGCCCCTATCATCCAAGTGCATATAATGACAGAAGAACTCCAGATAAGGCCGCACCAGCGACCGGCCGATTCCGAACCGGTTGCATGCGAGCAGCCGGAAATTAGTCTTATGAATCGGATCGGATGTACTATCCAGAGCGACATGGCAAGGCAGCGGGGCGAGCAGACTCGACCGGTCATCCACCACCGGCGACGGAACGGCGTCTTCCGCAGCCCAGAGCAGGAAGGTCTTGCGCGAGCGCCCGCCGACATGTTCGGTGACTTCTATCAGATCGTAACAATCGTAGAACGGCAAGGGCTTGATGCGTGCGGTATAGGCGCAATCACGGCCGGCGCGGTCGCCGCCGGCGGGAAGCAGCAGGCTTTCGGGCAGATGCAGGTCGCGCAACCCGAAATTGACGTAGTCGACGAATTGCTCCGCCTTCCGCGCCAACGCGGCGTCGTCATCGGGCGCGGGCAACAGCGGCCGCCATGCGAGATCACGGCAACGCACCTCGTAATCCCGCCGCGCCTCGGCGTCGATCTCGTTCACGTCGCCGACAAGCTCGGGCGGAACGTAGCCCGGATCGCTTTGTTCGGACCGGCTGAACCGGGTCAACACCTTGCGCCGCCGCCCGACGTCCGTCAGCATCGCGCCGGAGGGAACCGCATCGGCCCACGGCACGTCTTCCGACCCGAGAAACTGGGGCCTGATCCGGGCGTCCGAAGGCAAGGAAAACTGGAAATCCCGCCTGACGATGCCGAACACCGTCCTGAAGACGATGCCGAACACCGTCCTGAAGTTGCCGAAGCCGATGGTCAAGGCGTAAAGCCCGGCGCGGCCGCTCTCGATCCCACGTGCGAAGATCGTTCGCTCTTGCCCCGGCGTCCAGTCGGCGGTGGCACTGTCGAGCGTGAACGTGCGCAACGCGTCGGCATGAGGATAGCCGGCGAGCGCCTCCTCGGGCACTCCCGCGGCCTTTTCGACCAGTTCGAGCCCCTCGAAGGCCGGTTCGCCGAGACGCCACCAGAGCCGGAAGCGGGAAGCCGCGCCGTAACGCGCGTCAGGGTCAGGGACGAGGATCGACAGCACGCGCAAGATGTCGTTTTCGCCGGATAGCGGCACGAAAGTACGCGACTTGCGATCGTGGAGCAGATAGCCGAGGATGTGCCGATCACCCTCCCCGGACGGGAGAACGTGCAGGGTCAGCACCTCCAGCGAGGAAAGGGCCTGCGGGAGATCGGGCAGCGACGCGAAGGCGCCGAGCGTCGTCGAGGATACCTGGACCCGTTCCACGTCCAGATCGTGAGGCCAATGGAGCAGCACGCGCGCGGCCAGTCCCGGACGGCGTTCGCGAAAATCACTCCAGTGCATCGGTCCGGCGGCGTCGCGGTGTTGTCCGGTCAATTGGCCCACCCGATCCTGACAGCAATATACCTTGAGCTTGGCAACAGGATAGCTGCAAAACTCTGCCGTGTCATCCACGATACCTGTGAGAACGACACTTCATCGCTTCACCGGACGGTCTATTGTTCCTCGCTGCAACCGTGAGGTTGCGTCGAGATGCCGTGCCCTCCGGCGGATCATTCCTGCAAACTGCCTCTTGAGCCGGACCATGCGTCATACCTTACAAGGGTTTGCGTGAGGAGAACGTCGATGAGCGAACACGGTGAAGATGTCTGGCTGACCGCCGCCGAATGCGCCGGCCGCATGGGGCTGACGGTGCGCGCCCTGCGTCTCTACGAGCGTCTCGGCCTGCTTGCGCCGCGGCGCACGCAGAAGAACTGGCGGCTTTACGGCCCGGCGGATATCGCGCGGCTGGGCGAGATCGTCGCGCTCAAGCGGCTCGGGCTCAGTCTGTCGCGGATCGCGGCGCTGCTGTCCGGCCGGGACGCCGATCTCGGCGGCCTGCTGGCGATGCAGCACCAGATGCTGCTCGATCTGCGCGAGCGCACCGAACGCGGCTTGCGACACGTCGAGACCATGCGCGCCAAGATCGCCGCCGGCGCTCTCCTTTCCACGGATGAACTCTTGCAACTTGCGAAGGAGACGGACATGACCGATGCAGCACAGGACGCCGCCGCGTGGCGGCGCTACGAGCAGATGAGGCCGCGCGTCGAGGCGCGGATCAATCCCGCGCTCCTTTCGGATTACGCGGGCCACTACGAGTTGCCCGACGGCTCGGGCCTCGTCGTGGCGCACAGGGGCGAACGCCTGTTCGTGCAGGTGACGGGGCAGCCGGAGGTAGAGGCGTTCACGGAAGCCGAGGACAAGCTTTTCCTCAGGGTCGTGCCGGCGCAGCTCACCTTCACGCGGGACGCGAAAGGCGCGGTAACAGGCCTCGTCCTCCATCAGAACGGCTTCGAACAAGCGGCCCCGCGTGTCGACGAAGCCGTCACGCAACGTGCCGAGGAAACGCTTGCCGAGCGCGTCAGAAACCGGTCCCCGTTCCCGGACAGCGAGAACCTGCTTCGGCGCGCCATCGCGGACTATCAGCGGGGAGAACCGGACTACGGGCACATGACGTCGCCGCTGGCGGATGTCGCGCGCGCGCAGACGGAAGCCATCCGCGACGAGCTCGCCCGGCTGGGCGCGTTGCGCGCCATCGCCTTCCGGGGCGTGAACCCGCAGGGTTGGGACGTCTATGAGGTGACGTTCGAAAACGGCAAGCAGGAATGGGCCTTCACGCTGGCGGCCGACGGCCGGTTCAGCGGCCTTTATGCCCGGCCGACGCTGTAGACGCGGCACTCCGGGGTTCCTGCGAAAGAATTTCAGTGGTACTGGCCTTCCGGCGAGATTACCGCCGCCGGGCGACGACATGTCGTCCGGCCATTCTTCCGCATAACCGGAGTATCGTCCATGCCCAACGCGACCGGCTCCAAAGCGCACGGCATCGAGCCTGACGGCATCGACGCGACCGGCGCACGAACGATCGCCATCGTCGGCGGCGGGTTCACGGGCGCGGCCGTCGCGCTTCATCTCGCCGCCGCAGCCCACCCAGGCGGGCGCCGGATCGTCGTCTTCGAGCCGCGCGCGAAGCCGGGAGCCGGGCTTGCCTACGACACGCGGGAGCCGACGCACAGGATCAACGTACCGGCCGGCAACATGAGCCTTTACCCGGACGATCCCGAAAGTTTCCTGCGTTACGCGGAGGAAAGGGTCACGCCCGCAACCGACCCGGACGCCGGCAACGCCGCCGGGCAGCTCTTTCCGCAACGTTCGGTTTTCGGCGATTACGTCGCCCATGAACTCGCGCCGCATCTCGCATCGGGCGCCGTCGAGCACCGGCGGGCGCTTGTCACCGCCATCGTCCGGCGCGGACGCGGCTGGCAGGTGGAAACCGAAAGCGGCGCGCTCCTTCATGCCGATATCGTGGTGATCGCCGTCAGCCATCCCGCGCCCGCCCTGCCTCGCGTGCTGGCGGGACTGGCCGGACACGGCGGCCTGATCCCGGAGGGCGCGCGCACGGAAAAACTCGACACCATCCGCCGCGACGACCGCGTGCTGATCGTCGGCAACGGGCTGACCGCTGCCGACGTGATCGCGACGCTCGACCGGCGCGGACACAAAGGGCCGATCCTCGCCATCTCGCGGCGCGGCCTGCGCTCGCAGGGACATGCGCGCGTCGTTCAGGACCCATACGGCGATTTCGTTTCACCCGCCCCGGAGGAGCGCGCGTCGCAACTGCTGCGGCGCATCCGCGCCACGCTGCGCGAGGCGGCCGCGCAGGGCATCGGCTGGCATGCGGTTTTCGACGCCGTGCGCAAGCAGGGACAGGACATCTGGCGCGCGCTGCCGGTGGCCGAAAGGCGGCGGCTGATCCGCCATCTGCGCCCCTATTGGGACGTGCATCGTTTTCGCATCGCGCCGCAAGTGGAACAGGTGCTCGACCGCGCCATCGCCGAGGGGCGGCTGACCATCCTCGCCGCCAGCCTGCGCGACGCTTGCGCCGACGCCGACGGCATCCATGTCACGCTCAGGCGGAAGGGCCGGGCCGGAACCGTGGAGAAGGTCGTCGACGCGGTTGTCGTCACCACCGGGCCGGCCCACGGCGGCATTCTCGATTCGCAGCCCTTTCTCCGCCGCCAGCGCGACGACGGCCATCTGCGGCTCTGCGACTCCGGGCTCGGGATCGCCTGCGACCGCCGGTCCCGCGCGCTCGACGCCGCCGGCGCGCCGCAGGACGATCTTTTCATCGCCGGCCCGCTGGCGCGCGGCACCTTCGGCGAGCTGATGGGCCTTCCGCAAGTCAGCGAGCACGCTTTGGCCGTGGCCGGCGAGGTGGCGGCCGTTCTCGCGGCAGCCGGCGACGATCCCGCTCCCCGATCCGGCGCATGATGAGAAAACCGCCGATTTGCGCCGGATAAAGCGCCGGGCTCGGGTCAGAAGTAGATCGTATGATCTATGCCGAACGCCTCGATCTTGCGATACAGGGTCGAACGGGCGATCCCGAGCGCCGCGGCGGCCTTGTTCGCCTTGCGATGGAACTTGAGCGCGGCGATGATGCGCTCCCGCTCTCCCGCTTCGCCGTCATCCTGCCAGGCGGACAGCCCGTCGTCCGGCGCCGCCCGTATGTCGTCGGGAAGGTGCTCCGGGCCGACGACGTCCTCGCTGCTCAACGCAGCGAATTCGATGGTGTTGCGCAACTCGCGCACATTCCCCGGCCAGCCGTAGCTTTCGAGCAGCCGCAGGGTTTCCGGCGCGAGCGTCATGGGGCCGAAACCGTGGCGCACCGCCGCATTGTCGAGAAACAGCCGCCCCAGCAGGGCAATGTCCTCCCGGCGCTCGCGCAGCGGCGGAACCTCGAGCCGCACCACGTTGAGCCGATAGTAGAGGTCCCTGCGGAATTTCCCGTCAGCCACTTCCCTGAGAAGATCGCGGTTCGTGGCCGCGATGATCCGGCAATGCGCGCGCCGGGTCTCATGCGAGCCGACACGGTGAAAGGTGCCGTCCTCGAGAACCCGCAGCAACGCCGCCTGAATGTCGAAGGGCAGTTCGCCGACCTCGTCGAGGAACAGCGTGCCCGCCCCCGCGGCCTCGAAGTAACCGCGCCGGCCCTTGGGATCCGCGCCCGAGAACGCGCCGCCGACATAGCCGAAAAACGTGCTCTCCAGAAGACTGCGGCTGATGGCGCCGCAATTGACCGCGATGTAGGGCTCCGCGCGGCGCGGACTGATGTCATGAATATGACGTGCCAGCAGTTCCTTGCCGGTGCCGGTTTCGCCCGTCACCAGCAGATTCACGTCCAGGCCGGCGAAACGCGGCAGCCCCTGAAGCAGCTTGACCGTCGTGGGGTCGGCGCTGACGAATTTGCCGAAGCGCCCGCTTTCGTCGCCATCCGCCTGCCCCGGCCGGTTCGACGCGCGCCCGCGCCCGTCCCCGCGCAGGACGACGATCGTGCCGACCGGCACGCCGTCCGGCCCCACGGCCTCGATTTCGGCGGCGACCAGCTCCGGCGCCGGGCGTCCGCTGCCGGATGCCGGTTTGGCGGGCGACGGCTCGTCCGCGTCGCCGCCGGCAAGCGGCTTTCCCCGCGCATCGAGCGCAATGAGCCTGTCATGCGGATATTTCTTCAGACACTCGTTGAGAAACGCCGACAGCGCGCTTCTCTCCAGTTCGCGGTGAAGGGCGATCTGCGCCTGGATCGTCGTCGCCAGCGACGCCGCAAGCGCCAGCGCCTGGTCGCGATAATCGACGGCGACGGTGGTGAAGTCGACGACGCCGAGCAGTTCCTCCCCGCCCGGTTCGAGAATGGGCGACGCCGCGCAGGTCCACAGGTGCCAACCCTCGCAGAAATGTTCCGACGAGAAGACATGCACGGGCTGCCGCAGGGCAAGCGCGGAACCGATGCCGTTGGAGCCGGCAACCTGCTCCTGCCACACGGAGCCCTCGATGATGCCGGAGCGCGAGGCGGCCATTTCCTGCACGTCGGCGTCGCCTTCGATATGCAGGATCGTGCCTGTGCATTCGGTCAGGATGAGAATGCCCGGAACATCCCGCAGATATTCCCCGACGCCGCGCAGGATAGGTTGCGACTTTCTCATCAGCAACGCGCCCGCCTTGCGGCGGCGCTCATACTCGGCGTCGCTCAGGCGCAATCCGCGGTTCAGGGCGACATCCACCCCGAGCGCGGAACACCGCTGCCACTCGCGCACCAGCAGTCTCTGGTACGGGTCCCGCAGCCCTTCGATGTCCAGCACGCCGGCGTTGTACCGTTCCCATAGTTCCGTCGTGCAGCGGTTGTCCTTCTTGTACCCGATATACGGGTTTATCGAGGCCATACCGTCTCCTCCCAGAAAACGGAATTTTTAACGATAACAAACCTTATCGCGAAACACCATGGCAATACGACCAAGGTGCCGTTTCCGCGCCGGCCTCCGGCCGCGTTCCCGCGGGAGCGACGGGACGTAATTGTTTCTCCGTTCGGACATTTCAGTCCCGCCGGCTCGCCCGGCCTTGCGGGCGGCGGTGACGGAACGGACCTGAATTTCGTTCATGATCAATCGGATAACCATTCTGCGGGGCGGCCGGCGGCGTCTGGCACGTCCCTTGCTGACTGTTTCCGCACCGGCTGCCTGCCGGCAAGAGGGACCGCCGGCGAAAGCGCGTCCCGATAAACGAACACAGGAGGAAACAATGGGTAACAGCAGCGACACCGCCGCCCGGCCGACGGAAACGGGCGCGACCCGCAGTCTCGACGCGCTCATCATCGGCGCCGGCGTGGCCGGGCTCTATCAGCTCCACCAGCTCCGCGAGCTGGGCCTTGACGTGTGCGCCTGCGACGCCGCCACCGACGTCGGCGGCACGTGGTACTGGAACCGCTATCCCGGCGCGCGTTTCGATTCCGAGGCCTACATCTATCAATACCTGTTCTCGGAAGACCTCTACAAGGGATGGAGCTGGAGCGAGAGGTTTCCCGCCCAGCCGGAAATCGAACGCTGGCTGCATTACATCGCGGACCGGCTGGATCTGCGCCGCAGCATCCGGTTCTCCACCGCGATCGTCGAGGCGGTCTACGATGAGAGCGCGCGCCGCTGGCGGGTTCGCACGGATAGCGGCGAGATCATCGACACCCGGTTCCTGATCACCTGCTGCGGCATGCTTTCCGCCCCGCTGTCGAACGTGTTCGAGGGGCAGGAGACGTTCGGCGGGCGCATCTTCCATACCGCCCGCTGGCCGAAGGAACCGGTCGACTTCGCCGGCAAGCGCGTCGGGGTGGTCGGCATCGGCGCGACCGGCATCCAGGTGATCCAGACGATTGCCGACAAGGTCGGCGAACTCAAGGTTTTCGTGCGCACGCCGCAATATGTGCTGCCGATGAAAAACCCGAAATACGGCCCCGAAGACGTGGCCGCCTACAAGGGCCGGTTCGAGGAATTGAAGGCGACCCTGCCCCATACCTTCACGGGGTTCGAATACGATTTCGAGCACAGGTGGGCGGAGCTCGATCCCGCGCAGCGCCGGCAGGCGCTGGAGAACATCCACGACAACGGATCGCTCAAGCTCTGGCTCGCCGGCTTCGCCGAGATGTTTTTCGACGAGGAGGTGAGCGAGGCCGTGTCGGAATTCGTGCGCGAGAAGATGCGCGCCCGGCTGAAGGACGACAGGCTGCGCGATATTCTCATTCCGAAGGAATACGGCTTCGGTACGCATCGCGTGCCCCTCGAGACGAACTATCTCGAAGTCTATCATCGCCCCAACGTCGAAGCCGTGCCGGTGAAGGACAACCCGATCCGCCGGATCGTGCCGGAGGGCGTCGAACTGGCCGACGGGAGCCTCTACGCCCTGGACGTCATCATACTCGCCACCGGCTTCGACGCCGGCACGGGCGCGCTGACGCGGATCGACATCCGCGGCCGCGGCGGGCGGTCGCTGAAGGAAGACTGGGGCCGCGACATCCGCACGACGATGGGCCTGCAAGTGCACGGCTATCCCAACATGTTCACCACCGGCGTGCCGCTGGCGCCATCGGCCGCGCTGTGCAACATGACCACCTGTCTGCAACAGCAGACCGAGTGGATCACGCAATGCATCCGCCATCTGCGCGACACCGGCCGCACGGAGATCGAGCCCACCGCCGCGGCGGAGAACGCATGGGTCGCCCACCATGACGAGGTAGCGGCCGCCAATCTGATCTCGCGCACCAATTCCTGGTATCTCGGCTCGAACGTGCCCGGCAAACCCCGGCGCGTGCTCTCCTACACCGGAGGCGTCGGGCCATACCGGCAGAAGTGCAGCGAAGCCGCCGCCGGGGGATATGCCGGTTTCTCCATACGATGAGCCGGCGCCCGCCGGAGCGGAAGGCCGCCGGCGGGATCGCCGTCATCGCGCATCATGCACTTCGGAGGAGGAAACAATGATGGATCTGTCCCCAATCGACGACATCCTGAAAGGTGTCGAGACATCCGGCCCGCGCGTGCCGGGCGTCGTCGCCATGATCACCGACCGCGATCGCAACATTTATGAAGGCGCCGCGGGCGTGCGGAGCATCGCCGCCGGCGCGCCGGTCAAGACGGATACCGTCTTCGCTCTTTTCTCGACCACCAAGGCGATCACCGCGACGGCGGTACTCCAGCTCGTCGAGGAAGGCAAACTCGATCTTGACGCGCCGGCGGCGCGCCACGCGCCCGGGATCGGGAAGCTCAAGGTCATCGACGGCTTCGACGCCGCCGGCGAACCGGTGCTCCGCGCCCCCCGGCGGGAGATCACCACGCGGATGCTGCTGCTCCACACGGCGGGCTTCGGCTACGATTTCTTCAACGAAACCTACAGCCGCCTCGCCGGCGAAAAACGGCAGCCCAGCGTGATCACTTCATCGCGCGCCGCGCTGACCACGCCGCTGCTGTTCGATCCCGGCGACAGATGGGAATACGGCACCAGCATCGACTGGGCCGGCCAGGTCGTCGAGGGGATCACCGGCAGGCGGCTGGGCGAGGTGTTCAGGAGCCGCATATTCGATCCGCTCGGCATCGCCGACATGACCTTCGGGCTGGGCGACGGTCAGCGCGCCCGCCTCGCCGCCATGCACGCGCGCGGGGCGGACGGCGCGCTGACCGCGCTCGACTTCGAGCTGCCGCCGGACCCGGAGGTGCACATGGGCGGCCATGGCCTCTACGGCACCGTGGGAGACTACATGCGCTTCATTCGCATGTGGCTGAACGACGGGCTGGGGCCGCACGGGCGCGTGCTCAGGCCGGAAACCGTGGCGCTGGCGGAAAGAAACCACCTTGGAGACCTGAAGATCTCGCCTTTGCCGGGCGTCATCCCGTCGCTGTCCAACGATGCCGAATTCTTCCCCGGGCTGTCCAAATCCTGGGCCTTCAGCTTCATGGTCAACGACGAGGAAGCGCCCACGGGCCGCCCCGCCGGCGCGCTGGGCTGGGCGGGCCTTGCAAACCTGTTCTACTGGATAGACCGGAAGAACGGTTACGGCGGTTACTGGGCGACACAGATCCTTCCGTTCGGCGATCCGGTATCCTTCACGGGATATCTGGACTTCGAAACGGCGTTCTACACGCAGCTCGCAAACCGGAAGCGCGCCTGAACGCCACCGCACGCGGCGGCGCGCGGCCGCCGCGTGCGGACACACCGGGAGCGCTTTCCGATCCATGTCTCACGTTTTTCCGACGATGCGGCACGCGAATCAAACGGGCAAGCGTCTTTCGGCGCGATGATCCGGCATATCCCGCCCCGCGACCTTGGTCGTATGTCGTTCCTGGCCTGCCGGGTCTATCGTTTCGGCCGGGAGTGTCGGCGGCGAAAAAGAACCGGCGGCGGAGAATCCGGCTCCTCAAGCAATCCTCGCGAAGGCGAACGCCGCTTTCGCGTCCGAAATTGCGGCAATACGATGATATAACGCGTCGCTTCGTTTCAGCGAAACGGGGAAACGCTCCGGGGGAAATGGCCGATGGGGGGAAAACTGGCGAAACCGCTGGTTGCGGCGGCATTCGCGTTGTGGGCCGCCGTCTCGTGCGCGCTTGCCGCGCCGCTGTCGCGGGAAGCGCTGGAGCCGCTGATCGTGCCGCCCTACGCGCTCGGCGAACCGGTGAACGACAGCGGCGTGTGGAGCCTGCTGAACTCGGGCGGCGCCGGGGCCGGTTACGTGTTCCGGACCGGGCCGCTCGCGCCGCTGCCGGGCTTTTCCGGCGCGCCCATCGACATGCTGGTGATGCTCGACCTCGGCGGCCGATTTCTCGACGTGCGGCTCATCGCCCACAACGAGCCGATCTTCGTATCCGGGCTGGGGGAAGCGCCGTTCCGCGCCTTTCTGGAGCAGTATCGGGGCCGTTCCATCCGGGAGCCGCTCGTCGTCGGCACGCCCTACGGCACCGGCGGGAGCGGCTCGGAACAGGTCCATCTCGACGGCGTGACCAAAGCCACAGCCTCGGTGCGCATCGCGCACGATTCGATCATGGCCGCCGCCTTCGCCGTCGCCCGCGAAAAGATGACCGGCATCGGCAACGCCACACCCGTGCGCCCCGACCCGGCGGCGGACGAGGCGCTCGACTGGCGGATGCTGGTGGAACAGGGGCTTGCCCGGAATCTGCGCGTGACCAACGGCGAAGTCGACGCCGCTTTCGCCGGCACGGTCTGGGCCGACGACGACCCCGAGGCGTCGGCAGACCCCGACGCGCTCTATCTCGATCTGTGGGCCGTGGATCTCGGCCCGCCCGCCATCGCCCGCGCGGTGCTGGACGACGCCGGCCTCGCCGAGCTGCGGCGCTTCCTCGACGTCGCGGGCGAGGACGAGCCGCTGCTGTTGATCGACGCCGGTCGCCACGGCCTCGTCTCCGAAGACTTCGTGCGCAACACGGAGCCCGACCGGCTGCTGGCGGAACAGGGCGGGCTGCCGCTTGCGCTGCGCGACGCCGATCTCCCGGTCTCGACGCGCCCCGGCGTTCCAGAAGGCACGGCGATGATCCTGCGCATCGACCGCCGCCTGGGGTTCGACCCGACGCGCGACTGGACGCTTTACGCGCAGGCCGTGCGCGCCCACGGCATGCTCCGGCCCGAGACCGGCACGATGCGCTTCGGGCTCGTCCTGCGCACCGACGAGCGCTTCTACACGCGCATCGAGGCGGCGCGGACGCTGCCCCCCTGGCGGGAGGCGATACGCAACCGCCAGTACGATCTCGCCGCGCTCGCCCTCCTCCTGCTGCCGCTGCTGGCCACGCTCGGCCCCGCGATGCGCGGCCTCGCCGGCCTGCGGCATTTCACGCCGGTGCGGCTCGCGGTGCTGGCGCTGGTGATCTGCCTTGTCGGCTGGTGGGGACAGGGACAGCTCTCCATCGTCACCGTGCTCGCGACGCTGCGGGCCGCCACCGGCGGCGGCTCCCTCGCGGTGCTGCTTTACGATCCTTTCTCGTTGATGGTATGGGCCGCGGCGATGCTCGGTTTCGTGCTCTGGGGCCGGGGGCTGTTCTGCGGCTGGCTCTGCCCCTTCGGCGCGATGCAGGAATTCGCCCACCACGCCGGGCGGCTGCTCCGCCTGCCGGAATACAATCCTCCGCCCCATTGGGACAGGCGGCTGAAGGCCGGCAAATATGCGGCGCTGGCAGGGCTGATCGCCGTCGCCTTCCTGCTGCCCGGCGAGGCGGAAAAGGCCGCCGAGATCGAGCCGTTCAAGACGGCCGTCACCACCGGCTTTCAGCGCGAATGGTACTATGTCGCCTATGCGGCGGCCTGGCTCGCGCTCGGCCTGGTGACGTTCAAGGGTTTCTGCCGCTATGTCTGCCCGCTCGGCGCATTGATGGCGATCGGCGGCCTGTTGCGGCTGCGCGACTGGATTCCCCGCCGGGCCGAATGCGGCTCGCCCTGCCAGCTCTGCAAGGTGCGCTGCCGCTACGGCGCCATCGGGAAATCGGGAAAGATCGCCTATTCCGAATGTTTCCAGTGCCTCGACTGCGTGGCGATCCATGACGACGCAACCCGCTGCGTGCCGCTGGTGCTGGCCGCCAGAAAACGCACGACGGAGAAGCACAGGGAGCCTTCGATGCGGGAGCCTTCGATGCAAACGCGGGACGCCACGACATGAATCGCCGACGCTTCATGGCCGTTTGCGCCGCTTTCGCCGCCGCCCCCGCCAGTGCGGAAACCCACCGCTGGCAGGCCCCCGCGCTCGGCGGCGTCGTGAGCGTCGACCTGCGCGGTCCCCGCGCGCTGGCGGCGGAAACGGCGCGGGCGATTGCCGCCGCCATCGCGGAGGTGGAAGCGGCGGCGAGCCTCTTCCGGCCCGATTCCGCCCTCTCGCGGCTCAACCGCACCGGCCGCCTCGACGATCCGCCGAAGGCGCTGCGCGATCTGCTGGCGCTCGCGGGGCAGTTGCATGTCGCGACGGACGGCGCGTTCGATGCAACCGTCCAGCCGCTCTGGCGCGCGCTGGCCGAAGGCGCGGACCCCGCCGCCGCCCGCGCCCGCGTCGGCTGGAGCCACGTGCATGCCGGCGCAGCCGCCGTTCTCGGCCCCGGCCAGGCGCTGACGCTGAACGGCATCGCGCAGGGCTATGCCGCGGATCGGGTGCGCGCGATATTGCGGTTGGCGGGCTATGAGCGGGTGCTTGTCGACATGGGCGAATACGCCGCGCTCTCCGGCCCGTTCCGCATCGGCGTCGAGGACCCGGAACTCGGCCGGATCGCCATCCGCGACCTGCTCGGCGACGCCATCGCGACATCGAGCCCCGGCGCGATGCGGATCGGCGCGGATTTCCACATTCTCGGCCCGCACGGGCAGCGGCCGGTGTGGTCCACCGTCTCGGTGCAGGCCGCGAGCGCGGCGATGGCGGACGGGCTTTCCACCGCCTTCTGCCTGATGGAAATGCCGGCGATCCGCGCCGCGACGGCGCGGCTGACGGAAGTGTCGGCCGTCACGCTCGCCGGTTTCTCGGGCGACGTGACGACCTTGCAGATCGCTTCCGCTTTTCAATGAAACGGAGGAAACGGGATATCAGCGCGTCGGCGGCTCGAAGGTGAGGCCGTTCTTCGCGAAGATCGCGGCGATGCGCCCGTCCGCGAGCGCGGCCTCGATGGCCGCGTCGACCGCATAGGCGAGGTCGCGATGCTGGAAGTTCACGCCCACGCCGATGGTCCAGCGGCCTCGGGAGAAGCCCACGAACGGCGGTTCATGAATCCTGATTCCGGCGTCGGCGTGCAGCGCGGCCCCCGCCTGCAACTCGCCGCGCGGCCCCATCGCCGCCTTCGTTTCGCCGGCGGCGAGCGCATCGACGGCAAGCAGCGTGCTGCGGAAGCGGTGGATCTTGTCCACCGGGCCGATCAGCGACGTCAGGTAGAAATCCGAAATCGAATCGTTCTCCACCGCCACCGGATCGAAGCGGAAGAACGGCGCTGTCGGCCCCTTCTCGGGATAGGCATCGGCGCGATAGGCGATCGCGATGGCCTCGGTCGCGTACTGGCCGGTAAACACGACCTGCTCTATCCGGCAGGTCAGCAGGCTGTCGTAGGGAACGTGCAGCATCACGTCGCTGACGCGCCCGCCGACGACCGCGCCCTTCCAGACGTAATTCAGCAGATCGGCGTCGAGATTCTCGCCCGCCTGCACCAGCCGGAATCGGGGCTCGACGCCAAGTTCCGCGGCGATGACGCGGCCGATCTCGACATCGACCCCCTGCGCCTTGCCGCGCTCTTCCCAGGACCACGGACGGAAATCCGCGTAGACGGCGAACTCGATCCATCCGTCATCGACGATGCGGTCGAAGGTGCGCCCCACATCCTGCGGAAACGTGTTCTGCGGTTTGGGCTGCGGCGCGAAATCCTCGCACCGCGCGAGGGCGCCGCCGTGAAAGGCCGTGCCGACCGCCAGCGCCAGAACGGCCGCCGACAACAGGGACGCAAACCCCGCCATGCCTCACTCCATGTCCGGAGCATTCGCTTTTCGTCAAGGCGCAGAATGCTCCAACTTCCCGTCCCGACGCAATGCCGGACGCCGGAGCGGCAGGCGCTTCCGCCGCAGGCGCTCCGGCCGCGCGCCTCACTCCGTCGCCGACAGACCGACGGTCAGGATTTCGCCGGCCCTCTTCCAGCTATCGGGCGCATCCGACAGAACGCGCGCCGCCTCATAGGCGATGCTGTCGGCCACGGGCGCGCCGGAGGCGGTCTTGACTTCGCCGGCAATGCTTTCCAGCTCCGTCTTCAGCGCCGCCGGGTCCGCCACCGTGCCGGAAGCAAGCTCGTTGCGGATGGCGTGCAGGCGGTCCGCGTGATCATCGAGCGCGCCGTCTTCCGGGCGGCTCTCGATGTAGGTGCGGATCGCCCAGGCCGCCTTCTGGCCCAGAATATCGCCGAAAGCCGGCATCTTGGTGACGCCGTCCTGCGTGTAGCCCTGACGGAAGCGCTCGACGTACCACTCGTCGCCGACCTCCTCGGCCTCGATGAAGCGCAAGTCCGGCGCGAGGCCGCCCGAAACCGCGCCCAGCCCATGGCAGCGGGCGCAGTTCTGCGTGTAGCCGGAAGCCCCGATCTCGACGGCCTTGAGCCAGACGTCGTGTCCCGCCTTGGCTTCGCGGTAGGGGTTCTCGGTCAGCCATTCCTCGCCCGTGTCGGGCAGGGCGTCCGTGTTCATCGGCTGCGGCGCCACGTCGCCATGCGCGATCGCCGCCGTGGCCGCCGCCAGAAAAGCCAGCGCGGCGAGGCCGCCGCGAATGCGGTTCCTGGACATCCTTCCTCCTCATGCACCGTATTCTTGTGTTGCCGTTTTTACTTGCTCAAAAATGTAGAGCCGCTCCCCTTGCGCGCGATATGCGACCTTGGTCGCGATCAGCATAGGACCTTGGTCGTATTTCGGCCGGCGGCGCTCCAACCCTATTCTTTCGTCAGGGGGAGGAAACAATCATGCGGAAAGCGTGCAGGCGGGGGGCCGCAAAGGCTTCCCTGATCGCGGCGTTGTGGGTCGCGGCGTTCGGAACCGGCGCATATGCCGGGACCGTCGTTCCCATGACCTATCTCCGGCAGGAGGTGGAGGCGCCGCCCGTTCTGTCGAACCTCGACCCCATCCCCGACGATCTGGGCATCGCCGGCGCCGAGGTGGCGCTGGCGGACACGAAAACCACCGGCCGCTTTCTCGGCCATGCCTACAGTCTGGAGGTGGTCTCGGTGGAGCCGGGCGGCGACCTGACAGCGGCGGCCAGGGCGGCGCTCGCGGCCTCGCCCGTGCTGTTCGTCGACGCGCCGGCCGGCGACATCCTCACCATCGCCGATCTGCCGGAGGCCGCGGGCAAGCTCCTCTTCAACGTCGCCTCGGGCGAGCGGCGGCTGCGCGACGCCGACTGCCGGGCGAACCTGCTGCACACGATCCCCGAGGACGCGATGCGCGCGGACGCGCTGATGCAGGTGCTGAAGGCCCGGCGCTGGACGCGGACGGCGCTGATCGTGGGGCCGAAACCGCAGGACGAAGCCTTCGCCGCCGTCCTGCGCACCTCGGCCGCGAAGTTCGGCGTGGAGATAGCGGCCGAAAGAAAATGGACGTTCGACACCGACCTGCGCCGGGCGGCGGGACAGGAAATTCCGCTGTTCACGCAAGGTTTTCCCGATCACCATGTGCTGCTCGTCGCGGATGAGGCCGACGATTTCGCCCGCTATGTGGAACACAACACATGGTTGCCGCGTCCGGTGGCGGGTTCCGACGGGCTGCGCGGCGAGGGCTGGGCGCCGGTGCTGGAGCAATGGGCCGCCGTGCAGCTCCAGAACCGCTTCGAGAAAACCGCGAAACGGGAGATGCGCAGCCGCGACTATGCCGCGTGGACGGCGCTGCGCACCATCGGCGAGGCGGTGACCCGCACGAACTCCGCCGATCCGGCCGCCTTGCGCGGCTACATCCTGTCGGACGCCTTCGCGCTCGACGGCTTCAAGGGCCGGTCGCTGACATACCGCAACTGGAACGGGCAATTGCGGCAGCCGATGGCGGTGGTGAACGCCCGCGCGCTGGTCGAGCTCACGCCGCTCGACGGCTTCCTGCACCAGAACAACGAGATGGACACGCTCGGCCTCGACCGGCCGGAAAGTGCCTGCAAGGCCTTCGGAGGATGACATGAAAACCAGCACCGGCCTCGCCGCAATCCTCATGATCGCCGCATTGCCGATGGCGGCGAGCGCCGGCGAAATCTGGATCACCAACGAAAAGGACGACACGATATCGGTGATCGACACCGAGAAGCTGGAGGTGTTGCGCACGATCGAGACGGGCGAGCGCCCGCGCGGCATCACCTTCAACTCCGACCACAGCCGCGTCTACATCTGCGCCTCCGACAGCGACACCGTGCAGGTGATGGATCCGGTCACGGGCAAGATCCTGCACGACCTGCCCTCGGGCGAGGACCCCGAGCAATTCGTGCTCGCGCCCGACGACCGGCATCTGTGGATCGCCAACGAGGACAACGCGGTGACGACGGTCGTCGACGTCGAGACGCGTCAGGTCGTGGCGCAGATCGATGTCGGCATCGAGCCGGAGGGCATGGCGATCTCTCCCGACGGCAGGATCGCCATCACCACTTCCGAAACGACGAACATGGCCCACTGGATCGACACGGCCACCCACAAGGTTTTCGCCAATACGCTCGTCGACAGCCGGCCCCGCCACGCGGAGTTCACCAAGCGCGGCGGCGAGCTGTGGGTGTCGGCGGAGATCGGCGGCACCGTCACCGTCTTCAACGTCGCCGACCAGAGCGAGAAGGCGAAGATCCGCTTCGCCATCAAGGGCGTCAATCCCGATCTCATCCAGCCGGTCGGCTTCGAGTTCACGCCCGACGAAAAGACAGCCTTCGTGGCGCTCGGCCCGGCGAACCACGTCGCCGTCGTCAATGCGGAAACCTTCGAGGTCGAGGACTACATCCTCGTCGGACGCCGGGTCTGGCATCTCGCCTTCTCGCCCGATCACCGCAGGCTTTTCACGACGAACGGCGTTTCCGGCGACGTGACGGTGATCGACGTCGCGACGCGCCAGCCGCTGAAATCGATCAAGGTCGGCCGCTTTCCGTGGGGCGCGGCGACACGGCCCTGATATCGCCTTCAAACGGAGCGGATGCCGCTTTGCGTGGATAAAGCAGGTTGAATCAATAAGACAGAGCATTGCGGCGTTTCAACGGAATGCTCTTGCGGCGGAATTCATGACACAAGGGAGGACCGGATGAAACGCATGATCATATTCGCGACGGCGCTGCTGGCGATGGCGCCGCTCGTGACAACGCCGCTCTCGGGCGCGCTGGCGAACGACGACGGCAAGGACGGGGCGAAGGGCAAGCTCGGGCTCGCGGGCCTTCTCTCCGCGCAGAACCGCGAGACCCTGCCGAAACTGACCCTTTCCGCCGGGACGCCTCTCGCCGCCGCGCCGCTGACGCTGAAGTCCGGCAGATATTACAAGCTGTCGATAGAAGCCGACGGCAGTCAGGAGCTGGCGCTCGAGGGACCCGGCTTCTTCCGCGCGATCTGGGTCAACGAGATCGTCATCGAGGGCATCGAGATCCGCCCGCTCGGCGTCGACTCGCTGGAGTTCGACGAGGCCGGCGAGGCCGAGATCAGCTTCATCGCCATCAAGCCGGGCAGCTACCATCTGAAGGTGCCGGGCACGACGGGAGAATTGCAGACCGTCGCCATCACCATCGAATAGGCCGCAACATGCGAACGGGCGGCGACCCGGCCGGGCTGAGGGCCGAGGGGCTGACGCATGACTGGGGCGGCAAACGCGCCCTGCACGATGTCGGCTTTTCCGTGGAGCCGGGCCGGTTCTGCGCGCTGCTCGGGCCGAACGGCGCGGGAAAATCCACGCTGTTCGGCCTGCTCACGCGGCTGTTCACGCCCCGCGCCGGCCGCATCGTCATCGACGGCCGCGACCTGGCGCGCGAGCCGCTCGCCGCGCTCGCGCGCATCGGCGTCGTCTTCCAGCAATCGACGCTCGACCTCGACCTGACCGTGCGGCGCAACCTGCTCTACTTCGCCGCGCTGCACGGGCTTGCGGGGCGTGAGGCCGAAGCGCGCGTCACGGCGGCGCTCGAGCGGCTGGGAATGGCTGAGCGGGCCGGCGAGCGCGCCGGCGCGCTCAACGGCGGCCACCGGCGGCGCATGGAGATCGCGCGCGCCCTGATCCACCGGCCTTCCGTGCTGCTGCTCGACGAGCCGACCGTGGGCCTGGACGCCGCCTCCCGCCGGGCGATCACCGACCATGTTCACGCGCTCGCCCGCGACGGGGGCCTCACCGTGCTCTGGGCCACGCATCTCGTCGACGAGGTGGCGGCGGGCGACCGGCTGGTGATCCTGCATCGCGGCCGCATCCTCGCCGATGGCGAGGCGGGCGAGATCGGCGGCCGGGATCTCACGGCCCGGTTTCTCGCCCTCACCGACGGAGTATCGGCATGACGTTTTCTCCACCGGACGCCGCCGCGCGAAAAACCGCGCGCCATGCGCTCGTCGCGCTCGGCGCCATCCTGCACCGCGAGGCGCTGCGCTTCCTCGGCCAGCGCGGGCGGCTCGTCGCCGCGCTGGTGCGGCCGCTCGTGTGGCTCGTCGTCTTCGCCTCGGGTTTCCGCGCGGCGCTGGGGCTGTCGATCACGCCGCCCTACCAGACCTACATCACCTACGAAATCTACATCGTTCCCGGCCTCGTCGGCATGATCCTGCTCTTCAACGGCATGCAGTCGTCGCTGAGCCTCGTCTACGACCGGGAGATGGGCTCGATGCGCCTGCTGCTGACCGCGCCGCTGCCGCGCTGGTGGCTGCTGTTCTGCAAGCTGGTCGCGGGCAGCCTGATCTCCGTCCTGCAAGCCTATGCCTTCCTCGCCGTCGCCGGCGCGTGGGGGGTGCGCTTCGCGTGGCCGGGCTATCTGTGGGCCCTGCCGGCGATCTTCGCGGCCGCCCTCATGCTGGGAGCGCTCGGGCTGCTGCTGTCCTCGCTGATCCGGCAACTCGAAAACTTCGCCGGAGTGATGAACTTCGTCATCTTTCCGATGTTCTTCATGTCCTCGGCGCTTTATCCGCTGTGGAAGATGGCCGAGGCATCGGCGCTGCTGCATGACGTCTGCGCGGCCAATCCCTTCACCCATGCGGTGGAGCTGATCCGCTTCGCGCTCTACGGACAGGCGAACTGGCTTGCCGGCGCGGTCACGCTGGGCGCGCTCTGCCTGTTCGGGGCGGGTGCGATATGGGGCTACGATCCGGCGCGCGGGCTGGCCGCCCGCAAGGCGTGACGCGGCGTCGAAGGCGCGCGGCGCGGGGCAGCGCAAATCCGTGACGGTTCCATTTTTCGGTGTATTCTGAACAGGGCGCCGCGGCGGCATCGCTCGCCGGAAAACGCGGCCATGGCCGGAAGTTACGACCAAGGTGCAATATACCGCCGGGCGGCGCAAACCAATAATGAAGGAAATGGCCTGCGACCTCCGGTGGAATCCGGCGGTCAGCGCCATGATCCGAGGGAGGAAACACAATGAAACGTTTCATGCTGGCCGCGGTCGCGGCCGCGGCGTGCGTCGGGCTGGCGCAGGCGCAGGTGACGGAAGAAGACCTGGCGAGAGACGCAGAAACCGTGGGCGACGTCCTGACGAACGGCCTCGGCCGGGGGCAACAACGCTATTCGCCGTTGCAGACCCTCAACAAGACCAACATCAAGAAGCTCGTGCCGGCTTGGGCCTTCAGCCTCGGCGGGGAGAAGCAGCGCGGGCAGGAAAGCCAGCCGCTCGTCTATGACGGCGTCATGTACGTCACCGGCTCATACAGCCGCATCTTCGCCATCGACATCGCGACCGGCAAGGAACTCTGGCAGTACGACGCCCGCCTGCCGGAGGGCATCCTGCCCTGCTGCGACGTGGTGAACCGGGGCGCGGCGATCTACGGCGACAACGTCTATTTCGGCACGCTCGACGCGCGCCTCATCGCCCTGAACCGCAAGACGGGCCGCGTCGTGTGGAACAAGAAGCTCGCCGAATACAAGGAAGGCTACTCCTACACGGCCGCCCCGCTGATCGTGAAGGGCCTCGTCATCACCGGCAACTCCGGCGGCGAGTTCGGCGTCGTGGGCGAGGTGCAGGCGCGCGACGCCAATACGGGCGAGCTGGTGTGGTCCCGCCCGACGATCGAAGGCCACAAGGGCACCTTCCAGGGCAAGGAATCGAGCACGACCGGAACGCTGAACGCCACATGGCCGGGGGACGCGTGGAAGACCGGCGGCGGAGCGACTTGGCTCGGCGGCTCCTATGACGCGGATACGGATACGCTGGTCTTCGGCGCCGGCAACCCCTCGCCGTGGAACAGCCACCTGCGCGGCGCGGGCACGCCGCTGGAAGGCAACAAGGGCGACAATCTCTATGCCGCCAGCCGGCTCGGCATCGACCCCGCCAACGGCGAGATCAAATGGTACTTCCAGACCACGCCGCGCGAGGGCTGGGATTTCGACGGCGTCAACGAGGTCGTGCCCTTCGTCGCCGCCGACGGGTCGAAGCGCTTCGCCACCGCCGACCGGAACGGCTATTTCTACATCCTCAACCGCGCGGACGGCAAATTCGTCAGCGCCTCGCCGTTCGTGAAGAACATCAACTGGGCGAAGGGCATCGACAAGGACGGCCGCCCGATCTTCGTCGAGGAGAACCGCCCCGGCAACCCCGCCGCGGCGGCCGACGGCGCCAAGGGCCAGCAGGTGTTCGCCGTGCCGTCCTTCCTCGGCGGCAAGAACTGGATGCCCATGGCCTACAGCCGGAAGACGGGGCTGTTCTACGTGCCCTCGAACGAATGGGGCATGGACATCTGGAACGAGCCGATCAACTTCAAGAAGGGCGCAGCTTTTCTTGGCGCGGGCTTCACCATCAAGCCGCTGTTCGACGATTACATCGGCAGCCTGAAGGCGATCGACCCGAACACCGGCGAAATCAAGTGGGAATACAAGAACGGCGCGCCGCTGTGGGCGGGCGTGATGACCACCGCCGGCGGGCTCGTGTTCACCGGCAACCCGGAAGGCGAGCTCCTCGCGCTGGACGATGAAAGCGGCGAGGTGCTGTGGAAGTTCCAGACGGGCTCGGGGATCGTCGGCCAGCCCGTCACCTGGGAGCAGGACGGCGAGCAATACGTCTCGGTCATCTCCGGCTGGGGCGGCGCGGTGCCGCTGTGGGGCGGCGAGGTGGCGAAGAAGGTCAACTACCTCAACCAGGGCGGCATGATCTGGACCTTCCGCCTGCCCAGGGAAGTGGCCGCCGCCAACTGACGCCCCGGCGAAGGGGCGGGCCGCCCTGCCCCCGCCTCCTTCGTTCCTTCGATCAGGCCGGGACCGACCGGAGTATGCAAGATGTCCGGCATTTACGGATCTTTCCGGGAAGCGCACGCGCCGCCCCGCACGGAACCGATGCCCGTCGTATCCGACCTGCGCTCGGTGCTCATCATCGACGATCATCCGCTGTTCTGCGACGCTCTGGCCATGACGCTGACGCGCCTCGTCGGCATCGAGACCGTGGAAGCCGTCGGCACGCTGGAGATGGCGCTGCTGCGGCTGGAGGCCGGCGCGCCGCCGGATGTCGTGGTGCTCGACCTCAACCTGCCCGACGTGAGCGGGCTCGACGGCGTGGTGCGCCTGCGCAAGGCGATTCCCGCCACGCCGATCGTCGTCGTGTCGTCGCTCGACGAGCTGCGCGTGACGCGCGCCGCGCTGCGGGCGGGGGTCAACGCCTTCGTGCCCAAGCATGCCGATCGCGAGGAATTCCGCGCGGCCTTCGCGGCGATCACCCGCGGCGACATCCATGCCGCGCGCATGGCGCTGGAGGTTTCCGCGCCGTCGCCGTCGGAACAGGTGCTCTCCCGCCTGGCGTTGCTGACGAGGCAACAGGCGAAAATCCTGGAGATGGTCTGCGCGGGCCTCATGAACAAGCAGATCGCCTATGAGCTGTCCATCGCCGAAACGACGGTGAAGGCCCATCTGACGGCGATCATGCGCAAGCTCGGCGTGCAGACGCGGATGCAGGCCGTGCTGTTCGTGCGGGAGGCGAGCTTCGCCGCCATAACGCCGGAAGGGTGAGCCATACCCGTCCGCGCCGGACCGGTTTCCCGTGAGCATCACGCATTGGAAATCGGCGAGGCCCGTGCAACTCTCCCGCGACGATCACCGGCGGCCGGTCGCCGGCCGGAGACGCCGCCATAACGGGTTTCAGGGGAGAAACAGCAGATGACACTGGCCGGTCGGCATGCAGATGCGCATGCGTCGCTCGTCCGGCGCGCCTCCGTGCCGGCAAGGAAGCCGCGCGCCGCCGCGGAACTCGCCGACCGTCTCGGGCCGGGGCCGTTCGCGCTCGTCATGCTTTTCGCCTCTCCCGAAGCCGATCTCCCGCGGCTCGGGGAACAGGCGGCGCAGATGTTCGCCGGGGCGCGGATCGTGGGCTGCACGACGGCGGGGGAGATTTCCGGCGCCGGCTACGACGAGGACAGCATCGTCGCCGTGGCGCTGCCCGCCTCGCATTTCGGCGCGGAAACCCTGACCATTCCCGACCTGTCGCGGCTGGAGCCGCGCGACCTGACGACGGCCGTGGTGCGGGCGCGCGAGGCGCTGACGCACGACCATCCCGCCTTCGCCCACGAATTCGCCATGCTGCTCGTCGACGGGCTTTCGGTGAAGGAGGACGAGCTTACTTCGGCGCTGGCGGCGGGGCTCGGCCCCATGCCGCTTCTCGGCGGCTCCGCGGGCGACGGGACGCGCTTCCGGCAGACGCTGGTGATGGACGGCAACCGGCTGCTGCGGAACGCCGCAGTGCTGACCTTCGTGCGCAGCTTCTGCCCGATACGGATCTTCAACCTCGATCATCTCGTTCCCACCGCCCGGCGCATGGTGGTGACGCTGGCCGAACCGCGGCGGCGCATCGTGCGGCGCATCAACGACGAGCCGGCGGCGCAGGAATACGCGCGCCTTCTGGGCAAGGACCCGCGCCAGCTCACGCCCTTCAATTTCGCGGCGCATCCGCTGGCCGTGCGCATGGGGAGCCGGCACCACGTGCGCGCCGTTCAGCAGGTGGCGGAAAACGGCGATCTGGTGTTCTTCTCGGCCATCGACGAGGGCGTCGTGCTGACGCTCGCCGAGCCGCAGGATCTCGCGGCGCATCTCGAACGCGAACTCGACCGGCTCGGCGATCCGGCCCGGCCGGCGGCCATCCTCGCCTTCGACTGCGTGCTGCGCCGGCTGGAGGCGCAGGAAAAGCAGCTCACCGGCCGCGTGTCCGACATCCTGCGCCGGCACGGCGTGACCGGCTTCTCGACCTATGGCGAGCAGTTCGGCGCGATGCACGTCAACCACACGATGACGGGCATCGCCTTCTATCCGCCGGGCACGGCGCTGCCGGAGGAGGAGTGATGACGCGCATCTCCGAATGGCTGATCGACCCCGCCGACACGCCCGAACGCACCATCGAGAAGCTCCTGACCATCACCGAGGTGCTGATGCGCCAGGTCGAGCAGGCCTCGGGCGAACGGGGCGCGGCCTACGAGCAGTTCCGCCGCGCGGCCATGCTCGAGGACCGCGTGCGCCAGCGGACGCGGGATCTGGAATACGCCCTGCGGCTTCTGGGCGAGACCAACAGCCGCCTCACCGCCGCGAAGCGGACCGCCGAACGGGCGCAGCGCGATCTCGCCAACGCCATCGACGCCGTGCAGGAAGGCTTCGCGCTGTTCGACGAGGCGGACACGCTGGTGCTCTACAATTCCCGCTTCTGCCGCGACATGCCGGATGTCCGCCAGCATCTGCGCGCGGGCATGGCGTTTTCCGAATATGTGAAACTCGTCAGCCTGTCGACGGCGCTTTCCCCGCCGGCGGGCCAGACGCGGCAGGAATGGATGGCCGCGCGGATGCAGCGCCACCACGACCGGCAGGTATTCAACGTGGCGCTCTCGGGCGACCGCTGGTTGCAGGTCAGCGCCCAGCACATCGACGGCGGCGGCACGGTGATGTTCCAGACCGACGTGACGGACATCATCCGGCTGGAGCGGATCGAGCGCGGCAAGATGCTCGACGATCAGGCGCAGCTCATCCGCGCCACGCTGGAGCACATCAATCAGGGCGTGTGCATCTTCGACGCCGATCTGCGGCTCGTGGGCTGGAACGGACGCCTCGGCCAGCTTCTCGACATGCCGGTTTCCTGGCTGCGCCACGGCGCGAGCTTCGACGGGCTGCATCCCCGCTTTCGCCACGACAGCATCTATGGCGAGCACCTGTCGTTCGAGGTGCTGGTCGACTGGGCGCATCAGACGCCGCCGCGCCCGCCGCTGTCCTTCGAGATACACCGCACCTCCGGCGTCATCCTGGACGGCTTCGCCCGTGAAACCCCCGAAGGCGGCTTCGTGATCTCGTTCAGCGACGTCACGCGCGAGCGGCTCGCCGTGCAGGCGATGCTGCGCGCCAACGCCTCGCTGGAGGCGCGGGTGGCGGCGCGCACGCTCGATCTGGAGGCGGCGCTGGAGGAAGCGGAGCGGGCGAACGCCTCCCGCGTGCGCTTCGTCGCGGCGGCGGGCCACGACCTCCTGCAACCGCTCTCGGCGGCGAAGCTCTTCATCGCCTCCGTGCGCGACGACGCCGATAACCGGCAGGCGCGCGCCACGCTCGAAAAGGCCCTCAACGCGCTGGTCAGCGTGGAAGGGATCTTGCAGGCGCTCCTCGATATCTCCCGGCTGGAAGCGGGCGAATCCGCCGTCGAGATAGCGCCGGTGAGACTGGAGCCGCTGCTCGCGCAGCTCACGGACGAATTCGCGCCCGTCGCGGCCGGCAAGGGACTGCGGCTGACGATCCTGCCCTGCCGCCTCACGGTGGCGAGCGACCCCGCCTACCTGCGGCGCATATTGCAGAATCTGATCGGCAACGCGATCCGCTACACCCGTGCCGGGCGGGTGCTGGTCGGCGTGCGGCGCGCGGGCGGAAGGATTCGGATAGAGGTGCACGATACGGGCCCCGGCATCGCCCCGGAAAACCAGCAGGAGATATTCCGCGAGTTTCACCGCCTCAACGGCTCGGCCTCCGCCTCGGAAGGAATGGGGCTTGGCCTCGCCATCGTCGAACGCGCCTGCTCCCTGCTCAACCACCGGCTGAGACTGACCTCGGAGCCGGGGCGCGGCACGTCGTTCTCGGTCGAGATGGCCCTCGCCGGCGCCGTCTCCCTGCCGCCCTGCGCCGGCCTGATCGCAGCCGCGGAAGACGAACCGCAAGAGGACGGCGGCCGGATCGCGCTTCTGGTCGGCAGCGCCCCCGAGGTGCGGCGGGACATCGGGCGGCGGCTGGAGAAGCGCAACATCGCCGTCTGGGAAGTCGGCGGCAGCGAGGAAGCGCTGGCGCTGCTGGGGGAAATCGGCATCGTGCCCGATTTCTATCTCGTGGATCACGAACCCGGCGAGACGCTGGGTTGCATCGGCACCGTGCTGGCGCTACGCGCGAACCATGGCGAGCGGCCGACACGGGTGCTGACGGAAGACCCCGATTGCGGCGCCTGGGCCGCGGCCGGCCTCGACTGCATGCGCAAGCCCGTCGACGACGCCGCGCTCGACGCCTTCATCGCCGGTGTCTCCCCGGCACCGTGACTACGACCAAATCGCGACCAAGGTCGCATTGTTTGCAACCCCGTTTCAATGTCCTCTGTCAGCAACGAATAATTGACGGAGGAAGGAATGCGCGCAAGTCTGGGGATCGTGCTCGCCGCCTGGCTGGTGGCCGGCGGGGCGGCGGCGGCGGAACACGAGGTGAAGATGCTCAATACGGGCAAGGAAGGCGCCATGGTGTTCGAACCCGCCGCCGTGAGAGCCGAACCGGGCGACACCGTCCGCTTCGTTCCCACCGACAAGAGCCACAATGTCGAGAGCATCAAGGGAATGTTGCCGGAAGGCGTGGCGCCCTTCAAGAGCAAGATCAACGAGGAATTCGTGCTGACGCTGACGCAGCCCGGCATCTACGGCGTGAAATGCACGCCGCACTTCGCGATGGGCATGGTCGCCCTGATCCAGGCCGGCGAAGCCCCCGCGAACCTCGACGCGGCGAAAGCGGTGAAGCTGCCGAAGAAGGCGGCCGAACGCATGGAAGCGGCCTTCGGCACGCTGCCCTGACGTCCGATACGGATACATCCCTCCCAACCGATGCACGGATGAAGTCAACCGGCGCAACAGCGCAGTCTATCACAGTCAAGCCAAGCTTAATAGAACTGCTTTACAATGCCGGAACGAAGATATATGGTAATGTCATCGCCCGGAAAAGGGTTGGTGAAAAGCATAAACCATCAACAACAAGGAGGAAGAACATGACCTGGAATACGCCTTACATCGTTGAAATCTGCGTCGGCCTCGAGGTCAACGCCTATTTTCCGGCCGACATCGAAGTCTGACGGAAACCCGGAACGGGGCGGGCGGTGACGATGCCTGAAGGATCCTTCGGCCTGCGGCTCGTGGTGCTCGGCTCGGCGGCCGGCGGCGGCTTTCCCCAGTGGAACTGCCGTTGCCCGGTCTGCTCTCTCGCCTGGGACGGCGACCCGCGCGTGCGCAGGCGAACCCAGACATCGGTGGCGGTGAGCGCGGACGGCGAGCGATGGGCGCTGGTGAACGCCGCGCCTGAAATCCTGTCCCAGATTCAGGCCGTGCCGGCCTTGCATCCGCGGGGAAGCGGGCGGCATACGCCGGTGGCTTCAGTGCTGTTGACCAATGCCGACATCGATCATGTCGCGGGATTGTTGAGCCTGCGGGAAGCGCAGCCGTTCTCCCTGCACGCGACGCCGGCCATCCATGACGTGATCGGCGCGAACGGCGTGTTCGACGTTCTCGCGCGCGGCATCGTCGACAGGCTGCCCGTGGCGCCGGGAGCGCCCTTTCCGCTGGTGGACGGCGTCGCCGCCGAGATTTTTCCGGTGCCGGGCAAGATCGCGCTCTATCTGGAACGCGGAGAGGTCGAGACCGCCGTGGAGGGTGAGCAGACCGTCGGGGTCGAGCTTCGCGACGGCAGGCGCCGCATCCTGTTCATTCCGGGCTGCGCGCTGATGACCGATGCCCTGCGCGCGCGCATCGACGGCGCGGATGCGGTGCTTTTCGACGGCACGGTCTGGCGTGACGACGAGATGATCGCCGCCGGCGTCGGCGCGAAGACCGGGCGGCGCATGGGCCACATGGCGATGTCGGGCGCGGACGGCTCGATGGCGGCGTTCGAGGGCCTACGCGTCGGCCGCAAGGTCTATCTGCATATCAACAACACCAATCCGGTGCTCATCGACGGGTCGCCGGAGCGCCGCGCGGCGGAACGCGCGGGATGGGAAATCGCCGAAGACGGCATGGAAATCGGGACGGAATGGAGCTTGCAGGATGACCGGATCGCTCTCCCCGCAGGAACTTGAGGCGACGCTGCGCGATGTCGGCGCGCGGCGCTATCACAATCTGCACCCGTTTCACCGGCTGCTGCATGGCGGCAAGCTCGATCTCGGGCAGGTCCGGGCCTGGGCGCTCAACCGCTATTATTATCAGGCGATGATTCCGGTAAAGGATTCCTCCATCCTCGCCCGCATGGAAGAGCCGGAACTGCGGCGCAACTGGCGCCAGCGCATCATCGACCACGACGGAGAGCGCGAGGGCGAAGGCGGCATCGCCCGCTGGCTGAAGCTCACGGACGGGCTCGGGCTCGATCGCGACTACGTCACCTCGCTGCGCGGCCTGCTGCCGGCCTCCCGCTTCGCGGTGGAAGCCTATGTGCATTTCGTGCGCGAGAAAAGCCTTCTCGAAGCCATCGCCTCCTCGCTGACGGAGATGTTCTCGCCCAACATCATCGAGGAACGCGTCGCCGGCATGCTGAAGAACTACGATTTCATTGCCCCGGAAACGCTGGCCTACTTCGACAACCGGTTGACACAAGCGCCCCGCGACGCCGATTTCGCGCTGGACTACGTGAAGACCCACGCGCGCACGCCCGAGCAACAGCAGGCCGCGATCCGTGCGCTGGAGTTCAAGTGCGATGTGCTCTGGGTGCAGCTCGACGCGCTCTACTTCGCTTATGTCGACCCGAAGGCGGGTTATCCCGGTGCTTTCGCGCCATAGAGCAGTTTGCGTTCAAGTGTGGAATGTGGAGCGGGGCGGCGATTCAACCTGATCGCATCCCGCTCCGGAGACTCCCGGGAGGAACAATGAGCGCTCCGTTGTCGTCCACTGACATTCCGAAACTCGCGCGCGGCGTGCGCCTGCGCCACGACGAGGCGCGCGGGCTGTGGGTGCTGCTCGCGCCGGAGCGCGTGCTTCAGCCCGATCCGGTCGGGGTCGCGATTCTCGGCAAGGTCGACGGCGTGCGCTCCCTCGCGACCATCGTCGACGAACTGGCGGACAGCTTCGCCGCCGACCGCGCCCGCATCGCGACCGATGTCGGCGCCTTCCTCGCCGGCCTCGTCGAAAAGGGACTGGTCGAGATCGGCGCGCCTTCGTCGGCACGGGCTGCGCCGTGAGCGCCGTCGCGGACAGCGCGGCGCGGGAAAACGCGCCCGTCAGCCCCCCATTGCCCGTTCCCTACGGCATGCTGGCGGAATTGACCCATCGCTGTCCGCTGCAATGCCCCTATTGTTCCAATCCCGTGGAGCTGGAACGGCGCGGCAACGAACTCGACACCGAAACGTGGCTGCGCGTGTTCTCCGAGGCGGCGAAGCTCGGCGTGTTGCAGGTCCATCTCTCCGGCGGCGAACCGACGGCGCGGCGGGATCTCGAACCGATGATCCGGCATTGCGTCGAGGTCGGGCTTTACACCAATCTCATCACCGCCGGCGTCGGCGTCACGCCGGAGCGCCTGCGGGCGATATCGGACGCGGGCGTCGACCACGTTCAGCTTTCCTTCCAGGGCGCGGACGCACCGACGACCGACCGCGTTTCCAACTTTTCCGGCGCGCATGAGCGCAAGCTCGCCGTCGCCCGCGAGGTGCGCCGGCTCGGCCTGCCGCTGACCGTCAACGCGGTGGTGCACCGGGCCAACATCCACCAGATCCCGACCTTCATCGAGCTGGCGCTGGCGCTCGACGCACGGCGCATCGAGATCGCCCACGCCCAATATTACGGCTGGGCGCTGCGCAACCGTGGCGCGCTCATGCCGACGCGCGCTCAGGTGTTCGAGGCGCTGGCGGTGGTCGAGGAAGCGCGGGATCGCCTGAAAGGGCGGCTCTCCATCGATGCCGTGGTGCCGGATTACTACGCGAAATATCCCAAGCCCTGCATGAACGGCTGGGGCCGGCAATCGCTCAACGTCACGCCATCCGGCAAGGTATTGCCCTGTCACGCGGCGGAAACCGTTCCGAACCTCGATTTCTGGAACGTGCGCGAGCACGATCTGCGGGAGATATGGGCCTTGTCGCCGGCCTTCAACGCCTTTCGCGGCACGGCGTGGATGCCGCATCCCTGCCGCGGCTGCGAGCGGCGTGAAATCGACTGGGGCGGCTGCCGCTGTCAGGCGATGGCGATCGCCGGGGACGCCGCCGCCACCGATCCGGCCTGCCACAAGTCGCCGCTCCACGCCCGCATGCTCGCGCTGGCCGAGACGGACGCCGCCGCGACGAGCGCCTACGACTACCGGCGTTACGGCTGATACGCGAAAAGCCGCCGCCGCGAACCCGGATCGACATGCCATCAAGCCGAAAAGCGTATGCACTCTTCGGCACGATACCCTATCGCCGCTCGCTCCGGAGCAATCCGCCGGCCGAACGCGAAGGCGCGCCGGCCGCATCGGAAGATGGCCGCGACGGCGCGGCTCTGCCCACGCGGGAGAGCACGACGACAGGCAATATGCCGATCACCACGATCAGCAGGGCGGCGATCGATGCCTCCTCATAGGTGCCCCGCGCCGCCTCGCCGTAAAGATGCGTTGCCAGCGTCTCGAAATTCAGCGGGCGCAGCAACAGCGTCACGGGCAGTTCCTTCATGCAGTCGACGAACACCAGAAGGCCCGCGGAAACGAGCGCCGGCCGCGACAGCGGCAGATGCACGTGCCGGAACACGCCCGAGGACGTCCGCCCCAGCGTGCGCGCGGCGTGATCCAGCGAGGGCGAAATGCGGCTGAACCCCGCCTCGATGCCGCCGGTGGCGATGGCCATGAAACGCGCGCAATACGCAAGAACGATGGCCGCGCCGGAACCGAGCAGCACGAGACCGACGGACAGGCCGAGGAATGTTTCGGCGCCCCCCGAAAGCATGCGGTCGAACGCGCCGATCGGCATGAGCAGGCCGAGCGCCAGCACGGTGCCGGGGATCGCGTAGCCGAGAGTCGATACCCGGACGGCAACGGCGGTGAGACGCCCCGGATAGGTGCGCGCGGCATAAGCCACGACAAGCCCGCAAAGCAACACCAGCACGGTCGCGGTGAAGGCGACGGAGACCGTGTTGACGACCTCGCCGAGCAATCGCTGCGAAAGCCCCGCGAAACGGTAACGCTTGTAGGCTTCGACGCACAGATAGATGGCGGGCGCGATGAAACCCAACGCCACGGGAAGGAAGCAGATCGTGAAGGCTCCCGCCGCACGCAGGCCGGCCAGCGGCGCGGGGCTCATCGCCCGCGGCCGCTGGGCGGCCGCCGTGTAACGCTGGTTGCGGCGCGCATGGCGCTCGATCAGCACGAGCCCCACCACCATCACGAGCATGGCGAGAGAAATCTGGGCGGCGCCGGGCATGTCCGACCGGCTGACCCAGGTGGTGTAGACGGAAACCGTCAGCGTGCGGACGCCGAGAAACTCCGACGCGCCGATATCGTTCAGGGTTTCCATCAGCGCAAGGCTCACGCCGACCGCGATGGCGGGGCGCGCGAGCGGCAGCGCCACCCGGCGGAACACGTCGCCCCGGCTGCTGCCCAGCGTGCGCGAGACCTCGACGAGACTTGCAGCCTGCGTCAGGAACATCGAGCGCGTCGTCAGGTAGACATAGGGATAGAGCACCAGCCCGAGCAACAGGATGCAGCCCCACATCGACCGGATGTCCGGCAGGCGGAACGCGCGGGGGCTGGTGTAGCCGAGCAAATACCGCAACGCGCCCTGCACGGAACCGACGGGATGAAGAATGTCGAGATAGGCGAACGCGATGATGTAGGTCGGCACCGCCAGCGGCAGCAACAGCCCCCATTCCAGGAAACGCCTGCCGGGAAACTCATAGGCCGTCACGATCCACGCCGTCGTGGTGCCGATCAGCGTGGTCAGGACGCCGACGCCGGCCAGCAGGACGATCGTATCGCGAAGCGCCGCCGGCAGCACATGGCGGATCATATGCGGCCACAATCCGGCGCTGCCCTCGAATGCGGTCAGGATCAGCGCAGCGACGGGAAGGCAGACGAATGCGGCGACGGCAAAGGCCGCAAGACGCCATCTCATCCCGGACAGGCGCCGCGATACGATATTCATGGGATTGAAAACCGGTGAGGTCACGGGTGAAGGAAGCGGCCGCCCGCAAAGGCGCCGGCGGCCGCAGCGCGCCGGGATCAGTTGTCGAAACCGACCTTTTCGGCAAGTTCGCTGGCCTTCTTCCGGAAGCCGACGCCCTTGACGAGATCGACCGTGTCGGGCTTGAGCGCACCGTATTCGGCGATCAGCGGGGCGACCGTGGCGCCCGCATTGACGGGGTACTCGAAATTCGCCTCGGCATAGATCTTCTGCGCGTCGTCGGACACGAGATATTCAAGCAGCTTGACGGCCTCGGCCCTGTTGGGCGCGTGGCGCGCGACCGCCGCGCCCGTGATGTTGACCTGCGTGCCGCCGTTCTCGAAAGTGGGCAGGATCATCCTGATCGCGTTCGCCCACTCCTGCTGCTCGGGGCCGCCCTTGCCGCTGCGCATCAGGCCGACGTAGTAGGAATTGGCCACGCCGATGTCGCACAGGCCGCCCATGATGTCGCGCGCCACATCGCGATCGCCGCCGCCGGCCTTGCGGGCCAGATTGGCCTTCAGGCCCTCGAGCCACTTCTCGGCCGCCTCCTCGCCGTGATGGGCGATGTAGGAGCCGATCAGCGCGACGTTATAGGGATGCTGGCCGGAGCGGATACAGATCTTGCCCTTCCACACCGGGTCTGCAAGCCGTTCGTAGGTGATTTCCCTCAGGTCCACGTCCTTGGCTGCATACAGCGCCCGCGCGCGCAACGACAGGGCGAACCAGTTGCCCTTCTCGTCGCGCAGGGAGGAGGGAATCGTGCGCGTCAGCACCGCGGAGTCGACGCTCTGCGTCAGGCCCTTCTCGACCAGATCGACGAGATTGCCGGCATCCACCGTCATCAGGATATCCGCCGGCGACTTGTCGCCCTCCGACGCGACGCGCTCGGCAAGGCCGTCCTTCAGGAAGATCGTGTTGACCTTGATATCCGTGGCCTTGGTGAAGGCATCGAGCAGCGGCTGGATCAGGCCCGGCTCGCGGGTCGTGTAAAGGTTGACCTCCGCCGCCGCGGCGCCGGACGTGCCGGCCAGAACCGCAAGAAACGAGCCCGCAAGCAATCCCTTCAACGTCGTTCGCATTTTCATGGTTGACTCCATCTCTGTCGGGGCTTATGTAGAATTATTATGAATCTAATCTGGTTCGTCGACCTGATTGACAGGCCGGATGAACGATGTGGCGCTGTAGCAGTAAACTGCTTTTTTGCGTCGCATGCGGACGGTTGCGTTCGTGTCCGCGATGACGATGCAAAACGGCGGTGCCTGCGACACCTCCCCCGTGACGCCCCGAAGGCGGCACTTTACCTCAAAAAATCAGGATTTGCTCCGGAGATATGGCCAGACGTGTCGAATCGCCTTTGCTGAGGCGGCTGCGGCGCGTGGACCGAATCCGCAGAGGCTCCGACAGCGCTGCTACGGCGACATGCATCTGCTCGATCTCGCCGAACAGCGCGCAATCCACGACCGTGCAGTCGACGCCTTCGGCATCGTTCACGCGCAGGCATTGCGGGCGAATGTAGACGGTCGCGTGCTCGCCCTCGGCGAAACCGGGCGCAGCGAAGCGTCCCAGCGGCGTCTCGGCGCAGCCGTTCCGGCACACCGTCCGTATCTTGTTGAAGGAACAGAAGAACTCCGCCGCATAAGGAGAGGCGGGATGCTCGTAGATCTCCGCGCCGCTCGCCGACTGAACGATCTTGCCGTTGCGCATGAGGACGATCACGTCGCCCGTGGAAAGAGCCTCTTCAGGATCGTGCGTGACCATGATCACGGTCGTGCCCAACTCCCGCAGGATATCGATCGTCTCGGTTCGAATGCCGTTGCGCAATTCCCGGTCGAGATTGGAGAAGGGCTCGTCCATCAGCACGATGTCGGGCTGGGGCGCGAGCGCGCGGGCCAGCGCCACCCTCTGCTGCTCGCCGCCCGAAAGCATGTGCGGGAAACGCCGCGCGAGATGGTCCAGCCCCAGCCGCGCGACGATTGCGGCGCACCGCTCGCGCGCGGCGCGGCGGCCGATCCGCCTGAGGCCGAACAGGATATTGTCGGTGACGTTCAAATGCGGAAACAGCGCGTAGTCCTGAAACATGAAGCCGATGTTGCGGTCCTCGGGCTCGACATGGCCGCCGGAGCCGGAAACCTCCCGGCCGTCCAGCAGCACACGGCCCTCGTCCGGCCGATCGATGCCCGCGACGATGCGCAACAGGGACGACTTGCCGCAGCCCGAATGCCCGACGAGACAAACGAGAGCCCCCCGCCCCACTCCCAGCGAAACGTCGTCGAGCGCCTTCACGTTGCCGAACCGGCGGGATATCCCCTCAAGCCGGAGATGACAGTCGTTGCCCGTTTGCCGATCGTGCATCATGTTTCATCCATATGATTTTTCTGGTACGCTGAAAGCTTGCGGGAGCGTGCCGCCTTGCGCAGGCGCTCAAGTTCCCCCAGCGTGAACACGGCCGTTCGCGAATCCGATGTCGCCAGCCCCAGCAGAAGCATTTCCAGGCACAGCACGGTCACGCCGTGCAGGGCGATGCGTTCGTCGCATCCGCGCGGCACGGTCAGCACGACATTCATGCGCCGGGCGAATTCCGTATCCCCGGCGTCGGTGAGCAGAATCACAGGCATACGCCGCCGCCGCGCTTCGGCCACCGCCAGTTCCGCCTCGACGTAAGGCTTGCCGTAGGCCAGCATGAACAGCGCGTCACCCGGCTCAAGAGCGAGCAACTGGTCGGCAAGCTCTGCGCCCGTCCGGTCGAGCACGGCCTGCCTCTTGCCTTTCCGCCGCAAGCGGGCAGCGAAATAGGCGGCGATATGGGCAGTCGGCCCGACGCCGAAAACCACAACCCGCCGCGCGGCATGCAGCGTGTCCAGCGCCGCCATCACATGCTGCCGGAAGGCGGTCGTTCTCAGGAAATCGAGACCCGTGACGAAAGTGTCGAGCACGCTGTCCAGCGCCGCCTCGACACTTTCCGACGTGTCGGCCAGCGTCCGCTGCAAGTTTTCGACGGGCGTATCGCGCTTGCCGTAGGATGCGGCGATTTCGTTCCTCAGGTCGTGAAGCCCGCCGAAGCCCAAAGCCTGCACCGCGCGAATGACGGTCGCATCCGACGTGCCGATCTCCCGCGCCAGATCGGCGGCCGAGGACGTCAGCACCGCCAGCCGGTTGGCGTCGATGAACGCGGCCACCCGCCTGTAGGACGGCGAGAGCATCTCGCGCCGGCGCGCGTAGCGGTCGCTGAAGACATCGCGTTTCCTGATCGGTGAAGCACCACCCGGTTCGGCCATGCGCGCCCTTGATAAGATAGCTGCCCCTTCTGTAGCACCTGTTACATTTCCTGACCCGAAAAGTAAATACTACGCCGCCCGGCGTCGCGCGCCTTATGTTAAATTTTTTCGATTGCATTTTATTGCAATGTAATTTACCTCTCCATTGCACGCCGGATGCGATGGAGAGAGCGTCAGTGGAACCTGTCACGATCAACGAACGTTTCGCCGTATGCGGGCAGATCGGCCCGAAGGACGTCCCGGAACTGGCGCGGGCGGGATACGCGACCATCGTCAACAACAGGCCCGACGGCGAGGCGCTCTTTCAGCCGGACGCCGCCGCGATCGCCGCCGCGGCGGCGCGGGCAGCGGTCGAGAGCGTCCATATTCCCGTATCCGGCCCGGACATCACGGAAGCGACGGTTCGCGCGTTCCAGCAAACGCTGGCGGAAAGCCGGGGGCCGGCGCTCGCCTTTTGCCGCTCCGGCTCGCGTTCCCTGATCCTGTGGGCCATCGGCGAGGTTCTGGATGGCCGCATGGCCAGGGAAGATCTCATCCCTTTCGGGTCCGAACGCGGTTTCGACCTTTCGCGCGCGGTCGATTGGCTGACCGAAAACGGCCGCTGATCCACCCGTCAAGACGACCCCGAAAAAAACAGCAGTCGAAAAGGAAGCATCCATGCCCGGAACACCCGAAGTCGCCGGCTTCTTCGACCCCCGCACCTGGTCGTTCCAGTATGTCGTCGCCGATCCCCGGACGAAGCAATGCGCCATTGTCGATCCGGTTCTTGATTTCGACGAGAAGTCGGGCCAGACGGCCACGACAAACGCCGATCGCATGCTGGACTTCATCCGGGAGAAGGGCTACGCGGTCGCGTGGATTCTCGACACGCATCCGCACGCCGACCATTTCTCGGCCGCTCGCTATCTCAAGGAGAAGACCGGCGCGCCGACTGCCATCGGCGAGAGGGTGACTGAGGTCCAGAAGCTCTGGAAAGGCTTCTACAACTGGCCGGACTTTCCCGCCGACGGCTCGCAGTGGGACAGGCTCTTCGCCGACGGCGATACCTTCAACGTCGGCAACATCGACGCGAGGGTGATGTTCTCGCCCGGTCACACGCTGGCCTCGATCACCTATGTGATCGGCGACGCCGCCTTCGTTCACGACACGCTGTTCATGCCCGACAGCGGCACGGCGCGGGCCGATTTTCCCGGCGGCGACGCGCGGGTGTTGTGGCGGTCGATCCAGGCGATCCTCGCCCTGCCCGACGAGACGCGCCTCTTCACCGGCCACGACTACCAGCCCGGCGGGCGCGAGCCCAGGTCGGAATCGACCGTCGCGCAGCAGAAGGCGGCGAACGTGCACCTGACGCGATACGGGACGGAAGAGGCGTTCGCCGCCGCGCGGGAGGCGCGCGACCGCACGCTGGCGATGCCGAAGCTCATCCTGCATGCGCTGCAAGTCAACATGAACGGCGGCCGTCTTCCCGCCCCCGAAGCCAACGGCCGGCGCTATCTCAAGATCCCGCTCGATCTGCTGGCCGGGGCGGCGTGGGACGAGATCGATCGGGACTGAACCATGACCGCATTCACCCCCCTCGCCTCGCTTCTCGGCGGCGCGCTCATCGGCCTCGCCGCCGTGATCCTCATGGCCACGCACGGGCGCATCGCCGGCATCTCGGGCATTCTGTCCGGCCTGCTGCCGCCCCGTGCGGCGGATTGGGCATGGCGCGCGGCTTTCTTCGCCGGCGCGATTGCCGCGCCGGCGCTGATCATGGCGTTCGCCGGCGACGCGGCCATCGCTTTCGAGAGCCCCGTTCCGGCTCCGTGGCTCATTGTCGGCGGCCTGATCGTCGGCGTCGGCGTCAGCTTCGGCTCCGGTTGCAGTTCGGGGCATGGCGTGTGCGGCATCGCGCGGCTGTCGGCTCGCTCCATCGCGGCGACCCTCGTCTTCATGGCGACGACCGCCGTGACGGTCTTCGTCATCCGGCATATCCTCGGAGGCTTCTGATGACGCGCGTTCTTTCCGCCCTCGTCGCCGGGCTCGTCTTCGGCGCGGGCATCGCCGTCTCCGGCATGATCAACCCGGCGAAGGTGCTCAACTTCTTCGATTTCGCCGGCGCGTGGGACCCCTCGCTCGCCTTCGTCATGGGCGGCGCCCTCGCCGTGACGGCTGTCGGCTACCGCCTCGCGCTGAAGCGCCCGCGACCGCTGCTGGACACGGCGTTCCATCTGCCGTCGAGGCGCGGGATCGACATGCCGCTGCTCGCGGGTTCCGCCCTGTTCGGCATCGGCTGGGGCATCGCCGGCTTCTGCCCCGGCGGCTCGATCCCGGCGCTCGGGCTGGGCAAGACCAGCGCCCTGATCTTCGTGGCCGCGATGATCGCCGGCATCGCTCTCGCGCGTCTGATGCGCAGGACCGCCGGCGCACCCTCGTCGCCGGCCTGATCGGGAGACGGGCGCGGACATGGCGAACGACGACATGGCGAACACAACCTCGGCGAACACAGCCTCGGCGAACACGGACATGGCCGGCGGCCCCGCACGCTTCCTGCCGATCCTCGCATGGGCGCGGACCTACGACCGCGCGACGTTCGCCAGCGATCTGGTGGCGGCCGTCATCGTGACCGTCATGCTGATTCCGCAATCGCTGGCCTATGCGATGCTGGCCGGCCTGCCGCCGGAAGTCGGCCTTTACGCCTCGATCCTGCCGCTCGTCGCCTACGCGCCGTTCGGCTCCAGCCGCACGCTCGCCGTCGGCCCCGTCGCCGTGGTGTCGCTGATGACGGCGGCCGCCGTCGGCGAGATCGCGGCGCGCGGCACCGCCGACTATCTCGCCGCGGCGATCCTGCTCGCCTTCCTGTCGGGCGCGATGCTGGTGCTGATGGGGCTTTTCCGGCTCGGCTTCCTGGCCGATTTCCTCAGCCATCCGGTGATTTCCGGCTTCATCACCGCCTCGGGCATCCTGATCGCCGCCAGTCAGTTGCACCACCTGCTCGGCGTTCCCGCCGGCGGCGACACGCTGCCCGGCATCGTCGCGGCGCTCGCCGCCGACGCGGCCGGGACCAACCCGATCACCCTCGCCATCGGCCTCGGCGTGCTTGCGTTCCTTCATGTCGCCCGCAGCCGGCTCAAACCGCTGCTCATCGGCCTCGGCCTCGCGAACCGGCCGGCGGACATCGCCACGCGGGCGGCGCCCATCCTCGCCGTGGCGGTGACGATCCTGCTGGCGAACCGCCTCGATCTGGGCGCGCAAGGCGTGGCGCTCGTCGGCGCGATCCCGCGGGGACTGCCGGCGCCGGCCCTGCCGCATGTCTCACTCGACATGCTTTCGGCCCTCGCCGTTCCGGCCTTTCTCATCAGCCTTGTCGGCTTCGTCGAATCCGTGTCCGTCGCCCGCACGCTGGCAGCGAAACGGCGGCAGCGGATCGCGCCGGATCAGGAACTGATCGGGCTGGGCTTCGCCAATATCGCCGCGGGCCTGTCGTCGGGCTATCCGGTAACGGGCGGCTTCGCCCGCTCCGTCGTCAACTTCGACGCCGGCGCCGAGACACCGGCCGCGGGCGCGTTCACCGCGCTGGGGATCGCGCTCGCCGCGCTTTTCCTGACGCCCCTGCTCGCCGATCTGCCGCGCGCGACGCTCGCCGCCACCATCATCGTCGCGGTGCTGTCGCTGGTGGACCTTCGGGCGATCCGCCGCGTCCTCGCCTATTCGAAGACGGATTTCGCCGCGATGGCCGCGACGATCCTCGTCACGCTGCTGTGGGGCGTGGAGCCGGGCGTCGTCGCCGGCGTGGGGCTGTCGCTTTTCCTGCACCTCTACCGCACGAGCCGGCCGCATGTGGCGGTCGTCGGCCGGGTGCCGGGAACGGAGCACTTCCGCAACGTCGCGCGCCACGCGGTCATCACCGAGCCTCACATCCTGTCGATCCGCGTGGACGAGAGCCTCTATTTCGCCAACAGCCGCTATCTGGAAGACAGGATCGCGGCGCTCGTCGCGGAACGGCCCGATATCCGCCATGTCATCCTGATGTGCCCGGCCGTCAACGAGATCGACGCCAGCGCGCTCGACAGCCTCGAAGAGATCAATCGTCGCCTCGCGGAAGCCGGGATCGCCCTTCATCTCTCCGAGGTGAAGGGGCCGGTCATGGATCGCCTCCGGCGAACGGATTTTCTCACCCGCCTCACCGGCCAGACCTTTCTCAGCCAGCATGCCGCCGTCACCACGCTCTGCGCGGCCACCGGCGGGCCGGCCTTCACCAGCACGGGAGCCCTGAAATGAAACCCGCCGATTTCGTCGCCACCATCTTCGACGGCAAGTCCAACCCGGCGAAAGTCACCGTCGCCTTCACCATGGCCGTCAACGCGCTGAACAAGGGGCACGGCGCCGTCGTCCTCCTGATGGTCGACGCCGTGGAACTCGGCCTGCCCGAAGCCACGGCGGGCATGGATATCGGCAAGCCCTTCGTCCCCGTGGCGGACCTGCTGGCCGATTTCCTCGCGCGGGGCGGGCGCATCGCGATCTGCGCCTCGTGCATGCTCCACAACGGCTTCACCGCCGAACAGATGGTCCCGGACTACGAAATCATCACCGCGCCGGATGTCGTCGATCTCCTGATGGCAGCCAGGGGCTCGCTGCAAATCACCTGAAGCCGCAGGCGGCGCTGCACGGCCAAATCCTGCCTGCGGAAAACACTTCAAATCAGGAAGTTACGGCATTTCCACGTTTCAACGAAGCATGGAAATGCTGTAGGAACGTCTTCTGAAACAAAAAGTCGGGCGCGCCTGCCGCAGCCCGTCCATCCGGAGGAACCGCCCATGACCACGCCCGCCGTCAGCCGCTTTCCCGTGCCCGACATCGCGAACCTGCCGGATGATATCCGCGAGCGCATCCTCGCCGTACAGGAAAAGTCGGGCTTCATACCGAATGTGTTCCTGGCGCTGGCGTACCGGCCCGACGAGTTCCGCGCCTTCTTCGCCTATCATGATGCGCTGATGGAGAAGACCGGCCCGATCACCAAGGCGGAACGCGAGATGATCGTGGTTGCGACCAGCAGCGCCAACCAATGCCTGTATTGCGTGGTCGCGCACAGCGCGATCCTGCGCATCCGCGCGAAGAGCCCGCATGTCGCCGACCAGATCGCCGTCAACTATCGCAAGGCGGACATCACGCCGCGCCAGATGGCGATGCTGGACTTCGCGATGAAAGTCGCCACGCGCGCCTTCGCGGTCGGCGAAACCGACATCGCGACGCTGAAGGAACACGGCTTCACCGAAGACGACGCGTGGGACATCGCCGCCATCGCAGCCTTCTTCGGCCTGTCGAACCGGCTGGCGAACGTCGCGAGCATCCGTCCGAATGAGGAATTCTACGCGATGGGACGATAAGGTGCGGATGCCCGATCCCGAATCGCGCGATAACCGGTCCGCCGGCCCGTCCCCGGCATCCGGCATGGAGGAAACCGCAATGAAAGCCGCCCTTCTCACGGCCGCGTTCCTGCCTCTCGCGGCGTGCGCCGCGCAGGAAGAACACGGCATCGGCCTGGCGAACCCCGCCTCCGTCTATTGCGAGAGCGTGGGCGGGCGCGTCGAGATTCGCAGGGAAGCGGCGGGCGACGCCGGCTACTGCCATCTGCCCGACGGCCGCGTCATCGAGGAATGGACGTTTTTCCGCGCGCAGAACAAAGGTTGATGCGGCCGCGCTCATCCGATTGTCTGACGCCACGCTTTTGAGTATGCTCCCCGTTCGGGGGGAAAAGCATCTTGACCATGGCGCGCAGCATCATCGGCCGGGAAGTCGGCATGGCATTTGCCGTGCTGGCGATCTGGCTGCTGTCGTTGCTTGCGCCGATGCATCAGGTCTCCCGCCTCGTGACGGATCTCGCCGAGGCGGGAATCGTCGCGCGCGTCGACTGGTCGATCTGCACGCAGGCCGCCGCGGATGACAACGGCGACAGCGCGCCGATAAAGATCTGCCCGGCGCACGGGATCGGCAAGAACGGCCTCGCGCCGCCGCCTTCTTCCACCATTCTCGCCATTTTAAGCCCGGTCGTGTTCACCGTCGGCTTCGCGCCGACGCCCGAGCGCTTCTGGTCCCGCATCCAGGCCGACACCGGCCAGCCGCGCGCGCCTCCCCTTCCGGCCTGACCAGCGCGCACCCGCGGACCTGACGCCGCGCGGGACGAAGCGTCACGGCCGGATTCAGCCTCATCCCGAGGGCTACCGGCGGATAGCGTTCCCCGACGTCTTCAAGCGGATCGTCGCGCGTCATCACGGGCGCGCGGGCGGCGGGGCGAGGCCATGCCGGCCCGCACCGCGCCCGGCGATCTCTCACGAACGCCGGAACAGCCATGCTTCAGGTAAGATACCGGGCCAGTCCGCATATCGGCGGCCGCAGGAACGGGCGCTTTCCCGCACGGCGGAGCGGAAGCGGCGCGATCCCGCGTATCGGGATGCGCGAGGCAGGGCTGGTTCTTGCCGTGCTGGCGATATGGCTCCAGTCGCTGCTGGCGCCGATGCACCAGATCTCGCGCACGGTCACGGAACTGCGGCTGTCCGGTCACGAGACGGGCGTCGGCTGGACCATTTGCACCGCGACGGGCGAGACCGACGACAAGGGCCGGCCCATCTATCTCTGTCCGGGAGCGTCGCTGTGCGGCGGCGGGCTGCTTCCCCCCGCCGCCCCGCCCTTCTCGACGGTATTGCGGCTTGCCGGAAAAATCGTGCCGGCGGCGCTATCCCAACTGCGCACGCATCGCACCGTGAAAGGCAACGGCCGGCCACGCGCACCCCCGGATTTCGATCGACAGGAACGCGCTCAAGATCAAAACCATGGAGGCTTCTCGCGTTTCGGCGAGATGCGGAAAGCTTCCGGGTGCGTATCGACCGAACCGGCGGGACAGGCCCGCCACTCCTTTCACGACAATCCGGAGATCGATTGATGATCCGCAAATTCACCGGTGCCGCCATTGCCGCCGCTCTTTTCGCATCCGCCGTCCCGGCGGCAGCCCATGTCACCTTCGAGCAGCGGGAGGCCGCCGTCGGCTCGACCTACCGCGCCGTCCTGCGCGTGCCGCACGGCTGCGCGGGCAAGGCCACACATACGGTTCACGTCCGGATCCCCGAGGGCTTCTTCAACGTGAAACCGATGCCCAAGGTCGGCTGGAAGCTGGAAACCCTCACCGGCCCATACAAGAACGCCTACGACAGCCACGGCAAGCAAGTGACCGAGGGCGTCAGGGAAATCGTCTGGTCCGGCGGCAACCTGCCCGATGAATGGTATGACGAGTTCATCTTCCGCGGCACCTTCGCCGGCGATCTGCCGGTCGACAAGGCGCTCCACTTCCCGGTGGTGCAGGAATGCGCCGGCGGCGAAGAGGCCTGGATCGACACCACGGGCGGCGAGGAGGCGGATTTCCCCGCTCCCGGCGTGACCCTGCGCGCGAAGAAACCGGCCCACTGATCGCCCGGTAGCGGCTGAAACGCGCCGCCGCTCCGTCGCATCAGGTTTTTCCGAGAAGCGCCCGCGCCTTTCGGCCTGATGCGCCGGGGCGGCATCGCGGCCCCGACTTCCCCGGCTTCGAGGACAGGAACGCCATGCCCGCCATTCTCAACCGTCCGCACTGGTTCCTTGTCGCCCTGCTGCTCATGCTGCCGCTGCCGGCCTTCGCCCATGCGGTGCTGACGGGCGTCTCTCCCGCGGAAAACGCGGTTCTCGATGTCGCCCCCGATGCCGCGCTCCTGAGCTTCAACGAGCCCGTCTCCCCGCTCTCCATCCGGCTGATCGGGCCGGACGGGTCCGACAGCGACCTGACGCGCGCCGTTTCCGGCGCGCGGGAACTGCGCATTCCCTTCGCCGCTCTTGCACGGGGCACCCATGTGCTGACATGGCGCGTCGCCTCCGACGACGGTCATCCGGTCGCGGGATCGCTCGTCTTTTCGATCGGCGTGGCGACGGGCGCGGCCGCCGTCGCCGCGAGCGATCCGCTGGTCGCCGGCCTGCTGTGGGCCGCCAGGTTCCTGATGTCCGCCGGCCTGCTGCTCGGCATCGGCGGCGCCCTCTTCGGCGCGCTTGCCGGCCTGCCGGCGGAGGCGAGGCGGCCCGTGCGCGGGCTCATCTGGCTGGGCCTGCTGACGACGCCTCTCGCGCTCGGTCTGCACGGCGCGGATGCGCTCGGAACGCCGGTCGCATCGCTCCTGACCCCCGCCCCGTGGGCGGCCGGCGCGGCAACGAGCTTCGGCCGGACGACCGCGCTGGCGATGATCGCGGCCGGCCTCGCCCTGACGGCTTCAAGGGTGAAGCGGCTGGCCTTCGCGGCCGTCGCCGTGCTGGCCGCCGCCTACGCGTCCAGCGGCCACGCCAGCGCGGCCGCGCCGCAATGGATGACGCGGCCGGCCGTGTTCCTGCATGTCGCCGCGCTTTCCTTCTGGCTCGGCGCGCTGCTGCCGCTGACGCTCTGGCTGCGGCGCAGGGACGGCGCTGCCGCCCTGAAGCGCTTTTCCGACATCATTCCCTTCGCGGTCGTGCCGCTCGCGGGCTCCGGCCTCGCGCTGGCGCTGGTCCAGCTCGGCCCCCGCCCGGACGGCTGGTCGACCGCCTACGGCGCGATCCTCGCCGCGAAACTCGCGCTTCTGGCGCTTCTCCTGACGCTTGCCGCCTGGAACCGATGGTTCCTGACCGCGCCAGCCCTTCGGGGAGCGGCGGTGGAAATCCGCCGGCTGCGGGTTGTCGTCGGCACTGAAATCGTGCTTGCCATCGCCATTCTCGGCCTGGCGGCGGGCTGGCGCTTCACCCCGCCGCCCCGTGCGCTCGCGCAGGCGGCGGCGCTGCCCGCGGCGGCGCATCTCCATATCCATACGTCCGAAGTCATGGCCGATATCACCGTCACGCCCGGAACCGCCGGACCGGCAACGGTGGAAATCGTCCTCTCGGATGGCGACATGCTGCCCCTGACGCCGCTGGGCGTCGTACTCGGCGCAAGCCGCCCCGACCGGGGCATCGAGCGCATGACGCATGAAGCGACGCTCGGTGCGGACGGCATCTGGCGGATCGACGATCTTGTCCTGCCCCTGCCGGGCGTATGGCGGATCGGCCTCGACGTCCGCCTCGGCCGCTTTTCGTTGGCGAAGCTGTCGGGCGAGATCGACATCAAGTGAGCTTGCCCCGAAAGCCCGCCGGCCCGTCGGTGCGGGCCGGCGGGCGGGACCGCATCACGTCCTACCAGTTGACGGGGCAGCCCCGGCAGTCCTTCATCCAGCTATCCTGAAAGATCGTGAACGTCTGGACGCTTCCCTCGAGCGTGGCCTGGGCCAGATTGGCGTTGTAGAGCTTGGTTTCCTGAAGGTTGGCGTCCGTCAGATCGGCGCCTTGCAGGTTGATCTTGCTGCCCTGGAGCATTTCGAGATCGGCGGCGGTGAGATCGGCGTGGGACCAGTCCGACCCCGCCGCGCGGGCGTGTTCGAAATTCGCGCCGCGCATGTCGGCCCGGCGCGCCGTACTGCCTTGCAGGAATGCGCGCTCCAGCTTCGCGGCCCTCATGTCGGCGCCGTCGAGGTTGGCGCCGCGCAGATTGGCGTCGGTGAGGTTGGCGCGGGTGAGCCGCGCGCCGCTCAGGTCCGAGCCCGCAAGGTTCTTGCCCCTGAGATCGGCGTGGCGCAGATCCGCGCCGGGACACCTGGTTCCGGGCTCGATGCGGCAGCCGTTGATCACCACCACGCCGTCGGGGCCGGGCTCCGGCCCGTCGTAACTCCAGAATTTTTCCTCGGCCGATGCGGCGAACGGCGCGAGCGCGACAACAAAGGCGATGACGAGCATTTTCATGATTGCCTCACAACGGCGGGGAAGGAAAGCGGAGCGTTTGGCCGTCACGAACGATCGGGAAACGCCCCGGCATCTCCGTTTGCTTCCGCATCTGTTTTCTTGCGCGTCCGTCTACTTCCGGGCCTGCTTGATATCGGACAGCTTGAACACCCAGAACGACCCGCCCTGACTCACGTTGCGCGTCATCTTGGCGAGGTCGCCGCCCCAGAGCGGCACCGCGCCGCCGTATCCCGAAGCGATGCCGATGTACTGCTCGCCGTCCATGTCCCAGGTGACGGGAGAGGAAACGATGCCCGAGCCCGTCTGGAACTTCCACAGTTCCTCGCCCGTCTCGGCGTGGAACGCCTTGAAGTAACCGTCCGAGGTGCCGGTGAACACCAGCCCGCCGGCGGTGGTCATCGTGCCGGCCCAGAGCGGCATCTCCTCCTTGTGCTCCCACTTCACTTCGCCCGTCGCGGGGTCCATGGCGCGCAGGATGCCAACGTGGTCCTCGAACTTCTTCTTGATGGTGAAACCCATGCCCAGATAGGCGGCGCCGGGCGTGTAGCTCACCTTCTCCGCCCAGAAATCCTCCTGCCAGTGGTTGGCGGGGATGTAGAAAAGGCCGGTCTCGGGGCTGTAGGACATCGGGTTCCAGTTCTTGCCGCCCAGGAACGGCGGCGAGATCTGCGCGACGGTTCCCTTGGTCTCGCCCTCGGCGGGCGGAGGCGGACGCTGACCCTCGACCTCGATCGGACGGCCGGTTTCAAGATCGATGCCCTTGGCCCACGTGATCCCGTCCACGAAGGGGAAGGCGTTCAGCAGCGCCGTGGGGCGGTTGATCTCGCCGCCGCGCTTCGACAGCGCGTCGACATCCGTCACGTAGAAGAAGCCGTTGCGGTCCGCGTGGGCGCCCGCCCTGAAGGTTTTGCCGTCCTTATCCTTGTAATCGAAAAGAATGATCTCGTTATTGCCGGAGAAATCCCACGTATCGTTCGGTGTATGCTGATAAAATCCGATCAGCTCGCCGTTCGAAGGATTGACATAAGCCTGCCCCGACGTGAACAGGCTGTCGCCCGGCCAGCGCGCCCAGCCGTTCCACGGGGCGGGATTGCCGGCGCCGACGACGATCGTGTTCGTTTCCTCGTCGAACGAGGCGGATTGCCACGGCGCGCCGCCGCCATGACTCCACGCCTCCACGAGTTGTCCGTTCTTGTCGCGCGGCCAGGACGGCGCGTCCGGGTTGCCGGTCGGCGTGCTGTCCTTGCCCATGTAGCGGCCCATGTGGCCCTCGACGAACGGCCGCATCCAGATTTCCTCGCCCGTCTCCGGGTCTCTGGCGAAAAGCTGGCCCACCACGCCGAACTCGTCGCCGGACGAGCCGTGGATCAGCAGGTCGCGGCCCGTTTCCCTGTCGCGGATGATCGTGGGAGCGCCGGTGATCGTGTAGCCGACCTTGTAGTCGCCGAAACGCTTGTGCCAGGCGACCTTGCCCGTCTTGCGGTCCAGGGCGACGATCGAGGCGTCGAGCAGCCCCATGTAAACCTTGTCGCCGTAGATCGCCGCGCCGCGGTTGATCACGTCGCAGCAGGGGCGAATTCCCTCCGGCAGGCGGGCGGTGTATTGCCACAGCTTGCGGCCGGTCTTCGCATCGAGAGCGAACATGCGGCTGTAGGAGGCCGTGACGTAGATCACGCCGTCCTTGACGATGGCCTGCGCCTCCTGACCGCGCTGGCGCTCGTCGCCGAAGGAGAACGACCACGCCGGGACAAGGCTCTTCACCGTCTCGACATTGACGGCGTCGAGCGGGCTGAAACGCTGCACCTTCGGCCCGAAGCCGTACATCAGCACGTCTTCCGTCGTCTCCGCATCATTGCGGATATCATTCCACCCGACATCCGCCATGGCGGGTGCCGCGAGCGCGAGCGCCAGAAAGCTGGCGGCCGCCACGAGCGTCGCTTTGCGCTTCATCGTTTTCCTCCCAGACATACGGACCGGTTTTCTCCGGTTCCAATGAAGGGAGGCTAGCACCCGGGCCTGAGAGCGGGCTGAGGCCCGTCTGAGAATTTCCTGAAACGAGGGGGGACCTTGGTCGTATGCCGCCCGCCGGCGACAGACGCGGAATCAATGGCCGACCGGCTCGTCGAGGATGTAGCCGTAGCCCCTCACCGTGCGAAGCCGTATGCCCGCGCCGCTGCGGGCGAGCTTCCGGCGGAGGTAGGAGACATAGACGTCCACGACATTGGGCGTATGGCAGTCGTCGTCGCCCCAGACGCGCCCGAGCAGGGTCTCGCGGGTGACGGCCCTGCCGGCGTGCTGCATGAAGAATTCGAGCAGCGCGAATTCCCTCGCCGTGAGCGGAATGACGTATTCGCCCACCGACACCTTCCGGCTTTTCTGATCGAGAACCACCGGCCCGGCGCGAAGCTGGCGCCCGCGCGCGAAGCCCGTGGCCCGCCTCACCAGCGCATCCACCCGCGCGGTCAACTGGGCGGTCGAAAAGGGCTTGGTCATGTAGTCGTCGGCGCCGAGGCGCAGGCCCCGCACGATGTCCTCGTCCCGGTCGCGGCAGGTCAGCATCAGGATCGGCGTCGTCACGCCCTGCTCACGCAGCCGCTGGCAGACCTCGAAGCCCGAATAGACGGGCAGGAGCACATCGAGCACGATGGCGTCGAACCTGTCGGCCGCCGCCCTGTCGAGACCTTCCTCGCCGCTGCCGCATCGCTCCACCTGCCAGCCGCCGCCCAGAAAGGCGTCCTCCACCACCTGCGCAATGCGAGGATCGTCCTCGATCACCAGTATGGTCATGCCGCGCTCTCCTCCGTTTCCTCGCCGACGCGCGGCAGCCGGATCAGCACCTCCGTGCCGCCAGCGCGACCCGACCCGATCGTCAGCGTCCCGCCAAGTCCCAGCACCAGCCCGCGCGCCATGGAAAGCCCGATGCCCGTGCCTCCCCTGCCGCTCACGTCGCGCTCGAAGACCCGCTCCAGCAAGGGTTCGGGAATGCCCCGGCCGCCGTCGCGAACGGCGATGCGGGCTTCCGGCCCGTCGGCCTCCAGCACGACATCGACGGGCGCATCCGGCCCGGCGTGGTCGAGCGCGTTCTCCAGCAGCGCATCGCACGCGCGCTGCAATTCCCGCCGATCGGCCCGGACCACCACCGGCTCGTCGCCGGCGTAGCGGAAGCGGACCCGCTCGCTTCCCGGCAAGGCGCGCAGCGACGCCAGCCTGTTGTCGAGAAAATCGTAAAGTTCCACCGGCTCCAGCACCCGGCAAAGGCGTCCGTCCTCCGCGCGCGCGAGCGTGAGCAATTCGGACACCCGCCCGGCCACTTCGTCGATGGCGTCGAGCGCGGCGTCGAGCGGCGCCGTTCCCCTGCCCTGCCGCTCCAGGCCCGTGCGGGCGTTCTCCACCGTGCCGCGCGCAACCGCGAGAGGCGTTTTCAGGGCGTGGCCGATATCCCCCAGAAAGCGCCGCCGGGTCGCGTCGACCTCGCGCAGCCGGGCGTTGGACAGTTCGAGTTCCGCACTCCGGCGCTCCAGTATCCCGGCCAGCCGGCGCTGTTCCTCATGCTGGCGCAAGGCGGCGCGCTCGAGCGATTCCGCCATGCCGTTCACCGCCCGCGAGACAACGCCGGCCTCGTCTTCCGGCACCGGAGAAACGCGGGTGTCGAGATGCCCGTCCCCCATCCGCGACACGGCGGCGCGCTGCTGCCGGAAACTCCGCCCCGCCCGGCGGGCGATCGACAGCCCCAGCGCCGACGCCGCCACGACCGCCGCCACGACGAGCGCGAGCGCGATCCACGCCAGCCTGTCCCGGAGCGCGGCACGGCCCGCGCGCGCCGTTTCGACTTCGCCGGCCTCGTCGGTCAGCGCTTCTTCCACCAGCCCGCGAAAATTCCGCCGCGCCCCTTCGAGTTCGGCAAGCGGCGCGCCCGCTTCCGCAGTCCCGGCGCCTGAGCGGCGAAGCTCCGCGATGCGGCCGAGCGATGCCGTCATACGGCGGATTCCCGCGCGCAGCGCGGCGGGGCGCTCACGCTCGCGCGCCTCCTCATCGCGCTCGTCGTCGCTCACAAAGGCGATTTCTTCCTCGGTAAGCTGGTCCAGCACGCCAAGATCCTGCATCGCGTCGAGCTCGGCCTCGGCCAGCGCGGCGCGCGCCGCCTCGGGATCGGGGGCGAGCAGCGTGTCGAGCGCCATCCGGTTGGCGTCCGCGAGCAGCCGCTCCAGCACGGCGATCTGCCGCGCGGCCTTTTCGATGCGGCTGTGGGTCCATTCCTCCGTGCGCAGCAGCAGCGATCCAACGCCCGCAAGGGCGACGAGCGCGACGAGCGGAACGCCGATTGCAAGAGCAAGGCGGGCGGCCAGCGTCATGGCGCGGTCTCCGCCACACGAACCCGCCAGCCGCCCGAGGCGTCGACCTGCACCCGGTAGCGTCCGGGTCCGGGGAGCCGGTAGCGCCCCTCGCCCTGCCCGCCGAGATGAAGATTTTGGACAAGCCTGCCCGCGTCGTCCTCAAGATAAAGGACGAGGATCACATCGTCGCTTTCGTAAATGAGAACGGCCGGACCGAAGGTCTCGAAAATGCCGGTCGCGCCGTTGCCGAAGCCGGAGAAGCTCACGCCCGCCCGATCACGCGCAAGCGCGTCGTAGCACGCCAGCCGGTCGCCGTCCGCCGGGATCGGCGCACATCCGGCAAGCGAGGGGCCATGCCCATCGGCCATTGCGACACGGGCGATTACCGGCGGAACAATCCACACCCACCGCATCCATGACAGGCAGGATCGCACGACGGCGTTTCCACGTTTCGTCGAACCACGATCGAACCCGCATTCCGCGTTGCGTGAAGCGCGATCCGGCATCCGGCCCCCCCTGCCCCGACAGCGCATAAGTTACAGAAGCAACCGCTCCATCAAACGCGCGGGGAAAAGATCGCGCAATGCGACCTTGGTCGGACTGATATCCGCAAGAAACGGGACCGGCGGAAGCGGCAATCCCGCACCTGCGGAGAGCGGCAAGCGCGAGATCGTCAGCACATCGTATAAAGAGCGGGAAAACCTCAGGCGACGTCGCTCTCCGCGGGCGCGTCTTTTTCCAGCACCGACAGGGCGTCGGCGATACGCTGGTGCGCCCGCCGGAGGTCGTTCAGGCTCGCGGCAAAGGACAGCCGCAGGAAAGGCGACTGCCCGTAGGCGTGACCGGGCACCAACGCCACGCCATTTTCAAGAATCCAGTCCGCGACATCCTGATCGTTCAGCAATTTCTTTCCATCGGGACGATATTTACCCAACGTGGCGGAGCAGTCGATCCACGCGAAGAAGGACCCGCGCGGGGGATGCACCGACAAGCCGTCAATGGCGTTGAAGTTGTCGACGACGAACGCGGCGCGCTCCCGATACGCCTGGCGGGACGAGTCGAGGAAATCGTCCGCCGCTCCCGAGAGAGCGGCAAGCGCCGCCGCCTGGCCGATGGAAGACGGCCCTGAGGAAACCTGCGACTGCACCGCCTCCATCGCCTTGATCAATCTGGCATGCGCAACCGCCCAACCGATCCGCCATCCGGTCATTGCATACGTTTTGGATACGCCGTTGGCGATCAGCGTGCGCGCGCGGAGGTCCGGCGCGACACCGAGAAGCCCGCGCGACCCGTCGGGATTGAAAGTGATGTGGTCGTAGATTTCATCTATCAGGATCAGAACGCGGGGGTGCCGGCGAAGGATATCGGCAAGCTCAAGCAATCGGGATTCGCCGTAGACCGCACCGGTCGGATTGTTCGGCGAATTGATGACGAGCCACTTCGTTCCGGAGGTTATGGCGCTTTCGAGCCGGGCTCCCGTTAACAGAAAATCCTCTTCCCGCGCGGTCGGCACCGCCACGACCTTTCCGCCGTTGAGGCGTATCGAACCGGAAAAAGTCGGCCAATACGGGCTTGGGAGGATCACTTCGTCGTCGGGGTCCAGCGTGGCCCTGAAAGCATTGTAGATGACCTGTTTGACTCCGTTGGAGACGATCACCCCGTCACTGGAGAAATCCAGCCCCAGTCTGCGCGCGTAATGATCCGCAATGGCCTGGCGAAGCGCTCCGGTGCCGCTGGTCGGGGTATATTTCGTCTTCCCCGACAGGATCGCATCGATCGCGGCGCGCTTGATCGCATCCGGGGTATCGAAATCCGGTTCTCCCGCTGTCAGGGTGATGACGTCACGTCCTTCGCCGATCAGTCTCGCCGCGCTTTGGCCGGCCTTGGCGATGGGAGAAAGCGAAACGTTTCGCACGGACGAAGAAAGCACATCCGGAAACTCCTGGGACGACGGCATGGTTTCAGAGCACCTTTCCGGGGTTGAAAAGACCTTCGGGATCGAGGGCGAGCTTGATTTTCTTCATCAGCTTCAACGCCACGGGATCCTTGTAACGCGGCAGAACATGTCGCTTGACCTGTCCGATCCCGTGCTCGGCGCTGATGGCCCCGCCATGCTGATGAACCGTGTCATAGGTAATTTCATGCAACGCTTCTTCGTGACGCAGCAGTTCCTCCGGGGATTGGCCCGGTGCGCGCGCCAGATTGAAGTGAAGATTGCCATCGCCCAGATGGCCGAACACCAACGGACGAATGCCGGGCGTATGCTCGTTCAGACGCCGGGCGCCGGCATCGAGAAAATCCGGGATGCGCGAGACGGGCAGCGCGATGTCGTGCTTGATGGTAGGGCCGTCTCTTCTCTGCGCCTCCCCGAGCGCTCCATGGCGAAGACGCCATAACGATCCGGTCTTGGCCGGGCTGTCCGCGACCACCGCGTCAAGCACCAGTTGCCGCTCGATCGCCGGACCGACAAGGGCCGCAAGACGTTCCCTGACCTGCTCCTCGCCGTCGACGCCCGAGATTTCCAGAAGCACGTACCAGTGCGCAGCGGATGCCGGCAGGGGCAGCGGCTGTTCCGGCACGTTGCTTTCCACCAGCTTGTAGAGGAGACCGGAAACAAGCTCGAATGCGGTCAGCGAGGGGCCGAGATGCGCCCGCGCGCGATCGAAGAAGCCGATCACGGCATGAATGCCTGCAAACGACAGGAATGCCGTCGTTTGTGAAGCCGGGCGGGGAAAGAGCTTCAGGGTCGCCGCGGTCACGACGCCGAGCGTGCCTTCGGCACCGATGAAAACATCCCGCAGGGAATAGCCGGTGTTGTCCTTGCGCAGACCGTTGAGGCCGTGCCAGATTTCGCCGTCGGCCGTCACCACCTCGAGCCCCAGCGTCAGGGCGCGCGTGTTGCCGTAGTGAAGCACCTGCGTTCCGCCCGCATTCGTGGACAGATTGCCCCCGATCGTGCAGCTTCCCTCGGAACCCAGGCTCAGCGGGAAAAGCCTGTCCGCGTCCAGCGCCGCCGCCTGAACCTGAGACAAGGTGCATCCCGCCTCCGCGATCAGCGTGTTGTCCTGCGCATCCACGTTCCGAATTCGATTGAGCCGCACCGTTGAGAGCACGACGGCGTTGCCAGTCTCGTCGGGCGTGGCGCCCCCCACCAATCCGGTGTTGCCTCCCTGCGGGACGACGGGAAAGCCGAACCGGCGCGCGAGGCGAACGAGCCCGGCGACTTCCTCCGTGCTTCCCGGACGCGCGACGCATACGGCGTTGCCGCGCAGGCGGCCGTGCCGATCCGTCAGATAGGCGGCCGCATCCTCCCCGACAAGCACCTGCTTTTCTCCCAGCAGGCCGATCAGGCCCTCGACAATCTGATGACTCATGGCACCTCGAACCCGCTCATCGGGCTTTCCAAAGCTTCGATTCAAAGCCCTTCTCCGTTTCATCGAAACACAGAAAAGCTGTATCCTTTTGAATTAACGTGTTTTCTTCATGCAATGCAGTATCCGCTTTGCTTGACGATGCTTCAGAGCGCCTTCCGATTGAACGATGCCATCTGGTCGCTCAGGATTCGCTCAGAACAAGGAATTCTGGACATGTCCCGTCCGGATTGAAACGGGACATGTTCCGGTGCCGCTCAAGCATACAGGGCCACCGGCCGGCTGTCGGCCTTCCGGGCGAGACGCCTTCCGGGGGCCGCGTCCAGCAACTCGCGCGTATAGGCTTCGGCAGGATGACCGAACACCTGCGCCGAGGGGCCCCGTTCGACCACACGGCCGTGGCGCAGAACCACGATGTGATGCGCCACCGAGGCAACCACCGCGAGGTCGTGCGAAACGAGCACGTAGCTCACCCCGAGTTCGCGTTGCAGTTCCCCCAGCAGTTCGAGAATCCGGGCCTGCACAGAGACGTCGAGCGCCGATACGGGTTCATCGAGAAACAACAATTCCGGCTTCAGCGCCAGTGCGCGGGCGATCGCCACCCGTTGGCGCTGGCCGCCGGAAAGCTCGCGCGGCAACCGGTTCAGCGCGGCGCGCGGCAACCGCACCTGATCGATCAGACGTCTCGCCTCGGTCTCCAGAGCCGGCCCCTTGAGAAGACCGAAAGCGCGCAAAGGCTCCACGATGCTTTCAAAGATGGTCAGGCGCGGGTCGAGGGAGGCATAGGGGTTTTGCTGCACGAGTTGCATGCGCTTGCGCAATGGCCGAAACGCCGACCAGCTCAGACGCGAGAGATCGGTTGCGCCGTCGAACACCACCCTGCCGGCGCTCGCCTGCTCCAGCCCCAGAGCGACGCGCAGCGACGTGGTCTTGCCCGAACCCGACTCGCCGACGATGGCCAATGTCTGCCCGGCCGCGACGCTGAAGGAGACCGAGTCCAGAGCCTGAAAACGCCGCGCCTCGCCGCGCCAGAACCGGCCGCGTGCGCCCGGCAGCTCGAACACCTTGCTCACCGCATCGAAGCGCAGTATCTCGCGCGGGGGCAAAACTTGCGAACCGGACGGGATCTGCGAATCGGACAGGGCTTGCGGAGCGGGTCGCCGCGGCACGCTCAGCACGGGCGCCGCCTGCAACAACGTGCGGGTATAATCGTGCGCCGGCGCGGCCAGCACGGCGGCAGGGTCCCCCTCCTCCACGATCCGCCCGGCCTGCATGACCAGCACGCGGTCGGCGCGATCGGCGGCAACACCCAGATCATGGGTGATGATGAGCATGGAAATGCCGTTGTGACGGACCAGCGTCTCCAGATGATCCAGAATGCGCCGCTGCACGGTGACATCGAGCGCCGATGTCGGCTCGTCCGCGATCAGCAGCCGCGGCCGCCCGGCCAGCGCGATGGCGATCAGCACCCGCTGGCGCTGACCGCCCGAAAGCTCGTGCGGATACTGGCGCGCCCGCAGCGCGGGCTGATCCAGGCCGACCTGTTCAAGCAATTCCAGCACGTCGGCGTCCAGCACCCGGCCTCGCGAGCCGCGAACGCGCTGCACGACCTCGCCGACCTGCCGGCCGATCCGCATGGTCGGGTTGAGCGCGACCATCGGATCCTGCGGAACCAGTCCGACGGTGCGGCCGCGCAGTTGTCGCCAGCGCGCTTCGGAGAAATGCGTGACATCGTCGCCCGCGATGCCGATATTCCCCTTGGTGATCCGTGCGTTGCTCGCCAGCAACCCCATGAACGCGCCGGCCAGCGTGGATTTGCCCGAGCCCGATTCACCCACGATGGCGACCGTCTCGCCGGGCCATATGGACAGGCTGACGCCCCTCACGGCCTCGACGTCCCGAAGGCGAACCCGATACCTGACATGGAGATCCTCTACCGCCACCAGCGGCCGGTCGGCGCGGCTCATCGCTGCAACTCCTCAAGGGTCTTGGCTATGTGGTTGAGACTGAACACCACCAGCGCGACGAACAGGCCGGGGAGCAGGGAAACCCACGGGGCGGTCATGAGATAACCGCGCCCCTCGGAAATCAGCGTGCCCCATTCGGCAGCCGGGGGCTGCGCGCCGAAACCGAGAAAGCTCAACGCCGCAACCGCAAGAACGGCGCCGCCGAATTCAAGAATGGCCAGCACGACGACAGGCCCGGAGGAATTCGGCAGAATATGCTTCCACACGATCATCCACCAACCGGTCCCGCAAAGCCGGGCGGCCTCCACGAAGGGAAGCGCCTTGACCTTCAAAACCTCCGAGCGCGTGGTCCGGGCGAATGCGGGGATGCTCCCCACGCCCACGGCGATCGCCACCTGAAGGGTGCCGAAGCCTATCGCGGTGACGATGGCGAGGGCCAGAAGAAGAGCGGGAATGGCCAGGGTCACGTCGACCACCCGCATCAGCACGGCATCGACCTTTCCCCCCGTAAAACCCGAAAGCACTCCCAGCAGCAGCCCGACGACAGCCGCGATCGCGATCGCGAGAACGGTCGCCTGAATCGTCAGTTTCGAGCCGTAAAGCACTCTGGTGAAGAGATCGCGCCCGACATGGTCCGTTCCGAAGAAATGGTCGAGCGAAGGCGGGCGTATCTTGTTGGCCGGCGAAGTGGCGAAGGGATCGTGGCTGGTGAACAGATGCGGGAAAGCCGCCGCGACGATGACGAAAAGAATGAACAGCACCGCAATGCCGAGTCCGGGACGCCGGATCAACAATCCCAGGGCATGGGCGAGCCTCGCCCCCCAGATTTCCGACCGTGTGGAATCGTCGTCCCAGTCATGGACGTCATCAACCAGCCGCGGACGTGAGTTTGCTTCAGCCATATTCAGGTGACTTTCTCGACATGGCGCACGCGGGGATCGACGACGAGATAGAGCAGGTCGACGATCAGATTCACCACGACAAAAGCGGCGGCCGCGATCACCACGATGGCCAGGACGACGGGAACGTCCTGCGCCAGCACGGCTTCCTGCGCCAGCCGCCCGATCCCCGCCCGCGAAAACACCGTCTCCGTGGTCACGGCCCCCGTAACGGTCGCGCCGACCAGAAGCCCCAGGATGGTGAGCGTCGGAAGGGCGGCGTTCTTGAGTGCATGCCGGGTGTAAACCGCGAAATGGGATATTCCCTTCGCCTTCGCCGTCTGGATGTAGGGCTCCCTGAGCGTATCGCTCAGGGAGCGGATCAACACCTGCGCCAGCATCGCCGCCGATGGCAGCGCCATCGTGATGCTGGGCAGGATCAAGGTCTGCCAGCCTTTCGAGCCGCTCGACGGAAGCCACCCCAAACCGAACGCCACAACCTGGATCAGCAGAAGACCGACCCAGAACGAGGGCAGCGAAACGCCGAGGACCGGCAGGCGGCTCAGCAAAACCCGCAAAGGCTTCCACTGGACATAAGTCGCCGCAATCGCGACGGTCAGCCCGATGACCAGGGCGAAGACGACGGAAACCGCGCCGAGCAACGCGGTGCTCGGCAACCGCGAGAACACGATCTCGTTGACCGACTGGCTTTTGGTTGCCGAGGTGCCGAAATCTCCCTGAAGGATACCCGTCAAGTTCGACAAATATTGCTCGACGGGTCCTTTATCCAGCCCGTAGTATTCCTTGACCTTCTGCAACTCCTCAGCGGATAGCGCGTCTATCTGGGTGTCGTTGGTGGCAAGCAGATAGACCAACGTGTCGCCCGGCAACACGTAAAGTATGATATAGGATACCGTGTAAGCGAGCCACAGCACGAATATCGCCTGAATGATCCGGCTGAAGATATAGCCAAGCATTACTTTTCGATCCAGATGTCATTGACGTGGAGAAAAGTTTCTCCGCTGAACTTGACTCCGTGAATCCTGGCGCCGACGGCAGCCTGCTGGGTGCGCGCGAAGACCGGGAAATACGCGCCTTCCTTCAGGATGAAGTCCTGCGCCTCCTCGTAGATGGCCTTGCGCGCCGCCGGATCGGCTTCGGCCAGCCCCTTGTCCAGCAGTTCCTGTAATTTAAGCTGCGATTCCGCGGTAAAACGATTTTTTCGTGACGGCAGATCCCGAATAACGCACGTCCGAATGGGACTGGATCACGGCAGGATCGCCGCGCGTCAGAACGCCCCGCTGCAAATCATAATTGCCGGAAACATAGCGGGCATTGGCATCGCCGGCCGTCACGGGCAGCAAGATCAGCTCAAATCCCGCTTGCTTGACCTGATCCTGGATCAGAACGTCACCGGGCTTTTCCTCGGTAATCGGATAGACAACCGTCAGCTTCTTCCCGTCCCGATAGCGATATCCGTCGTTTCCGGGCAGCCAGCCCGCATTCTCAAGTATTCTGGCGGCGCCCTCCGGGTCATGAGCCAAACCCTCGGACTGGGACTTGTAATATAGAGTCGAAGGCTCGATCACGCCTTCGGCGACAGGAAAATGCTTGCCGTAAATCGTCGCGGCATAGCTCTTCCGATCAATGGCTTTCTGGAATGCCTGGCGAACCTCGGCGCTCGAGAACGGGCGGTCGTAGTTTACATTCGGATATATGCTCTCGGTTATGCCCGGAATGGAGCGCTGAATTATGCTCAACCCTTTTCCGATGATGTAGTTGTAATCCTCATTGGTAAAGGGGTCTCTCGGCCAGGCAATGTCGACCTCGCCCGCGATCACGCTTCCGACCCTGTTGCTGCTCTCCGGGATATAACTTACGATAATTTCATCCAGATACGCTTCACCTTTATTTTCGCCGACCTTGGATGGCCATGCGTAGCCCGCGCGCCTTTTCAGAACGATCCTCTCCTCCGGGGAATATTCCTCAAGGGTGAAGGGGCCGGAACCGATTATCTTTCCCAGATTCCGGTCCCGGATCGTGCTGCTTTTATACGAAGCGGGAGCCAGAATTCCGAGATTCGTCGTAGAGGTCGCCTGCAAGAAGGCCGCGTTTGGAACGCTGAAATTGACCCGCACCGTGTATTCATCGATCACTTCCGACGACTTGTAACCGTCGATGTAGGATTTTCCGAAAGCGGTCGGAAGCTCCTTGAGCAGCGCGATGTTCGAGTCGAACGAAAGCTTCACGGCCTCGGCGTTGAACTTTTCACCATTGCTGAACGTCACGTCGTCACGCAGATAAAAAGTGTACTGCGTGGCGTCGTCGTTCAGTTCCCACCGCGTGGCCAGCCAGGGAATAATCTCTCCGGTTTCCGGGTCCTGATCGGTAAGCTGATCGACCACGGCCCGCAACACCGAACGATGCTCGATCCAGTAGACCTGAAACGGATCGAGGCTGACCAGGCCGGTGTTGTCGCTGCGGAAGGCGATCTTCAAGGCCCCGCCGCGCTGGATATCGGCCGGCTGCGCCTGCGCCGGAAGAGACAGGCCGCCCGCGACCACAGAGGCCAGGATGACGCCGGAAAGGCGGTTGAAACCGCGTCGGGTGAAATTCATTGTCCGCTCCTGTCGTGTCGGATGTCAAACGCCCTGCCGATGTCAGGCATCTGCGATCCAGCCGCCGGCAGCAGCGCGCAAGTCGCCCGGCTCACGAAAACGTGGCGCGGAACTCGAACTGCCGAAGTGTCACAAAGCCCCATGGAAGACCTTTCTTTGCCGCCGGGTCGGCAAGCGTCATCAATTTGCATAAAATCTATAGACTTTGCAAGGTGCATTGAACCCGAATGGACCTGCATGGAAAAATTTCGCACCGCCTCAGGTGGCCGCCACATCGGGACATGACGGCTTCTCGGCTTTCCGTTGAAATGCCGGAAAGATGTAAGATTTTGATTTTATGCATTTTCTTTACGCAAAGCGGCATTCGCTTCGCTTGAAAGCGCTTTATCCGGCAGTTTGAGGAAAGTCTTTTTCGCAGGGGCCTACGCCACCACGGCGACGCTTCGCGGCGATGAGCCGATGCCCGGACCGGCGGCCGTCCTGCGCGGAATCAGGTTGTGCGTGAACTTGCGTTCAATTCGATGGACCGACTTGAACGCAAACCGCTCTAAATGATTCCATTCAATCGATAAGCGCTCTATGCGGCCAGCCCGCGACAGACTTCCACCAGCCGGGCGAGTTCCGCCTCGGTGTTGAAATAATGCGGCGAGGCGCGGACCAGCGTCGGCAGGGATCGGGCCGTCGCATCCAGCAGCGTGCTGGAGGGCCGCGAGATGCTGACGTTGATGCGTTGCCGCGACAACGCGGATTTTACTGCGTCCGCCGCCTTGTCGCCGATTGAAAATGAGACGATGGCAGCGGGATGCGGCCCGAGATCATGAACCGCGATGCCGGGAGATGCGCGCAACTCCGCCCGCAGCAAGTCCCCCAGGGCGCGACAGCGTGCCTCGATCTCACCCATGCCCAGCGACAGCGCGTAATCCGCAGCAACTCCCAGCCCCAGGCGCGCGGCATAGTTGTTTTCCCAGGTCTCGAAACGCCGTGCGTCGGAACGGAGTTCATAGCGTCCGGGCGCGACCCAGGGCGCGGCGAAATGGTCGATCATCGGCGGATGCAACGCGCCGATCATCTCTCTGCGCACGTAGAGAAATCCGGTGCCGCGCGGCCCGCGCAGAAACTTTCTTCCGGTAGCCGACAGCATGTCGCAGCCCAGTCGGGACACGTCGACCTGCATCTGCCCCACGGCCTGACAGGCGTCCAGCAGATAGGGAATGCGGTGCTTGCGGGCGATCCGGCCGACCTCGGCCGCGGGATTGACCAGCCCGCCATTGGTGGGGACCCATGTGATGGCGATCAGCCGCACGCCGTCATCGATCATGCCCTCCAGCGCCGCGGGGTCCAGAACCCCGTCTTCGTCATCCGGTATCACATCGATCACGACCCCGTGCTTCCGCGCGGCATGCAGAAGCGCCACGTAATTGGCTGCATATTCCGCCTGCGCGGTCAGGATGCGGTCTCCGGGCCGGAATGACAGGGCGTAGAACGCCATCTGCCAGGCCACGGTCGCGTTCTCGGTCAGGGCGATTTCGTCGGGTTCGGCGCCGATCAGGCGGGCGATGCTGTGATACACCGCATCGAGCCGCGACCCGGCCTCGTCCGCGGCCTCATAGCCGCCGATCTCGGCTTCCCGGCGCAGATAGCCGGTCATCGCCTCCAGCACCGGCAACGGCATCAGCCCCGCGCCCGCATTGTTCAGGTGGAGGCGTCGGGCGATGCCGGGCGTCTCATCGCGGACAGCCGTCAGGTCGATCATGATGGAATGCTCTGTTCGAATGCCGTGTCAGGATACGGCATATTGCCCGCCCGCGTCAGCGGTGGCAATTCCCGCTCGCGTGGGACCGCACGGGGCCGACCGGCGATTGCGCGACGCCATGCGGATCAGGACATCCTGCCTCTTTCGGCAAGGAAATCGAGCAGCGCCCGGACACGTGACGGCAGCGGGCCGCCCTGACCGACATAGACGGCGTGGAAGGCTTCGCGGTCGCCCGGATTGAGATGTTCGAGCACCGGCACGAGGCGTCCGGCGGCGATGTCGGCGCGTATGGTGAAGGCCGCGAGGCGGGCGAGGCCGACACCGGCGAGCGCCAGTTGCCGCAATCCCTCTCCGTCGCTCACCTGCACGCGCCCCGTGGCCGGCACGACGGTGACTTCTCCTTCGTCGCGCAGCGGCCAGCCATCGACCGCCCGCACATAGCCGAAGCCGAGGCGATTGTGACGTTCGAGATCGGCGATGGTGCGCGGTTCGCCGCAACGCTCCAGATAAGAGGGCGCGGCGACGATCGTCAGCGCCGTCTCGCCCAGCTTGCGGGCGACGAGGCTCGAGCTTTTCAGGGGGCCGGCACGGATGGCCACATCCATGCGCTCCGCCAGAAGGTCGACGACGGTATCGGTCTGGACGACATCCAGCGTGACGCCGGGATGAAGCGCCAGGAACGCCGGCAGCGCCGGTGCAAGGATATGGGTGGCGTATGACGCGCTGGTGCTGACCCGCACGCGCCCGGCCGGCTGCTCGCCGAGGCCCGCCGCGCGTTCGGCGTCCTCGATATCGGCAAGGATGCGCGTCGCCCGCTCGTAGAAAGCGCAGCCCTCCGGTGTGAGGATGAACCGGCGGGTGGAGCGGTTGAGCAACCTCGCTCCGAGGCGCGTTTCCAGCCGCGCGATGAGCTTGCTCACGGCCGAAGGCGTCATGCGCGAGGCCCGCGCGGCGGGCGAGAAGCCGCCGAGTTCGACCACACGGACGAACACTTCCATCTCGCCGGACCGGTTGGTCTCAATCCGCACCATAGTGACTTCATCTCACAGGTGATGTTCTTATGCGCATTCTATTTCATCCGATGCGGAAGGTCTATCTTCCCGGAAACCGATCCGAACCGGGACTGGAACCGCATCATGCCGCTGGCGCTTTATGCCCTGACGGCCGGCGCCTTTGGCATCGGCGTCACCGAATTCGTCATCATGGGTCTTCTGCTGGAAATCAGCCGGGAGTTGAATGTCTCCATTGCCGCCGCGGGACTTCTGATCTCCGGCTACGCGCTCGGTGTCACCGTCGGCGCGCCGGTGCTGACGGCGCTTTCCGCACATTGGCCGCGCAAGCGGGTGCTGGTCGGGCTGATGGCGATCTTCGTCATCGGCAACGCCGCCTGCGCGCTCGCGCCCACCTACGGCTGGCTGATGGCGGCGCGCGTTCTGACGGCGCTCACCCACGGCACGTTCTTCGGCGTGGGGGCGGTTGTGGCGACCGGTCTCGTCACTGACGACAGGCGCGCCTCGGCCGTCGCCGTCATGTTTACCGGCCTGACGGTGGCGACCGTGCTCGGCGTGCCCTTCGGCACCTGGCTCGGGCAAACCCACGGTTGGCGTGCCACGTTCTGGGCCGTTACGCTCGTCGGCATCGCTGCGCTCGCCGTTCTGGCCGCGCTGGTGCCGCAGGATCGGGCGCAGCCGGAGGCTGCCGACTGGCGGGCCGATCTGCGCGCCATCGTCCGCCGTCCGGTTCTGCTCGGGCTGCTGACGACCGTGCTCGGCTATGCCGGCGTCTTCGCCGTCTTCACCTATATCGCGCCGCTGCTGACCGAAATCGGCGGTTTCGACGCCAGCGCCGTCTCGCCGGTTCTGCTGGTCTTCGGCGGCGGGCTGGTCGTGGGCAACCTGCTGGGCGGCAGGCTCGCCGACAGCAATCTCGTCCGCGCCATTTTCGGCACGCTGGCCGCGCTCGCCCTCGCGCTCGCGGTCATGACCTTCGCCTTCCATAGTCAGGTCGCCGCCGTGATCTTCACCGGACTGCTCGGCGCAGCCGGCTTCGCCACGGTCGCGCCCCTTCAGATGTGGGTTCTCTCCAAAGCCGAGGGCGCGGGCCAAAGCCTCGCATCCAGTTTCAACATCGGCGCCTTCAATCTCGGCAACGCCATCGGCGCATGGGCGGGCGGCATGGTCATCGACCACGGACCGGGCCTCGCTCTCGTGCCGATGGCGGCCGCGCTGTTCCCGCTTCTCGCCATCGCCACCGCGCTGACCGCCGTCCGGGCAAGCCGGCGCCCGATGGCGTCTCCTTCCTCCAATCCCGTTCTCTGAGGAGTGATTTCATGGACTATCGACCGCTTGGCAAATCCGGTCTCAAGGTGCCTGTCCTGAGCTTCGGCACGGGCACCTTCGGCGGCTCCGGTCCGCTGTTCGGCAACTGGGGCAACTGCGACGCGACGGAAGCGCGCCGTCTCGTCGACATATGTCTGGAGGCCGGCGTCAACCTGTTCGACACGGCCGATGTTTATTCCGACGGCGCCTCGGAGGAAGTGCTGGGCGAAACCGTCAGGGGGCGGCGCGACAAGGTGCTGCTTTCCACCAAGGCGAGCTTGCCCCTGGGCGACGGTCCCAACGATGCCGGCTCGTCGCGCCCGCGGCTGATCCGCGCCGTGGAGGGGGCGCTGCGCCGTCTCCGGACCGACTACGTCGACCTGTTTCAGCTTCACGCCTTCGATGCCGGCACGCCGGTCGAGGAGGTGCTGTCCACGCTCGACGCGCTCGTGCGCGCCGGCAAGATCCGCCATGTCGGCGTCTCCAATTTCTCCGGCTGGCAGGTGATGAAATCGCTGGCCGTGGCCGACCGCTACGGCTGGCCGCGCTACGTGGCCCATCAGGTCTACTATTCCCTCGTCGGGCGCGACTACGAATGGGAGCTGATGCCGCTCGGGCGGGATCAGGGCCTCGGGGCGCTGGTCTGGAGCCCGCTCGGCTGGGGGCGGCTTACCGGGAAAATCCGCCGCGGCTCGCCGCTGCCCGAAGGCAGCCGCCTGCACGAGACCGCGAGCTTCGGCCCGCCGGTGGACGACGCGCATCTCTACCGCGTGGTCGACGCTCTCGACGCCGTCGCGGAGGAGACCGGCAGAACCGTTCCGCAGGTCGCGCTCAACTGGCTCCTGCAACGCCCGACCGTTTCCTCGGTCATCATCGGCGCGCGCAACGAGGAACAGCTTCGCCAGAACCTCGGTGCAATCGGCTGGAACCTGACGCCCGAGCAGATGGCGAGGCTGGACGACGCCAGCGCCACGACCGCTCCCTACCCTTATTTTCCCTATCGTCGGCAGGAAGGCTTCGCACGGCTTGATCCACCGATGACCTGATGTGATGCGGGAGCATCCGGGGCTGAAAGGCGAAGGCGCGCCCGCCTGCCCGCCTTCGCCGAAATTCCCCGCCCCCAACGATGTTTTATCGCGAGTTCTCGCGGCAATCGCGGAACAACAGGTCATTGAGCAGGTTTGGAGCCCGAGTATTCCGAAAAAAGGAACCTGCGCCATGACGGACGATAATGTGAAGACCATCCGGGCTACGTTCGCGACCAGGGAAGCCGCCGATCGCGCAGTCGAGCATCTCGTGCAGCAGCACGGCATTGCGCGCGCCGACGTCTTCGTGCGGGCAAGCGACATGAAGAACTCCGCCGGCACGTCGCCATCGGGCGGCGATGTGGCGCAAGGGGAAGCAAGTCGCCCTGACGCGCCCCTTCACGGGGAGATCGAGGTTTCGGCCGATGTGACGATCGAAGAAGCGGCAAAAGCCGAACAGGCTTTTCGCGACGCGGGCGCCGCCGATATCGAGGTGCGATAACCGACGGACCATCGCCCGGCCTGTGGCCGGGCAGGCGCGCCCTCCCTCATTGCTTGCGAGGAACGGATACGATGCATGCTCTGAATGTCGTCACCCTGCTTCTGGTGATACTGGGCGGATTGAACTGGATGTTCGTCGGCCTGCTTCAGATCGACCTCGGCGCCGCCATCTTCGGCGGGCAGGATGCGCAGCCCGCCCGGATCGCCTATGTGCTGGTAGGATTCTCGGCGGCCTGGCAGCTCTTCCAGTTCTTCAGCTCTCTCACCGACGACGACATTGTCAACCCGCGACGCTGAATATAATTTACACTGAAGAAATATTCTCTTGATGAATTATATATTAATAAACTATTATTATCTGAATAAATGTGAAATTCAAGTCGATACGATAGCACACCTGACAGGTTTCAGCTCGTCACCTGCTCGACCTTTTGGAAATCGCGGCATCGGCCGGCTCGGCAAAGCGGACGGTTTGCCGTCGCCGACGTCCGGATCCTGTCCACGGTCACGAACAGCCTCCAAGAGCAGTTTGCGTTCAAGTCGACTGATCGATTTGAACGCAAGTTGCGGTAAAATATGAAATCCGGAGCGGCATGACGATTCCGCTTGAATGCACGCCGTTCTAGGGGCAAGGCGCCGTATAGCGGGAACCATAAGCATCCTGGTAAACGCAATAACCTGGCTCGCTCGCGTTGCCGATCAGCGCGCCGACCGTGGCGCCGACCGCGCCGCCTACCGCCGCGCCTGCAACATTGCGGGAGACTGCGCCGCCCACCGCCGCGCCCGTCGCGCCGCCGATGACGGCGCCGCGCTCCGTCGGGGTACAGGCGGCAACGAGGGCTACCAGCCCCAATATGACAAGTATCTGCTTCATCATCTTCCTCCTGATGTTCACGATAGCCCTAATCAAGGGAAGGCCGTTTTGTTCCCGATCCGCCGCGCTCTCGACGGATCGGGAACGGATGCTCCATCGCGCCGGGCCGGATGCGCCCGTCTGAAAAACGGATATATAAATAAATAGATATAAAAACCGGGATCTGGATTCAATGCGGTTTTCCCGGCGCCGGGACTACCGGTTCGGATCGACGGTATGGCGCTCGTCGCGCTCCAGGGAAGAGGCTGCGGAGGTTTCGCCCAGTTCCTCCAGAAGCCGGAGGCGCGCCCGGCTCAGCCGGCTCTTGACCGTGCCCATCGCGCAACCGCATATGGCGGCGGCCTCATCGTAGGAAACGCCCAGCACGCCGATCAGCACCAGCACCTCGCGCTGCTGTTGCGGCAGACGCTGGATCGCACGCGCAAGCTCGCGTCCGCGCACCGACCATTCCTGCGTGGAATCGGAGCTGGCTTGCAACGAAACGCAGTCGGTCGCTCCGGGCGCCTCTCGCGTCTCGATCTTCACCTTGGTGTAAAAGGCGTTGCGCATGATCGTGAAAAGCCACGACTTCATGCTGGTGCCCGGCCGGAATTGACCGATGGCCGACAAGGCACGGACGAGGGTTTCCTGCACCAGATCGTCCGCCGTGTCCGGATTGCGGTAGAAGGTTCTGGCGAAGGCCCGCATGGCCGGAATCAACCGCACGATTTCCTCTTGGGAAAGTTCCGTGTGGGAAAGTTCCTTGTGGGAAGACTCCACTCGGCCAGCGGGCGATTCCTGCTCTTTCAGCTCCGGCACAGGGCTGTCTCCTCGTTGCACGCTGGACAAGCCACTGAAGGCTCAATTCAGGCCCGAAGAGAAAGTTCCTCCTGATTCTCGAAAATCGCGGCCCACGGTCCGGCGGAGCGTCACGGCCTTGAAGCCGCCGCATCCATAAGGCCGCCGGAGAAAAATCATATGTCGGTCGGGCTTTCCTCGCCGATATGCCGCTTGCGCAGTTCGACGAGCGCCGCCTGCAATTCCAGCGCGAGTTCAAGCAGCCGCGCCGGCGCGGCCTCGTTTTCGATCTCGCGCAGCAGGCGATCGAACTCCCCCGGCAGCGCTTCGGTCCCGTCGGCGTCAAGGTCGTTCGGGGGGCGATCGTGGATATGCATCAAGCGCGCCTCAACTGTTCCGGTTCCCTCCTTACTGGTATCAACACGCCAGACATGCATTTCAAGATAGCGGCCAGGTTTTCACAATAAATTTATGCGTTTCGACGCCGGGACGCCGAACGCCCTTTGCCATGTCGGTCAAGCGATGATCGCTTTGCTTTTGCGGGGAATTATGGGCGGAGGAAGCGCGCGCGCCGCCCGGATCGCCGGTCTCGCAACCGCGATGCTGCGGGCGTCGTCGATTACGGCCTGATGCCGTCCCGTCTCACTCCGGGATGGGAGCTTGCCCTCTCGTCACCGGAAACCGTTCCACGACGCCGGGAACCGCAGTTCCTGACGATCGTCGGCCTTGAAAGCCGCACGATACTCAATCGACCCGGTCGACCAGTTTGGTCGCACCTTCCTGCGCGGCGCAATGGGCGCAGCAATAGATGATGTCGCCCTGCTCGACCCCGTGGCCGACGATCTTGCAGCCGCAGTGCGGACAGACGGGGGCCAGTTTATGGACGGCGCATTCGAAACTGTCGAAGACATAGATTTGCCCGGCCATGATCACCTCGAACGATTTGTCGTATTCATTGCCGCATTGATCGCATTTGGCCATGTCGTATCTCCTTCTATGGAGGCAGCGAATCCGCGCGAGCCGCCGGCTTCGCCATCGGACGGAACCGCCCGCTTGCCGAGGCGTTCCGGCCGATCGAATGATTCCATCTGACCGGAACGCGCTCCGTGATTCATGGAGACGGGTTGCGCGGACGGAAAGTCACCGTCGCGCAACCCGCCGTTCGTGGGGCGTCCCGATCTCACAACGGGTTGCGATACCGTTCGCGCAACCGTTGCCTCTCCTCCGGCGTGTAGAGCGGCGCGCCTTCGTCGAAATGCGTCCATCCCTCGCCTTCGAAGGCGCGGCGGCGCGCCTGGGGATCGACAGCATTCGATTGACTCAGAATGACCGTCGCCGCATCGACATGCGCTTCGTTGACCCGCGCCACGACGATCGTGCCCCCTCGGCGAACTCCTTCGGCGTAGAATTCCGCTTCGCCCTCGGGAATCCCGGATTCCGTCAGCGCGCCGATCAGCCCGCCCGCCACACCGCCGGCCACGGCGCCCGCCGCGGCTCCGCTGAGCGTCGCCACCAGCCAACCCGCCGCAACGACCGGCCCGACGCCCGGAATGGCGACGAGGCCAAGGCCCGCGAGCAAACCGCCGGCGCCGCCGGCGACAGCGCCAAGGCCGGCGCCGGTTCCCGCTCCCTCGGCGGCGAGATTGCCGGCATCGGCACGCTCGTCATGAGAGATGATGCTGATGTCGCCGGAGTCTACACCTGCCGCCTCGAGATCGGCGACGGCACGGCGGGCATCGTCGTAAGTATCGAACAATCCTGTAATCGTCGGCATGTTTTCCTCCTTACTGCTCAACCACGTTGCCCTGAAAGTCGACGCCGACGCCGACCGTCGCGCCGTCTTTGGTCGCGGTTCCCCGCCATACGCCATCGGCGTCGAGCGCCAGCGCGCCGACATCGGTGTAGCCATTGTCGGCGATGCGCGCCCGCGCCTGCTCCTCGGTAAAGCTGTTTTCTCCGGGAACCGGAACCGCGCGGTCCGGCGTTCCGGGCGCGGTGATCGTGGGCGGAGTGACGTCGTTGCCCGGCGCAGGCGGAGGAACCTGCTGAGCGAACGCTGTGGCGGAGGCGAATGAAATCGCCGCCAAAGTCACGAATGTCGTTTTCATGATGTCTCCTCTCCGGCGCAGTTTTGCAGCGCCTGAAAGGGAAAGAACGACACGGGCCGCTTGGTTCCGCGCCGGACCGTCAATTTATGACATTCAGCCCGGCATTCTTCTGTATTGTCGCGCCAGAGTAAAATCTACAAAATTTATTTGCTATTTTTATAAAACGAAAATACTCCCGATAACCTATCATAACAGTAAACTTGAACTGAACAATTTCATCAATGAATATAAATTTTGGAACAATACATATCATGAATGGTTCGGTCGTTGCGCAAATACGACCCCGCGCATTCGGAAACATCCCGGTTTCCGAAAGGGTGACTGTTATCTCAACACGCCCCAAGTTGGAGGAACTGCATGGCTAGGCAACCATCCAATCCTGAAAATCCCGACAAGGAGAACGAAAGTCCGGCAGAGGGCAAGACTGGCGAGGCTGAACCCGCCCGCACGCCGGGAGCGGATACTTCATCCCGATCCGATCCTCTGTCTGACCTGCGCAAAGCGCACAGTGAATTGACGGACCTACTCGATACCATCAAAAAGAAAACTCCCGACAGGCAGAAGGAAAACATTCAACAGTTTAAACAGCGCTGGCTTCAGCACTCCCTGATCGAAGAAGAGTTGCTTGTTCCGCAGATAGAAAGCCGGAACATCGACAGCCCGGAACTTCTGGAGGGCGAAGTCAAGCGTGATCTGGCCAAGCTGTTGATCGTCAACCTGGATGCGGACGAGGCGGAGAAGGCGGCGGGCGCGGCGACGTTGCGCGTCGTGGATGCGCTCGTCCGGCAGCTCGTCGAGGCCGAAGAGAAGCCCGGGACGGGATTGTTCGCCCGTATTCAATCCTTCAACGTCCCCAATCTCGCGGAAAAGATATCCAGGCGAAAAGAAGAACTGGAACAGGGCGATCTCCCCGATCCTGTTCTGCATCATCTGTCCATCGAACACTTCACATCCCCAACCAATGAACAGGAGAGTAACGTGACCAATCGCGAACGTGATGCACAAGGACGCTTTGTGAGCGAGGATGATCGCAACTACGGCGGCCGGCGCCAGGGCGATGACGACAGGAACAATCGTCGCTACGACGATGATCGCCGTGGCGGTTCCTACAGCCGCTCGCGCGATGACGACGACCGCCGCTATGGCCGCCATGACGAGCGCCGCTCCCCGGACCGGGACCGCGACTATGACGAAGACCGCCGCGGTCGCTCCTACAGCCGCTCGCGGGACGACGACGATCGCCGCTATGGCCGCAGGGACGATGAGGGCTACAGCCGCGATCGCGGTCAGGGCGGCTGGTTCGGCGATCCCGAAGGCCACGCGGAAGCGGCGCGCCGGGGATGGGACGAACGCCGCTCATCCGACCGCGACTATGACGAAGACCGTCGCGGTCGTTCCTACAGCCGCTCACGCGACGACGACGATCGCCGTTACGGCCGCAGGGACGATGAGGGCTACAGCCGCGACCGCGGTCAGGGCGGCTGGTTCGGCGATCCCGAAGGCCACGCGGAAGCGGCGCGCCGGGGATGGGATGAACGCCGCTCATCCGACCGCGACTATGACGAAGACCGTCGCGGTCGTTCCTACAGCCGCTCACGCGACGACGACGATCGCCGTTACGGCCGCAGGGATGACGAAGGCTACAGCCGCGATCGCGGCCAGGGCGGCTGGTTCGGAGACCCTCAGGGGCATGCGGAAGCGGCGCGCCGGGGATGGCGTAACCGTGACGATTATTGACCGATCGTCGCCGGCCGGAGCGCGTTCCGACCAGATGGAAACATTTGATCGATAGCTCGAAATCAGGAATCCGGGGGCTTTCCGCGTTTCAACAAGACGGGGAGAGCCCCCGGCCCCTCGTCGATGCATCGGGCTTTTCCGACCTGAAGAGCCGCGAAGCGAAAAGGGCACGCGCTTTCCGGCGCGATGTTCCGAGAGGCGATCCGGAGGAGCAGGGATATGGGGCTCGAACCGAGAGAACTGAACCAAGAGGAGGCGGAGCGCTTTGGCGTGGCGCCCGGATGGTGGGCTGTCGATGAAATCGGAACGCCGGTGCTCGGCCCCCACCCTTCGCGCGAAGGCGCGCTGATCGGCATCGCCCGGAGCGGCAGGCGCGACGATGACGCGCCGGGAAACGAAAACACCGAGCAGGGCAACCGGAACGGCCCGCGGACATGATGCGCGGGGCCTCATTCGACCTGCGCGGCGAAGCATGCGGTTTTCGCGCTTCTCGACGCCGTTGCCGGAGCGCCCGCGTCTGTTTTTTGCCCGAAAACGGAACAAATGCCGGATCTTCAGGTTGGACCGGTATCCGCGCAGGCCATCATCCGAGCGGGAAAATGCGGCCCCGTCGGAGCCATGCGTGCCGCGACGCGGCAAGCCCAGGTTCGCGCAAGCCGGAACTCGCGCGGGGCAAAGTTCGCATTGGAGGAACCCAAAATGCAAGTATCGGAAATCATGAGTCGTGACATCGTCATCGTCAATCCTGATGAAACGATCGTCCAGGTGGCCAAGAAGATGGCCGACAACGACGTGGGCTTTTTGCCCGTGGGAGAGGACGATCGGCTCGTGGGCACGATCACCGACAGGGATATCGTTGTCAGGTGCGTCGCCGAAGGCAAGGACCGCGACACCAGAGTGCGCGACATCATGTCCTCTGACGTCAAGTATTGTTTCGAGGACGAGGATATCGATCACGTCACGCGGAACATGGGCGACATTCAGGTGCGGCGGCTGCCGGTCGTCAACCGTGACAAGCGGTTGACAGGCATTGTGTCGCTGGCCGATACGGCGCAGGAAAAGCCGTCGGTCGCCGGCTCCGGCCTGCGCAGGATCACCACGCCGAGCGGCGCGCATAACCAGGTCAATTGACGACGACCATTAATAATCCCCGACAAAACCTCCGGGTTGAGGATGGCCGATGGATTTTGGTCATCCTGTCAATCCGGTTTTTCCTGGCGCCGAACGCAGTCGATGCCGGTTGCATCGGCGAGGATCGGCGACGAACCCGTGCGCATCAGGCTGGCCCCACCACCAATTGGACGAACCGCCGGCCGACGCGTCGTGCATGCGCCTGCCGCGCGGCATGGGTGGAATGGCGCTGGCCGAGCGGGCCGTCGAGCAACAGCGCAGACAGGCCGTGGACGTAGGCCCAGTACAGGTCCTGCAATTCTTCGTCGGCGTCCGGGCCGTGCACCAGGTGCACGAGGCGTTCCAGCTCGCCGTGCGCGCGCCGGCTCGCGGAAACGGCGCCGGGGAAGCGGGCGGGATCGCATAGGTCAGGGCTGAACATCAGACGGAACAGACCGGGATTGGCCAGAGCGAAGCCGATGTAGGCCTCGCCGCTTGCTTGCGCCGCCGCCTGCGCGCCACCCTGCGCGGCGCAGTCTATCCCTTTCGCCAGGCTGCACGCCAGCTCATCGAAGCCCTCGGTCACCAGTTCGGCCAGGATCGACTCACGGTCGCCGAAATGGTGGTACGGAGCCTGATGCGTGACCTGCGCCCGCCGCGCCACCTCGCGCAGGCTGAACGCGGCCACGCCCTGCTCGTTGAGCAACGCGCGAGCGGTCGTCAGGATCTGCCGACGCAACGGCGCCGCGACGCGCTCGGCGCCGGACCGCGATGGCTGCGATGGGGGTTTGGACGTCTGGGGTTTGGGTATTTTCTGAACCGACATGGCCAGATTGTTGAGGCATCGGCTTGACAGTGTCAAGTCAGCGCCCTAGCCTCCTAGACACTGTCAAGTCGCGGAGACTACGATGGACATGGACGCGCAAGACCTGAAACCCGACGCGATCGTCATCGGCTCGGGCATTGGCGGCCTGACCGCAGCGGGCTTGCTGGCCGGCGTGGCCGGGCGGCGTGTGCTGGTGCTGGAGCAGCACACCGAACCCGGCGGCTTCACGCACGCCTTCCGCCGCGACGGCGCGAGCTGGGACGTGGGGCTGCACTATGTCGGGCAGCTCGATCCCGGCGCGCCGGCACGCGCCTACTTCGACTACCTTTCGGGCGGCGCGCTGCAATGGAACCGCATGCCTGACGAATTCGAGCATTTCCACTACCCCGGTCTGCATATGGCGGTGCCGTCGGACCCACAGCGCTATCGCGATCGTCTGGCTCAGCGCTTCCCCGAGGAGGCCGGGGCGATCGACCGCTACTTCCGTGCCGTGCGTCGCGCAGCCGCCTGGTCGACGCTCGGCCTCAGCCGCGCCATGGTGCCGCGGCCTTTCGCGCCGCTGCTGCGGCTGGCCGAACGCCTCTCCGGCGGCACGGCCACGCAGCCCACGGCCCGCGTGCTCGAACGCCTGGTGCGCTCGCCGCAACTGCGTGCGCTGCTGACCACTCAATGGCTGGACTACGGGCTGCCGCCCGAGCAAAGCGCGTTCGCGATTCATGCCCAGATCGTCGCTCACTACCTTGACGGCGCCTGGTATCCCCAGGGCGGCGCCGGTCGTGTCGCGCGCACCTTCGAGGCCGGCATCGAGCGTGCCGGCGGCGCGGTTCGCGTGGCGCAGCAGGTGGAGCAGATCCTTGTCGAAGGCGGCCGGGCCGTGGGCGTGCGCGTGATCGACCGCCGGGGCGCCTCGCCACGCGCGTTGGTGTATCGTGCGCCGGTCGTCATTTCCGATGCCGGAGCCCCGCTCACCTACGAGAAGCTGCTGCCGACCGATGGTCCGGTCGGGCGTCTGACGGCGCCGCAGCGCGCCTTGATGGCCACTCTTCAGAACGGGCGGCATGCCCGGCTGAGCACGGTGACGCTGTATCTGCGGCTCCGCGCTTCGGCCGCGACGCTCGGCGTGCAGGGCGAGAACCACTGGATCAACGCCGACTTCGACCACGACGACACCGAGGCCATGAGCCGGGGCCTGTTGCAGGGCCGGCCGCGACGGCTGTACCTGTCGTTCCCGTCGCTGAAGAGCGGCGACGAGCTTGTGCCGACGGCCGAGATCATGAGCCCCGTCGACGCCGCCGCATTCGACGCATGGCGCGGCACCTCCAGGGGCTCTCGCGGCGCCGACTATCTGGCGTTGAAGGAGCGTATCGGCGACGGCATGCTGGCGCTGGCCGACACGGCCGTGCCGGGATTGCGCGACCTTGTCGCATACGCCGAGTTGTCGACGCCGCTGACCATCGAGCATTACAGCATGCATCCTCATGGCAGGATCTATGGCCTTCCGGCCACGCCCGAGCGCCAGCGTTCCGGCCTGCTGGAGCCGCGCACGCCGGTGCCGGGCCTGTTCCTGACCGGCGCCGACGCGGCGTGTCTCGGCATCGTCGGTTCGCTCATGGGCGGCGTCGGTGCGGCGTGCCAGGCGCTGGGGTCTGGGGGCTACCTGCGGATCCGGTCGGCATTGCGCGGTTCGCGGCCGGTCGCGGCGGCTGCAACGGTCGCGACCGCGGCGGAGCTGCCGCGCGGCAAGGCGTATGCGGTGCTGACAGGGCGTCGAGGGCTCACGGACACCATCCTGCGCGTCGAATTCGAGCTCGATCGCGCGTTCGGCTCCTTTGCACCGGGCCAGTTCGCCCGCATTCGTGTTGCGGATTTCGACTGGCGAGACTACTCGATCGCAGCGCTCGACGGCCGCCGCATCACGTTCCTGATCAGCACGCGGACCGGCGGCCCCGGCTCGCGTTTCGCCGCCGGAGCGGCACTGGGAACCCGCACCGTCGTGGAAGGCCCGATGGGCCGGTTCACATTATCCGATGGGCCGCGCCGCCCGGTGTTCGTCGCCACCGGCACCGGGCTCGCACCGTTCCTGCCGATGTTCGAACAACTCTCCCGCGCGGGAACGCTGGCAGGGGCAACGCTGTATTTCGGCTGCCGAACACGGGCCGACGACATCACCTCTCAGGCCGCGGCATTGCCGGGCACCGTGGTCCTGTGCCTCAGCAAGGATACAGGCGAAATCCGCGCAAACGAAGCCGAAGGTGCGCCGCCGCCACGTACTTTCCCCGGCCGAGTGACCGACGCGCTGGCAACGTGTGATGTCGACCCGGAGGGCACCGACTTCTACATATGCGGATCGGGAGCAATGGTAGCCGACACCGCCGCGCTCCTGGCGCGACGCGGCGCACGGCACGTGTTCAGCGAATTGTACTGAACGCGCCGGGCTATGACGGTGGCGCAGTGCAGGCGGAAGAATGATGAAGTATCCGGGCGGAGGGCCGGCCAAGAGTTGAGCAAGAGTTGAAAACTGCGTCGACATGGAAACAGAAGCCGCCGAGGAAAACAGCAAATCCCGGTTCAGATGGTGACACGCCGCCGGCGTCAAATCCGCCTGCTCCATGCCGATGGAATAATGCATGACGAAGCCGTGCATGAGGTGCGGGCGGCTCTCGCGCAGACGGTTGACGACATACCAGCCGTAGCGGTAGCCATCGCCGCGCATCAGCGGGAAGCGCGCACCGGCGCGCCGTATCTCGTGCAGCACCTTGATCTCGCTCAACCCGCCCATGCGGAGCGGCAGCACCTGTCCCTCAATCGTAATGCCCTCCCTCCTCGCCCTTGCCGGCATTCTTCTTGCCCTGCCACCCGCCCATCCACGGGCTTCGCGACGATGGAAGCCGATCCCGCCGGCTCGACGCTGTCGGCTGGAAAAGGGGCTGTTGCACCATCAACCGATCCGTCGTCATTCAGCGAAATCAGGAAGCCGTTTTTTTCCGCCGAGAGGCCATAGGGCGGCGCATCGGGCAGCCTGTCGTAAGCTTTTGCCAGCGAAGCCAAAATACTCATCGCAGAATCTCCGGCGAATGGGGCGCGGGCACCGGACGACGCCGTTCTCCAGTTTCGCCCGGAAGAACAGCGACGGACGATCCTTTGCCTGGTGGTCGATGTCCCACAGCATGAGGCCGATATCGCAGGTCTCGTCGCCGGCTTTCGGCAGAGGCTGACCGGCAGGCAACAGCGCGAAGCGGGCCGCGAATTCGCGGGTGCCAAGACAGGGCCGATGAAAGCACTGCCCGCGCGACGCGCACCGGTTGAAGTTGTCGAAATGCATGAAGCCGATCACACGAAGCCGATCGGCCGGCCTGCGCCGGGTTTCAGCGCAACCTCCCCTTTCAGCATCTCCCCCAGGATTCGCGCGTCGGAGGTGCGCAACACCCTTGCCTTGCGGGCCACCACCACGAAATCGCCGGGCGTCAGCGGGTCAAGCCGCAGCACACGGGCCGGCGCCTCGCAGCCGAAATGCAGGCGGAAAGCCTTCGCGATCTGCGCACCCGTCATGGCGCCGAACCGGACCTTGAACAGAAAGCGCCGCTGCACGGCGGGGTCGAGACGCTCCGGCGCGTTGCCGGTTGCCGCGAACGGCAGGGGATGGCGTTCCATCCAGGTCAGCATCTCGTTGACCTGGCTCACCTCCCAATTGCGCGCGGCGCCGGTTCGGTCGGCGAGCAGCGAGTCCGCCTCGTCGAAGATGAGAAACATCCGGTTGTCGAGCGCTTCGCGAAAAGCCTCGGCGATGTTCGCCTCCGTCTGGCCGACATACATTCCAAGCAAATCGGAGCCGCGCTTTTCCAGCACCTCAAGGCCGAGACACTCGGCCAGATGACGGGCAAAGGCACTTTTCCCCGTCCCCGGCAGGCCGGTGAACAGGAAAGACAGCGCCCCCGGTCCCGCAGCCGTCACACGCTCCTCAAGCGACGCCAGATCGACATCCGCCGACGACAGTGCAGCGTCGAACCGCGCTCCATGGGGCAACGGCAGGGCCGGTTCCCGCCCGCTCAGCACCTTGTGGATCGAAAGGGCGGAGGCGACGGCAATCTCTCCCACCTCGACGGCCTCTTCGCCCGCTCCCGCAGCGCCGAGGCGCGCCGCCTTGAGGGCGGACGCGATGACGGCCGGCGCCACGGGCATCTGCGCAAGCCTGTCGCGACTCCCGGAATCGAGGGAAATGCCGGACGCCCCGACATGACGGTCGACGATGCGCCTGCGCATCGCAATGCCCGGCCGTCTGAACTCGACGACCCGCGCCATGCGCCGCAGGACCGCTTCCCCAAGACGCCACGGATGGTTGGTGATCCAGATGGTCGGGACAGCGCTCGTCTCGATCAGCCGGTTGAGAAACACCTTCGACCCGCGCCGGTCCGCCCCATGCCCCGTATCGACGCCGACGAAAATATCATCGGCCTCATCCACCACCACGAGCGTTCGCCCGGCGCTCCATCCGAGCGCCGAGAGAAAGGACAGATGCGCCAGCCGGTCCGCCCGGCTCGGCTCCTGAAGGCGCTCATTCGCTTCTCCGGCAAAGACGACACGCGCGTCGCAGAGAGCCCCCAGCAAAGTTGCGAACTCGGTCTTTCCCGTCCCCGGATCACCGTGAAACAGGATATTGATGCCTTGTTCACGGGTTGCGAAAGCTCCATCGAGGATATTCGCGACATCATCCACGACCCGGCCGAGATGGCGGAAGTCCGACCGCTCCAATGTCGAAGAACGGGGCTGGCCGAACAGGCTTTGTTCCAGAAGGCGGGGATCGTCCGTATCCTTTTTCAACAGATCGGCGAGCACCGCGGAGGGAGCAAAAGTGCCGCCGTACCGGTCCTCGACGAGCCCGAACCGCCGCAGCGGGGCATTCTTGCCGAGATAATCGTTGATGGCCCACTTCGGGATGCCCGACAACGCACAAACCATCCCGCCGCTGACCTCTCCATCGTCGAGACACCCGCTTCCCGATGACGACGCGACGCCGATGCCAAATTCATCGGCAAAACCGCGATCCGTATGCAGCAGCGTGGCAAAGGAGCGACAGGACGTCACGTAGGTCAACCGGAACAAGATGCCCAGGATCAGCGCGCTGCGATCATCGAGCGCCAGCGTCGCGCAGACCCAATCCAGGCGGCGTTGCAGCGCCGACGGCGCAGGGGCGGCAATCCGGTTTGCCGGAATAACCTCGGGCGGCAGCTTTACGGAGACGACCGGCGGCAACTCGGTGTCGCCGCCCTCGCCCCGGTAAGCCCCCAGTTGCGGAATGGACAGATTCAGGCTCTCTGCATTGGCCAGGTACCATTTCACGACATTTGCGGAAAAGACGTAGTGCTCGCCTTTCCTGAGCAAGCCGACATAGGCCAGCACCATCGCCCGCAGCATGTAATGCTCGAAGGCGTCGTTCTCCGGCGCTGACGACGTGAGCAGGGCATGCCCCCTCACAAGACGATCAAACAGCTCCATCACGCCCACCTTCCGCGCTTTATCGTCCAAGATTCGTTCATGCAGTCTCGATCGGCGGAACACGGTACAACAGATCGTGGACCGACACCGGGCCTCGGGTAATCCCGCGCCGCCCGAAAGGGTACCTTGACCACAGCCGACCGATGGGCATAGTAACTATACGGACTGTCGAACCGCGTCAAGATGCGTATAGTTTTTATTCTCATATGAGGGTGCGATTCCAGATGAGCGAGCAGACGCGCAACCTGCGGTGGGGCATCGAGCAACGGCTCGAGTTCATCGAGTTTCGCCTGTTCTGGGAAGGGGGCGTCAACCGTGCCGACATCATCGACCGCTTCAGGGTCTCGGTCCCGCAGGCATCGAAGGACCTGACGCATTATCAGGAAGCCGCTCCCGGCAACATGCGCTACGATACCAGTCTGAAGCGCTATTTCGCCACGAGCGAATTCCGGCCGAAATATCTCCAGCCGGACGCGGGCGACTACCTGATGCAGATGACGGCCGCCGAGTTGCCCCCGCACCTTGCGAGCCAGACATGGGTTTCGCAGCCGGTGGCCTTCGCAACTCTCGCGCAGCCGCGCCGCGCCGTCGATCCCGCGATGCTTCGCCGATTGTTGACCGTGATCCGCTCCAACCTCTCCGTCGAAATCCGCTACCAATCGCTCAACCCGGACAAGCCGAAGCCGCAATGGCGGCGGATCACGCCGCACGCCTTCTGCTTCGACGGCATGCGCTGGCACGCGAGGGCTTTCTGCCATGAACGCGGCACTTTTCGCGATTTCCTGCTTCCCCGCATCTCGGGAATCCGGGATGAAGGCGCGCCCGGCCTCCTGTCCGACGATGACGGCGCCTGGCACGAAATCTACCGGGTCAGGCTGAAGCCGCACCCGGCGCTGTCAGATGCGCAAAAACAAGCCGTCGCAGCCGACTACGGCATGCGCGACGGAATATTCGAGATCCCGATGCGCCTCGCCATGCTGTTTTACTTTCGCAAGCAATATCTCGGGCTGGACTACCGGGAACATGAGAAAACCCCCCAGCAGCAGCATATCGTCATGGCCGACCCGGAGTCCGTCCGCGAGGCACAGGCCCGGGCCGACACGCCGCCCCGGACACAGTGACGGAACGCAATCATAGCAGGATGGGGCGCAACCGATGGCGGGAGGCGCGGAGAAGAGACCTGCGCAAGAGAGGCATCACGTCGCGTATCGCAAGGCGTGGCATTGAAAGCTTGGCCAAACTCGGCAAACATCGCTGGGTGGCTGAAAAACTCAACAGCGAGGATCATGAACGGGCGCGGCAACTGTGGGCCGAAAAGGGGAAAGAGGCGTTCGCAGCGGAACGTTCAGCAGGCGTAGATGACAGAACTCAACCGCAGCAGGATCAGGCGTGACCGATGGCGGGCGGCGCGGAGAGCCCGCATATCGCAGCGACGCCCGCCATCATCGTACGGCAACGCCGCACCTTTATTTCCCGTCGTTGATATGGGCAAAATAGCCTCAATTCTCCCCTGGCAGAAGAGGCAGCCCAAGCTCCTTCAAAAACGTGTTGTGCTTCGTTATCGACGTTCGGATCTGCGCCTCAATCGTGGCCAATTGCTCGCGCGTGGCCGACAAATCGATCTCTTCCTCGCCCACGGCAGTGCTGATGTAGCGAGAGATGTTGAGGTTGTAGCCCTCCTCAGCGATGCGCTCCATGCTCACGCGCTTGGAATAGCGGGCCTCCTCCTTGCGGAACTGGTATGTCTCGATGATCTTGCCGATATGATCGTCCGTGAGCTGGTTCTGGCGTTTGCCCTTCGCAAAGTGCTCCGCTGCGTTGATGAAGAGCACGTCATCCGGTTTCTTGCACTTCTTCAGCACAAGGATGCAGACCGGGATGCCGGTCGAATAGAACAGGTTCGCAGGAAGGCCGATGACCGTGTCGATGTTACCGCCCTTCAAGAGCTTCGTGCGGATGCGTTCTTCCGCCCCGCCTCTGAACAGCACCCCGTGGGGGAGGATGATGGCCATCACGCCTTCGTCCTTCAGGTAGTGGAAACCGTGCAGCAGGAAGGCGAAGTCTGCGGCCGACTTTGGCGCCAGCCCGTAGTTCTTGAACCGCACATCGTCGCCCATTGCCTCGGTCGGCTCCCACCGGAAGCTGAAGGGCGGGTTGGCCACGATGGCATCAAAGGCAGGCTTCTTAGCGGGGTTCAACTCGCGCAGGATGTCCCAGTCATTGGCTAGGGTATCGCCGTGGAAGATTTCGAACTCAGTGTCCTTCACCCCATGCAGCAGCATGTTCATCCGGGCGAGGTTGTAGGTCGTGATATTGCTTTCCTGACCGAAAATCTTACCGATGCCGTGCGGTCCCATCCGCTTGCGAACGTTGAGAAGAAGAGAACCCGATCCGCAAGCGAAATCGAGAACGCTGGCCAGACGCTCTTTCTGGCCCGTGGCGGGTTCTTGGCTGTCCAGGGTCACAATCGCCGACAGGATGTCGGAAATCTGCTGCGGCGTGTAAAACTCGCCTGCCTTTTTGCCGGAACCGGCAGCGAATTGGCCAATCAGATATTCATAGGCATCGCCCAGATAATCCACCCCGGACGAGAACTCGGCCAGCCCCCGGGCGATCTCGGCAATAATCGAACAGAGCTTCTTGTTCTTGTCCGCCTGCGTCTTGCCCAGCTTTTCCGAATAAAGATTGATCTCCGAGAACAACCCACCGAACGTGCTCTGGAAAGACTCGTTCTCGATGTACTTGAAGCCCTCGTAGAGAGTCAGCAGCAATTCATCGCTCTGCGTGCGGGCCAGCTTGGCGATGTTGTTCCACAGATAGGGCGGCTGGATCACATAATGCACCTTGCGGCGCATTTGCTTTTCGAACTCGGCCACGTCGTTCGGATTGTCCTCGTACCACGCCTGCAAGGGTGTGCTCGCGCCTGAGCGTTCCAACACATCTTCTGGCACATCAGGGTAATCCGGTCCCAGTTCCCGCTTCGCTGCCGCCTCGTAGTTGTCAGAGAGGTAACGCAGAAACAGGAATGACAGCATGTAATCGCGGAAATCGTCCGCGTTCATCGCGCCGCGCAGCTGATCGGCAATGTTCCAGAGCGTCTTGCCCAGTTGTTTTTGGATTTGGTCGTTCATTGTACGGGTGCTTCCTGGGGGGCGGGCGCTGGCGCCGGGGCTGCGGGCTGGACCGGAACAACTCCCGGCAGGGCGAACTCGAACCGCGTGACGAATTCGCGCAGGATGCGGCGGAACAGTTCCTTGTTATCCTCGCCCATCTCTGTGGGTTCATGGATGGCATAGGCGCCGTGGCTCAGCAGGTTCAGGGCCCGGTTGAACAGCGCCCGATCCTCTTCGTTGTCCAGCGCCTTCAGGCAGAAGGCCATGCCTGGATGACCGAAGAAAGAGGCTGTCTTCTCCATGACGCTGCGCAAGGCGTTGAAGTGGAAGGTGTAGAGCTTCCCCTTGCCGGGATCTGCAGCACGCTGCAACTCGGCCAAGGTGGCGACATGGTGGAAGAAGGGCGTATCCTCGCTCGCCTGGAGCGTGTAGACGTCATCGCCGTTTGGGCGGCGCAGGAAATAGCGCTTGTGGGTGATCTTCGGCTCGCCCTCGGTCCGCCTGCCCATCTCGTTGCACATGACGTTGAAGAACAGCGCGTGGTGGGACGAAAAGATCACCTTGATCGGGGCGGGCGCACCGTTGGCATCCTTCCGCGTGGCTGCCCGGCGGAGAAGCTTGGCCAGATCGCAGGCCACGGAAATCGCGTTGTTGTCATCCAGCGACGAGATCGGGTCGTCGATGTAGAGGTACTTCTTCCCCTGATAAGATTCATGCCCATCCAGCATCCGTTCGCAGATGGCCATGAAGATGCACCACACAAAGATGTTCTGTTCACCCCGTGACACTTTGATGTTGGTCTGATCACCCTTTCGGAAGCTCACGAAAGCGGGCTTGGAGATGGTCTCGTTGCCCTGCTGAACATCTTTATAGGTGAAGTCGAATTCGAAGTCGGCGTATCGGGAGAGGTAAAGCTCAATCGTCTTTTCCAGCGCGAGTCCCGCCATCGCGTTGAAGAAGGATGATTTTTCGTTCAGTTGAAGACGGCGCACGCTGTCGCTGTCAAGGTCGTTTTCCCAGACGAACAGATCCTCGGTAAAGGCGTTGAAATAAAGCGTATCGGGCGTTCCGGTCGGGTTCTTCTTGGTCTTGCGTTTGCCTGCGTCCTTGAACTCCATCGACAGGCGGGTCTTACCTGTGCGGTTATAGGCATACAGCAACACAAGGTCGGCGTCGTTCAGATCGTCCCGCAGCCGTGTTACCAGCTTGCCCAAGCTCTGATAGGTGCGGACACCGTTCATGCGTCAACCTCCCCGACGCGAGGGAAGAGCTGCTGCATCAGCCCTCTTTTGTGGGTCTTGAGCGTATCGAGTTTCCCGATCTCGGCGGCGATGAGGTCGTCGAGGGAGGTGAGGCAGTCGGCGATCCTCTGTTGTTCGAGGAGACTTGGGACTAGTAGCCGCACCGAGGAGAACAGCGACTTATTGATAATTGGAACGGCCTGCCTTCCGGCAAGCAACGCGATGCGGTCGGAGGCATTTGACAAGGCAAAGTAGACGAAGCCGTCCGAGTGCTTTGCGTTTGGGATGACCGCATTGATCTGCTGGTTTGTCGCGCAGTCTCGAATGTTCTGGGCGATCTTTCCAATCGTGGAGCCGATGCACACGAAGAGAACGCTGCCCGCCCGAATCGGGCGAGTCTTCTTGAAGCCAGCCTCGGTCAACGTTGTTTTGGTTTCTTCGACATATCGAAGGTCAGAGATGTCAGCGGGTGAAACAAACGGAATACCGTCCCCGTAGAAGGTGGGTTCGGCAGTGCTCGGCGTACTTCCAGTAACCACCTGACCAAAATCGCCGATCGCCCTGTCCTCCCAATCCCCCGCACCCTCAAACTCGGGGAAGCGGAGGCGGGGTTGGGTTTCGCCTTCCTGGGGGAAAAGCTGCTGCATCAGGCCCTTCTTGTGAGCCCTCAGCACCTCCACCTTCCGCTCCTGCGCGGCAATCAGCGCGTCTAACGAGTCCAGGCAGTCGGCGATCTTCTGTTGTTCGGCTTCGTCGGGCCGCCATACGTTTGTCGACAAGAACTTAGTAACGGAGATATTAAATCGGCCTGCTCTGGCACCCTCATTGACGAGCCCACCCAGCGCCGGATCGTGGGTTCCCGACTCGAAATACCATTCCCAGAAGACTGGATTCTCACTCGGGTGGAAGCGGAAGCACTTATAGATGGGCGAGACGATCCCATCCGAATAGTTGGAAAGCCGTTTGATCGTTCCGAAGCTTGACGCCTTCGTTGTCCGGTCGTTGTAGACAAAGTCGTCTCTGCGAATCTTCAGATAACGGTCGGTGCCCTCGCCAGCGATCTTCTTTCCGAAATAGTCGCTTTGCAGCACAAGGCCGTGTTCACCCGAAAGGCTCAAAACGTTGTCGACATCGCCGGTTGCTGACCTATCAGCTACTGGCCCGGCCAGCTTCTGCAGCGAGACCTCTTTCCAACCTTCTAAGCCCTGAAACTCCGGAAACCGCAGCTTAGGCACCAAGGCTGCTCCGCCGCCCGTCGCGGCAGATGATTTCCCCTTACTGCTCATAAGCGCTCAGCCCCGAAATCTCACGCCCACCAGCGCGCTTGAGAAGTAGCGGCATCAGGTCAGCCATCAGATCCAGTTCCTTGACCCGGCGTGCCTTCCAGTTCAGGCCAAGGGGCTCCATCAGGTCGGTCAGCGCCTCGCCATCAAAGATCATGCGTTGCAGGATGGTGTCGACAAAGCCTTGCAGCGGCTCGGTGGCCAGCCCGTGCTTGCCAGCGATCCCCGCCAGTTCCGCCGCGTTCTTTTCCGCCTTGAAGCGGCTGTAACCGTCGCGGATGGCCTTTTCGCTAAGCCCCTCGCCCGCCTTTAGGGTGTTGATATAGGCCGCGATATCCTCACGCTCGTCCATGAACTTGGCATCGGACTGGATCAGGCCGACAAGCTCCTCGCGGCTCATCTTCTGCTTACCGGGCGTTGCTTCGGAATAGCGGGCGATCAGGCCCATGATATAGTCATAGTCGATGACGGCCGAAGCAAAGAGGACGAACTCGAAATCCAGTTGGTCGGCTTCGGGCGTCGGCTTGTCCGCCGCCTTGCCCTGCTGGGCCCGCAGGCGCTGGGCGGTTTCCAGATAGGCCCCACGAAAGCCCAGAAGGTTGTCGCGCGGCAGAATCTGTTCGATCGTGGCGGCGTTTTCGGGCGTCAGATCGGTGTATTGGTCCAACTGGGTCTTGAGCCGCTGAACCTCCTTGAAATGCTCGATGAAGGCCGCGCGGGCGGCATCGCCCTTGAGATTGGGCACTGCGTCGGGGGCGCAGTCGAGGCCCTGCGACTTCATGAAGGTGTCGAGCTTCTGGACGGCAGTTTCCAGCTTCTGGATAACCACGGGCGCCTTGTCGACCAGCCAGATTTCGCGAGCCTTTTCGGCGGCCGCCTCGCCGGAGAAGAGGGCGATGGCGGCATCGACCGCACCCTGCTGTTGGCGGAAGTCAAGGATGTTGCCATAGGGCTTGGTGGCGTTCAGCACGCGGTTGGTGCGCGAGAACGCCTGGATCAGGCCGTGATGCTTGAGGTTCTTGTCGACGTAGAGCGTGTTCAGGAACTTGGAGTCGAAGCCTGTCAGCAACATGTCGACGACAATCGTGATGTCGATCTTGTGGTGCGGCACATTGGGATAGGCTTTCCGCAGGTCAGCTTCGGGCCACTGCTGGTCTTTGATGCGCTTCTGCACGTCCTGATAATACCGGTCGAACTCGCCGACCTTGTGGTTTGTGCCGTAGTTGGCGTTGTAGTCCGCGAGGATGGCCTTCAGGGCCTCCTTCTTTTTCTCTGGCTCAACCGCGTTGTCTTCCTTCTCCGTCGGCAGGTCTTCCTGAATCTGCTTCACGTCAGGATCGCCCTCGGCAGGCGGAGAGAAAACGCAGGCGATGTTCAACGGCTGAAAGCTGGGATCGGCGGCCAGCTTCTCAGCCTGCATGACCTTGAAAAGCTCGTGATATTCGATGGCGTCATTGATTGACGACGTGGCGAGCAAGGCGTTGAACCGGCGGCAACCGGTGGCCGCGTCGTGCTTTGACAGGATCGCCTCGATGACCGCACGCTTTGCCAGCGGTTCGCCTGGCTTGGGCAGAGCCTTTCCTTGCGGCTTGAAGTAATCGACGTGGAATCGAAGGACGTTTCCGTCCTCAATGGCATGGGTGATGGTGTAGGTATGAAGTCGCTTTTGGAAAAGGTCTTCCGTCGTCTTCATGCTGGCCTGGGTGTCTTCGATTTTTTGCTGTGCAGCATTCTGATCAAAGATGGGCGTTCCGGTGAAGCCGAAGAGCTGGGCGCGCGGAAAGAACTCCTTGATAGCTTTGTGGTTCTCGCCAAACTGCGACCGATGGCATTCGTCGAAGATAAAGGCGATGCGCTTGTCGCGCAGGGGCTCCAGCTGTTCCTTGAAGCTCTTCTTGCCGTTCTTTTTCTGCTGCTTGTTGCGCCTGCTGTTTTCATCCAGCGCAAGACCAAGCTTCTGGATGGTGCAGACGATGACCTTGTCGGCATAGTCGTCGGAGAGAAGGCGCCAGACGAGGGAGGCGGTGTTGGTGTTTTCCTCGACGCAACCTTCCTGAAACTTGTTGAACTCCTCGCGAGTCTGCCGATCAAGGTCCTTGCGGTCCACGACGAAGAGGCATTTTTCGATGTCGGGATTGTCCTTCAGCAGCGTTGACGCCTTGAAGGAGGTAAGCGTCTTGCCGCTGCCCGTTGTGTGCCAGATGTAGCCGTTGCCACAGTCCTGGGCGATGGAATCGACAATCGCCTTCACGGCGTAGACCTGATACGGCCGCATCATCAGGAGCTTCTGCTCACTTGCCACCAGAACCATGTAGCGGCTGATCATCTGGCCGAGGGTGCATTTGACGAGGAAAATCTCTGCGAAGCTATCGAGGTAGACAATCTTCTTGTTGTCTACATCGGCAAACTCGTAAACCGGCAGAAAGCGCTCCTCGGCATTGAAGGCGAAATGGCGCGCATTGTTGTTCGCAAAATAGAACGTCCGATCACGGTTACTGACAATGAACAGCTGAAGAAAGCACAAGAGTGTCTTGGTGTAGCCGTTCCCGGAGTCGTTCTTGTATTCTACAATCTGCTCCATCGCCCTGCGAGGGCTAATGCCGAGGGTCTTCAGTTCGATTTGAACGACCGGCACGCCGTTGATCAGGAGAATAACGTCATAGCGATGGTGGCTGTTGTCCGTATTGATGCGGAGCTGGTTGACCACCTCGAAGGAATTTTTGCACCAGTCCTTGATGTTGACAAGCGTGTAGTTCAGCGGTGTCCCGTCATCGCGGGTGAAATTGTTTCGCTCGCGCAGGGTTCGGGCTGCCGTAAAAACATCCGGCGTGACGATCTCATCCATGAGGCGCGAGAATTCGGCATCGGTTAGGCGGACGCGATTCAGGGTTTCAAACTTCTCCCTGAAATTCTGCTCCAGTGTGACCCGATCACGGATGTCAGGGCGATACTCGTACTTGAGGTCGCGCAACTTCCATATAAAGTCCCGCTCCAGATCGCTCTCGGGTGTATTCATTGCCATAGGGGCAGCTCACTTCTCTGCAATATCTTTCGGACGGGTCAGCCTCGTTTCCATCGATTTCTTGTCCTTGTCCTTTCCCTCCCCTTCGCCAGCCATTAGTTTTTCGTACTCCTCAATCGCCATCACCACCACGACTGGTCGGCCATGCTTGGCGACCAAGACGGGCTCGGCGCGCGCCATATCAATAAGTCGGCCGAATCCGTACTTCGCGTCTTTGGCGCTGAGGATTTTCATGGTGCGATTCCCAACTGGCAAGACAGTTTTTGGCCAAATTGGCCAAAATTGCAAGAGTGGCTGCTACACATTGAGATCGAATAAGTGTCTGGGGAATGAAGAAAGCCCCTCTCTGCCCCTCCTACTTTTGCAACCCCACCGGCTGCCGGTCATCAAGAATCTCCCCAACTATGTTTGAGCGAGTAGAGTCAGGCTTGGGATACGGGCGATTAGGGTAGGTTGATCTTCTCGACCCCGGCCGCGTCTTGGGCGGCCGCATAGCGGTCGGCGTCCAACAGACTCTTCCAGCGATGCGCGCGAGCAAGCGCTTGCACCATCGTGTTGCCGGTCTGGACGCGTGGCCACACCCAAGCAAGGCGTCGCTCGGTGCGATTACGAGTTTCCTTCCGCCCCGCTTTTTGGAGGTCATCGGCAAGGCGACGGTGTTCGTGCGAGCGTCGTAAAGGATTGCGTCATTCGGCATCAGACCTGGCACCGGATTCTCACGCATTATCTGCCCCTGTATTTCCCGGAGATCGAGCGCTTCGCCGGCAACAGTCGATCCGATTGGTTCCTGGCGCTGATCGAGCGGTTTGGCGAAAGCCATTTCGATCGGGTTCAGGTCAGGGCTGTAAGGCGGCAGGAACAGAAACCAGCATCCCCGATCTTTCAGTGCTTTTGCTGCGCGCGGGCTATGGTGGGTGCTGAGATTGTCGAGAGGATGACGACTGTGCCGGGGGAGAGTTGCGGTGCGAGTTGGGTCTCGACATAGGTGTCGAAGGCAGCCCCGTTCATGGCGCCTTCGATCACCCAGGGCGCAATCAGCGCATTGCCCGTCAGTGCGGCGATGAAGGTCTGGGTATGCCACTTGCCGAAGGGGGCCGTCCCCTGAAGGCGTTTGCCACGGGGCGCGCGGCCCCTGAGCCGGGTCAGATTGGTCTTGACGGAGGTTTCGTCGATGAAGACCAGCCGTTCGGGCTTGCGCTGCATGAAGGGCTGACGGCGCTCTATCCAGTCGGCGCGGGCAAGGGCGATGTCGGCACGGCGGCGCTCGTCAGCGACCAGCGACTTTTTTGTATGTAAAGCCAACGCGTTCCAGCGCCCGGCCAAGGGACGAGTGATGAACCTGAACACCCTCGGCATCGGCCAGTGCATCGCGCAGTTCGAACAGCGTGATGTCGGGATCCTGCTCGACCAGTTCCACAAGGAATGCCTTGTACGGATCCAGTTTACCCCGGCCTGTGGGCCTGCCGCATTTGGCCGCAACGGAGGCTTCCGCCGCGTCGGACCTTAGCCGCCAGCCGTGCGCCTGTCGCTGCCGAGATCATCAGGCGCCGGGCGGCCTCCCGCGCACTCAGACCGTCTTCGATGGCACGCTGGAAACGACGACGCAAGTCAAGCGAAAGCGGTGCGGGCATGGCATGATCCTCCTCAAACAGGAGAAATCACAAAACACGACGCAAGGAAAGAAACCGATTCAACGTTCAAACAAAACGCTTTA
>NZ_JBMNUS010000008.1:0-241026 GCF_050946405.1 Pseudochelatococcus sp.
CGCACCTGGACCCGAAAGCGCACCTGGACCCGAAAGCGCACCTGGACCCGAAAGCGCACCTGGACCCGAAAGCGCACCTGGACCCGAAAGCGCACCTGGACCCGAAAGCGCACCTGGATTTAAGGGCGCTTTCGTACAGGAAGAGCGCCCTTCGAAAAGCGCTCGGGGCGGCTCACACGCCCAGCATCAGCCGCAGGTTCTGGACCGCCGCGCCCGAAGCGCCCTTGCCGAGATTGTCGAGGCGCGCCACGAGCACGGCCTGGCCGTGATCCGCATTGCCGAAAACATGGATTTCCAGGCGGTCGGTGCCGTCCAGCGCCAGCGCGTCGATCTTGCCCGCAGCCGCGTCCGCGAGGGGAGCGACGGAAACATTCGGCGCCCCGTCGTAATACGCGCCGAGGGCGGCATGCAGATCGGCGGCGGCCGGCGCGCCCGGCAGATCGCGCAGGAAGAGCGGAACGCTCACCAGCATGCCCTGCCGGAAATTGCCCACGGACGGCACGAAGATCGGCTGGCGCTCCAGCAAGCCATAGGCGCGGATCTCCGGCAGGTGCTTGTGCTTCAGCGCCAGTCCGTAAAGCTCGAAAGCGGGCGCGCGGCCGGCTTCGTAATCCTCGATCATCGAGCGCCCCCCGCCCGAATAGCCGCTCACCGCATTGATCGCGACGGGAAAATCGGCGGGAAGAATGCCGCGCGCCACGAGAGGCCGCAGCAGGGCGATGGCGCCGGTGGCGTAGCAGCCGGGATTGGCGACATGCGAAGCGCCGGCGACAGCCTGCGCCTGCCCCTCCGCCATTTCCGGGAAGCCATAGACCCAACCCTCGCTCACGCGATGGGCGGTGCTGGCGTCGAGCACGCGCGGCGCTTCCTCGCCCAGCGATGCGGCGAGCGCCACGGCCTCGCGCGCGGCGTCGTCCGGCAGGCACAGGATCACGAGATCGGCGGCGCGCATCATCTCGCGGCGCGCGTCGGCGTCCTTGCGCTTCTCGGGCGCGATGCTGATGACCTCGACGCTCCCCAGCTCGTCGAGGCGCGCGCGGATGCCGAGCCCCGTGGTGCCCGCCTCTCCGTCGATGAACACGCGCGGCTTGCCGGCCGCTGTCGCACTGGTCTGCCCGGACATGATGATCCCCTGCAATGATGCTCACCGCATGGCGTAACGCGGCGTGCGTGTCAAGAAGCGTCCTCGATACACCGACGCTCCCGGCGTTCCACCGTCTGCGTGATGGCCGTTATCGCACTTTCTCGGCGAGAATTTGCAGATAGTGCTGCACCACCGTCGCGCCGGCGATCGCCGTGATGTCGGCGTGGTCGTAGGGCGGCGAGACCTCCACGATATCCATGCCCCGCCAGTCGAGATCGCGCAGCGCCCACAGCGTCATCAGCGCGTCGATGGCGGCGAGCCCGCCCGAAACCGGCGTGCCGGTTCCCGGCGCGAAGGCCGGATCGAGCGCGTCGATATCGAATGAGAGATAGGCGGGCTGCGCGCCCACGCGCGCCCTCACCCGCTCAGCGAGCCCCGCCGAGCCGAGCGTGCGCGCCTCGTAGGCATCCACGATCTCGATGCCGAAATCGTCGGGGGCGATGGTGCGCACGCCGATCTGGATCGAACTGCCGGTGTCGATCAGCCCCTCCGCCTCCGCCTGCGTGACGAACGCGCCGTGCGACATGCCGCTGTCGGCTTCCCAGGTGTCCTGATGCGCATCGAACTGCACCAGCGCCATCGGCCCGTGCAGCGCCACATGGGCGCGCAGCAGCGGCAGCGTGATGGAATGGTCGCCGCCCAGCGTGATGAGCTGCGCGCCGGAGGCGAGGATGTCGCCCGCCTGCGCCTCGATCAGGCCGGGCACCTGATCGGGATGGCGATAGTCGAACGAGCAGTCGCCCCAATCCAGCACGATGAGCGTATCGAAGGGATCGAGCCCGGAGGGAAACTGCGGGTCGCCGTCAAAGATCGCGGAGGCGCGGCGGATGGCCTGCGCGCCGAAGCGCGCGCCGGGGCGGTTGGAGGTGGCGCAGTCGAACGGCACGCCCCACACCACGGCATCCGCCCCGTCGATATCGCGGCCGAACCGCCGGCGCATGAAGGAGAGCGCGCCGGAATAGGTGGGCTCGGCCGAGCCGCCGCGCAGATTGCCGAGAAAGGCGTTGTCGGTGGGGCGCGGGCGAATGGGATCGTCGGACACGGCAACCTCTCTTGCGCCGCATGCAGCGCGCGCGGCATCTTTATGGAGCGGCAACATAAACGAGTTGAATGGCGAAACGGCGAAACGTCAAGCGGCGCAGCCGGGAAAACCGCCCCGCCCGCCTGCGGGAAAGGGCATCGAAAAGCTGCTCGCCATGATTTTTTAAACTAAACAAACTATAAGAAAAAACTCTATTTTGAGAGAACATAAATGCATAATTTTCAATTTAAAAGAAAAATTGATTGAATAATAAGATAATTTTATTATATACTTCATGTACTTATTTATATTAAAAAAATTTACAGTCTCATGTCTTTATCGTATGGTTCGACGTCTAAATGGAAATTTATTGCTTTATGAATTGAGGATAAGATTATGACGAATCTGCCATTGGTGAGGTCTCGCAGCGCTTCCAGCTTGTCTACGGAATCTGCGGGCGGCATGCAGGTGCTGGAGAAGCAACCGCCACTTCCGGCTTTCAGTTTTCTGTGTACGTTGGGTAAGGATCATGCCGGGTTCGACCGGCTGGATGCGTCTGCCGTAGAGAGATTGGGCAAGCTTCCGGCAACTGCTGCGGGGAGCTTTCTGGGCACGCTGGACCTCACGTTAGTCGCCAGTTTGTCTGATGAGCAGATCAAGGCATATTCTGACATTCCAGTTGATGGCGGCGCTAGAACCTTTCTGGACGCCGTTGCGGAGCGGGGTGGGACCGATGTACTTGCCGGGTTGACGCCAAGCGACATTAGATCGCTGACGAGCTTGGCGGAGAATTATACCCCTCCAGCGTTGGCTGAACTGCTGAAATATACAAAAAATGTCGGGGTCGGCAGTGCTACGACCAGGATAGTAATGAATCCAGGTCAGGTCGCCAGAACGCTTTTTAAGAAGGTACTCATGGATGAAAAAAGCAAGGCGCCCTCCCAATTCCAGTCTATGGCCGACACCAAAGAGGGTGTAGAATGGATAGATAACGCGTTTATGAAGACAGGAGAAGAAAACACGGCCCGGTCGGTTCAATACAGAAAGTCTAAGCAGACCGAGGCAAGAATAACCAACCGCTTAGGGTTGGTCGCTGCTTTTCTGGTGATAGCGGGGACTGTATTGTCGGCCACGGGGATCGGGTTGGCTATCGGTGCGCCTATGATAGCCGTTGGCGCTACACTGTGCGGCGTGATCATCGCGCAGAAAAAAGCCGAGTCGATGAGCCGGAAAGAATTGCCTGCAATGAAGGAAAGGGTCATCCACGATAGCTTGGTGGCAAAATTTAATGCCTATAAGGAACGAGCGGATAATATCGGCAAAGTATTGAATGTGCGTTTGACCAAACCGGATGGCCTCCTGAACGCGAGCGATCTCCGGGCTTTAGAGTGTTACGCTGCGGCGATGAGGAAGATGGCGGATTTGATTATCGCGGAAAAGGATAACCAGGAAGCGCCGCAGACGAACATTGAAGGCACAGATGACGTGGCTCTCAGGACTGTCAAAGAACTGAACGCCGCACTTTCCGCGGTGGAAGAGTTGCTGATCGCGGCTGAGACGCACACTAACGTCGTTCGCACGGAAAACCATATTTTAGTCTCATAATGTCAGGCTTTTTATTGTCACGCTATCGTCGCCGCTGCCGTATTTCGGTCGGTTGCGGCGCTTTCATTTGTTCCTTCGTCGCCGATAGATGGCAAATGCAATGTTTTTACCTGTAGCGGGGGTACCCATGAGCGAGCGAGAGTCGGAACAACGGAAGTCCTTCATTGCCGATCCTGACGAATTGACCAGGCAATATGCGCTCTCGCTCGGCTTGGAGGACACGGCGCTGGATGAAAACGGCGAACTCATTCTTCTTTACGATTCGATCGTCGTCCGCTTTTTCGTCGAGCGGGAAAGGCAGTTGATCATATTGAGCGCGCCCGCCACCAATAAGGGCGTTCCCCATGACGTCGCCGTCTATGCGATCCTGCTGGAGCTCAACCTGAAGGGCAGCGCCGACGGCGATGGTTCTCTGGGCCTTGACAGCGATTCCGGCATCCTGTTCTACACACACGCGATCTCCCTTGTCGGGCTGGATCAGGATCGTTTCCGCGCTTTCGTGGAGCGAAGTCTCGGCGTCATCATGGCATGGCGACAGGTGATCGAGTCCGACGATTTTTCCCGCTTGGCTGAAAAGTCCGTTGTCTTGCGAGATTTGCCCGGCGATGATGGAATCGTGCCGACGCGGGTGTGAGAAAACGCCCGCCCGCATTCCGCCGGTCCCGGTCCATTCCGTCGGCGTCGCTCTTGGAGCTTCGCCATCACCTCACCATATTGAGGGGGTGTGATGGGAATGCTCCGTGCATCGGCAATGGCCGACGCAGGCAATAAATGGAAGGCGGGGATGACGTATGATCCGTTTCGCGCAGGCCGGCAGGGTTTTGCGCATATGCGTGTGGTGAAGTTGAAGGGCTGGCAGGTCGCGCTTGTTTCCGCGGCGGCCGTCGCCCTCGTGCTGACGCTCGCGGTGGTCGCGGCCGGCGCGTTCCTGCTGCTGTTTCCGGCGGTGCTGATCGGCGGGCTCGTCTGGCGGCTGCTCGCGCGGTGGCGCGGCGAATCACAGTCTCGCCCGCAGCAGCCCGGCGCGCCGCGCGATAACATCGTCGACGCCGAATACGTCATCCTGACCGACCGCAGCCGCGAAAGGAAGTAACCGATGCGCGGCGCGGGCTGTCGTTTGCGGGCGCCGGATTCTTCCGCTGAATTTTTCCCCGCCGGGTTTTTCCCCGCCGAGTTTTTCCTTTGACGCTCCCCGCCCTGCGTCTATCCTCCCGGTCTGTTTTTGCGGGCTGCCTCCCGATCTCCGCCGGCAGCCGTGGAGCGTGACGAACGTGGATCAGGACCCGATCATCGACCGGCCTCCCGGCCTTGCGATAACTCCCGCGGCGTTGAAGGCCGGAAAGCCGGACGCGGCCTTGCGGGTCGGCTTTGTCGCCAGCGATACGCCCGAGGCGCAGGCGGCGGCGGCGCGCCTGACGGAAATTTACGGCGCTTGCGATCCCGACGAGGCGGATATCGTCGTGGCGCTCGGCGGCGATGGCCTGATGCTGCAAACGCTCCACCGCTTCATGGGCCGTGAAACGCCGATCTACGGCATGAATCGCGGCTCCATCGGCTTCCTGATGAACGAGTTCAGCGAAGTCGGGCTGGTGGAGCGTCTTTCCGCCGCCCAGCGCAGTGTCGTTCATCCGCTGCTGATGATCGCGCACGACATTCATGGCGAAGAGTTCCGGGCGTGGGCCATCAACGAGGTGTTCCTGTCGCGCCAGACCTATCAGGCCGCCAAGATCAGGGTCTATGTCGACGGCGAGGTGCGGCTGAAGGAGCTGATCGCGGACGGCATCATGGTGGCCACGCCGGCAGGATCTACCGCCTATAACCTTTCCGCCAACGGCCCCATCCTGCCGCTCAACGCGCCGCTGCTGGCGCTGACGCCCATCTCCGCCTTCCGGCCCCGCCATTGGCGCGGCGCGTTGCTGCCCGATCACGCGCGCCTGCGCTTCGAGGTGCTGGAGGCCGCCAAGCGGCCGGTCAACGCGGTGGCCGATCACACCGAGGTGCTTTCCGTCGCCTTCGTGGATATCGCCCTTGACCGGAGCGTGGGGCTGGTGATGCTGCATGATTCCGGCCACAGCCTCGACGAGCGCATCCTGCGCGCGCAGTTCGGATACTAGAAATGGTCATGCCACGCCTTCGCGAGCCGGGACCGCGCGCCGCTCTCCTGCTGGCGACCGTGGCATGGCTGGTGCCGTTCGGCGCGGCGCCAGCGCAGCAGCAATACGAACCGCCGCAGGCCATTCCGATCACGCCGGTGCTGCCGATGGAAGGCCCGGCCGGCGAAGTGCCCAAGATGCTGCCGCAGTCGTTGCAGGACGGCACGCGCACCACGCACGCGCTTTCGTTGACCGCCACGTTGGCGGGCAGCGAGATGCCCATCCGCTCGGGGCTGGTCTGGCGCATCTACGCGGTGACGCCCGGCGCCGATCCGACGCTGGTTTCGGAGCTGACGGAGGCATCCCCGCGCCAGTTGCTTGCGCAGGGCAACTACATCGTCCATGTCTCCTACGGTTTCGCCAGCACCGTGGCGCGCGTCGCGCTGCGCGCCGATTCCGTTTCCCGCCTGGTCATTGGCGCCGGCGCGCTGCGGATCACCGGCGTGGTCGGCAAGAACGCCATTCCCGATCAGGATCTCACCTACTCCATCTACATGCCGGAGCAGAACAACCCCGAAGGCCGTCTCGTGGTGGCCGGCGTGCGCTCCGGCGAGACGGTGCGCCTGCCGGAAGGGGAATATCATGTCGTGTCGTCCTACGGCTCCTCGAACGCCATGGCCCGCACCGATCTGTCGGTCGAGGCAGGAAAGGTAACGGACGCAACCATCAATCACCGCGCGGCGCGCGTCACCCTGAAGCTGGTCGCGAGCGAGGGGGCGGAGGCGTTCGCCGGCACGGCGTTCAGCGTGCTCACGCCCGGCGGCGATACCGTGCATGAGGAAGTCGGCGCATTTCCCTCGCTTGTTCTCGCCGAAGGAGAGTATGTCGTCGTGGCGCGCCACGAAGGACAGGTCTATTCCCGCGATTTTGCAGTCAGAAGCGGTGTCGACAGCGATATCGAGATCGTCGGGCGGCAATAAAACGTTCTGTCGGAACGGATTGCCGCAGCTACAGCCAAGCATATACATGGCAGCCGGATGCCGGATGCTGGAGCGTAAACACGACGGCGACGGCTATTCTGTACTCATGGCGGGGATCGGTGAAGAAGCACCGATTTTTTAATTTTCTTAATACGTATCGGCGGCAGCGGCATAATATTTTTTTGATGATACGCGCCACATGGGCTTGGCAGCATGTCGTAAAACCGTCACGATTCACCGATGACGAATCTCGCCCACCCACTGAACATTGCGGTAGCGCAAAGCCACATCACACCCGACGTTCACGCCAACGGCCGCCACCTGCGCGCGCTCATGCAGCGCGCCGCCGAAAAGGGCGCGCGCCTCATTCAATTCACCGAATGCGCCCTCTCCGGCCGCGCCCGCAACCAGATCAACAACTGGCATCGGGTGGATTGGGAGGCGCTCGATTCGGAACTCACCGAAACGGCCGATCATGCACGCAAGCTGCGGCTGTGGACGGTCATCGGCAGCAACCACCGCCTGCCGCCGCCGCGGGAGCCGCACAACAGCCTCTACGTGATTTCCGACAAGGGCGTGATCGTCACGCGCTACGACAAGCGCCTGTGCGCCAGCGACGGCTCCAGCCTCTGGTACACGCCGGGGCTGACGTCGACCACCTTCGTCATCGACGGCTACCGGTTCGGCTGCGCGCTGTCGACCGAGGTTCACTACCCGGAGCTTTTCGCCGCCTACGAACGCCTGTCGACGGATGTCGTGCTGCTGTCCTGCTATGCAGAAGAGGCCATTTTCGCCATCGAGGCGCAGGCGCATGCGGCGATCAACGCTCTCTGGGTCGGGCTCGCGACGCCGGTGGCGACGAGCCGCAGCCTCCCCGGCGGCCTCATCGGGCCGGACGGCAACTTCGTCGCCCGCGCCCGGCGCGGCCAGTCGGCGCTGGTGGTCGCAACCATCGACCCCACGCGCCCGGAATACGCCGACATGCACGACCGCACCCGCCTGCGCCGGGCGCAGGGCGACCGTTAAGGAAAGGCGATTGGAATACAGCGGCGCCGTTTCCGGCGCCGCCATTTTGTCAGACGGTTGCCGGCGCAGCCTCGCCGTCGCGGCGTTGATCCGGCGGCAGGCTTTCGGCGACGAGCGATTTCAGCGCCTCGTCAAGCGTCAACTGCTGCTGCGCCTGCGAGCCGAGGCGGCGGATGGAGACGGTGCGCTGCTCTCCCTCCTTCTTGCCGACGACGAGCAGCACGGGCACCTTGGCGAGTGAGTGTTCGCGCACCTTGTAGGTGATCTTTTCGTTGCGCAGATCGGTTTCCACCCGAAGGCCGCGTTTCTCCGCCTCCGCCGCCACCTCGCGCGCATAATCGTCGGCATCCGAGGTGATGGTGGCGACGACCGCCTGCACCGGCGCGAACCACAGCGGGAAATGACCGGCGTAATGCTCGATCAGGATGCCGAGGAAGCGCTCCATCGAGCCGCAGATCGCGCGGTGGACCATGACCGGCGTCTTCTTCTGCCCGTCCTGATCGACGAAGAAAGCGCCGAAGCGCTCCGGCAGATTGAAATCCACCTGCGTGGTGCCGCATTGCCAGTCGCGTCCGATGGCGTCCCTCAGAACATACTCGAACTTCGGTCCGTAAAAGGCTCCCTCGCCCGGGAAAATTTCCGTGCGGATGCGGTTGCCGGAACGCGCGCGGATTTCCTCCAGCACGTTGCCCATCACTGCTTCCGCATGATCCCACAACGCATCATTGCCGACGCGCTTTTCGGGCCGCGTGGAAAGTTTCACCACGATGTTGTTGAGATCGAAGCCGAAATCGGCATAGGTGCTGAGGATCAGGTCGTTGATCTTGAGGCATTCCTCCGCGAGTTGATCCTCGGTGCAGAAGACGTGCGCATCGTCCTGCGTGAAGGCGCGCACGCGCATCAGCCCATGCAGCGCGCCGGAAGGCTCGTAGCGTGAGACGGAGCCAAATTCCGCAAGCCGGAGAGGCAGATCGCGGTAGGACTTGAGACCGTGCTTGAACACCTGCACATGGCCGGGGCAGTTCATCGGCTTGATGGCGAAGACGCGCTCGTCCTCCGTCTGGGTGACGAACATGTTCTCGCGGTACCATGCCCAGTGGCCGGAGGTTTCCCACATGGCCTTGTCGAGAATCTGCGGCGTGTTGATCTCGCGGTAGTCGCCGTGAAGCCGGCGGCGCATGTAGGCGATAAGCTGCTGGAACATCGTCCAGCCCTTTTCGTGCCAGAAGACGACGCCCGGCCCTTCCTCCTGGAAGTGGAACAGGTCCATCTCGCGCCCCAGCCGCCGATGGTCGCGCTTTTCGGCTTCCTCGAGCTGGTGGAGATAGGCGTCGAGCGCTTCCTGCGTGGCCCAGGCGGTGCCGTAGATGCGGGTCAGCATGGGGTTGTTGGCGTCGCCGCGCCAGTAGGCGCCCGCCACCTTCATCAGCTTGAAGGCCGTGCCGATCTTGCCGACGCTCGTCATGTGCGGGCCGCGGCAGAGGTCGAGCCAGTCGCCCTGTCGGTAGATCTTCAGATCCTCGCCTTCCGGGATGGCGTCGACGAGTTCGATCTTGAAATGCTCGCCCTTTTCGCGAAAAAACGCCTTCGCCTGCTCGCGCGTCCAGAACTCCTTGGTGAACGCCGCATCGCGGGAGATGATCTTCTTCATCTCCGCCTCGATGGCGGGAAAATCGTCGGGCGTGAACGGCTCGTTGCGGGCGAAATCGTAATAGAATCCGTTCTCGATGACGGGACCGATCGTCACCTGGGTGCCGGGCCACAGCGTCTGCACCGCCTCGGCAAGCACATGGGCGCAATCGTGGCGGATAAGCTCCAGCGCGCGCGGATCGTCACGGGTGAGAAATTCGATGCGGGCATCGGCGTCGATCGGATCGGCAAGGTCGCGGACCTCGCCGTCGACGGCCATGGCGACGGTGCGCCTGGCGAGCGATTTCGCGATGCTTTCGGCGATCTCGCGGCCGGAGACGCCGGGCGCGTACTGGCGCTCCGCGCCGTCGGGAAATGTCAGGGTAATCATCAAATTTCTCCGGCTCACTCCTGCAAACGGGGCAGGTAAGCGTTCATGCGATCATGGGACGGTTCGGGAAACGGGCGTCGAGGCTTCGCCGCCGTCCGTTTCGACGGCCTCGCAAACAATGCTTGTTTCTGTCATGGGCGGGGCGTAGGTGCTCCGCCAGCGCCCGTAAGTCCACGGCTTATACCATCGATGCCCGTCGGGCAACGTTTCGGGCACCAGATCGAGACCGTGCGTGCCGAACGGGTGGCAGCGGCACAGGCGGGCCGTCCCCATCCAGCCGCCCGCCCAGAGGCCGTGCCGGTCGATGGCCTCGTCCATATACGATGAACAGGTCGGCAGGTGACGGCAATGGCGGCCGAGAACGGACGAGAGCGTGAGCTGATAGGCGCGAATCAGCAGCCGCGCCGCCGTGACGGCGGGCCGCCGGAGCAGTTTCGCGAAAGGCTTTCCGTCACCCAAATTTAACCTGACCTTCGTGCGGACATGGCTTAAGAGTGCCGACGGGGTACGCTCGACGCAGACGCGCGCGTCCATCGGCTGCGTGCTAACCAATTGGTGAACTTTATGCAAGAAACTCGGGCCGATCATGAACGGAGGCATGCTGTGTTGCGTTTTGCATACCCCTTTGGAACGGCGCTTGCGCTTTCGGCCGGCGTTCTGTGCCTCGATGCGGCCGGAACGCGCGCCGCCGCCCAGACATCAGGCTACGATGCTTATGCCGCGCCGGCCGAAACGGGCGCAAGTGCGTCCGCGCCGTTCTTCTCGCCGGTGCCGGTGAGTTCCGCCAAATGGATCGCGACCCTGAGCGCCAATGTCAATGTCGGCCCCTCGTTCGTCGGTTCGGACAAGTACACGCTGACGCCTTATCCGCTGATCAGCATCCGGCGCGGCGGCCAGGCGCGCCGCCCGCGCATTCCCGGCGATGGCGCGAGTCTCGATCTGCTCGACCACGAATATCTGAGTTTCGGTCCCGTCGCGCGCTACCGTTCCGGCCGCTACTTCGCCGACGATCGCAAGCTGTTCGGCCTGCGCAAGCTGCCGTGGACCATCGAGGGCGGCGCGTTCCTCGAAGTATGGCCGACGCATAACCTGCGCGGGCGGGTCGAGGCGCGTCACGGCTTTCGCGACGAGGACGGCTGGGTCGTCGATTTCGCAGCCGATTTCGTGCAGCCCTTCGGTCAGTTCACATTTACTATCGGTCCGCGCGCAAGCTGGGCGAGCGACACGACGATGCGCAACACGTTCGGCGTGACCGCCTACGAGGCGTCGCTCAACAATCTGGTGTTTCCGCAGCATCAGCTCTACGCCTACAAGCCGGAAAGCGGCTTGCAGAGCGCGGGAGCGGCGGCGTCCCTCGCCTACAGGTTCACCGAGGAATGGAGCGCCACGGCCACCGCTTCCTATAGCCGGCTGGTGGGTGACGCCGGCCGCAGCCCCATCGTCAGGCAACTCGGCGATCGCGACCAGTTCAGCTTCGGGCTCAGCGCGGCCTATTCGTTCGGCGTCTACTGAGCCGCGGCCGGCATGTCCGCGTCGCGCGCCTCGATCTGCGCAATGGCATCGACGACGGCGTCGAACGTCAGCAAAGTCGAGGCGTGGCGGGCCGGATAGTCGCGCACGGGCTCCAGCGCCGCCAGCGCTTCCCAGCGTCCCGCAGGCGGCGGGCCGCCGTCGCGCAGCATCGCCCGCATGACGTCGCGCACTTCCCGCAGCTCCTGCGCGGATGCGCCGACCGCCAGCCGTCCCATGACGGACGCCGACGCTTGCCCGAGCGCGCAGGCGCGCACTTCGTGGGCGAAGTCCGTCACCTCGCCGCCGCGCATCGTCAGATCCACGGTTATGGTGGAGCCGCACAGGCGCGAGTGCGCCGTGGCGGTCGCATCGGGACGGGCGAGCCTTCCGAGGCGCGGAATGTCGGCGGCAAGCGTGAGTATCTGGCGGGTATAGATATCGTTAAGCATGATGTCCGAAATGCCGTTTCAGAGCCCGGAGTCGATCGCGCTCCTCCCGGCGTCTGAGCAGCCGCCGCAAGCGGTCGTTGCGGCGCAGCCGATAATGCCTATATAGTGATCTTCTTTGCGGGTTGAAAAGCCCATTGTCCAGCTCATCGAATTGGTCCTCGTTCAGGGCCGGTCAAATAGCGGGAGGCACCACATGGATGCCGTGGTTAAGCCCTTGTCCGCGCGTGAGGCGATCGCCGCCAACGCTGACAAGCCGGGTGCGGGGCCGGTTTTCCGGTATGGTTTGGACAAGCCCACGCGCGCGGAGGCGGAGGCGGCCGTCGAGACGCTGCTGCGCTGGATCGGCGACGATCCGCGCCGTGAGGGGCTTGTCGATACGCCGAGGCGCGTGGTCAAGGCGTATGAGGAGCTTTTCGCGGGATACCTTGAGGATCCCGCCGAAGTTCTGGACAGGGTGTTCGAGGAAGTCGAGGGCTATTCCGATATCGTGCTCGTGCGCGACATCTCGTTCTTTTCGCATTGCGAGCACCATATGGTACCGATCATCGGCAAGGCGCATATCGCCTACTATCCGGCGAAGGGAGTCGTCGGGCTCTCCAAGCTCGCCCGCGTGGTCGAGGTTTTCGCCCGCCGCCTGCAAACGCAGGAGGCGCTGACCGCCCAGATCTCCGATGCGATCAACGACGCCCTGCAACCGCGCGGCCTCGCCGTCATGATCGAGGCGGAGCACCTGTGCATGGCGATGCGCGGCATCCAGAAGCAGGGCGCCACGACCATCACCACCCGCTTCAGCGGCCAGTTTGTCGATAATCCGGCGGAACAGGCACGCTTTTTCACGCTCGTGCGCGAATAGCGATCTCATCAAAAAGGAGAGAATATCGATGTTACAGCTTGTTATGTAACAGATATTCTCTTTTTCCAGAGCATCAGGCCGAAAGGTGTGCGCGCCTTCAGGTCTGCGGAATCGTCACGCCGCTCTAAATTCTATATTTTACCGCAACTTGCGTTCAAATCGATCAATCGACTTGAACGCAAACTGCTCTAGCATACGGATTTCGCCGTGGTCGATGATCTTTTTCCTTCTCCCGCTTCGCTCGACAAGGCGTCCATCGAAGAAGGCACGCAGCTTGCGCCGGCCTTCGACGCCAACGGTCTCGTGACTTGCGTGACGACCGACGCCGACAGCGGCCGCCTGCTCATGGTGGCGCACATGAATGCCGAATCGCTGCGCCGCACCATCGAGACCGGCGAGGCATGGTACTGGTCGCGCTCGCGCAAGACGCTGTGGCACAAGGGCGACACGTCCGGCCAGATCCAGACCGTTGTCGAGATGTGCGTCGATTGCGATCAGGATGCCGTCTGGCTCCGGGTGAAGGTCGCCGGAGACGGCGGCTGCTGCCATACGGGGCGCTGTTCGTGCTTCTATCGCCGCGTGCCGGTCGGCAAGGGCATCTGCGAGCCGCTGGAGAAGGAGGATTGAGCGGTGTTTGCCGCTCTCTCCGCTTTATCGCAGCTTGCACGCGGTCCGGGCCGCTTCCGCCTTCGGGCGGGCGCTGGCGTTGAATACGCCGGATCGGCGGAAGGCATCGAACTCGTCGGGAGACAGCGCCTGCGTTACATTGCGGGCGAAGCAGGCGCAACGTTCGGCATAGCTCCCGATCGAATCGGCCGAGATACCCCACTCCCGAATCACGCAACTGTCGAGGATATGCGTGCGGATGGTATCGGGGCTGGCGTCGCGCAAGTCGACCGCACCTTGAGCGGGGCCGGATTGCGGCGGCGTGGCGCCCGCGCCGGCGCGGTCCGCGGTGAAGAGGATAAGACCGGCCGCTGCCGCAAGCACCGCGCCCAACAAAAGCCCCGACCGACTCCCGAACGTGTGCATCGCCCTGTTCCTGCTTTCGCGCGCCATACGATCCGCGACACGCGATAGCTCATTTTCTCTCTGGAGAAAAACGGTTTTTGGGCGCGGCCAAGAAAAAAGCGTGGCTGCGACCCGCGCGCCACGCTTGCATTTCCGTCCGGCAGGCGCCGTTCAGCCGACGATTTCGTTGCCGGCGAAGAACTGGGCGATTTCGACCTCGGCGGCCTCGGGCGAATCCGAACCGTGCACGGAGTTTTCACCGACCGACTTGGCGAACAGCTTGCGGATGGTGCCTTCCGCCGCGTTCTCGGGGTTCGTGGCGCCCATCACTTCGCGATAGCGGGCAATGGCGTTGTCGCCTTCGAGAACCTGCACGACGACCGGGGCGGAGATCATGAAATCCACCAGTTCGCCGAAGAAGGGGCGCGCGCTGTGGACGGCGTAGAACGTTTCCGCCTGCTTGCGGGTGAGCAGGATGCGCTTCTGCGCGATGATGCGCAGGCCCGCCGCCTCGATAACGGCATTGATCGAGCCGGTGAGATTGCGTTCCGTCGCGTCGGGCTTGATGATGGAGAAAGTGCGCTCAAGAGCCATGATGTACCGTCTGAACCTTGCGTTATCGATGGGTGACGGGCTTATAGCCGCATGATACGTCAGCGACAAGACGAGCACCCTCTTCCGCGCCGGGAAATCTGCGGCGCGGAAGCGTTTTTTATGGATCGGGCCGTCCCCGCCCTTCCCGGCGCATGCCTCACAGGGGCCGTTTCGTCCAGCGTGACAGCACGCCGATGATTCCTTCGCGGAACAGCAGCACGCAGACGACGAACACGATGCCCTGTACGATCGGCACCCATGCGCCGAGCGTCGCCAGGTAGTTCTGCATCGACACCGTGACCACGGCGCCGATGGCCGGGCCGAAGATGGTCCCCATGCCGCCGACGAGCGTCATCAGCACCACCTCGCCCGACATCGTCCAGTGCACGTCGGTCAGCGAGGCGAGCTGGAACACGAGCGCCTTGGTCGCTCCCGCGAGCCCCGCAAGGCCGGCGGAGATCACGAAAGTCGCCAGCTTGTACTGCACTGTCCGATAGCCGAGCGAAATGGCGCGCGGCTCGTTGTCGCGGATGGCGCGCAACACCTGCCCGAACGGCGAATGAACGATGCGGAAGATGAGCAGGAAACCCGCGAGGAAGATCGTCGCCACGACATAATACAGCGTGCGGTCGTCGGCGAGCGGCAGCACGCCGAACAGCACCCCGCGCGGCACGGACTGGATGCCGTCCTCGCCGCCCGTGAACGCCGCCTGCAACGAGAGAAAGTAGACGAGTTGCGCCAGCGCCAGCGTGATCATGGCGAAATAGATGCCCTGCCGCCGGATCGCCAGCGCGCCGAATGCCGCGCCGAGCACGGTCGCCGCCGCCGTGCCCGACAGGATGGCAAGCTCCGGCGAAAGCCCCCAGACCTTCGCCGCATGCGCGCTGACATAGCTCGCGAAGCCGAAGAAGGCCGCATGGCCGAAAGACAGCAGGCCGCCGTAGCCGAGCAGCAGGTTCAGCGCCGAGGCGAACAGCGCAAAACACAGCACCTTCATCAGGAAGACGGGATAGAGAACATGCGGCGCGGCGAGAAGCACGGCGACGAGCGCGACGAACAGCACGCCGTAGTGACGGCCGGATCGCGCCCGCCCGCCGCTGTCGGCGGCGACGGAAACAGCCGGGTTGTTTGCGCTCATCAGGCAGCCCTCCCGAAGAGGCCGGCGGGTTTCACCAGCAGCACGAGGATCATGATGACGAAGATGACGGTGGACGAGGCTTCCGGGTAGAACACTTTCGTCAGCCCCTCGACGATGCCGAGCGCGAAGCCGGTGACGATGGAGCCGAGGATGGAGCCCATGCCGCCGATCACCACCACCGCGAACACCACGATGATCATGTCCGCGCCCATGTTGGGGTTCACGGAGTAGATGGGCGCGGCGAGCGCGCCCGCGAAGGCCGCCAGCGCGACCCCGAAGCCGTAGGTGAGCGTCACCAGCAGCGGCACGTTGATGCCGAACGCCTGCACCAGCGTGGGATTTTCCGTCGCCGCCCGCAGATAGGCGCCAAGGCGCGTGCGCTCGATGACGAACCACGTCGCAAGGCATACCGCGAGCGAGGCCAGCACCACCCATGCCCGATAGTTGGGCAGGAACATGAAGCCGAGATTGCGCCCGCCCGCCAGGTCCGCCGGAATGCCGTAGGGCAGGCCCGAGACGCCGTACTGGTTGCGGAAAACGCCCTGGATGATCAGCGCGAGGCCGAAGGTCAGCAGCAGGCCGTAGAGGTGATCGACATTGCGCAGCCGCGCGAGCAGCAGCCGCTCGATGACGACGCCGGTCGCGCCCACGGCGAGCGGGGCCAGGAGCAGCGCCCACCAGTAGCTGACGCCCGCGTACTGGAGCAGCATCCACGCCACGAACGCGCCCATCATGTATTGCGCGCCGTGTGCGAAATTGATGATGTTGAGCAGGCCGAAGATGATCGCCAGCCCAAGACTGAGCACCGCGTAGAAGGAGCCGTTGATCAGGCCCAGCAGCAACTGGCCGAACAGCACCTGCGGTGGAACGCCGAGCAGTTCAAACATCGATACGCCTTTCGACGGCTACGACCGGAAATTGGACGCCGCTTCCCGAAGGGATTTGATGCGGGGACGGCGGCGCGGATGCAAGGCGCACCCGCGCCGCCGGCTGCGGGCGTCAGCCCTTCTTGACAAGCTCGCAGCCGCCGGCGTCGAGCGGGCGGAACGCCTCCGCCGCCGGGATGACCGAGAGCTGGTTGTAATAGTCCCACGGTCCTTTCGAATCCGCGGGCTTCTTCACCTCGAACAGGTACATGTCATGCACATGGCGCCCGTCGACGCGCACTTCGCCCTTGCCGAACAGCGGATCTTCGGAAGGATTCTCCCGCATCCATTCCAGCACGGCCTTCGTGTCCTTGCTCTTGAGCGCCTCGACGGCCTTCAGGTAATGCAGCGTGCCGGCGTAGACGCCCGCGTGCACCATCGTCGGCTTGGCGCCGCCGTGGCGGGCCGCGAAACGCTCCGACCACGCGCGGGTGCCGTCGTTCTGGTCCCAGTAGAACGCTTCCGTCAGCACCAGCCCCTGCGCCGCCTCAAGGCCCAGCGCATGCACGTCGGAGAGGAAGACGAGCAGGCCGGCGAGCGTCTGGCCGCCGGCGACGATGCCGAACTCGGACGCCTGCTTGATGGTGTTGATGGTGTCGCCGCCCGCGTTGGCGAGGCCGATCACCTTGGCCTGCGACGCCTGCGCCTGCAACAGGAACGACGAGAAGTCGCTGCCCGGGAACGGATGGCGCACCTGGCCCAGCACCTTGCCGCCGGCGTTCTTCACCACTTCCGCCGTGTCGCGCTCCAGCGCGTGGCCGAAGGCGTAGTCGGCGGTGAGGAAGAACCACGTATCGCCGCCCCGCTTCACCAGCGCCGTACCGGTACCGTAGCCGAGCGAATAGGTGTCGTAGGTCCAGTGGATGGTGTTCGGCGAGCATTGCTTGCCGGTGAGATCCGTCGCGCCCGCGCCGGAGTTGATCATGATCCGGTTCTTCTCGCGCGTGATCTGCGACACGGCGAGCGCCACCGAGGAGGTCGGCACGTCGAGGATCAGGTCGACGCCGTCCCGGTCATACCATTGGCGGGCGATGTTGGAGCCGATGTCCGGCTTGTTCTGGTGATCGGCGGAGATGATGGAGACGTCGATACCCTTCTCCTTCGCCTGGAAATCCTCCACCGCCATCCGTGCGGCGACCACGGAGCCCTCGCCGGAGAGATCGGCGTAGACGCCCGAGCGGTCGTTCAGCACGCCGAGCTTGACCGCGATCTGGGCCTGCGCTGCGCCCGCCGCGCCGAGCGCGAAGACCGTGGCCAGCAACCATGTCCTGATACCCATCGTTTCCCCCTGATTCGTCATCGCAATGAATGTTCTGTTGTTTTTGTCCGGCGCCGGGCGGGCCGGAAGCATCGCGGGCTCACACGCCGAGATAGCCGTGCAGCCTGTCGATATTCGCGTCGAGCTCGTCGTTGCGGATCATGTCGACCACCCGCCCCTGTTCGACCACGTAATGTCTGTCGGCCACGGTGGCTGCGAAGCGGAAGTTCTGCTCCACGAGCACGATCGTGAAGCCCTCCCGCTTGAGGCGGGCGATGGTGCGGCCGATCTGCTCCACGATTACCGGCGCAAGCCCCTCCGTCGGCTCGTCGAGCAGCAGCAGGTTGGCGCCGGTGCGCAGGATGCGGGCGATGGCCAGCATCTGCTGTTCGCCGCCGGAAAGCTTCGTGCCCTGGCTCGACAGCCGTTCCTTCAGGTTCGGAAACAGCGTGAAGATGTGTTCCGTGGTCATGCCGCCCGGTTTCACCTGCGGCGGCAACACAAGATTCTCGGCCACGGAGAGGCTGGAGAAGATGCCTCTCTCCTCGGGCACATAGCCGATCCCGAGACGCGCGATGTGGCGGGAGGGCATGCGGATCGTCTCGCTGCCGTCGAACACGATGGAGCCGGTGCGCTTGCGCAGGATGCCGATGATGGAACGCAGCGTCGTCGTCTTGCCCGCGCCGTTGCGGCCGAGCAACGTCACCACCTCGCCGGCGGCGACATCGAAATCGATGCCGTGCAGAACGTGGGATTCGCCGTACCAGGCTTGCAGATCGCGGACGGCGAGCATCGCCGCCGCCGCAGGCGCGCGCGCGGTACTCACAGCGGCTTCAGGCATGCATTCCCCCCATGTAGGCTTCCACGACCCGCTCATCCTTCGAAACCGTGGCATAACTGCCCTCGGCCAGCACCTTGCCGCGCGCCAGCACCGTGATGCGGTCCGACAGCGAGGCGACGACGGACAGGTTATGCTCCACCATCAGGATGGTGCGGTTGGTCGAGACGTGGCGGATGAGCGCCGCCATGCGGTCGACATCCTCATGCCCCATGCCTGCGAGCGGCTCGTCGAGCAGGAGCATGGCGGGATCGAGCGCCAGTGTGGTCGCCACTTCCAGCGCCCGCTTGCGGCCGTAGGACAACTCGCCGGCGCGCACCGTGGCGTAGTCCGCCAGGCCGACGGCCTCCAGCAGCTCCTTCGCTTCCCGGTCGTAGCGGGAAAGGATGCGCTCGGAGCGCCAGAAGTCGAACGAATCGCCCCTGCGCCGCTGAAGCGCGATGCGCACGTTTTCCAGTGCGGTGAACTGCGCGAAAACCGCGGAGATCTGAAAGGAACGCACCACTCCCAGGCGCGCGATCTCCGCCGGCCGGAGCGCGGTGATGTCGCGGCCCTTGTAAAGAATCGCGCCCGTCGTCGGCGTCAGAAACTTCGTCAGCAGGTTGAAGCAGGTCGTCTTGCCTGCGCCGTTGGGGCCGATCAGCGCATGGATCGTGCCTTGCCGGATGTTCAGATCGACCCCGTCAACCGCCTTGAAGCCCTTGAACTCAATCGTCAGACCGCGTGTTGCAAGTATGGGCTCGTCGCGCATCCGGCGTTCTCCCTGAATTGCGTTCTTTGATTATGTCTCTAAACCGAATCCCCCGCCCTCCGGGGCTGACATCGCGCTTGGCTCTCCCCGGCAAATGATTGCGCGTGAAATCAAGATATTCGCCAATCACCTGCTAGATATGCACTGAGAGCATTGCGCGGAAAACACCCGCTGTCAATCTCCCGTTCGGTGCGGGAGCGGACGCCGCTGAAAAATGTCGTCGAAAGAATGGTGGTGCGTTCAGCGTCCGGCCTGCGCGAGCACGATGCGCGCCGCCTTGACGCTCGGCGTGTCGGCGTCGATCGCCATTGCCGCGTCGAGGCGCGAGAAAGCCTCGATCTGCCGCTGGCGCAGGGGTGTTTCGTCGAGCAGCGGCAACAGGGTCCTTGTGAGTATGTCCGGCGTGCAGTCCCATTGCAGCGGCTCGGGAACGACATTCTCGCCGAGAATCAGATTCGCGTAGGTGACGGTGGTGACGGTCAGGAAGTGGCGCACCTGCGCCTCGACGGGCGACACCTTGTAGGTGACGACCATCGGCACGCCGGCGAGCGCCAGTTCCAGCGTCACCGTGCCGGAAGCGGCGATCGCCGCATGCGCCTGCCGGAACGCCGCATATTTCGCGTCCTCGCCCGAGACGATCGTCGGTTTCACCGGCCATTGCGCCACCGCCGCCCGGATCAGCGGGGCGACATGATCCACAGCCGGCAGCACGAAACGCACGGGCCGCGATGCCTGCGCCGCCACGCGCGCGACGGTCTCGCCCAGCACCGGCAGCAGCCGTGTGACTTCCGACCGCCTGCTCCCCGGCAGCACCAGCACGTTGAGGGTTTCCGCCTCCGCCAGCGGCGGCCGCTCGCCCGTCGACGGCCGCAGCGTGCCGAGCCGCTCGATCAGCGGATGGCCGACATAGGTGCAGGGCGGGCCGCCGAGCCGCGCGTGCGCCTGCGGCTCGAAAGGCAGCAGCGCCAGCAGATGATCGACATAGGCGCGCATCTTGCGCGCGCGCCCCGGCCGCCAGGCCCAGACGCTGGGGCTGACGTAATCGACGATCTTCAGATCCGGCAGACGCCGGCGCACGCGCTTCGCAACCGCATGCGTGAAATCGGGACTGTCGATGATCACCAGCACATCCGGGCGCGCCGCCGCCACCGCGTCGACCGTGGCATGCACACGCGCGACGATGGTCCTTATCCGTGCGATCACCGCCACGAAGCCCATCACGGCGATGTCGGACAGCGGAAACAGGCTGTCGAGCCCCTGCGCCGCCATCGCCTGCCCGCCGACGCCCGAGAAGCGCACCTCGCCCGCCTGCGCCCGCAAAGCGCGCATCAATCCCGCGCCGAGATTGTCGCCGGATACCTCGCCGGCGACGAGGAACACATGCAGCGGCCCGGTGTCCGCCTTGGCCTCTTCCCGCCGGTCATCCGCCATGAACCGCCTCCGCCTCGTTTGCCGGCACGCCGAGAACGAACAATCCGCGCCGCCGGGCCTCGCGCAACATGTCGTCCTCATCGATGACAAGCGTGCGTCCGGCGCCGTAGGCGACGCCGTCGAGACCCGCCTTGTCGGCGAGGATGACGGTGCGCGGCCCGATCGCAGGCAGGTCGACGCGAAAATCCTGCCCCTCCTTGGTGGTCTTCACCAGCACGCCGCGATTCTCCGCCCGCCATCGGCGCGTGAAACGCATGAAGCGCACCCGCCGCAGCATCGCGTCGGTGCCCTCCGGCCCTTCCAGTGCGATCACCCGTTGTCCGCCGATCACGGTCGCCTGCCCCGCATCGAAGCGCGACACCGTGCGCAGCAGGTCCATGCCGATGCCGATGGCGCGCAGGCTCGCCGCATCGGGCTCCCGCCCCGCGCGCACGCCGACGCTGCCCAGAAGTTCCGGCGCCAGCGTATCGACGCCGGCGACGCGATGGCCGTTGTCCTCCAAGAGCCGCACAACGCCGCCGAGCAGGCCGTCGTCGCCCAGCGCCATCAGGGCCGCCAGTTCGCGCCGGTTGCGATAGGCGGCAAGCGCGCTGAACACGGCCGAGGGCCGCGGGCGGTTCACCGGCCCCGCCATCACCACGCAGGCAGGTTGCCAGGCCGCGAGCGTCGCCAGCGTTCTTTTCACGTCGAGCAGGTCATTGGCCGCATCGGCGCGGCGCACCAGCCCGCCATCGGCGAAGCCGCGGAACGCCAGCACGCGAAAATTCTCCCTGCGCCGGCGCAGAGCCTCGATCAGCGCGCCGGGCAGCGCGCCGCCGCCCGCCAGAACGGCAATGGGCCGCGCGCCGTCGCTCATCCGCCCCGCCCGTCGCGCGGCATGCAGATCGACCGCTTGCCCGAGGCGCGGATGAACGACAGCACCTCCTCCACCAGCGGCACATCTGGAAACGCGGCCGCGACATCCTCGACGCGCTCCATCAGCGTTCCCTCATCGGCGAACAGCGCCCGGTAGGCGCGCCGCAGCGTGTGGATTTCCTCGCGGGAAAAGCCGCGCCGTTGCAGGCCGACGATGTTGAGCCCGCCGAGATAGGCCCGGTTGCCGAGCGCCATGCCGTAGGGGATGAGATCGTTCTCCAGCCCCGAGAGCCCGCCGATGAACGCATGCGCGCCGACGCGCGCGAACTGGATCACCGCAGCGCCGCCGCCGATGATCACATGATCGCCCACACTCACATGGCCGGCGAGCATGACGTTGTTCGACAGGATGACGTTGTCGCCGACCTGGCAGTCGTGGCCGACATGCGAATTGGCGAGCAGGGCGCAGCGATCCCCGATCACGGTCTTCATGCCGCCGCCTTCGGTGCCGGGATTGATGGTCACGCCCTCGCGGATCAGGCAGTCGGCGCCGATCGCCAGCGTGGAAGGCTCGCCGCGATACTTCAGATCCTGCGGCTGGTGGCCGACGGAGGCGAAAGGGAATATCCGCGTGCGCGGGCCGATCCGGGTTTGCCCGGCGACGACGACATGGCTCACCAGCTCGCAATCGTCGCCGATTTCCGCCGCGCCGTCCACGATGCTGAAGGGACCGATGCGCACCCGCGCGCCGATGCGCGCTCCCTCTTCCACGACCGCGGTCGGATGGATGACGGCAGTATCCGCCTTGGTCATGATGGCCGCCCCGCTCACTCGATCACGAGCATGGCGGCAAGCTCCGCCTCGCACACCAGCGTGCCGTTTACCCGCGCTTCTCCGCGATACCACCACATGTTGCGGCGGTTGGCGAGCTTCTTCATATGATAGTGAACGACGTCGCCGGGCTCGACAGGCTTGCGGAACTTCACCTTGTCGATGGTCATGAAATAGACTTCCTTCGGGCGGGCCTTTTCGGCAAGCTTCGAGGCGACGCAGATCGCGCCCGCCGTCTGCGCCATGCCCTCGATCATGTAGACGCCGGGGAACAGCGGCCGCGAGGGAAAATGCCCCTGGAAATGCGGTTCGTTGTAGGTGACGTTCTTGACGCCGATGCAGCTTTCGTCGCCGTTCATGTCGATGATCCGGTCGATCAGCAGGAACGGATAGCGATGCGGCAGGTAGCTCAATATCTGAAGGATATCGGCGGTATTCAGGTTCGACGGCACGTCGGTCATGTAGGCTACGCTCCATGGATCCGGTTCGCCCGAATCGGGCCGGATCGTGGTTTCGATATTGGCGCTTCCGGCCCCTCCCGGCGGTCGGACGACCTTATCCGACCGGGACCGCCTCGCCGGGAAACGGCTGAAAGGCGTCAGGACGGCTTGCCGTCGTCATCCGCCGTCTTCTGCGGGCGATTCGCGTGGCGGCCGGCGACCGCGAGCTTGAGCCAGGCGACTTCGCGCATCCAGTCCTTGACCGGCTTTGCGGGCGTGCCGCCCCATACGGCGCCGGGCGGGATGTTGGTGGTGATGCCGCTGCCCGCCGCCACCTGCGCGCCGCTGCCGATGTGGGCATGGCCGACAATGCCGGATTGCCCGCCCATGACGACGAAGTCGCCGAGCGTCGTGCTGCCTGAAATGCCGACATGCGACACGATCACGCAATGGCGGCCGATGACGACGTTATGGCCGATCTGCACGAGGTTATCGATCTTCGTTCCCTCGCCGATGATGGTGTCGCGGCTGGCGCCCCGGTCGATCGTGGTGTTGGCACCGATCTCCACGTCGTCCTGGATGATGACGCGCCCGACCTGCGGCACCTTCAGGTGGCCCCGCCCGCTCATGGCGAAGCCGAAGCCGTCCTGTCCGATGCTCGCGCCCGGATGGACGATCACGCGGTTCCCGAGCAGCGCATGCGTCACCACCGCGCCCGCGCCGATGGCGCAGTCCCGCCCGATGCGCACGCCCGCCCCGATCACGGCGTTGGCGCCGATCAGCGTGCCGCTGCCGATCTCCGCGCCCGGCCCCACCACCGCGCCGGGATCGACGGCCACGCCGCTTTCCAGCCGCGCCTCCGTGTGCACCACCGCGCCCGGCGAAACGCCGGAGGCCGAGAACAGCGGTTGCGGGCGCACCGCCGTCGGATAAAGGCGCGCCAGAACCTGCGCGAACACCCGGTAGGGCTCGCGCGTGACAAGGGCCGCGGTTCCCGCCGGCACCCGCTCGGCGAAGCGCGGCGAGACGAGGCATGCGCCGGCGGCCGTCGCCGCGAGTGCGTCGCCATAGCGGGGGTTGTCCATATAGGCGAGATCACCCGGCCCCGCCGTATCCAGCGGAGCGACGGACGCGAAAACACGCGCGCCGTCACTGCCGTCCGGCACCGGTATCCCCGCCAATGCGGCTATTTCACCGAGAGATACGGGAACGCCGCCGGAAAAGAAAACTGGATCGCTCATGGCTGCCCGTGTCGCAAAAAAAACGGGACGGCGCAAGGCCGTCCCGCCACTCTTTTCGATAGCCGCGGAAACCGCGCAAGATCAGAAGTTCGTGCCGCCCGAGAAGCGGAAGGCCTGCGTCTGGTCGCCCGTGACCTTGGAGAGGACGAAGGCGTAGTCGAAGCGCAGCGGCCCGAGCGGCGAGGCCCACAGAAGGCTGACACCCACCGACGAACGGATCTTCTTGTCGTCCTGCACGTTGACGCAGGTCGGCTGGCGGCTGGACGAGTAGCCGGGGAAGCCCGCGCAGTTCGTGGGCACGCCGAGGCTCGCCGAGAAGTCCTTCTGGCCTTCGTAGCCGAACAGCGTACCGGCGTCGGCGAACACCGCGCCCTTCAGGCCCACTTCGCGCGGCAGGCCGAAGATCGGGAACTGCACCTCGAGCGTGCCGCCGAAATAGGTCGTGCCGCCAAGCGCGTTGTTCTGGAAGTCGCCCGACATGTCGCGCGGACCGATACCCGACGGCGCGAAACCGCGCACCAGCGACGGACCGAGGAAGTAGTTGTCGACGATGCGCAGATCCTTGCCGCCGAAGGAGCGGATATGACCGCCCTGCACGCGGACGAAGCCGACGACTTCATCGAACAGCTCGCGATAGTAGCGCGCATCGACCGAGGCGCGGATGAAGCGCGAGTCGCCGCCAAGGCCCGCGACCTCGGGCTTGAACTCGGCGTAAAGGCCCGACGTCGGATTGCGGGTGTTGTCGAGCGTGTTGTAGGTGAGCGTCGCGCCGACCAGCGACGTGAGCGTGGTGCCCGCCGCTTCCTTGATGGCCAGCGACGCCTCGCCGTCCCACGTACAATTCGGGTAGAGCGCGCTGCCGTCGGGATTGAGCAGCGTATAGGCGGGCAGCGGCGCCGAGCAGTCGCCGTAGGGATCTTCCCAGGTGTTGGGCACCTTGATGCGCGACTCGTAAAGCGAATAACGCAGCGTCAGCGTCGTCGCCTCGTCGATCGGCAGGCCGAGGCGAAGCTGGCCGCCCGTCACGCGGTCCTCGTAGCGGGAGTAGCGGCTGTTGTCCGTGAACTTGGAAAACACGTCGAAGCCGAACGCCATGCGCTGGCCGAGGAAGTACGGCTCCGTGAACGAGAAGTCCACGCCCTGCGCATACTGGCCCCACGAACCGGCAAGCCGCACGAACTGGCCGCGGCCGAGGAAGTTCGATTCGGAGACTGCCACCTCGCCGATGAAGCCGTCCGAGGTCGAGTAACCGCCGGAGATCGAGAACTGGCCGGTGGACTGATCCTCGACATCCACGTTGACGATGACGCGATCGGGCGTCGATCCCGGCTCGCTCGTGATGCGGACCGACTTGAAGAAGCCGAGGTTGTTGAGGCGTCGTTCGGCCCTGTCGATCAGCACCTTGTTGTAGGCGTCGCCTTCGCCGATATCGAACTCGCGGCGCACGACGTGGTCGCGCGTGCGGCTGTTGCCGCGCACGTTGATTCGCTCGATGTAGAGATGCGGACCCTCATCGACCACGTATTGAAGCGAGACGGTGCCGTCTTCCTGGTTGCGGATGCCGGTGGGGCGCACCTGCACGAAGGGGTTGCCCTCGCCGCTGATCTCGTTGGTGATCCGCTCGAGCGACTTTTCCACCGCCTCGACGTCGTAGACGTCGCCCGCGCGCGTGCGCACCAGCGGCTGAAGCTGCTCGGTGGGGGCGCCGGGAACGCGCGAATCGACGCTGACGTCGCTGATGCGATACCGCTGCCCCTCGGACAGGTTGAAGGTGACGATGTAGCCGCCGCGCTGCTCGTCGAACACGACGTCGGTCGAGAGGATCTGGAAATCGGCGTAGCCGTTGCGCAGGTAATAGCGCCGGATCGTGTCCTCGTCGGCCCCGATGCGCGCCGGATCGTAGACGTCCGAGGTCTTCAGCCACGACAGGAAGTTCGATTCCGTCGTCGACATGAGATTGCGCAGCTTATAGGACGAGTAGGCGTTGTTGCCGACGAAATTGATCTCCTTCACGCCGGTCTTGTCGCCTTCGTCGACGGTGAAGATCACGTCGACGGAACCGTTCGGCAGCGTCACCGTGCGGGTGGAGACCGAGGCGAGCGAGCGGCCCGACTGCCGGTAGGCGTCGCGGATGCGCTCGACGTCGGCGTTGATGGTCGCCTGATTGTAAGTGTTGTTCGCCTGAATGGTGACGACGCTGCCGAGCTGATCCTTGTTCAGCTTCTTGTTGCCTTCGAACACCACCCGGTTGATGCGTTCGCCCTGAGCCGCGCGGGGCTGCCCCTGCGCGACGCCCGCCTGCGCGGCGCCTGCCTGCGCATTCGCCTGACCCACCGGTCCGACGGTCATCACAAGCGCGAGAAGGCAGGTCGATACCCCCGTCAGCGCCGCATACCGGCTGTTGGTCGTATTCCGCGTCATCAGGTGCCGCCCTTCACTTGCACTCACTTACGAGCCAGCCCGCATGCCGGCGTATGGAAGTCCTATGACTAAACGCTTCTACAGATAAAGTACGTCCATGCAAACGACGGTCTCGTCCGGGAGTCGATTTCCCGCACAGCCGTTGCCTTCAGGTCACGCCCTCACCCGCCGGCGCCGAAAAGACCGCCGATATGGGAGAGATCGTTCCACGTCACGAACAGCATCAATATCACGACAAGCGCCAGGCCGATGCGGAAGCCGAACTCCTGAGCCTGTTCGCTCAGGGGCCTGCCACGCACCGCCTCAATAGCATAGAACAACAGATGCCCGCCATCCAGCATCGGAATCGGAACGAGGTTAATCAATCCAATAGAAACCGACAGCAGCGCGGCGAGGTTGAGCAGTCCCCCCAGTCCGCCGAGGCGCGCAACCCTGCCGGAAACCTCGGCGATACGGATCGGCCCCGAGAGCTGTTCTGTCGATTCCTTGCCCGTGATCACGCGGCCGAGATAATGATACGTCTGCGTCACCACCTGCCAGGTGTCGCTCAGGCCCACGCCCACCGCCGCGGTGAGGCCGTAGCGCTCCGTGCGCCAGTTCTCGGGGCTGTTGGCCGCCTGGATGCCCAGCACGCCGATGCGCTGCGCGCCAAGCGGCGACGTCACCTCGCGCAGATCCGGCACCGCGACCAGCGACGCCTCGACGCCGCCGCGGTCGACGCGCACGGTCAGGCTCTCGCCGGCGTTCATGCCGACGATTCGCTGCATGTCGGCGAAGCTCTCGATGGCGACGTCATCGATGGAGAGCACGAGATCGCCCGGCTGGAAACCCGCCCGCTCCGCCGCGCTGCCGGTTTGCACGGTTTCGATGCGCGGCAGCAGGATCTGCCGGCCGTTGAAATACGCCATGGCGGCGAAGATCGCGATCGCGAGCAGGAAGTTGGCGAAAGGCCCGGCGGCGACGATGGCGGCTCTCTGTCCGACCGGCTTGTGAAAGATGCTGCCCTGCCGCTCCTCGGCGGACATCGCCTTCACGGCGTCGAAATCGGGAGCGCTGGCCGCATTGGCGTCTCCCTCGAATTTCACGTAGCCCCCGAGCGGAATGGCCGATACCCGCCAGCGCGTGCCCTTGCGGTCATACCAACCGAACAGCTCCGTGCCGAAGCCGATCGAGAAAGCGCGCACCTTCACCCCGCACCAGCGTGCGACGATGAAATGGCCGTATTCGTGAACGAACACGACAAGCGTGAGCACGAACAGAAATGCCAGAATGGTTCCGGCCAGCGCAACCGCCGCCCCGCCAACGCCCCCCAGAAGTTCCATACTCTCCCTTTCTCAGGTCGCGACGGTCGCCGCAATTGCCCGCAACGTTCAAGCACTCTTGCGGCGACGCCGAATCGCCCCGCGGTCACGATATCATTCTCGTCCTGCGCCGCACGCCCTGCCGAACGGCCGGATCGCCTCAGGCGACCGCCATGCCCCGCGTCACCTGCGCATGCGTCCAGGCGCGGGCTTCCTCATCGAGCGCCAGCGCCTCCGGGACGCTGTCGGGCGCGTGGCTCACCCGGCCCGCGAACGCCTCGCAGGCATCCCGCACCAGCGCCGCGATGCGGCCAAAGCCGATCCGGCGCGACAAAAACGCTCCCACCGCCACCTCGTTGGCGGCATTGAGAACCGTCGGCATGCCCCCGCCCTCCGCCAGCGCCTCGAAAGCGAGCCCGAGGGCCGGAAAGCGCGCGAGATCCGGTGGCTCGAAATCGAGCCTGCCGAATGCGGCGAGGTCAAGGCGCGGCAGGGTTGTATTGAGGCGTCCGGGAAGACCGAGACAATGGGCGGCGGGAATACGCATGTCCGGCGCCGCGAGGCCCGCCACCACGGAGCCGTCGCGGAAGCCGACAAGGCCATGCACGGCCTGCTGCGGATGAACGAGCACCCGCAGGCGCGCACCGTCCACGCCGAACAGATGGTGCGCCTCGATCAGTTCCAGCCCCTTGTTCATCATGGAGGCGGAATCGATGGAGATCTTCGCGCCCATCGAATAATTGGGATGCCGAAGCGCCTCTTCCGGCGTCGCCGCGGCGATGGCCTCCGCCGCCCACTTCCTGAACGGGCCGCCGGAGGCGGTGAGAACAAGCTCCTCGATATCCTCGGAGCATGCGTCGCCCATGGCCTGCCACAACGCGTTATGTTCCGAATCGAGCGGCAGGATGCCGACGCCGGCCGCGCGCGCGTCGCGCATGAAGGCATCGCCCGCGCTCACCAGCGTTTCCTTGTTGGCGAGGGCGATCCGCCGGCCCGGCCGGATGGCGCGATGCGTGACGCGCAGGCCCGCCGTTCCCGCAATCGCCGCCACCACCAGGTCGGCGTCGCGGTCGACCGCCTCGTCGATCGCCGCTTCGCCCGCGCCGCTGGCGGCATCGGCGCCGGCGTCCGCCAGCGCTCGCGCGAGCGTCTCGGCCTTCTGCGGATTGGCGACCGCCACGAAACGCGCCCCCGTGCGCCGCGCCACGGAAGCCAGCGCGCATACGTCGCTGCCCGCCGACACGATCGCCTCGACATGAAAGCGATCGGGATGGCGCAGGATCACGTCCACGACGGCGCTGCCCACGGAGCCCGTGGCGCCCAGCAGAACAATGCGCGTAGTCATGAATACTCCCCGATCCTCGTGCGGACATGCAGGCGGCATACGGCGCCTCCCGCCATCTTCCGGCCGCGCCGGCACGGCTCATCGATAGGGCATGACAATTGGCGAGGAAACATGATTTCCACCATCGGAGGTTCAGGAAGGCGCGAAAACGCCTGCGGCAAGCCCGATTGCCACCAGAAGACAAATCGCGGCGAAGCCGTCCAGCCGATCCATGAACCCGCCGTGACCGGGAATGAGACGGCCCGAATCCTTGACGCCGGCCCGGCGCTTGATGGCCGATTCGGCGAGGTCGCCCGCCTGCCCCGCCAGCGACGCCAGCGCCGATATCGCAGCGATCGTCGCCCCGTCCCACGCGGTCGCGGCTCCCGCCGTCGCAGCGACATGGGCGACCAGCCAGCCCATGAAGGTGCCGGCCAGCGTGCCGCCGACGCATCCCGCCCAGGTCTTGTTGGGGCTGACGCGCGGCCAGAGGCGCGGCCCGCCGATCGCCCGGCCCGAAAAATAGGCGGCGATATCCGTCGTCCAGGTCACGGCGAACATCCAGGCGATCAACGCCGACCCGATGCCTGGTACGGCCCGCGCGAGGACCGGCGTCAGGCCGATCAGCGCGCCGACGGCGATGCCGGTCAGCGCCCACGCGGCAAGAGAGATGACGGCCGCCCCGCGCGCGACGAGGACGCACCAGCCGAGCGCAACCGCCATGACCATGGCCGTGCCGACGAACGCGCCCGGAAGCATGTCGAGAAACAGGAGGAGCGGCAGCGCCCCGGTGCCTGCGGAAATCAGCAGGCGCGCGACGAAGGGAAACCCGCCGACCGGCGAGACGCCGCCGTTCCTATTCGCCCGCACGGCGGTCAGACCGAGACCGAGCCATTCGAAAACGATCACGCCGGAGGCCAGCGACCACAGAACCGCGAACGGCCATCCGCCATGCCAGGTCGCCGCGATCGCCGCCGCCGCCAGCACGAGCGCGGAAGCGACCCGCGCCGCAAGCTCCGTGAGGCGCGCATCTTTCCCGGCGCCGCCGGAGGAATCGGATGAGCCCGCGCCGGGCGGGCGGAAACGGTTCATTCCTGACCCACCGCTGCATCAAACCGGAAAACGCATGCCGTTTTCTGAACAGATTCGATGTAAAAACAACTGATTGGAGCAAATTTCCGATTCATACTCAACGCATTTTGCTCTGGAGTGCCTTCCGATCGAATGGAATCACTCGATCGATCAGAATGCGCTCGAAATTAACAACCTAGAGCATGCCGTCGTTTCCGGTTAACAGCGACATGCTCCGGAGCGCCGGACATTCACGTCGAATCGTGCCGTTGCTCGATCCACTTGTTTACGCACCCCGTTTTTCTGGAAGTGCGCACACTATTCGGCTTCACGCTTTCAGACGTCCTCGTCGATGACGGCATCGGCGCCGACGCTGCCGAAACGCCGCTCGCGGCGGCGAAACTCCGCGATCGCGGCTTCCAGCGCGGCGCGGTCGAAATCCGGCCAGTAGATCGGCATGAAGACGAGTTCCGCATAGGCCGCCTGCCACAACAGGAAATTCGACAGGCGCTGCTCGCCCGAAGTGCGGATCAGCAGATCGGGATCGGGGATTCCCACCGTATCGAGATGCGCGCCGAGCATATCCTCGGTGATGTCGTCGGGCGCGATCTCGCCCTGCTGCGCTTGCCGCGCCAATGCGCGCGCCGCACGGGCCAACTCCTGCCGGCCGCCGTAATTGAAGGCCACGATCAGCGTGAGTCCGGTGCAGCCGACGGTGCGTGCCTGCGCCTCGTCGAGCAGCGCCACGACGTCGTCGGGCAAGCCCGCCCTGTCGCCGATGATGCGCACGCGCACGTTATTGCGCGCCAGATCGGCCAGATCGCGGCGGATGAACAGTTTCAACAGGCCCATCAGCTCGGCGATCTCCGCCGCCGGCCGCCGCCAGTTTTCCGACGAGAAACTGTAAATGGTCAGGTAGCGGATATCCAGCTCGATCGCGGCCCGCACGGTGCGCCTCACCGCCTCGACGCCGCTGTGGTGCCCCCTGTAGCGCGGCAAGCCGCGCGCCTGCGCCCACCGGCCGTTGCCGTCCATGATGATCGCGACATGCGCGGGAGATTCCGCGGCAGGTGTCCCGACCGCCTGACGAGCGTCGTCCGTCGCCGCCTCGTCTCCCACGGGTGCGCGTTTCATGCCCCCTCCGGCTTTCCCCCCCATGCGGGGTATCGTGATCAATCGATCCATCTCCGTCTGTAGACCGTGTAGCGCGAAAACGCGCGCCGCGCAGCATGCGACGCGCCCTGTTTCACGCTTTGCAGATTCGATCAGGCTCCGGCTTGCCATCCGGCGCCGGGACAAAGCCGTTCAACGGGGTGTTTCCATTCGCATCGGTGCGCGTTTCGGCCGGCCGGTTTCCCGGCCGATCGCAACTTACACTTGCAGGATTTCCTTTTCCTTCGTGGCCACCGTCTGATCGATTTCGACGATGGTCTGATCGGTCGCCTTCTGGACCTGATCGGCGTGCCGGGCCGATTCGTCCTCGCTCAAACCGTCCTTCTCCAGCTTCTTGAGCGTGTCGAGGCCGTCGCGCCGCACATGGCGAACCGCGACGCGCGCCTCTTCGGCATACTTGTTCGCGACCTTCACCATTTCCTTGCGGCGCTGTTCATTCATCTCGGGGATGCGCAGCCGGATGACCTGGCCCTCGGTCTGCGGGTTGAGGCCGAGATCCGATTCGCGGATCGCTTTTTCCACCGCGCCCACGACGCTGCGGTCCCACACCTGCACGCTGAGAAGCCGGGGCTCCGGCACGCTGACCGTGGCGAGCTGGCTGATCGGCGTCGGCGTGCCGTAGGCATCGACGGTGATCGGGTCGAGAATGCCCGGTGAGGCGCGCCCTGTCCGCAGGCTGCCGAGATCGTGCCGCAAAGCCGCGACGGCGCCCTGCATGCGCCGCTTGATATCGTCGAGATCAAAAGTACCAGCCATAAAAACGCCCTTCTCTTACCCGTACCGCATCCTTCGCCGCATCGCCGATCATCGCGGGCCATCGGGCGACGAAGGGCCTCTAAAGCGTTTTCAAGCAAAGCGGATAGCGCTTTGCGTGAAGAAAACGCGCTAAATCAATAAGGTAAAGCATTTTGGTGTTTCAACGAAAAACCGAAATGCATTAGAGGCTTTCCGCGTTTCGTTGAAACGCAAAAATCCTCTCACTTTTTGATTTTGAGCGAATTCTGATCGATTAAATGATTCCATTCAATCGGAACGCGCTCCAGTCCGTTCATTCAAGTCCGTTCACGGAGTGACGAGAGTGGACCGCCCCGTACCGGACAATGCCGCGCCGATCGCGCTAGCATCCAAAACGGAAAACACCACCACCGTCAATCCCGCTTCGCGCGCCAGGGCGAACGCGGTGGTATCCATCACCTTCAGATCCCGGTTGATGGCCTCGTCGTGGGTCAGGTGATCGTAGCGCGTCGCGTCGGGATATTTCTTCGGATCGGCCGTATAGACGCCGTCCACGTTCGTGCCCTTCAGCAGCGCATGGCATGACAGTTCCGCCGCGCGCAGCGCCGCGCCCGTGTCCGTCGTGAAATACGGGTTGCCCGTGCCGCCGCCCATCACCACGACCTTGCCGTGCGCCAGATGGTCGAGCGCGCGTTTGCGGGCATAACTCTCGCACAGCGACGGCATGGGCACCGCGGACATCGCGCGCGCGGGCACGCCGGCCGCGTCGATGGCATGTTCGAGCGCCAGCGCATTCATGACGGTGCCCAGCATGCCGATGGAATCGGCCGTCGGGCGATCGAGCCCCTTGCTGAGCCCCTGCACGCCGCGAAAGAAGTTGCCGCCGCCGACGACGATCGCGATCTCGTGCCCCGCATGCGCGGCTGAGGCGATGTCCGAGGCGATGCTCGTCAACGTCTCGCCGTGCAGCCCCGATCCGCCCGGCCCTGCCAGAGCCTCCCCGGACAGTTTGATCAACACCCGCTTGAAACGCATTCCGTCTCTCCTGTGATCAACCTGCGCATCGCTCCGCGCAACCGCGACGGGCCGCAGGGGGATGAGCAACATCTGCCGTGCGGGGAGAACAGCGCCGAACGACGTTTCCCGCCTCAAAAAAAAGGCGGCGCCAGGCGCCGCCCTTCGAAACTCAGGCCGCGCCCGCCGCGGCCGCCACCTCACTGGCGAAATCCGTTTCTTCTTTTTCAACCCCGTCGCCGAGGCCGTAGCGGATGAAGCCGACCAGCCTGACGGGTGCGCCGATCTTGCCTTCGGATTCCTTGACGGCCTGCGAGACCGACTTCGAGGTGTCGTGAATGAAGGGTTGCTCAAGCAGCGTCACTTCCTTGAAGTAGCTCTTGAGGCCGCTTTCCGCGATCTTCTCGAGGACGTGGGCGGGCTTGCCGGCGTTCTTCTCCAGCAGGATCGCCTTCTCGCGGGCGATGGTTTCCTCCGGGACGCCGGCGGCATCGAGCGCGACGGGGTTGGTCGCCGCGACATGCATGGCGATCTGGCGCGCGAGCGCGTTCAGTTCATCCTTGTCGCCGGTCGATTCCAGCCCGACCAGCACGCCGATGCGGCCGAGCCCCTCGCCCGCGGCGTTGTGCAGGTAAGCCGCCACGACGCCTTCCGACACCGAGAGCCCGTCGACGCGACGCAGCGCGATGTTTTCGCCGATGGTCGCGATGGCGGCGGTGATCGCCTCGCTCACCGTGCCGCCCTGCGGGAACGGCGCCGCGCCCACAGCGGCGGCGTCGCCGCCCACCTTCAGCGCCACGTCGGCGACCGTGCGGGCAAGTGCCTGGAACTGGTCGTTGCGGGCGACGAAATCCGTCTCCGCGTTCAGCTCGATCACGACGCCCTTCGTGCCTTCGACGGCGACGGCCACCAGCCCTTCCGCCGCCACGCGGCCGGACTTCTTGGCGGCGCGCGCCAGCCCCTTGGCGCGCAGCCAGTCGATCGCGGCCTCGATATCCCCTTCGGTTTCGGTCAGTGCATTCTTGCAGTCCAGCATGCCCGCACCGGATTTTTCGCGGAGCTCTTTCACCAGAGCAGCGGTGATGTTCGCCATAGTGTCCTCTCGGGGTTGTCACTCGTCACTGACATGGCCGGCCCGACGCCCCCGAAGAGGCGCCGGGCCAGTCGATCAACATCTTCAGTCTCCGGCTCCGGTCAGCCGGAACGGTTTTCAGATCTCGACGGCGTCGAGACGGGCGCGGGCCTGATCGATCCAGCCTTCGCGCTCGATACGACCGCCGAGCTTCAGCTCTGCGTCGATCGTGGCCACATCGGCCGGCGTCAGAGCCGCAAGCTGCCAGAAATGGAAGATGCCCGCTTCGTTGAGCTTCTTCTCCAGCTCCGGGCCGACGCCCGGCAGGGCCGAAAGCTCATCCGGCGCGCCGCGCGGCGCCACCAGACGCTCGAAGGCGCTCGCGGCGGTCTCGGCCGACAGATCCTCCGGGAAAGGCTCGTCGGAAGCGCCGATATCGACGCCGAAATCGCCCTGACCGCGCGAGATGCCGTCGATCACGGCGCGTGCGACGAGATCGCAATACAGATTGATGGCGCGGCCGGCGTCGTCGTTCGCCGGCACGGGGTAGTTGATCCCGTCGGGATCGCTGTTGGTGTCGACGATCGCGACGACCGGAATGCCCAGGCGCTGGGCTTCCTTGATGGCGAGCTGCTCCTTGTTCGTGTCGATGACGAACAGCAGGTCGGGCGTGCCGCCCATGTCCTTGATGCCGCCCAGCGCGCGCTCAAGCTTCTCGCGCTCGCGCGCCAGCATCAGGCGCTCCTTCTTCGTGAGGCCGACCGCCCCGCCCGCGATGATCTCGTCCACCTTGCGCAGCCGCTGGATGGAGCCGGAAATCGTCTTCCAGTTGGTCAGCATGCCGCCGAGCCAGCGGGAGTTCACATAATACTGCGCGGAACGGCGCGCGGCATCCGCCACCGATTCGGCCGCCTGACGCTTCGTGCCGACGAACAGCACGCGGCCGCCGGCGGCCACGGTGTCGGAGATCGCCTGCAACGCGCGATAGAGCGCGGGGACCGTCTGGGCGAGATCGATGATGTGGATGTTGCTGCGCGTGCCGAAGATGTAAGGTTCCATCTTCGGGTTCCAGCGGTGGGCCTGGTGGCCAAAGTGAGCGCCTGCCTCAAGCAGCTCGCGCATCGAAAATTCAGGAAGTGCCATGATACTCGTCTCCGGTTCAAGCCTCCGCGGGGCTCCGGCCGGACAACCCGGCCACCGGAAGCCAAAGAGCCCGCCCCGCGTGTGGAATGGCGCGGCTTATAGTATCTGCGCCTGACAAATGCAAGTCATCTCCCGCTTTTTCCACGGTTATCGCAGGCTGACACGTCCTTGTCCCGCTCAGCGCAATTCGACATCCACTACTCCCGTGAGGCTGCGCAGCGCCGCCGCTATCTGCGGCGTGGTACGGAAGCGGCCCGGCAGTTCCATTTCCACCTCGCGCAGGCCGGCGATATCCACCACGAGCGAGACGGTTCCCTCGCCGTGCATGCTCAACTGGCGCGCGATGGCGTCAAGAGGTGCGGCGTCGTTCACGACGATGCGCATGCCTTTCTGATGGCGGGCGACGGCCTGATCCAGCGGTTCAGCCCGCTGGATGCGCGCGCGCACGTCATCGCCGTCGCTGGAGGCCTGCACCACCAGCATCACCGCCTGGCCAGGCTCCAGCAGATCACGGTACTGGGCCAGCCCCTCCGAGAACAGGATCGCCTCGAAATGGCCGCTCTGGTCGGAGAAGGTGATCACGCCCATCTTCGTGCCGTTGCGCGTGCGCCGCTCCACGCGGTCGAGCACGGTCGCCGCAAGCTGCCCCATGCTCTCGCCGCGCTTGACGCCGCGGGCGAAATCCGCCCAGCGCCGCACGCGTAGTCTCTCCAGCAGCGGTCCGTATTCGTCGAGCGGATGGCCGGAGAGAAAGAAGCCGACGGCGTCATATTCCCGCTGCAATCTCTCCGACGCCTGCCAGGGCTGGTATTCGGGAATACGCAGCGGCTCGGGCGCGGCGAGCGCGCCGAAGATGTCTCCCTGCCCCGCCGCCGCCGATTGCGCGGTCTGGTTGGCCAGCGCCATGATCGCCTCGATGGCGGCGAAGGCGCGGGCGCGGTCGGGCGCGATCGGGTCGAGCGCGCCGGCGGCGACCAGCGCCTCCAGCGTTCGCCGGTTCACGAGGCGCGGGTTGATGCGGCGCGCGAAATCGCCGAGATCCTTGAACTGTCCGCCGGCGCCAACGCCGATCGGGGCGGGTTTCGATCGATCGGAGGGCGCCCCGGCGCGCGCCGCCACGATCGATTCCACCGCCTGCGCGCCCACGCCCTTGATGGCCGCCAGCGCGTAGCGGATGATGCCGGTGCCGTCCGCGTCGAACGCCACGTCGAAGCTGACGCCGGACTGCTGGACGGATGGCGGCTCGACGCGGATGCCGAGCCGCTGCGCCTCGCGCCGGAACTCGGACAGCTTGTCCGTGTTGTCCATGTCGAGCGCCATCGAGGCCGCGAGAAACTCGACGGGGAAATTCGCCTTCAGATACGCCGTCTGATACGCGATCAGGGCATAGGCGGCCGCGTGGCTCTTGTTGAAGCCGTAATCCGCGAACTTGGCCAGCAGGTCGAAGATCTCGTTCGCGAGATCGCGGGCGAGCCCCTGCCCCGTCGCGCCGTCGACGAAGCGCGCCCGCTGGGCGTCCATCTCCGCCTTGATCTTCTTGCCCATGGCGCGGCGCAGCAGGTCGGCCTCGCCCAGCGAATAGCCCGAAAGCGTCCGTGCCACCTGCATCACCTGTTCCTGATAGATGATGATGCCGAAGGTCTCGCGCAGGATCGGCGCGAGCGCCTCGTGCAGGTACCAGGCGCTTTCCGGCTCGCCGCGTCCGTTCTTGCGGTCGCAATAGACGGGAATGTTGGCCATCGGCCCCGGACGGTAGAGCGCCACCAGCGCGATGAGGTCTTCGAGCCGGTCGGGCCGCATGTCGACGAGCGCCTTGCGCATGCCCGCGCTTTCGACCTGGAACACGCCCACCGTTTCGCCGCGTCCGAGCTGTTCGAAAGTCAGCGGATCGTCGAGCGGAATGCGCTCCAGAGAGAAATCGGGATACCGGCGGTGAATGTGATCGATCGCCGTTTTCAGAACCGTCAGCGTCTTGAGGCCGAGAAAGTCGAACTTCACCAGCCCCGCCTGCTCGACCCACTTCATGTTGAACTGCGTCACACGCATCTGCGAGCGCGGATCGCGATAGAGCGGCACCAGTTGTTCGAGCGGCCTGTCGCCGATCACGACGCCGGCGGCATGGGTCGAGGCATGACGATGCAGCCCCTCGAGCTTTTGCGCGAAGGCCAGCATGCGCGCCACCACCGGCTCTTCCTCCGCCGCCGCCTGCAATTTGGGCTCATCCGCGATGGCGCGCGCAAGCGTGACGGGATTGGCCGGATTTTGCGGCACGAGCTTCGTCAGCTTGTCGACCTGCCCGTAGGGCATTTCCAGCACCCGGCCGACATCGCGCATCACGCCGCGCGCTTGCAGGGTGCCGAAGGTGATGATCTGCGCCACGCGCTCCTCGCCGTAGCGCCGCTGCACGTAGCCGATGACCTCTTCGCGCCTGTCCTGGCAGAAGTCGATGTCGAAGTCGGGCATCGACACGCGGTCGGGATTGAGAAAGCGCTCGAACAGCAGGCCGAAGCGCAGCGGATCGAGATCGGTGATGGTCAGGGAATAGGCGACGAGCGAGCCCGCGCCCGAGCCACGCCCCGGGCCCACGGGTATGTGCTGCGCCTTCGCCCATTTGATGAAGTCGGCCACGATCAGGAAGTAGCCGGGAAACTTCATGCGCTCGATCACCGACAGTTCATAGTCGAGCCTGTCCTCATAGTCCTTCGCGGCGAGCCCTTCCGCGGGGCCGTGCGCGGCGAGGCGAGCCGCGAGCCCCTCCCGCGCCTGGCGGCGCAATTCGACGGCCTCGTCATCGGCATGGTCCGCGCCATCGTCGGCATGCGCGTCCGCGCCGCTGAAATGAGGCAGAATCGGCTTGCAGGTCCGCACACGGAAGGCGCTGCGCTGCGCGATCTCCACCGTCGAATGCAGCGCCTCCGGCAGATCGGCGAACGCCGCCGCCATATCCGCGCGCGACCTGAAAAACCGCGAAGGCGTCAGACGCCGCCGCTGATCGTCCGACACCAGCCGCCCGTCGGCGATCGCGAGCAGCGCATCGTGCGCTTCATAATCGCCGGCGGTGGCGAAGTAGGGTTCATTGGCGGCCGCGAGGGGTACGCCGCGCGCATAGGCCAGTTCCAGCAGGGCCGGTTCCGTCAGCGCCTCGTCGTCCCTGCCGTGGCGTTGCAGCTCCATATAAAGCCTGTCGCCGAACAGGGCCAGCAGGTGCTCGAAACGTTCCCGCGCCAGCTCCGGCCGTCCCGCGGCGAATGCGCTGTCGAGCGGGCCGCCGGGGCCGCCCGTCAGCGCGATCAGTCCTTCGGTGTGAGCCGCCAGCAATTCCAGCGGCACATGCGCGCCATGTGCCCCCTGTCCCGGTTCGTTGCCGAGAAAGGCGGCGCTGGACAACGCCATGAGGTTGCCGTATCCGCGCGCGCTCGCCGCGAGCAGCACGACATGCGGCAGGGCCCGATGGGTCGGGCGGGCATTCGGCTCCGCCGCCTCGAAGGCGACGGCAAGCTGCAATCCGGCGATCGGCTGGATGCCGGTCGACGCAAGCTTTTCGGAAAATTCCAGCGCGCCGAAAAGGTTGTTGGTATCGGTAAGCGCCATTGCCGGCATGTCGTCCGCCGCCGCCAGCTTCGAGAGGGCGGAAATCGTCAGCGCCCCTTCGAGCAGCGAATAGGACGAATGGACGTGAAGGTGAACGAACCCGACATTCTCGATGAGACCCGGCATTTCACTCCCCGAACCGGCCGTGCGCATGCGAATCGACTGCGCGCGACCCATTTTATCGCTGCCCGGCGCACCCGTCACCCGCGCGGACGCGGATCAGGCGGCGGCGCCGGCGACCGCCACGACACCGATCATGGCCACGAAAAGCGCCAGCGACGCAAGCTCGACAAGATCGGCGACAAGAGCCTTGTACATCTTCTGATCTCCCCTGTGTTCCAACAATTTCCTTATATGTTCTTTTCATGTTCGCATCAAGCGCCCGGTCGGCATCTTGCTTAACAAACTATATACGATGTAAGGAAATGATCGGGGATAAGGGGTTTGCCCACATATGGCCGCGATTGTCAGGCGCTTTCAGGATGCATTGCCTGGAAGCGCGTTTCCGGCGGCGGGGGGCGTGTTTTCCGATAACGATAAGGGCAGGATGGCGTATGGGCGAGTTGCCTTCTTCAAGAACGCGCAGCGCGAAATTCGCGCTTGGGCAGGTTGTCAGACATCGGATTTACCCCTTTCGCGGCGTGATCTTCGATGTCGATCCCTGTTTCAGCAATTCGGAAGAGTGGTATCTGTCGATTCCCGAGGAAGGGCGGCCCGACAGGGATCAGCCATTCTATCATCTGTTCGCCGAAAACATGGATACGGAATACATTGCCTATGTTTCCGAGCAGAATCTCGTGGCGGATACTTCAGGAGAGCCCGTTCGGCATCCCCGTGTGCTTGATTCGTTTGAACGGGGCGAAGGCGGTCACTATCACATGCGGGCCCATCTGAGGCATTGATCCGCCGAAAGGCGGGCTGTCGCCTCATGGTTGTTATCCACCTCATCTTTCATAAACCGCGTTGACCTCGATGCGCTTATCTGCAAAGAAGGCACCACAAGGAGACGTGGCCGAGAGGCTGAAGGCGGCGGTTTGCTAAACCGTTATAGGACCTTAAAGTCCTATCGAGGGTTCGAATCCCTCCGTCTCCGCCACTTGCCCTCGCGAAAGCGTTCTCCTGATCCGGCTACGGCCGGATTTTCCCGTTGTTTTCGGGGGTTATGCTGGAGGGGCTTTGCACTGGTATCCTCGCCACAGCAGCCGGAGACGTTCTCTTGAGCCCGATATTCTCCGGACCTCTCGACTGCGCGCATTCGGTGTAGAGCCCGTAACCAGTTGAAAGCATTGGGACAGTTCCTCGCGCCACCTGAACACTTCGATGCCAGCGGCGTTCGTGGAAAGGAACAGAAATCCAACCCGTTCTTTCTCTATCCAGCCTCGCAAATCCTTTCCGGCATTGAGAAATTCCGGCAACGACGGCATCCTGTGGGTGAAGGAGGCCATACATGGCGGAACCGGACCTCGACACCGACAAGCTCGACGACGCGGCGCTGGCGATCCTCAGCTTGACGCTGCATGACGGCAATCGCGTCTGGAAAGGGCTCGACTGGTCCATCACCGACCGGTTACACGCGAAGGGGCTGATCTACGATCCCGTCGGTAAGGCGAAGTCGCTAGCCCTGACGGAAGCTGGATTGGCCCGAGCCGAAGCATCCCTCGCCGCGTTGTTCAAGAAGCGCCGGGGGAACGATCCACAACGGTCCGCCCCATGAAACCGGCCGACGAGGAGCGCATCGCAGCTCGGCTGGCCAAACTGATGGCAATGATCTGTGTGCGCAACACGGGGATCGAGGAATTGCACGCGGGGACTGTCCCGGTCACTCACACGGGCGACTATTCGGACGTGTTCGTCACCGACGCCGACGGTCGCCAGATTCCATGGTCTGACGCGTCCCATCTCGACGACGACCAGATGCGAAGCCTGATGCGACAGATCGTCGACCGGCTCTACACCTTTCACCTCAAGGCTGACGATCCGGGGTTCCGCGACCACCTCGACCGCTGGCTGGCGGTCGCCGACCGATGGGACGAGCCGCAGTTTGACAAGGCTTTTTTCGAGATCGTAAGTCGACCGCAACGCTGAACGCCCCAATCGTTTCGGCGCGTACGAAGGCATGAAACCGGCCCTAATCGAAAGGGATTGAACGTCGCACCCGCTTCGGGCGATTATCTTTCCGGATAATCAGAAGGCGCGCAGGTTGGCACGATCGCAGAAAACGAAAGTCGTCGAACATCTGTTTGACAAGTACTGGAACGTATCGACGGGCGCGCTCGAAAAAAGCCTGATGAGTCTCGACGACGTCGCGCAGGCCATTCGCGAGTGTAACGATCTTTACGGCTCGACGCTTAGCGACCGCAATCCTGCGAATTTCATGAAAGATCTGCTGCGCGGAGCCAATGCCTCCAGCAACTGGCCGACTTCGGTTGCGGCCAAACGCTTCGCCGCGGTCCAGCGGACCGGCGACGGAGAGTGCTTCGAGTTTATACCCTACCGACCAGGACAGACCGAGCCGTTCCCCGATGCGTTCGGAGTGCGCGAAGATGCGCCGCAGTATCCGGTCCAGTCGATCAGTATTCCGCTCGTTACCAAGTCGCTGGGGCGTTCCGATGAAACCTGGTTGGTTCAGACTGCGATCAATCTGCGTGTTGTCGAGACCCATTTCGCGGTGGCAGCCGCGTTTCCATTGCTCGAACTTGCCCATCTTCAAATGGGGATCAAGCTGCGCTCGACCGAGATCGACGCCCTCTTCCTTGGCAAGACCGGCGATCCGCAACGACCGGAATCCGTCTTGGTCACTTGCGAAGCGAAGCAGGCCAAGGACCCGCTTATTCAGAGCCAGATCATCAACCAAGTCCGTGCTGCCTTCGCGGAAGCGGAGGTGGACACGGTCGTTCCCATCGGTTTGCGGACGATCAAAGGCGTCGGGTTCTACCTGACCGAGTTCACTGCCGTGAAGCGGTCGGAAGCGTCGGCGCTGGAGGAATTGACCCTAGCCAGCGACGCCATCTACGAGTTGCGCCCCCCTGTGAAGGGCATATGAAGCCTCGATCTCTTCCTGTTTCCGCTTTCGCGCACCGCTCTTCTTGTCGCGGCGTCCGATAGGGTTCTGGATGTCGAAATACGCAGCGGCCTCGGTGTTCCCCATACTCAGGAGCTTTTCGTCGCCGAGATCCACAGCCTCGGTCGGTCGCGTGGGGCGAACCCCCAGCGCAGCGATAACGACGCTGGCCACCGCGCGCGCCAGCGGAGGCGGCACTGAGTTTCCGATCTGGCGAGCGCCATGCCATTTGGTGACGTTGAAGCGAAACCAGTCTGGAAAGCCGTGGAGGCGCGCCATTTCGCGCACAGTTACGCACCGGTCGAACGCGTAGTGAATCGGTCTCGGGCTGGTGAACGCGCCACGAGCAGAATCCGTCCCCGCTCTTAGCGTATTCGAAACGCCGTCGGCCGGCAGCTTGAACAAGCGCGAGATCGGTTCCACGCGACCCTGTTCCGTTTCGCGAAATCGCCGACGGGAAATCTCGGTGTGTTCGGTACGTGCGCTGGACGTCAGTTTCTTCGGATCCCAGTTCCGAGGGTGGCCATACGCCCATGCGTCGTTGCCAAGGCCCCGCAGCGGCTCGGCGTAGGCGCTGGGCTTTCCGAAGGCCGCTGTCTTGATGGTGTCGAAATCTCGAAGGCGCTCGAACTCCTCTGCGTTTGGAAGATCGGCAAGAGCGTCCTGACAGGTCGGGCGTTCTGCGATTGCCTTGGGGTAGTCCGGAAGAGAGCGGCCCTTCTTTGCACCCATCAAAATCAAGCGCTGACGATCCTGCGGCACACCATAGTCAGCCGCGTTCAGAACCCGCCAGTCACGTTGGACGGAATAGCCGATTTCTTCGAATTCCTCGATCAGTTCGAAAAGGAACTTTCGGTGCTTGCCGACAGTCAGCCCCTTCACGTTCTCGAAAACGAAGTAGTTCGAATCGAGTTCGCGGACCAGGCGCACGAAATCTTTGACCAGCGCGTTTCGCGGGTCGTCGAGCGCGCGCTGTCCGATCAATGAGAACCCCTGACATGGAGCTCCGCCGAACACGACATCCACCGTCCGATCCCCAATCCCTGCCTCCGCGCGGATATCTTCGCCGGAGACGTCCGTCACCGATCGAGGAATGACTGCGCAGTCCGGGAAGTTGAACTTGTGGACCGCCGCGTGAACGGGATCGATCTCGACGGCGGCAACGACATCGAAACCGGCCTGCTCGAAGCCAAGGCTCATACCACCCGCGCCCGCGAACAAATCGATTCCAATCGGTCTTGCCATGCAGCCGCCCCCAAGGTTTCCGCCCAACATATCGGTGTGTCGCTCGCTTGACCAGCGAATCCTAGCTTTTCAGGAAGGCTTCGACCCGGTCGACGGCTCCTTCGATGTCCCTCAACTCGCACTGCCAGACGACCAGTGGCTCCCATCCAGCGTCTCTCAGTTCGGTTAAGACTCTCTTATCGCGTTCTTGGTTTGTTTCAATCTTCGGCCGCCAGTATTCCGGCCTGGACTTCGGCAGTCTGCCCCACCTGCAGCCATGGCCATGCCAGAAGCAGCCGTGCACGAAGACGACCTTCTTCCGCGACGGGAACACGATGTCGGGGCTGCCCGGCAAATCGCGACGATGAAGCCTGAACCGGTATCCGAGCCGGTGCAGGGCGCGGCGCAGGGCGAGTTCAGGCTTCGTGTCCTTCTGGCAGACCATCGACATTATGTACGACCGGCGGTCCGCAGTTACATGGTCAGCCATCACGATGGACGCATGGGACTTGCCTGGAACGGATCGCCGGGTCTCTTAGGAGCCGCGCGGACCCCTCTGAAGTTCCCCCGTTGCGTCCGCGTTTCGACAACGACCGCGCCATTGTGGACATACGCCCGCCGGATGGGTGCCTTGGTCAGGGCGATCCCCATTGGCTGGCCATCTTCCGTGAAGACGCGAACGCCTTTGCCTTCGACCAAGAGGACCATGCCTCCGCTGACGAGCAGATCGCATTTTGGCGAACAGTCATGCAAAGCGATCAGGCGGTCGCCGTCCAGCACATAGAGACGGGTCGTGGTCATCACATAGAGGAAAGATTCGGTCTCAACGATGCGGACAGGCACGGAGCCCACTTCGTAGATCGTGGTCAGTGAGCCGCTGCAGTCCACGCGCACCACCCGCCCGGCATAGGTGCCAAGCAGAGCGGTTTCTCCTGTCCCGGAGAAGGCTGCGGCATAGATCCAGTCAGCCTCGGCCGCGGGGCCAAAGCTGATCACGATTTCAAAACCGGCTTCACCACCTCCACTTCCGTCGAGCTGCTCAGGATCGAGGCCGGTTAGCCGCTCAGATGCGACATTCACTGCCTTCATCCTCTCTTCGTTTCCGGGATTCACGTCAGGGTGCAGTTCACGCACGAGCTGCCGGTACCGCTTCCGGATCTCGTCGGGCGTGACCGGCATCTGAAGACCCATGACCTCTAGGGCTTGATCGATTTCCGCCGCGGTCCCGAAGCTGGAGCCGCCCACCCTGATGCGGGTCGGCTCTTTCGCCGGCATCCTGAGCCCCCATAGGCGCTCTCCTTCCCGGTTAACGCACCATGCTTCGTCCACGTGAGTGAAGAGGTAGCGGTCCCGATCTGGTGTCAGCGCTATACAGCGCAGAGCGCGATGTGCCTCGCTCTCTGGCAAGCCGAGTCGTTCGCGGTTGGTGACGACTTCCGGGGCGGCCTCTAGATCTGTCTCGAAGTCGATGCCGAGGTCGCCACGATAAACGGTCATCACACCGCTTTTCGAGCGGAGGGCGAAGCCCTCGCCCTCAGGATGAACGGAAATGTGGTAAGCATCGCGGTGTAGGGGCACCGGTGTCCCAGGCCGTCCGTTCGCGTCGCTGAACATCACTGCTCCAGGAGCGCCAAGGCTCGCTTCTGACTTCGCAAGATCGTCGAACGACAGTGCGCCGCCACGCGTGCTGTAGTGCCTGCGAAAGCCCGGATCCGGTCGATCCGATTTCGCAATTGGCTCGACGACGATTTCGCTCCAGCTTCCTTGAGGGTCTGCGAAGGCTTCCTCTGTGGCAGGCATCTCGACGGGTTGCTCCCACGCATTGGGCGAAGGAGGAAGAGGCACGATACTCACACGCTTTGGGTCGAGTTCGTACGGCCGCCCGGCACCTCGGTCGCGTCGGTGCGATCCGGGCCTTGCTGGCTCATTGTATATCGTCGCGGCCGCGGCCTTGGGCATCTCGGCATCGGCGAGATAGAGCTCATAGGTCTTTCCGCTGTTCGCGCGACGGACTTCTCCCGACTTCTCAAGGTAGGAGATGAGCCGACTGGAACGGCGCGCGTCATCGACGCCCAGCACGGTTCTGATCCGGCTTTGCAGGATGCCCGGATTTGCGCGGATCGCTTCCCGGAGCCGGTCGAAAAGGTCGAGGTCGACGAAGTGTTCCTCCGCCTCGTCTCGGTAAGCTTGCAGATGGTCGAAACTCTGCACAAGGTCGCGCAACTCGCAGAGTCCGTCCCGATCTCCGACGATGGCCATCATCGTTCCGCCTTGCGACAGGGCCGGAATCCGAATGTCGAGCCGCTGCCCGTCGCCTTGAGGATCTTTCAGCCAGTCACGCAGCAGCGGTAGACTTGCACGCGCAGCTGCAGCCGCGGTCACATAGTCCTTTGCGGAAACTGAAGAGGTGAAACGTTCAAGCTGCGCGAAATAGAGCTGCCCGGGCAGGGAAGGGTCCGCCATCCGGATGATATCAGGCTCCGGCTCGGCAGCGGCCTTACTGCGAGGCTCACCTCGCACAGTATCCGGTGCCTTGGGCTCGCGGGCAGAAGATCCGCCAAATAACCATCTGAAAATGCCCGACATGATACGCTCCAATATCCCCGATTTGTCTCAGGGTCATCTGAAACTCAAGCTGCCGCAATCCCCGTATCGTGGTGAATTTCATTTGGCGGGCACTCAGGAAAGCAGCGCCATCTGTGATCGCCAATCCAACGGAAATGGCTCCATGAGCCCCTTCAGCGTGACGTCCGAGCTCTGTTTCCCATCCAGGATAGCTTCGACGATATCGGGCGCAAGCAGCGTAAGGCGCAGGACACGGGCCATATAGGTGAAGGCGATCCCCTCGCGCTCGGCCAGTTCGGCGATGGTGACGAACTCGCCGGACTCCAGCAGGCGCTTCCAGCGGAAGGCGCGGGCCAATGCCTTGACCAGCGTGCTGTCAGCCTTGCGGTCTGGCCGTCCGCCATCGGGTAGCTGCATTTCCTTGCGCCCGCCGCGCTTCACGAGGCGGAAGGGAACGTGGATGGTGACGGTCTCGGGGATCGGCGTCGCGCCGGTCATGCAGCTGCTCCAATATTGGTGGCCATTTCTCGCGCGAGCCCGGCCAGCCCGTCCATGCGCAGACGGACGCTCAGACCATCCGTGCCGATCTCGACCCGCTCGACCAGCAGCGCCACGATACGCGCCTGTTCAGCCGGGAAGAGTTCATCCCACAGTGGATCCAGCCGGGTCAGCGCCTCGCGGGCGTCGGCCTCGGTGATCTCGCCATCCTGCGTGCGCGCGGCCTTCCATGTGCCCGCCACGATCTCCGGCTGGCGGAACACGGCGCGAAGCTGGTCGATTACGGCGGCTTCGATCTCACCTGCGGGGACGCGTCCGACCGGACAAGCTCCCGCCCCGTGCTTCAGCACTGTCTGGCTGACATAATAGCGGTAGAGCCTGTCACCCTTGCGCGTATGCGTCGGTGAGAACGCGGCGCCATCGGGACCGAACAGCAGACCCTTCAGCAGCGCGGGCGTTTCGGCACGGGTGCGGGCGGCGCGCTTCCGGGGGCTCTCCTGCAGGATCGCATGTACACGGTCCCACGTCTCGCGGTCGATGATCGCGTCGTGCTCGCCGGGATAGCTGTCGCCCTTGTGCACCGCCTCGCCGATATAGGCGCGGTTCGACAGCATCCGGTAGATGTACTTCTTGTCGATCCGGTTGCCGCGCGGGGTTCGGATACCGCGCTTACCGACTTCGCGGGCCAGTTCCGTGCAGGAGCCGATTTCGAGGAACCGGGCGAAGATCCAGCGCACATGACCGGCAGCTTCCTCGTTGACCACCAGCTTGCGGTTCTCGACGCGGTATCCGTAGGGCGGCACCCCGCCCATCCACATGCCCTTCTTCCGGCTGGCTGCGACCTTGTCGCGAATGCGCTCGGCGGTCACCTCGCGTTCGAACTGGGCGAACGACAGCAGGATGTTCAGCGTCAGCCGCCCCATCGAGGTGGTCGTGTTGAAGGACTGCGTGACCGACACGAAGGTCACGCCATTGCGGTCAAACACCTCGACCAGCTTGGCGAAGTCGGCAAGCGAGCGGCTGAGGCGGTCGATCTTGTAGACGACGACCACGTCGACCAGCCCGTCCTCGATGTCGCCGATGAGCCGCTGCAGGCCGGGGCGTTCCAGCGTGCCGCCGGAGATGCCACCGTCGTCATACTGATCGCGGACCAGCACCCAGCCCTCGGAGCGCTGGCTGGCGATGTAGGATTCGCAGGCCTCGCGCTGGGCATGCAGGCTGTTGAACTCCTGCTCCAACCCCTCCTCGGAGGATTTGCGGGTGTAGACGGCGCAGCGCAGCTTGCGGACGGGTTTCGATTTTTCCGGCGGCTTCGTCATGTCCGGCCCCGGTGATTCCTGAGGCCGAAGAACACCCAGCCGTTCCAGCGCGTGCCAGTGATGGCGCGGGCGATGGCGGACAACGACTTGTAGGGCCGCCCCTGCCATTCGAATCCGTCGGCGGTGACGGTGACGATCTGTTCGACGCCCTGCCACTCGCGCAGCAGCCGCGTGCCGGTGATCGGGCGGTTGCGGTCGGCGCGGATGCTGCGCCTCAATCGGTCGCCGCCATCCAGTTCCTCGCCCAGCCGTTCCAGCCGCCGGATCGTCTCCGGTTTCAACCCGCCAAGGCTGAGTTCCTGAATGCGGTAGGCCAGCCGGGATTCAAGGTAGCGGCGATTGAACGGCGGCGGCTCGCTGTCGAACAACTCGCGCCATTGCGCTTTCAAATCTGGCGTCGGCGTGGTCTTCAGCGCGGCCAGGCGCGCGGGGATGGGATCATGGGTCGTCATGCGGTTCTCCGGTGCGTTGGAGTTGCATGAGGGCATTGGTCTCTGGACAAGTGTAGGCAACTTTCTCCTGTATCGTCATATACTTCGCCACTTTCCCGCATCCGCAGCCGGACCAGCCCGAGCGCCAGCAGACCGCAGAGCTCGGTGCGGCGCTCGGCGGGCGTCATCAGGTCGGGCGGCAGCGGATTGGGGCGTTTCATGCGGCCGACCGCTCCGCCCGGCCAAGAACGGCGGCGGTGATCGCCCCACGGTTCCAGCGGAAGTTCAGGTGGCAGTTGGCTGCATATTTCGACAGGCTGAAATCCAGCCCGTCCGCCTCGTGCCCCGCGCGCTGCAGCAGCGCCATCTGTTTCATCGTGGCAGGATCGTTCAGCCAGCGGCGGCTCTTGATCGAGGCGGTGCCGGTCTCAGTGGCGCGCAGGAAATCGTCGGCGGCGGCGAGCGCCTGCACCCGGGTGCCGATGGCGAGCGGCCGGATCGCCCTGCCTTTCGGTTGTCCGAGGGCATGCCAGAGCGTGCCGTCGTGGAACACGCCGGCCCAGCCATTGAACCCACTCGCCATCATCGCCTGGCCGTCGCCATGCAGGTCGCACCAGGCGAACGGCGACCGTTCCAGCAGGTCGATCTCCATCATGTCGAAGGCGGTGAGCAGCCGGGCCTCGCCACGCTCGCGCGTGAAGACATGTCCGCAGAAATCGCAGACCGAGGCGCCGAGCGGTAGTTCCGCCTCGCAGGTCGGGCAGAGTTTCCACGGCGCCTGGCCGGCCTCGGGATCGTCTTCGTCGAGATCGATCTCCTGTTCGAGCGACCCGTGCCGGAGCGCGGCGCCCGCGAAATCGAGCACGATGCAGTCGGTCTTCACGATACCGGGGAAACGCGCGGGATCGACACGGCGCAGACCGCGCCCCACCGCCTGGATGAAGGTGCCCTTGTGCAGCATCGGGCGCAGGATGCCGATGCAGCCAACCGGCTGGCTGTCGAAGCCTTCGGTCAGGACCATGCAGTTCGTCAGCACCTGCACCTCGCCCCTGTCGAACCGGGCGATGAGGTCGGCGCGCACCCGCGAGGGCATGTCGCCCGAGATCGTCTCGGCCGTGACGCCCGCGGCGCGGAAGGCTTCTGCCACCGCATCGGCATGGTCGACCGTCGCGCAGAAGAAAATGCTGCGCCGGTCCGCCGCCTTTGCCTGCCAGTGCTCGACGACCGCCTCGTTCAGCACCGAGCGGTTCAGCACCTTGTCGGCGGCGCGCATGTCGTAATCGCCCGCAGTGGCCTCCAGCCCGGCCAGTTCGTCCTCGACGCCGAGATCGATTGTATAGGTGCGCGGCGGCACCAGGAGACCGCGCCCGATCAGCGTGCCTATCTTCAGATGATAGCCGACATTGCTGAAGGTGCGGCGCAGGCTGCGCCCATCGCCGCGACCGGGCGTGGCCGAAAGTCCGAGCAGCCTGATCTCGGGGTTGAGTTCCCGTGCCGCGTCAATGACGGACTGATAGCTTTGCGCGGCGGAACGGTGACATTCGTCGATGACGAGATGCGAGACCGGCGCCATCCGTTCGCGCCGGTTGGCGCGGGCGAGCGTCTGGACGCTGCCGAAGACGATGCGGCCGCCCCAATCGTCCTGCTCGGCCTTGACCACCGAGGTGGCCATTCCGGTCACGGCCCCGATGGAGGTCCGGTTCTGGTCGATCAACTCGTCGGTGTGCTGCAGCACCAGGACGCGGTCGTGTCGCCGGTGTTCCAGTTCCTCACCGATGTAGAAACCGGCGATGGCGGTCTTGCCAGCCCCGGTCGGCAGGACCAGCATGGTGTTGCCGTGGGTGGCGGTGCGGTCGCGGGCGGCATCGACTGCCGCCCTCTGATAATCGCGTGGGATCATGACCGTCCTCCTCAGCGCGCCCAGAAGGGCGCGGAGCCGGAGGACGGCGCGCCGGACTGGCCCATGCCGGTGTTCGACAGATGGGCGCCCGTCGCGGTGAACTGACCCTGTTGCGGCGGCTGCGGCACGCTGCCCATCAGGCGCGCATATTCGGCATGGTCGGCGCCGATGGCCGCTTTGATGACGTTGCGGCCGCTGTCCTCGGGCTTGTCCTTGTCGCGCTCGATGCCGATGCGGGCCACGAACTCGAGCCCGTTCAACTCGCCGAGGCTGCGGATCATCCGCGCCGCCCGGGCAGCGTTCGACTGGTCGTCGGCGCGCACGCCCCGGGCGGATTCGAGGATGCCGCGGATCATCGCGCGGCCGCGATTGCCGTAAGTGTCGTCGCCCGGACCGCCCGCAGCCTTCCCGCGAAATCCGATGCGCGTGTAGATGCGACGCCGCGCGAACGGCCCCTCCATCACCACCGCCTCGGTGTTGAGGTAAAGGGCCGGGCTGGTCTTGCTCTGGGTGAGCCAGCCCTCGGGCCCCGCGCCACCGGGGCGGATGGTCAGGCAGACCTTGGCCAGCGTGTTGGCCAGGATAAGGTCGAAGGCGGCGTCCTGCGTGTCCGCGCCGTTGAAATCCATGTCGCTCGCCATGGTCATGCTCCTTGCGTCGTCGGGGGATTGGGTGCGGTCGCGGCCGCGGGTAGATCGAAGTTCAGGCGGGCGGCGCCCTCGGGGCGCGGGCCGCGGATCTTCGCCATGAGCCGTCCGAGATGGGCGGGCTCGATCATCGACAGCCGCCCGCTGCGGTCCTTTGCCGGCAGGCCGAAATCGTTGATGGTGGTGCAGATGAAGGCACGGAACGCCTCGCCCTTCTCGGGGCGCAACTCGGTCAGGGTGATGACCTCATCCACGATGCCGGGCAGTTCGAGCCCGGTCTTCGAGCCCTCGATCTGCATCGAGAAGAAGGGCTTGCCGAAATCGTCCAGCTTGCGGTCCAGCAGCCCGACCAGCCAGATGTTCTTGGCGGGCGTGTGCTGCAGATGCGTGAGCCAGCCGATCATCTCCTGGCCGAGCAACCCGTAGGTCGCGCGGAGATCCGGCTTGCCGGTGCGGTCGGATTGGGCTTGGGATTGACCCTTGCACCACTGAAGGCAAATGCGAGAGGCGACGGAGATGCTGTCGACGAAGACGGTGTCGTATTTGTCGAGCTGAGTGGCGGGGCCGAAGGCGGCGCAAACCCGTGCGAAGTGCCCGGGCCCATAGGACTGGTCGTCCCGCATCGCCGGGTTGGCGCCGCCGATCCAGGCCGCGAGATCGCGGGCGACCTCCCAATCGCGGATGCGGATCTCGTCGCCGGGCCAGCCCTGCACGGCGAGCTCGCCCGCCTCGAGGTTCAGAAACAGCGTGCGCTGCGGATCGAGGGTCAGGAGTTGCGTGGTCTTGCCGATGCCGGAGGTGCCCGTGAGCACCCCCTTGATGCCGCGCGCCTCGCGCAGCCGTTCGTCGGCGGTGATGATCCGGAGCGGCCCGGCGCCGAACGGGGCGCTCACTTGCCGCTCTCCAGATCGCGCGCGGCCGCCGAGATGGCATTGTCCGCTCCACAGGCGCCCTGACGGCGCGCCATCTTCAGCACGTCACCGAGCGCGCCGGTCAGGCGGTAGAGGTCGGATTGCTGTCGCGCCAGGGCGACAAGGGCAAACTCGATCTCGTCCACCGTGGCGCGTTCGATCGGCACGACCTGGTCCGGCCTGTCGAAGACCGCCGGGACGTCGATGTTGTCGGGAAGCATTTCCAGCCAGCGCAGTTCGCGCAGGCGCTTCAGAGGGGTAGTCTTGAACATGGTGACGCTCCGTGTTGTCGTCGGTTGCTGTCCAGGGATCGTCGGGAAGACTGCTGCCGGGCCTGACGCCGCCCTGGAGCTTGCGGTCGGAGTGTTTCCCCGCGTGGGGGTGTTGCATTCCTCCGAGGGCCCGGCATGAAACTGGCGGACCGGGTCATCGCCGGTCCTGTTGTCACCTACCGGCGAGCCTCCGAGACTGTCGGGGCGGTGCCGAGATATGCCGCGAGATCAAGCGCCTCGGCCGCCTTCCGGATGGTGGCGAGCCGTGCGTAGACGGTGCTCCTATGGATCCCGAGGGCTTCGGCCGCTTCCGTCGGCGACATGTCGATCAGCGCCAGCGCGAGGGCGCGGCAGGTCGGGGTCAGGCCAGCAAGGAGCCGCTGGACATCTCGCACCAGCCCGAACGCCTCGTCCGTTCCGCGTGTGACGGCGGCATGCGGCATCGCGCTGTCGGGCAGCGTTTCCGCGAGCGGCAGCATCTCGTCATCGCCGCGCCCCTCGGCGGGGCTGTCGAAGTCGATCCAGGCCCGTTCGGCCCGCAGCCGTTCGGTCGGCGCGGCCAGCGTGGCGATGCGGTTCGCCAGCACGCGGTCGGCGAAGGTGTCATACTGACCGCGGGCCGGGTCGAACTTCTCGTCCCGGCGATAGAGATGCAGCCGCAGATCCTGCTTGATGTCCTCGGCATCCATTCCGGGGACGGAGCCCGAGCGGGCCAGCCGTTCGGCGCGAATGGTGATGTTGCGGGAGACGCGCGAGCGCGCGTCGCAAATGGGGTGGAAACGCTCCATGAAGTTTCGCCTTCGTCCAGGTGGACGGGCACGCGGCCCGAGTGACCGGGACCGGCGAAAATTCGTTGGAGGGCCTCGAAATCAGGGGATCGGAGAAGCAAAAACCCCACGAAACCTTGCGGTTTCATGGGGTTGGGTGGGATGAAAAAAGTTCGGAAAGAGTCAGTCGTCGTCGGCGAAATTTCGGTCGCGCTGGTCGGATCGGCCCTGCTTCAGACTGCTTGCATCGACCAGGAACCGTGCCTCGTAACAATCGTCAGCGCCTGAGAACGGGTCCTCGTCGATCCCGAACCGCTCACGCAGTGCTGCGGCGAGAAGTTGGCGCTGCTTTTCGTAACCACGCTGGAACTGCCCGAGAATGCGAACGATATCGCTCGCCGGGCGGCGCCCCTTGATGGTGGAAATCGGAAAGGACCGAGGCAATGCCCCGCCAAGTGCGGCGCAAACAAGGAGTAGCCGCCACTGGCGGTTCGGCTTGCCGTTCCGCTCATCGCGCATGCCGATCTGGTCCGGTTCAAGGCGCGCCGGAGCCTGCCCAAGATAGCTGACGTTGAGCACGGCCTCCTCGCGAAACGCGAAGCGCAGATCGGACCACCGTGCATTCGCAGGCAGAGTCATCACCGGACGCTGGGCGACGTCACCTGCGTTCGCCAGTGCCGCGATCTCGGGCGCGAAGAGATCGACAAGTGGCATGGCAGCGACGAATCCCTTGCGCGGTGCGAGGGCGAAGTGGAGGCATTCGGCCCACGTCAGAACACGCCCTTGCCGTGCCGCAAGAAAGGCCGAAACGTCCGGGTCGATCGCGCCGAGCGATGTCACCAGCAGGACGAATGGTAGATTGCGGCGATCGATGTCGAGGACGTCTGCCCGGCTGAGCGGCGCGCGCGGGCTTGTGAGCGCAGCGAACACCGGAAAACTCCGGCCGGCGGCAATGGCATGATCGCCGATGTGCAGAAAGACCGCCCCGCGCGAAGGCGCGGTGGGAGCGACAAGGCCAAGCGCCGTGGCTATGTCGGCAAACAGCCTGCGGCGGTCGAGTTCACGGATGCGGATATCGTCGGGATTGATGTCGAGGGTTTCGCAGAGTCGCCCCGGATCGCTGCAGACGGCACGGACCAAGCCGCCGGCATGCCGCACGACGTGGCGCGGGCAATGCTCCCCGCCGGGCCAGGGACAGTCGATACGTTCTGCGTACTTGGAGGTTTCCGGAAGGTAGCGTTCGACCTGGGTCCAGCAATCGATCAGGTCGACCTTCCAGTCGAGCGTGTCGGTCGCATGACCGGGGACGCGCTCAATCGTCCTCCAGAACGCCGACGTCATCGTCCTCATCTCCGACGTTGGGGCGGCAGAAGCCCTGATCCTTGAGCCAGCGGTCGATCAGATCGCTGTCGGCATCACGGTCGTAGCGTGCGAGGCTCGGCGGGAGAATGGCAACCGTCCGCTCCTTGCCGTCTCCATCGAACTTGACCTTGAAAACGGCCCGGTCGATGGATCCGCCGGCAAGGCGCCTCGCCCACTCGTTTTCCCAGGCCACGAAGAGGTCGTTCGCCTTGCGCACCTCCTTCTCCTTGGCCTTTCCGCCCCAAAAGCGTTCGATTTCGATCAGGCGCACCTTTACGATCTCGGAGACCGTGTCGTTGTCGAGCGATGTCTCGCCCTTCTCCAGCAGCGGATCGAGGGTGAAGCGGTTCGAGCGATCGAAATACTCTTCGTCACCGAAGATGACCTCGCCGAACGTTCTCAGGTAGAGTGCGGTCTCGCCTTTCGTCCCTGCGTTGACAGCCAGTTCATCGGATTCGCCGTCATAGATGACGACGTCGTGCTTCTGCGGTCGGTAGTAGGCGATCCCCGATCCCCCATCATCCTGATGTCGCCCCTCGCGCCGCATCGGTTCGCCGTGTCGGACCATAAACCACGTCTTCGTCCCGCGCGGAAAAGCAAAGACCCGTGAACCCTTGCCGCGGCGTTTGCGGTCGAACCACTCGTCCATCCGCTCCTGCATGGTGGCTGTCTGTTCGTCGGTCGGGTCCGGAGCCGGTCGCGGCTTGCCGCTGCGGCCCGCAAAATAGATGAAACGCGAACGTGTGAACGCCACGGTCTCGGCATGCTGACGTCGTAGCAGATCAGGTTTCTGGAGCCAGATCTGCAGGGCGATGTCCGCATCGGAGGGTTCCTCACCGGCCTCGATCGTGAGGCCAGCCCGTCCTGCCGCCTCGATCAGTTCCTCGGCGGTTTCCTTGGTCGCGGTCTCGTGTACGTAGAAAAGCGCGTCGACCATTTCGGGCGGCACCTTTTCGTCGGGCTTCATCAGCACAGCCGCGAGATCGTCGTAGGGAAAATCCTCACCCGCTTCGGCCGGAAGTTCAAACCCCCGCTCAGAAAAATAACCGGCCCACGTCGCGAAGAACTTCAAAAGATGCCTCGGCGAAATGCTCTTGAGACGGTCAGGGTTGGTGAAACTTCTCGGGTTGAATGACGCCATGCGCGATTCGGCTCCAGGATGAATCGGGGGTGGAGTTCAGGCTATCGGCGGAACAGTGATCGCACAAGTGCATGTTCCCGAAGTGTTCTGATCCACGCATCCGACAGTCAGGACAGCGCGCCGGTAGGTGAGGAGAGCATCTGGAGCTCTCCCATGAACAGCATCAATCCGGCGCTCCGCGCCATCCTGCATTCCCGCACGCCAGCGTCACCCACCATCGGGGCTGGCGCATGATCGATCCCGATGAACGTGAACAGGCCGCGCACCGCGCCGCCTTGAAGAACATGGCCGAACTGATGGCCGAGATCGGCTGGACCACGCGGTTCGCCGATCTCAGCGAGGCGCAGGCGCTCGCCCTCGCCACCGCCGCCGTCGACGGCTTCCAGGAAGCGATGATGGCCAGCGCACCCCGGCCCGATCCGGAGGTGCCGTTCTGATGGACGCCGGTTTCGACTTCAATCACCGGGAGAAGCCGCCGAGCTTTGCGGATACGGTCAACACCTGCATCGATCGGGCTCTTGTCGCGGAACAGGCTGAACGCCCCCAACGCGACTACCTCGGTGGCAGCCGGCTGGGCGATGTCTGCCAGCGCAGACTGCAATACGAATACCTGAAGACGCCGAAAGACCCGGGCGCCGGGTTCTCTGGCCAGTCCCTGCGCATCTTCGCGCTCGGGCACGTCCTCGAAGATCTGGCCATCGAATGGCTGCGCAAGGCGGGTTTTGACCTGCGCACGCGCAATCGCCATGGCGATCAGTTCGGCTTCTCGGTCGTCGGTGGTCGGGTCCAAGGGCATGCCGACGGTGTGGTGGTCGCGGCGCCGAACGGCATGGCGGTCCCGGCGCTCTGGGAATGCAAGTCGGCCAATGCGAAGAACTGGCGCGAGATCGCGAAGCATGGTGTCGCGAAAGCCAAGCCGGTCTACGCCGCGCAGATCGCGCTCTACCAGGCCTATCTCGGCCTGACCGAGACGCCCGCGCTGTTCACCGCGATCAACAAGGACACCTGCGAGATCTGGCACGAACTCGTGCCGTTCGATGCCGCACTCGCCCAGTCCGCCAGCGACAAGGCGGTGACGATCCTGCGTGCCTGTGATGCGGGTGAAATTCTTCCCCGCCACACAGCCGACCCCGACCACTTCGAATGCCGCTTCTGTGCGTGGCGGGAACGGTGCTGGGCATGACGGTCCCGTCCGACACCATCGCGCCCCACGACGTCGCGCCCGACGCTGAAATGATCGCGATCTATGCCGACGTGGTGTTCGGCTACTGCGACGGCTGGGTGCCGGTCCGTGCGCTCGCAGAGAAAGGCGCGGGCGATGGCCCGCCGCATGTCCCCTTCATCGAAGCGGACGCCACGCTTGCCGCGAAACTGGCGCTGCAGGCCACATGGGCCAGCAGCGTCGGCATGGCACTGTTCGTGGCGCCCGGCACGGTGGTCGCCCCCGGCGACGCCAAGGCGGAAAGCATCGTGCAGACGCAGGTCGTGCTGGTCGATCTCGACCATGGCGACATCGGCGCGAAACGCGACCACCTCGTGCAGCATCTCGGATGCCCGACGCTTGAAGTGGCGTCCGGCGGAGTCACCGCCGAGGGCCAGCGCAAGCTGCACCTCTACTGGCGCCTGTCCGAACCCGCCGAAGGCGAGGACATCGGCACGGTCTGTCGGGCGCGGCACATGATCGCCGCCAAAGTCGGCGGCGATCCGTCCTTCCGGTCCGCCCACCAGCCGATCCGTGTGGCCGGATCGATCCATGCCAAACAGGGCCGACGTCGGCTGGTGGAGATCCTGCACCACGATCCCCGCGACTACGATCTGGGTGAACTGCTGGAGGCGATCATTGCCATGCCGCCGCTCGAAGGCGAGGCCGGGCTCGACTTCAACATGGCCGCCCCCGAGCGCGGCAGCGTCACCGAGCTTTTCGGCCGTCAGGTCCGCGAAGGCGGCGTGGACGGCACCACGCGCTTCGACGCGCTGTCGCGGGTGATGGGCTACTGGATCCGCCGCGCCCGCGAAGGCCATGTGCCGCGCGAACAGGCCTGGGAAGAAATCGTCTCCTACAACGCGGCCCGCGTCTCGCCTCCCTGGCCGGAGGCCCGGTTGCGCGAGGAAGCAGAACGGCTCTGGAAACGCGACACCGCCCGCAACGGCGATCTCGACGACGAGGATGGCGGGTGCGATGGCGGCGGCCCGGCCGGTGGCGACGACGACGGCCCCGTGCCGGTGCGTTTCACCGAGGACGCGCTCGCCGCCACCTTCGCCGTCCGGCATGCCGAGACCTGGCGCTACGTCGCGGGCTGGGGACAGTGGCTGACCTGGTCAGGCAAGCTCTGGCGGCGCGAGGAGACGCTGCAGGCCTTCGATCTGGCGCGGATGATCTGCCGCGAGGCGGCCGCGCGCGCCGGATCCGCAAAGCTCAAGGCCAAGCTCTCCACTGCGGCGACGGTTTCGGCCGTGGAGCGGCTCGCCCGCTCCGACCGCCGCCACGCGACCACGACCGAACCGTGGGACCGTGATCCCTGGCTGTTGAACACGCCGGGCGGTGTGGTCGACCTCCAGAGCGGCGCATCCCGGCCACATGATCCCGGCCTCTTCATGACCAGGATCGCCGGTGCGTCCGTCGCCGACACTTGTCCCGTCTGGCTGGGCTTTCTGGAGACCGTCACCGGCGGGGACGGCGAGCTGCAATCCTACCTGCAGCGGATGGCGGGCTATTGCCTGACCGGCGTCACGACCGAGCATGCGCTGTTCTTTCTCTACGGCACCGGTGCCAACGGCAAATCCGTCTTCGCCAACACCCTGACCGCCATCCTCGGCGACTACGCCACCGTCGCGCCGATGGACATGTTCATGGCCACGCAGGGCGATCGCCACCCGACCGACATGGCGGGTTTGCGTGGTGCGCGGATCGTGACCTCCATCGAGACCGAACAGGGCAGCCGCTGGGCCGAAAGCAAGCTGAAGGCGCTGACCGGGGGCGACAAGATCACCGCCCGCTTCATGCGGCAGGATTTCTTCGAGTTCATCCCGCAGTTCAAGCTGCTGATCGTCGGCAACCACAAGCCCTCCATCCGCAACGTCGACGAGGCGATGAAGCGGCGCCTGCACATGGTGCCGTTCACCGTCACCATCCCGCCCGCGCGGCGCGACAAGCACCTGGCCGATAGGCTGCTCGCCGAACGCGACGGGATCCTCGCATGGGCGCTCGAAGGCTGCATCGAATGGCAGCGGACGGGGCTGCGCCCACCGCCCGCCGTGATGGCCGCGACCGAGGATTACTTCGAGGCAGAGGACGCCATCGGTCGCTGGATCGATGAACGCTGCTCGCTCGGATCGCACCTGAGCGCGGCCACCACCACGATGTTCGCGGACTGGAAGGCCTGGGCCGAGACGAACGGCGAATTCGCCGGTTCGGTCAAGCGGTTCTCGGAGGCGCTGATCGTGCGTGGGTTCGAGCGCCACAACACCCGTGCGGCCAAGGGGTTTCGCGGCATCGCCCCCAATGACAGCAACTCTGACCTTTTCTCGGGAGAATAGGAAAATGCCAATGAATCCAGATGGTGTGACGGATGTGACGGATCATACTTATATGACCGTTACGCGCGCGCATGCGCGCGCCTGTGGAGCGGATAGGGAACCATCCGTCACATCCGTCACACCCGTCACCGCTCCCCCCGGTCTTCATGGCGTTGATGGAACGGACCGCTGCATCCTCGCGCTCGACCTCGGCACCACCACCGGCTGGGCGCTGCGCGGCCACGACGGTCTGATCACCAGCGGCACGGTCAGCTTCCGGCCCGGCCGTTTCGACGGCGGTGGCATGCGCTACCTGCGCTTCACCAACTGGCTGACCGAAATCGACCGGCTGTCCGGTCCTGTCGCTGCGATCTGGTTCGAGGAAGTCCGCCGCCACGCCGGCACCGACGCCAGCCACATCTACGGCGGGCTCATGGCCACGCTGACCGCATGGGCGGAACTGCGCGGCGTGCCCTACGAGGGCGTCCCGGTCGGCACGATCAAGCGTCACGCCGCTGGCAAGGGCAATGCCGACAAGGCCGCCATGGTCGCCGCCGTCCGCGCCCGCGGCTTCAGCCCGGCCGACGATAACGAGGCCGACGCCATCGCCATCCTGCTCTGGGCGATCGAAACGAACGGGGGTGTCGCATGAGATGGCATCCCCACGGCTACGGCGGCCGACGCCGGGATCCCGAACAGGTCAAGCGCGAGGGTTGGCAGGAACAGGGCGTTCTCGCGGTCTCCGCCGATGACGACCGCCTCACCTGGCCCGAGCGTGAACTGGTCCGCCAACTCGGCGAGAAGCTCTACGGCCCGCGCCCATCCGACAGGGAGGCGCGCCATGGCTGATCGCGAATGGACCGCAGACTGCGTCGCCGATCATTTCGAGGAAGCGTTCCGCACCCTGCGCAAGCTGCCACCCGTGAAGGCGCAGGGCTACTTCAATACCTGGCCCGAGATCGTGCGCACCAGCCGCGAGATCGCCGCGATGGAGCCTCAGCCGATGCGTGTCTGGCCCTCGGCCGCCGCGATCACCCGGCTCGAGCAGACCTTCGACTGGGTGCTCTGGATCGACGAGGCGGAGCGCAAGCTGGTCTGGTCGCGCGCCGCCCGCGTGCCGTGGAAGCAGATCAGCGGCGAGCTGGGTTGCGACCGTACCACCGCCTGGCGGCGCTGGCAGCTGGCGCTGACCAAGATCGCGGCGCGGCTGAATGCGCAGTGACTCCAATGTGTTGCAACACTTTTGTGTTCGACACATGCAACATGTCCGTGCTATTCGAAGGGCATGATGGGGAGAGTGCGCTGGAAGGCTCGCTTTCCCTTTTGCGTTGACGGGGGCCTTCTGGACCCCGGTATCCAGCGAGGGTCCGGTCGGGGTCCAGCCCGAGGCAGTTTCCGGTTCCTTCCTGGCGACATTCGTATGCTGGCGGGCGAAGCGCGGGACATCGCCAGCGACAGGGCCGGATTTTTGGGAAGCCACCCGGAAGCCAGCGCCGTCTGAACCCGCCTGAAACACTGCAAAATCAAATCCTTGAAGCTGGACACCCCCGGTGGCCGCTGGACCCCGCGTGGAGTCCAGTCTGGCCCCCGGAGTCCGGAAGCCAGGGGTGTCCATCCTGATCCGAGGAATGACCGCACGATGACGCTGAGCTTTGCCCCGGATCGGATCGAAATGTGGCCGCTGGCCAAGCTCCAACCCTACGCCCGCAATGCGAAGGCGCACGGGCCGGACCAAGTCGCGAAGATCGCCGCCAGCATGGCCGAGTTCGGCTGGACCGTGCCCTGTCTCGTCGGCGAGGACGGCGAGTTGATCGCGGGTCACGGCCGGGTGCTGGCCGCGACGCAGCTGGGGCTGACCGAGGCGCCGGTGATCGTGCTTGGGCATCTGACCGAGGCGCAGCGGCGGGCCTATCGCATCGCGGACAATAAATTGACCGAACTCGGGTCATGGGACGAGGCGCTGCTGTCGGCGGAGCTGAACGAGCTGCTGGCCGAGGATTTCGACCTGTCGCTGGTCGGGTTTTCCGATGGCGAGCTGGACAAGCTGCTGGCCTTCGTGCCGGAGGGGGACGGCGAGGAAGGGGACGCCGGGGGCTCGGTGCCGCCGGTGACCATCCCCGAGCCGCCGCGCAACCCGGCATCGCGGACCGGCGATCTGTGGATCCTCGGCAACCACCGCCTGCTCTGTGGCGACAGCACCAACCATGCCGATGTCCGGCGCCTGATGAACGGCGAGCGGGCAATCCTGTTCGCCACCGATCCGCCGTATCTCGTCGACTACGACGGCTCCAACCACCCAACCCGGAACAAGGACTGGTCGCAGTCCTACGGCGTCACCTGGGACGACAGCTCGCAGGGCGCGGAACTTTACGACGGCTTCATCGCGGCGGCCGTCGCCGAGGCGATCACCGAGGACGCGGCCTGGTATTGCTGGCACGCCTCGCGCCGTCAGGCGATGCTGGAAGCCTGCTGGGAAAAGGCCGGCGCCTTCGTCCATCAGCAGATCATTTGGGTGAAGGATCGCGGTGTTCTGACCCGGTCACATTACCTCTGGAAGCACGAGCCCTGCTTCATGGGCTGGCGCCGCCCGCACCGTCCGCCGAAGGTCGCCGAGCAGACGCTGCCCTCGACCTGGGAAATGCCGTCCTTCGCCAAGGACGAGCGGCCTGACCACCCGACGCCGAAACCGCTCGACGCCTTCGGGATCCCGATGCGCCAGCATGTGGCGCGGGGCGGACTTTGCTACGAGCCATTCTCTGGCTCCGGCTCGCAGATCATGGCGGGCGAAGCCAATGGCCGCCGCGTCTTCGCGATGGAGATCAGCCCGGCCTATGTCGATGTCGCCGTGGAACGCTGGCAGTCCGAGACCGGCCGCGACGCGATCCTCGACGGCGACGGACGGACCTTCGCGCAGGTGAGGACCGAGCGGCTGGGCGACGATGCCGAGGCCCCCGTTGATGTTTCGGACATGACCGCCGCTCCGGTCACGGACGCCGTCCCCGAACCCGCGCGAAAGCGCCAGACCGCCGCGTGACATGCATGACCTGGCTTTACCTTCCTCCGGATGCGCTTCCGGAGCCGGAGACGCATGCCTCTTCGGCCTCTCCCTCTGCTCAGGCGCTGGCGGGCTCGACCGCGCCGGACGTCTTCCTGTGGGCAATGTCCAATGGAAAACCGGCACCGCAGCCGCTGTCGTGGCGCGGGTGGAAATCGCGCCCATGGGTCCGGCTCCTCTCTGGGGTCTGGCCGGATGAAAGGGGTGAAGGGCACGTCGAAGTCCCTCGGCGACCCTTGTGCGACCTGCGGCACACCTCTGACGGCGGAAAACGCTGTGTGGCGTTCACCACCTCGGCACGGTCTGCAGTCGTGGTGCCGCCCGTGCCGCAACGCACGAAGCCTCGAGTATCAGCGCCTTCATCCGGAGCAACGGCGGACGACGGACCGGCGATGCCGGGAGAAGCTGAAGGACGAAGTGATCCGGGCCTATGGCGGCAAATGCGAGTGCTGCGGCGAGGCGACGCCGGAGTTTCTGGCCATCGACCATCGGCAAGGTGGGGGAACGCAGCACCGGAAAACGGTGTCATCGCCGACCGCGCTCCGGCGCCTCGTGATCCGCCAGGGCTTTCCGGACACCTACCGGCTGCTTTGCCACAACTGCAACCAGGCGATCGGTTGGTTCGGGAGTTGCCCGCATGCACGTGCTCAGTCTGTGTAGCGGTGCGGGCGGTCTCGACCTCGGGCTCCAGATTGCCCTGCCATCTTGCCGAACCATCGGCCTTGTCGAACGGGATGCCTTTGCAGCAGCCGTCCTTGTCGTCCGTATGCTCGATGGAATCCTCGACGATGCTCCAATCTGGGACGACGTTGGAACCTTCGACGGCCGCCCGTGGCGCGGCGCGGTGGATATCATCACTGCGGGCTATCCGTGCCAGCCGTTCTCCGTTGCGGGCAAACGTCGGGGCGCTGACGACCCGCGCCACCTTTGGCCGCATGTCGCCCGCATCATCGGCGAGGTCGAGCCGCCCTTCGTGTTCCTCGAAAATGTCGCCCATCATCTCCGCCTCGGCTTCCCCGAAGTCGCTGCAGGACTGGTCGGCATGGGCTACAAGCTTGCGGCAGGCCTCTTCACGGCGGCGGAAGTCGGCGCGCCCCACAGGCGCGAGCGGCTCTTCATCCTTGCCATCCGCGAGGGGGACGAGTTGGCCGACCCCGCGCGCCTGCTCTGGCACCCGGTCGAGTGGCGGGAACCGGACGGAACTGCTGCGGCTCTGGCCGACGCCGAGGGACAGTGCGAACGAGAACCGGCAGACAAAGCCGACGCCATCGCAGGAAGCAGGCCAGCATGGGATGAACCTGGCGACCACGGCCGCGATGTGGCCGACGCCGATGGCGAACGATGGGTGCAAGCCGAGCGCGGGCAACAGGCGGACGGCCGACCTGACCCACTCGGCGGGGATGTGGATGACGCCGACGGCGCGGGATCACAAGGATGGCGCGACGACGCTGGCGAACACCCCGGTGAACGGCCTGCTTGGCCGCCAGGTCCTGGTGACGCCGATGGCTGGGAGCGATACCTGCGATGTGCGCCGGACATTGAACCCGCTGTTCGTCGAGGCGCTGATGGGCTGGCCTACCGGGTGGACCGGCTTCGCCTCTGTGGCAACGGCGTGGTCCCGCTGGTTGCAGCGCATGCGCTGCGAACTCTCGCGGCTGAATTGCTGGCCGATGGATGAGGCGGCGACATGAAGCAATCCCGCCTCATGTCGCTGGTCGAGTCCGTCGCCAATGTGATCGTCGGCTACGGCGTCGCCGTGGTCACGCAGATCCTGATCTTTCCGATCTTCGGGCTGCACACGACGCTGGCCCAGAACCTGAAGATGGGCGCGGTGTTCACCGTGGTGAGCATAGCGCGGTCCTACGTCCTGCGGCGGCTGTTCGAACGGCTGCAGCGGAACACATAGCTTCGGGCAGTTACGATCTTTTTGCCGGCCGCGCATGAGGTGTATGGTGTGCCAAGTTCAGTAGGGACAGCAGCATGCCGCAACTTGAAGTCAAAGGGCTTGATCGAAGCGAATGGGGAAATTCGATTGTTCGAGTGCATCACTCACATCGAAGCGGAATTGGTCGATACGGTGTCGCTCGAGTAACAAACACGGCTGATCGATCGAGGTCATACGATACGGTTATTCTTGGCCACGATGATGACAGCGCGATCTACATGGCCTTTGATGCGAGGCAGGCGCTCGGAGTGGAAAAGGGCGAACGCCTGAATTTCGATCTCCAAGCGCTCGGATGGTTTGGCAAGATGCGCTGGTACCTTCGGACGCCGGATCCCCGGATCTATATCCCGGCGTGGCTCGCTGTTTGGTCGGTAGGCCTTGGCGCAATTGGGATCGTACTTGGGGTCATTTCGCTTCTTAAATGAACATGCATGCCGCCGCCCAGTCGGGGCGGCGGCCTGAGTTCTTGCGCGGGCGATCAGGCTGCCGGAAGCCGATAGACCCGCCCGCGCCCATCGACCTTCTCCGAGATCACCTCGAGCCCGAGCTTCTTCTTCAGCGCCCCGGCCATCGCACCGCGCACTGTATGCGACTGCCAGCCCGTCGCGGCCATGATCTCCTCGATGGTCGCGCCGTCCGGCGCGCGCAGCATGGCGATCAGGGTGGCCTGCTTCGTTCCCTCGCGCGGTGTGCGCGTCTTGGGCGCAGCCTTCGGTTCGGTGGGGGTGTCCGGCGCGGGCTCCTCGGTCGGCGCGTCCGTCGCGCCCACAGGCGCGGCGTCTGCGTCGTCGTGCTCGATGCCGATGGCGGCGAGGCCCGCGTCGGTGGCGACAAGCGTGACGCCGTGGCCGTCGCCGGTCTCGCGCCAGACGGGCTCGCCCTTGCGCATGTCGGCGTCGACCTCCTGCAGGAAGCCCTTGGCAAGCATCGCGCCGACCACCTTGGCGGCGGCTCCGCCGCGCAGGCTCTCGGGCAGCGGCAGGGCGATATGGTCGGGCCGCTGTGCGGCAGCGCTCAGGATCAGGGCTTGGGTGTCGGAAAGCTTGGTCATCGTCGTCTCCCGTGTCGGGGCGCGCGGGATGCGGGCCCTTCTAGGAGGCCGAGCCCGCCAAGCGGCGGGCGGGACCAGAAGCGGGTCGTCTCACTCGGCGTGTTCGCCTTCGTGGAAGGCCATGTCGGTGATCTCGCGCAGCTTGGCGCGGTAGTGGTTCAGGGTGCCGACATGGCCCCAGTTGATCTCGTCCGGGTGGATCTCGAAATGGTCCGCGCTGAGGGCGGCGAGCCGTTCCAGCATCGCGTCGATCTCGGTCTTCGCGGCGATGAAGGCGTCGAGGGCTTTCGTGTTGTCCTGTGCGCGGCGGGTCATCGTGGTGGCTCCGTGGTGAGTTGCATCGCTTCGTTGGAGTGACGTTCGCTCCGGTTGCGACGCTTATCAACTCGATAAGCGCATGATCTTGAATGATAATCGGAGCCATCGATGCAGGGCATGAGCGAGCGCCAGTACGCCGCCCATGTCGGGCTGTCGCGGGGCGCGATCCAGAAGGCGAAGACGGCCGAGCGGCTGGTGCTCTATCCCGACGGCAGCATCAACGCGGCGGCCAGCGACGCCAGACGTGCCGAGACGACGGACCCGTCGAAAACGAGAAAGCCGCCCGCGCCGAAGCTGAAGCCCGTCCCCGAGGCGGCGGTGGCCGCCGTCGGCGAAACGCTCCGCGAACAGGGTCTGGCGGTCCCGGCCGTCGGCGGCGGCACGACCTTCCTGCAGGCGAAGACGGCGAACGAGGTGCTGAAGGCGCAGGAGCGGCGCATCCGGCTCCAGAAGCTGAAGGGGGAGTTGATCGAGCGGGCCCGCGCGCTGGCGCTGGTGTTCCGGCTGGCGCGGGAGGAACGGGACGCGTGGGTGAACTGGCCCGCGCGCGCGGCGGCGCTGATGGCGGCTGAGCTGTCGGCGGCATCCAGCGACGCGACGGGTCAGCAGATCGCCATGGAGCCAGCCGCGATGCAGAAAGTGCTGGAGAGACATGTACGCGCCCACCTCGACGAGCTTGCCGAGGTCCGGCCCGACTTCCGGTGATGATGATGGCCTGATCGATTTCGACGGCGTGGGCGAGATCCTTCGCGCCTGGGGCAACGGGCTGCGGCCCGACCCGGACCTGACCGTCTCGGAATGGGCGGACCGGCACCGGATGCTTTCGGGCCGCGCCTCGGCCGAACCCGGGCGATACCGCACCGTCCGCACGCCCTATATGCGCGAGATCATGGATCGGCTGTCGCCCGGCGATCCCACGCAGCGGATCGTGTTCATGAAGGCCGCGCAGGTCGGGGCGACCGAGGCGGGCAACAACTGGATCGGGTTCGCGATCCACCAGGCGCCGGGGCCGATGCTGGCGGTCCAGCCCACGGTCGAGCTGGCCAAGCGCAACTCGCGGCAGCGGATCGACCCGCTGATCGATGAAAGCCCGGAACTGCGCGAGCGGGTGAAGCCCGCGCGCTCGCGGGACGCGGGCAACACGATGCTGTCCAAGGAATTCGCGGGCGGCATCCTGATCATGACCGGGGCGAACTCGGCGGTCGGGCTGCGCTCGACCCCGGCGCGGTACATCTTCCTCGACGAGGTCGACGCCTATCCGGCCTCGGCCGACGAGGAAGGCGATCCGGTCACGCTGGCCGAGGCGCGGTCGCTGACCTTCGCGCATCGGCGCAAGGTGCTGCTGGTCTCGACGCCGACGATCCGGGGGCTGTCGCGCATCGAGCGGGAATACGAGGCGAGCGATCAGCGCCGGTTCTTCGTGCCGTGCCCGCATTGCGGCGCGATGCAGTGGCTGAAGTTCGACCGGCTGCGCTGGCAGAAGGGCCGCCCGGAGACGGCGGAGTATCACTGCGAGGGCTGCGAGACGCCCATCGCGGAACACCACAAGACGGCCATGCTGGAGGGCGGCGAATGGCGGGCGACCGCCACGGCCGCCGATCCGACCACGGTCGGGTATCACCTCTCGGCGCTCTATTCGCCGATCGGCTGGCTGAGCTGGGAGCGGATCGTGCGGGCCTGGGACGCGGCACAGGGGTCGGACGAGGCGATCAAGGCGTTCCGCAACACGATCCTCGGCGAGACCTGGGTCGAGACCGGAGAAGCCCCCGACTGGCAGCGGCTCTATGACCGCCGTGAGGCATGGCGGCCCGGAACGGTGCCCGCGGGCGGGTTGTTCCTGACCGCCGGGGCCGACGTCCAGAAGGATCGGATCGAGATCGATGTGTGGGCCTGGGGTCGCGGGCTGGAAAGTTGGCTCGTCGATCACGTCGTGATCGACGGCGGGCCGGACCGGCACGACGCATGGTCGGAACTGACGGCGCTTCTTGACCGAAGCTGGCCGCATGAGTGCGGCGCGCATCTGCGCATCGCGCGGCTCGCCATCGACACGGGCTACGAGGCCCCGGCGGTCTATGCCTGGTCGCGCAAGGTCGGCTTCGCACAGGTCGCGCCGGTGAAGGGCGTCGAAGGGTTCAACCGATCGAGCCCGGTCTCGGGTCCGACCTTCGTCGACGCAACAGAGGGCGGCCGCCGCCTGCGCCGCGGCGCCCGGCTCTGGACGGTAGCGGTGTCGACCTTCAAGGCCGAGACCTATCGCTTCCTGCGGCTTGATCGGCCGACGGCAGAGGAACGCGCCGAGGGGGCGGCCTTTCCGCCCGGCACGATTCACCTGCCGACATGGGTCGAAAGCGAGTGGCTGAAGCAGGTCGTGGCCGAGCAGCTGGTGACGGTTCGCACGAAGCGCGGCTTCGCCCGGCTCGAATGGCAGAAACTGCGCGAGCGGAACGAGGCGCTGGATTGCCGGGTCTATGCCCGCGCCGCCGCCTGGATCGCGGGCGCGGATCGCTGGCCGGACGAGAAATGGCGCGACCTCGAGGATCAGCTCGGGGCGGCGCCGACCGACAGCGATCCCGCCGGGCAGATCAACCGGCAGGGACAGGCCCCGCAGGGCAAGCGCCGCTCCGACTGGCTGGGGCGGCGGGAGGGATGGTTTTGAACATGACCGACTGGACGGAAACCGAGCTTTCGGCGCTGCGCCGGGCCTATGCCAGCGGCACGACCCGCGTCAGCTATGACGGCAAGTCGGTGGACTATGGTTCGGCAGAGGATCTGCTCGCCCGCATCCGTACCATCGAGCGCGCCATCGCGGGTGTCGGTCGACCGTTGCCGGTGGCCGGTCTCGCGGGCTTCTCGCGCGGGGACAGGTGATGGCGGTGAACTGGTTCGACCGCGCCATTGCCTCGGTCGCCCCACGAACCGCTGCTCGTCGGGTGCTGGCGCGGCAGGCCTTCGAGATGCTCGCGCGGGGCTATGACGGCGCCGCGAAGGGCCGCCGCACGGACGGCTGGCGCGCGCCCGGATCCTCGGCCGATACCGAGATCGGCATGGCCGGGGCGCTCCTGCGCGACCGGATGCGCGATCTCGTGCGCAACAACCCGCATGCGGCCAAGGCGGTGGCGGTGCTGGTGAACAATATCGTTGGCGCGGGAATCATGCCACGCGCCGCCAGTGGCGACGAGGCGCTGGACCGGCGCGTCGACGATCTCTTCGAGCGATGGGCCGAGGCCTGCGATGCGGACGGCCAGCTCGATTTCTACGGGCTGCAGACCCTGATCTGCCGGGAGATGATCGAGGCGGGCGAGGTGCTGGTGCGTCGTCGCCTGCGGCGATCCTCGGACGGTCTGCCGGTGCCGTTGCAGCTTCAGGTGCTGGAGGCCGACTTCCTCGACGCCACGAAATCCGGCGCCATCGGCGCTGGTCGTCTCGTCCAGGGAATCGAGTTCGACCCGGTCGGCAAACGCCGGGCCTACTGGCTGCACAGCGAACACCCCGGCGATGCCCATGGTGCCCTGCGCGGCGGGTTCGATAGCCACCCGGTCCCGGCCAGCGACATCGCCCATGTCTACGAGAAGCAGCGCACGCAGGCGCGCGGCGTTCCATGGGGCGCCCCGGTGATCCGGGCGCTGCGTGATCTCGACGACTACGAGGTCGCCGAAATCGTCCGCAAGAAGACCGAGGCCTGCGTCACCGCCATCGTCTTCGGCGACGACGAGGCGCAGCAGGGCATCGCGCCCGCCGTGGTCGATGCCGATGGCAACCGGGTCGAGCAGTTCGAGCCGGGGCTGATTGCCTATGCGCGGGGTGGCAAGGACATCCGCTTCAACCAGCCCTTGGCCACCGGCGGCTATGGCGAATACAAGCGCGCCAGCCTGCACACGATCTCGTCCGGGTTCCGGGTGCCCTACGAGCTGCTGACCGGCGATCTCAGCCAGGTCAACTATTCCTCGATCCGGGCGGGGCTTGTGGAGTTCCGCCGCCAGATCGACGCCGTCCAATGGCAGCTGTTCATTCCGATGTTTTGCGCGCCGGTCTGGCGCTGGTTCACGGAAGCCGCGTGGGCCTCGGGGCAGATCCCGTCGCCGACCGTCCCGGTCGAATGGTCGCCGCCGAAGTTCGAGGCGGTCGATCCGCAGAAGGACGCAATGGCGAACCTGCTGTCGATCCGCTCGGGCACCATGACGCTGGCCGAGGTGATCGCCCGGCAGGGCCGCAATCCCGACGCCGTACTGGCCGAGATCGCGGCGACCAATGCCAAGCTCGACGCGCTGGGGCTGGTGCTCGACAGCGACCCGCGCCGTGTCACGAAAACCGGCAGCGCGCAGACCGGCGATCCGGCGGCCGATCCGGATGCAGACGAACCGGCCGACGACCCCTCCGCCGACGCGGATGAAACCGATCCGGCGCAGGCCGACCAACAGGACTGACCTTCATGGACACGATGATCGAACTGCCGGCCATGCGCCGGTCGGCGGAGCTTGCGCCGAATACCGCCGATGCCGACAGCCGCACCGTCGAGGTGGTCTGGTCGGCCGGGGCGCGCGTCCGCCGTGCCACCTTCTTCGGCGAGCCTTATGACGAGGAACTCAGCCTCGACCCGGCCCATGTCCGGCTCGACCGGCTGAACGCGGGCGCACCGTTCCTGAAGGTGCACGAGCTCGACACGCTCGACGCGGTGATCGGTTCGGTCGTGCCGGGCTCGGCCCGGATCGAGAACGGCCGCGGCATCGCGCTGGTGCGGATCAGCGAGCGCGCCGACGTAGAGCCGATCTGGCGCGACATCCAGGCCGGGCACATCCGCGCGGTCTCGATCGGCTACCAGGTCCACCGCTTCGAGGTCTCGAAGCCCGAGGCCGGCCGCGAACTCTGGCGGGCGGTGGACTGGACGCCGTTCGAGGTCTCCGCCGTCGCGGTCGGCGCCGATCCCGCCGCGGGCTTCCGCGCCCAGCATCCCCTTCACGACTGCGTCCTCCACCGCCGGGACGCCCCCACAGCGCAAGGAGCATCCCCGATGACGGACAAGACCCAGACCCCGGCGAGCGACGCCACAACTCCCGCCACCACACAGCCGACCGAGCCGGTCGCAACCGAGGACACAACCATGACCGAGCCGAAAGCGGCTGCGCCTGACCCGAAGGTCTCGGCCAGCGAGACGCGCAGCCAGCCGAAGACGCAGGCAACTCCCGCGCCCGACACCGAGGCTGTCGCCACCCGCGCCCGCGAGGCCGAGCGCGACCGCGTCTCCACCATCTACGATCTGGCCGGGCGGCTGAACCTCGAGCGGGGCTTCGCCGAGGATCTGGTGAAACGCGGCGTCAGCGTGGACGAGTCCCGCCGCCTGATCCTCGACCAGGTCGCCGCGAAGTCGGACGAGACCCGGACCTTCCCCCATGTCCCGGTCCCGCTCGGCGGCCGCGACGAACGCATCACCCGCCGCGACGCCGTGGCGAACGCGCTGCTGCACCGCTACAGCCCGACGCTGTTCCAGCTGGAGGACGCCGCGCGCCAGTACCGCGGGATGACGCTGCTGGAACTGGCCCGCGAAAGCCTCGGCAATGCCGGGGTGAACACCCGGGGCCTGTCGCGCGACGAGGTGGCGACACGGGCCCTGCACTCGACCTCGGACTTCCCCGAGATCCTCTCGGCGGTCACCAACAAGACGCTGCGGCAGGCCTACGAGGCCTATCCCCGCACGTTCATGCTGTTCTGCCGCCAGGTGCTCGCCACCGACTTCAAGGCGATGCACCGGGTGCAGCTCGGCGAAGCGCCGCAACTGCTGGAGGTCGGCGAGAGCGGCGAGTTCAAGCGCGGGACGCTGGGCGAGAGCAAGGAGAGCTACAAGGTCAAGACCTATGGCCGGGTGGTCGCGATCACCCGCCAGACGCTGATCAACGACGACCTCGACGCCTTCACCCGGATCCCGGCCATGTACGGCAACTCCATCGCGCAGCTGGAGTCGGACGTGGTCTGGGGCATCATCACCGCCAACCCGGCCATGGCCGACGGCAACGCGCTCTTCCACACCACGCACAAGAACCTCGCAGGCACTGGCGCGGCGCTCGACGTCGGCAGTGTCGGCGCGGCCCGCGCCGCCATGGCCAAGCAGACCGGCCTCGACAAGAAGACGGTTCTGAACGTCCGCCCGGCCTTCCTGATCGTGCCCGCCTCGCTGGAGCTGAAGGCCGAGCAGCTGGTGGCCCAGAACCTGGTGCCCGCCGCGACGTCCAGCGTGGTGCCGCAGTCGATCCGGACGCTCGCGCCGATCAGCGAGCCCCGGCTCGACGCTGCCAGCGAGACCGCCTGGTATCTGGCGGCCTCGCCGAACCAGATCGACACCATCGAGTACGCCTATCTCGAGGGCCAGCAGGGCGCCTACATCGAGACCCGCAATGGCTTCGACGTCGACGGGGTCGAGATCAAGTGCCGCCTCGACTTCGGCGCCAAGGCCATCGACTGGCGCGGCCTCTACAAGAACCCGGGCGCGTAACCCGCACCCCATCCTGAACCCTGACACACGGGCGGTCCTGACGGGCCGCCCTTCGTCTTTCCACGAGGATTCTCCCCATGAAAAACTACGTCCAGCCCGGCAACACCATCACCCTGACCGCGCCCCATGCCGTCGCCTCCGGCGATGGCCTGCTCGTCGGCTCCATCTTCGGCATCGCCGCGGGCGCCGCCGCCATCGGCGATCCCGTCGAGACCGCGCTCGTCGGAATCTTCGACATCACCAAGGTCGGCTCCCAGGCCTGGACCGTCGGCGCCAAGGTCTATTGGGACGACACCAACAAGCGCTGCACCACGGTCGCCACCGACAACACCCTGATCGGCGTGGCCGTCGAAGCGGTGGCCAGCGGCGCGGGCGACACCATCGGCCGGGTCCGCCTGAACGCGACGTTCTGATGAGCGCCTTCGCCGCCGCGCTCAGTGGGCTCTTCGCCGATCCGAACATCGGCCGGGACGCGGTCTACATCGCCGACGGCGGCGTGCCTGTGCTGGTGCGGGTCGTTGCCCGGCGCGCCGACGCCATCACCGACTTTGGCGATGCGCGGCTCTGGTCCGAAACCATCCGGATCGACCTGCGCGTCGCCGAGGTGGCGAACCCGCGCCCCGGCGACCGGATCGAGATCGACGGAGATGCTTTCCTCATTCAGGGCGAGCCCATCCGTGATCGCGAACGGCTGGTCTGGACTATCGATCTGAGGCCAGTGTGAAACTGAAGCTCGCCATCGATCCCGACATCGTCGCCCTGATGGCAGCCGAGGTCGCGGCCGGCGAACGCGCTGTCACCGCCGCCATGCGCGAGGCTGGCACCGGCCTGAAATCCGCCTGGCGCACACAGATCACCGGTGCGGGGCTGGGCACGCGCCTCGCCAACTCGATCCGCTCCGCCAGCTTTCCGAAGTCCGGCGAAAGCCTGAACGCGGCAGCACTGGTCTGGTCGAAGGCCCCGGTCATCGTGGGCGCGCATGACACTGGGCCGCTGATCCGCTCGAAGAACGGGTTCTGGCTGGCGATCCCGCTGCCTGCGGCGGGCAAGTCCCTGCGCGGCGGCCGGATCACGCCCGGCGAGTGGGAACGGCGACGCGGGTTGCGCCTGCGCTTCGTCTATCGCCGCACCGGCCCGAGCCTGCTGGTGGCGGAGGGGCGGCTGAACACGAAGGGCCAGGCGGTGGTGTCGCGCTCGAAGACCGGGCGCGGAAAGGTCACCGCGCCGATCTTCCTGCTGGTGCCGCAGGTCAAGCTGCCGAAGCGGCTGGATCTCGCTCGGGACGCGGACCGGGCATTGGACAGCGTGCCGGGGCTGATTGTCGCGAACTGGGTGGAGGCGAAGATTTGACTGCGCCGCAACAAGAGCGGCCTCAGGTCAAGCCCATTGACGCCAGCGCGACACCGGCCAGCGCACAGCCCGCAAGTACCGTCACGGCGCCCAGCCGGAAGCGGAACACCGCCACGAGCGCGGCAAGCACCAGCGCCGCAGCCGCCAGGTTCACCGTGGACCAGACGGGCACATCGAGATCGAGGCCGAAGGACGTGAGGGTGCGCACCTCGTCGAAGACCACATGCAGACCGAACCAGACGGCGAGGTTCAGGATGACGCCCACCACGGCCGCGGTGATGGCGGTGAGTGCGGCGGTCAGCACCGCGTTGTCGCGCAGACGCTCGATGAAGGGCGCGCCGAGGAAGATCCACAGGAAGCAGGGAACGAAGGTCACCCACGTCGTCAGCAGCCCACCAAGCGTTGCCGCCATCAGGGGCGACAGGCCGCTCGCCTCGCGGAAGGCACCCATGAAGCCCACGAATTGCGTCACCATGATCAGCGGGCCGGGCGTGGTCTCCGCCATGCCGAGCCCATCCAGCATCTCGCCGGGAGCGAGCCAGCCGTAGTTGTGGACCGCCTCCTGCGCGACATAAGCCAGTACCGCATAGGCGCCGCCGAAGGTTACCACGGCCATGACGCTGAAGAAGCTCGCGATCTGCGAAAACACGTTCTCCGGCCCAAGTGCCGCGAACAACAGTCCAACCGGCGCCAGCCAGAGGACGAGGAAGACGCCGGAGATGCGAAACGCCCAAGCCCGGTTGACCCGGGTGTGATCCGGCGATTCCTCGCCCAGCAGCGTATCGGCGTCGTCGACCTGGACCTTGCCGACCTTTCCGTGTCCGCCGCCGCCATGGAATGCTGGCAGGCCCGCCCGCGCGCCGAAGAACCCGATCAGGCCAGCGATCAGGATGATCAGCGGGAATGGGATGGCGAAGCCGAAGATCGCCACGAACGAGGCCGCGGCGATGGCGACCATCGCGCGGTTCTTGAGCGCACGCGAGCCGATGCGGATGACCGCCTGCACCACGATGGCGAGCACCGCGGCCTTGAGCCCGAAGAACAGCGCCTCCACCGGCCCTACATTGCCGTAGAGCGCGTAGATCCAGCTCAGCGCCATGATCGCCACGACGCCGGGCAGCACGAAGAGGACCCCCGCGATGATGCCGCCGAGCGTCCGGTGCATCAGCCAGCCGATATAGACGGCGAGTTGCATCGCCTCGGGGCCGGGCAGGAGCATGCAGTAGTTGAGCGCATGCAGGAACCGTTTCTCGCCCAGCCAGCGCTGCTCCTCGACCAGGATCCGGTGCATGAGCGCGATCTGCCCGGCCGGACCGCCGAAGCTCAGGAGACCGATGCGGGCCCAGATGCGGGTGGCGGCGGCCAGCGTGGGGTATGCGCGATCCTGCATCAGTCCGCCTTCGGCTTGTTCGTGGGCCAGTTGTGGGTCTCGTCGGTGGCGTCCCGCGCCCATCGGTAGAAGGCGTCGTAAAGCAACATCCCGGCCTCCAGCTGCTCCAGATCGTCGGAATACATCCGCGACAGGCCGAGCGACGCGGCTAGCAGACCGGCCGCTTCGGGCGCGAGGTCGAGGCGGGCTGTATCGGCGCCGCGCACGATTGTCGCGAGCCGGTCGAGCGCGGGAATGCTCAGGCCGAACTCGGCCAGCATCACGTCGAAAGTGCAGAGGTCGTCCCGGTGGCTCCAGAACACGCCTTCGATGTCGAAGGGCGACGCGTTGTAACGTTCTGCCACGCCCACCACCTCGGCGGGCGCCACGAACAGGATGATCGCGCGGGGATCGAGAAAGCGCCGGATCAGCCAGGGACACGCGATGCGGTCGATCTTGGGGCGCGCGCGCGTGACCCAGATGGTGCGGCCCTGCGCGTCGCGCGCGGGCAACTTCGCGGGATCGATCAGCGGCAGTCCGGCGGAGCGCCAGGCCTCGAACCCACCCTCGAGATACTCCGAGGCGCAGCCCTCGGCGCGAAGCCAGGCGGCGGTGCCCTGACTGCGCCGGTGACCGGCCTGACAGACGGCGATCGACGGCTGGCCGCCGAGTTGCGGCGCGAGGGCGGCGAGCGCCTGGTCGTCGATCCGGACAGAACCTGGGAGCAATCGTGGATCGGCGGCGAAATCTTCCTCGGACCGCACGTCGAGCAAAAGCGGTGCGCGGGGGGTTCCGATGATGCGGGTGAGCTTGTCGAACGAAATGGCATTGGGCGCAGGCATGTGCGTTCCTCCGTCGCCGGGGTTGAACAGGAACGCGATCTTCAGCTGGCGCCTCGTGGGGAGCTCGCAATCCCCATGGGTCCAGTTACCGGAAGTGCTCTGAAACTGTCAAGAATTGCAAAGGTCAAGCTGCCCATGTTCGGGCGCTTCGGACATCGAAGAGACCCTCCATGCCCACCCCTCGTGAAACCATCCTCGCCGCGCTGCACGCGCGGCTCTCGGCGCTGCCCGCCACCGCGCTCCGTGGCGAGGTGCTGACCGAGCGCGTTCCAGCCGAGGGCCTGCTGATCCTGCGCGACGGAGAGCCGGGGGAGCCCGATGTGACGCTGTCGCCGCTGGCCTATCACTACCAGCACCGCGCCGAGATCGAGGCGGTCGTTCAGGGCGCCGATCGTGACGCGGCATTCGACACGCTGACCGCCAGCATCGGCGCGACACTCGCCGCCGACCGCACGCTCGGCGGGCTCTGCGACTGGGTGGAGGCCGAAGCCCCGCGCCCTGTGGACCTGCCGGTCGAGGGCGCCGCCAGCCTGAAGGCCGCCGTGATCCCGGTGATCCTGCACTATTCCACGGCCGATCCGCTCGGCTGATCCCGACAACCCGAGGAGAACACCATGGCACGAGCCCAGGGGGCGCGGGCGCTGATGGCGCTTGCGTTCGAGACGACCTATGGAACGCCGCCCGCCAGCGGCTTCACCCGCATGCCCTTCGCCAGCACGTCGCTCGGCGCCGAGCAGCCGCTGCTGAACTCGGAGCTGCTCGGCTACGGCCGCGATCCGCTGGCGCCGATCAAGGACGCGGTCACGGCGGACGGCGATGTCGTCGTGCCGCTCGACGCCGAGGCCTTCGGGTTCTGGCTGAAGGCGGCGTTCGGTGCGCCGACGACCACGGGCGTGGAAGCGCCATACAGCCACGAGTTCCAGTCGGGGTCCTGGACGCTGCCCAGCATGTCGATCGAGACCGGCATGCCGGAGGTGCCGCGCTACGCGATGTATTCCGGCTGCGTGCTCGACCAGATCACCTGGCAGATGCAGCGCTCGGGCCTGCTGACCGCCACGGCGCGGCTGGTGGCGCAGGGCGAGACGGTGGGCACGACGACCAGCGCCGGAACGCCTGCGGCGCTGGAACTGAAGCGTTTCGGGCATTTCAACGGCGCGATCACGCGAAACGGGACCGCCCTCGGCAACGTGGTCTCGGCCGAGATCACCTATGCCAACAATCTCGACCGGATCGAGACCATCCGCTCGGACGGCCGCATCGACGGTGCGGATCCGTCCATCGCAGCGCTGACTGGCCGGATCGAGGTCCGCTTCGCCGACCAGACGTTGGTGACGCAGGCGATCAATGGCGAGGCCTGCGAGATGGAGTTCGCCTATGTGCTGCCGTCCGGCGAGAGCTTCACCTTCACCGTGCACGCCGTCTACCTGCCGCGCCCGCGCATCGAGATCTCCGGACCGCAGGGCGTCCAGGCGACGTTCGCCTGGCAGGCCGCCCGCGACAGCGTGGTCGGCCGGATGTGCACGGCAACCCTGATCAACGACATCGAGGTGTACTAAGGATGCTGACGCTCGACCTGAACAACGCTCCGCGCTGGCATGACCTCGCCCCCGGCGTCCGGGTGCAGCTCCGCCCGCTGACCACCGCGCTGATGGTGGCGACACGCAGCGATGCGGCCGTCGAGGCGGTTCCCGAGGAGGCTTCCGACGAGGAGCGCGCGGTCGCCTTCGCCAAGGCGCTGGCGCGGCGGGCGGTGCGCGCCTGGGAGGGCATCGGGGACGCGGACGGCAATCCCATCGATCCGAGCCTCGAGGCCATCGACGCGCTGCTCGATGTCTGGCCGATCTTCGAAGCCTTCCAGCTGACCTACGTCTCGAAGGGCCTGCTGCTGGAACAGGAAAAAAACGCCTCCGCGCTCTCGCCGAATGGTCCTTCGGCGGGGGCGAGCGCTACTGCGACGCCTGCGCGCAAGAATGCCCGGACTGCCCGGCGCGGCTGAACCGTCCGGAAACGCCGGAGGGTTGGCAGGTCTGGGACCTGGTCGGCCGTCTCGGTGGTCAGCTGCGTGTCCTGCCGGGCGCCGTGATCGGCTGGGACATGTCGGCGGCGCTGGCGCTCGGTGACGCGCTCGGCGTGCCGCCGCTCGCCATGGCCGAACTGCTGCCCGTCATCGAGGCGGTGATGGTCGCAAAACTCAACGAACAGATGGATCACTCCCATGGCTGAGAAGAGGGTCAGCGTCCGCCTCGCGGCCGTGGGCGGACGGCAGGTGCGCGCCGAACTGGAGGGCGTAGGCGAAGCGGGGTCGCGCGGCTTCGGACGGCTGAGCCGGGAGATGGAAGCGGCGAACGCCCGGCTCGCTGCGTTTTCCCGCCGGGTCCGGGTCGCTGCCGCTGCTGCCGTAGCGGCCGCCGCCGCCGCTGGCGTGGCGATGATCCGGTCCGGGCTGCAGACCGTCGATGCACAGGCCAAGCTCGCGCAGTCCCTCGGCACCACTGTCGCCTCGATCCAGACGCTGGAGCGGGCGGGCGAGCTGGCGGGCGTGTCCATGTCCGGCATCGAGCAGGCGACGAAGGATCTGACGCGCCGTCTAAGCCAGGCGGCCGCCGGGACCGGCCCCGCCGCCGATGCGCTGGACCGGCTCGGGCTGTCGGCCAACGAGCTGATCGCGCTGCCGCTGGACCAGCGCGTCGGCGCGATCAACGCCGCCATCGAGAGCTTCGTGCCCGCCGCCGAGCGCGCGGCGGTCGCAGGGCAGCTATTCGGCGAGGAAGGCTCCATCGCGATGAGCCGGATCGACACCGCGACGCTGCGCCAGGCGACGGAGGACGTGCTTGCCTTCGGTGTCGTGATCTCGGAGCAGGACGCCGATCAGATCGAGCGGACAAACGACGCCATCTCCCGGCTCGGGCTGATCTGGCGCGGGCTGTCGAACCAGCTGGCCGTCGCCGCGGCGCCTGCGCTCGAAGCCGTCGCCGACGCCATGGCGGCGGTCGCCAGCCGCACCGGTCCGCTCGGGATCGCGATCCGCGGTCTCTTCGACAATATCGGCCGCCTGACCACCTATGCCGCCACCTTCGCGGCGTTCCTCGCGGGCCGCTGGGTGGCCGGCGTGGCGGCTGCGGCGATCTCCGTCCGCGGTCTCGCCACCGCGCTGGTCGTGCTGCGGGGCGCGCTCATCCGCACCGGCATCGGGGCGCTGATCGTCGGCGCCGGCGAACTCGTTTACCAGTTCACCCGGCTCGTCTCCGGCGCCGGCGGTTTCGGAGAAGCGATGTCGCTCCTGAAGGACCTCGCGGTCGAGGTCTGGGAACGCATCAGGATGGGCGCGGCGGCGGCGGGCGCGGCCGCGACGGCGATGTTTTTCGACCTCAAGGCCGACGCCGCGTCGGGCATGCAGAGCGCCATCGAGAGCGTCGTGGCTTTCGGCAACACGGCCGCGAACACGTTTGAAGGCGCGTATGAAGCCATCAAGGCGATCTGGGGTCTGCTGCCCGCCGCCATCGGCGATCTGGCGTTCCAGGCCGCGAACAGCCTGGTCGATGGCGTCGAGGGGATGCTGAACGGCGTGGTCTCGCGCATCAACGGCTTCATCGGCGGCATCAACCAGGGGCTCGAAGCGCTGGGGTCGGAGCGCCGAATCTCGCTGGTGCCCGACCTCGACCTCGGCGAGATCGAGAACCGCTTCGAGGGCGCGGCCAGTGCTGCCACGACGGCGGCGCAGGCGGCGTTCGACCGTGCGTTCGAGGACAATCCGCTCACCGCGCCCGATCTCGGTTTGGCCGAGGCTGCGAACCGCGCGCTCGAATCCGCGAACCTCTATCGCGGCGCCGCGCGCGATCTGGCCGAAGGGGCCCGCGCGCCCCTCGAAAGCTGGCAAGCCCTGCGCGATGCCGTGCGCGGCACCGACGAGGCCAGTGCCGATGCGCTGACCGAGGCCACCGGCGCGGCCGAGCGGCTGGAGACGGCGCTCGGCGATGCCGGACGCGCCGCGACGGGCGCCGGTGCGGCGGCCGGAGCTGCCGCCGCTGCGGCAGAGCCCGCGACCGAGGCTGCCGTCACCGGTTGGCAGGCGGTCACGGCGGCGCTGTCGGACTACGCCAGCAAGGCCCGCGACATCGGTGGCGATATCGGCCAGAGCCTCGTCGGCGCCTTCCAGTCGGCCGAGAACGCCGTCGGCGAGTTCGTGAAGACAGGCAAGCTGAACTTCCGCGACCTCGTCACCTCGCTGCTGGCCGATCTCGCCCAGCTCGCGGCGCGCCGGTTCATCCTCGGGCCGATCGCGAACGCGCTCTCCGGCGTGTTCTCCGGCGCGGGCGGCATATTCGCCAACGTCCTGCATGCGGGCGGGATGGTCGGATCGGCCGGGCCCTCGCGCATGGTCCCGGCCATGGCCTTCGCCGCGGCACCCCGAATGCATGGCGGCGGCATGGCGGGGCTTCGTCACGACGAAGTGCCCGCGATCCTGCAGCGCGGTGAGCGGGTGCTGTCGCGGCGGGAGGCGCAGAGCTACGGCGCGGGTGGTGGCGTCAACGTCACGATCATGGCCCGCGACGCCGAGAGCTTTCGGCAGTCCCGCACACAGGTCGCGGCAGACATCGCCCGCGCCGTGTCGCTCGGGCGGAGGGGTATGTGAGTGCGACCCCGCAAGTGGGAACCGGTTGCGGGGGCCAGAGCGCGAACCATGGAGAGACTTGATGGCGTTTCACGAGGTCCGGTTCCCCGACAACATCAGCCGCGGCGCGCGGGGCGGGCCCGAGCGGCGCACGCAGATCGTCGAGCTCGCCTCGGGCGACGAGGAGCGCAACGCCAGCTGGGCGAATTCGCGCCGCCGCTATGATGTGGCCTATGGCATCCGCCGCGCCGACGATCTGGCGGCGGTCGTGGCCTTCTTCGAGGCGCGGAACGGTCGGCTCCACGGCTTCCGCTTCAAGGACTGGGCCGACCACAAGTCCTGTCTTCCCTCGGGCACGTCATCGCCCGCCGACCAGGCCATAGGCACCGGCGACGGCACGACGACCGCCTTTCAGCTGGTCAAGCGATATGCCTCCGGGGAGCAATCCTGGTCGCGCGCCATCGCCAAGCCAGTGGCGGGCACCGTGCGCACCGCTCTCGGCGGGGTCGAGCAGCTGTCCGGCTGGTCAGTCGACACCGCCACCGGCGTCGTGACCTTCAGCGCAGCACCGGGCGCTGGCGTCGCGATCACCGCGGGGTTCGAGTTCGACGTGCCGGTCCGCTTCGACACCGACGCGCTCGACGTAACGCTCGACCTCGAGCGGCTCGGTTCGATCACCTCCATTCCGCTGCTGGAACTGCGACGATGAAGACTCTCGTTCCCGCCCTGCAGGCCCATCTCGACGAGGGCACGACCACGCTCGCCTGGTGCTGGCGGATCAGTCGCGCCGATGGCGTCACCTTCGGTTTCACCGACCATGACCGCACGCTGACCTTCGATGGGACGGATTTCGAGCCGGAAAGCGGGCTGACGGCGTCCGAGGTTCGCTCGGGCTCGGACCTGTCGGTCGATGCGCAGGACGCGGAAGGCGTGCTGACCTCGGACCGCATCACCGAGACCGACATTCTTGACGGCCGCTGGGACAACGCCGAGGTCGAGGTCTGGCGGGTGAACTGGGCGGACACCGGCCAGCGCGTGCTGATGCGGCGCGGCGCCATCGGCCAGATCCGACGCGGGCGGCTCGCCTTTGTAGCTGAGGTCCGCTCGCTCGAGCATGTACTCGGCCAGACGGTCGGGCGGACCTTCCAGGCGACCTGCGACGCCGCGCTCGGCGACGCGCGCTGTGGGGTCGATCTGGAGGATCCGACCTACAAAGCCACCGGTACGGTGATCGACCTTCTACGCGACCGCGCCTTCACCGCATCGGGGCTCGGCGGGTTCGAGGCCAGCTGGTTCACTTTCGGCACGCTGGACTGGACGAGCGGCGCGAACGCGGGGCGGCGCACCGAAGTGCTGGGCCACGACGTGACCGACGGCATCGCGGTGCTGACCCTGCTCGAGGCGCCAGTGCGCGCCATCGCCGAGGGTGACGGCTTCACGATCCGTGCGGGCTGCGACAAACGGATCGAGAGCTGCGGGGCGAAGTTCGCCAACACCGCCAACTTCCGCGGCTTTCCGCACATTCCCGGCCAAGACGCGGTGCTGCGCTATGCCACCAAGGATGGCGGGCACGAGGGCGGCGTGCTGTGACCAACGTCGTTTCCAGCGGAAACGACGGGCGGCAGTGCATCGCATCGCGATGCACGAGAGCCACCGCCGATCCCGCGCGCGTCATCGCCGCCGCACGCTCCTGGCTCGGCACGCCGTACCACGACCAGGCGAGCCTCCGGGGCGTCGGCTGTGACTGCCTCGGACTGGCCCGGGGCGTCTGGCGCGAGGTCGTCGGGCCCGAACCGTTTCCGATCCCGGCATACAGCCGCGATTGGGGCGAGACCGGCCCGCGAGAGGTGCTGGCCGAGGGCGCGCGCGCCATGATGGTCGAGGTGGAACCCGCGGCAGCCGGTCCGGGCGCGCTGGTGCTCTACCGCATGAAGCCCCGCGCCATCGCCAAGCATGTCGGGATCCTAACCGGTCCCGGCTCCTTCCTCCACGCCTATGAGCGGCTCGGCGTGATCGAGGAACCGCTCAACCCATCCTGGCGGCGGCGCGTCGCCTTCGCCTTCTTGTTTCCGCAACGCTGAGACCTCGACATGGCCACCCTCATTCTCGGTGCAGCCGGCGCCGCCATCGGCGGTTCGATCGGCGGGGCGATCCTCGGCGTGAGCGCCGCGACCATCGGCGGCTTCATCGGCTCGAGCATCGGCTCGGTCGTCGACAGCTGGATCATCTCGTCGCTGGCGCCGACCCAGCGCATCGAGGGCGCGCGGCTCGACACGCTGCGCATCACCTCGGCCACCGAGGGCGCGGTGATCCCGCGGCTCTATGGGCGCATGCGCATGGGCGGCAACATCATCTGGGCGACGGATTTCCGCGAGGAGACGAAGACCACAACGCAGGGCGGTGGCAAAGGCGGCGGGGGCGGCAAGGTCAAGACGACTGAGTATCTCTACTACGCCTCTTTCGCCGTGGCGCTCTGCGAAGGGCCGATCACCGGGATCGGCCGCATCTGGGCCGACGGAAAGCCGATGGACCTCTCCGGCGTTACCTGGCGCTGGTATCCTGGCGACGAGGCGCAGACCGCCGATCCGTTCATCGTAGCCAGGATGGGTGCCGCCAGCACGCCCGCCTACCGCGGCACCGCCTATGTCGTCTTCGAGGAACTGGCGCTCTCGACCTACGGCAACCGCCTGCCGCAACTGTCCTTTGAGGTGTTCCGGCCGCTCGCCGATCCTGACACCGCCGAGGGGCTGACCCGCGCCGTCACCATGATCCCGGCCTCCGGCGAGTTCACCTACGCGACGCAGGCCATCCGCAAGACCGATGGCGGCGCGACGGTGCCCGAGAACCTGAACGCGCTGGCCGACTCCACCGACATGGTGGAGTCGCTGGACCGGCTGCAGGCGATGGCCCCGGCGGTCGAGAGCGTCAGCCTCGTCGTGGCGTGGTTCGGCGACGACCTGCGCGCGGGCTCCTGCAAGGTGCGGCCGGGCGTCGAGGTCTCGGCCAAGTCGACCACGCCCGCCAGCTGGTCGGTGAATGGCGTCAGCCGCGCAGGTGCATTTCTCGTCAGCCGCGACGATCAGGATCGCCCCGTCTATGGCGGCACGCCGTCCGACTTCGCGGTGGTGCAGGCGATCCAGGAGATGAAGGCGCGCGGGCTGCGGGTGACCTTCTATCCATTCATCCTGATGGACGTGCCGCCCGGCAACACGCTGCCGAACCCGTATTCCGACAACGCCGCGGAGACCGGCCAGCCTGCGTTCCCCTGGAGGGGCCGGATCACCTGTTCTCCGGCGGCGGGCTACGCCGGGACCGTGGACAAGACCGCCACGGCCGCAAGCCAGGTCGCGGCGCTGTTCGGCGCGGCCACGCCCGCCAGCTTCAGCGTCTTGGGTCAGTCGGTTTCGTGGACCGGCACGCCCGGCGACTGGGGCCTGCGGCGCATGGTGCTGCACTACGCCCATCTCTGTACCGCGGCGGGCGGGGTCGATGCGTTCCTCATCGGCACCGAGATGCCGGGGCTGACGACGATCCGCTCGGGCGCCAGCAGCTATCCGGCGGTGCAGGCCTATCGGGACCTGCTCGCGGATGTCCGCTCGATCCTCGGGTCGGAGACGAAGATTGGCTATGCGGCGGACTGGAGCGAGTATTTCGGGCACCAGCCGGGCGATGGTTCGGGGGACGTGTTCTTCCATCTCGATCCGCTCTGGGCCGATCCGGAGATCGATTTCGTCGGGATCGACAACTACATGCCGCTGTCGGACTGGCGGGGCGGCTTCGAGCATGCCGACGCGGCCGAGGGCTGGCCCGCGATCTACGACCGGGCCTATCTGCAGGCGAACATCGCCGGCGGAGAAGGTTTCGACTGGTTCTATGCCAGCGCCGCCGATCGGTCGGCGCAGGTCCGGACCCCGATCACCGACGGTGCCGCCAGCAAACCCTGGGTCTTCCGCTACAAGGATCTGCGCGCCTGGTGGTCGAACGCCCATTACGACCGTCCGGGCGGAGTGGAAAGCGGGACGCCGACGGCATGGACGCCGCAGTCGAAGCCGATCTGGTTCACCGAGCTCGGCTGTCCCGCCATCGACCGGGGCACCAACCAGCCCAACGTCTTCTTCGACCCGAAGTCGTCGGAGAGCTTCACGCCGCATTTCTCGCGGGGCTGGCGCGATGACGCCATCCAGCGCGCCTATCTCGAGGCGACGTACCTCTGGTGGGGCGAGGCCGCGAACAACCCGCTGTCCTCGGTCTACGGCGGCCGTATGGTGCACGTCCCCGAATGCGCCGCCTGGACCTGGGACGCGCGACCATATCCCTTCTTCCCGGCGCTGACCGACGTCTGGACCGACGGGGCGAACTGGCGCCTCGGCCACTGGCTGACAGGGCGGCTGGGCGCGGTGTCGCTGGCGGCTCTGGTCCGGCATCTCTGTCTGCGCGCCGGGCTACCCGAGGCACGTATCGACGTCACCGGGCTCTGGGGCGCGGTCGAAGGCTACGCCATCACGGCGCTGGAAAGCCCGCGCGCCTCGATCACCACGCTGTCGCGCCACTTCGGCTTCGACGCTGTTGAGACCGAGGGCGTGATCCGCTTCATCATGCGTGGCCGTGCCTCCGTCGCCACCCTCGCGCCCGACGATCTGGTGGCTGCCCGCGAGGGCGACCTGCTGGAACTGACCCGCGGCCAGGAGACCGAACTGCCGCAAGCGCTGAAGTGGCAGGTCGCGCGGGCCGACGAGGATTACGACGCCGCCCTCGTCGAGGCGCGGCGCATCACGGTCGACACGACCCGGATCGCCTCCGAGTCCTTCCCGATGGCGGTGCCGCCCGAGGAGGCCGAACGCCGCTGCCGCCGCGCGCTGATGGAGGCGTGGGTGGGTCGCGAGACGGCGGCGTTCCGTCTGCCGCCCTCGCGCCTCGCGCTCGATCCGGCCGACGCGATCCGGCTCGCGCATGACGGGCGGCTGGTCGATCTGCGGCTCGTCTCCATCGCCGATGCCGAGGCGCGCGGTATCGAGGCGGTGCGCCAGGACCGCGCGACTTACGATCTGCCGCCCGGCGATCCCCGCGCCGCGTCATTGACGCGGGCCGTCGTGTTCGGCGCGCCGGATGCGGTGCTGATGGACCTGCCGCAGCTGACCGAGGACCAGCCCGCACACCGGCCGCTGGTGGCTGCGCATGCGGTTCCCTGGCCCGGCGAGCTGGCGGTGTTCCGCAGCCCCGCGACCGATGGCTTCGAACTGCTGACCACGTTCGGCGGCCGGGCGCGGATGGGGACGCTGGTCTCGGACTTCTACCCGGGGCCGACGTCGCGCTTCGATCTCGGCAATGCGCTGGTGGTCGACTTGCTGACCGGCACGCTGGAAAGCATCACGGACCTCACCCTGTTCGGCGGGGCGAACGCGCTGGCCATCGAGAGCGCGCACGGCACCTGGGAAATCGTGCAGGCGGGCGCGGCCGAGCTGCTCGCGCCCGGCCGCTACCGGCTGACCCGCTTGCTGCGCGGTCAGCGCGGCACCGAGGGCGCCATGGGCAATCCGGCGCCCGCAGGCGCGCGGGTCGTGGTGCTGGACACTGCGCTGGCGTCCCTGCCGATCGCTGAGGCCGATCTTGGAATCCCGTGGAACTGGCGCATCGGCCCGGCGAGCCGCCCGGTCAGCGACGAGACCTATGTGGGGCAGACCTTCACGTCCGCGGGCGTGGGGCTGCGGCCGTTCTCGGTCGCGCATGTTGAGCAGCCTTGGCATCGCCCCCGCACCCCCGGCGATCTGACGATCCGCTGGACACGCCGGTCCCGCGCACTGGCTTCGGACAGCTGGGGCGGGCTTGAGGTGCCGCTGGCCGAGGAACTGGAAGCCTACGAGGTCGAGATTCTTGATGGCGTGACCGTGAAGCGGGTGCTGAGCACGGCCACCACCAGCGCGGTCTACACCGCCGACCAGCAGACCCCCGACTGGGGCGGGCCGCTCGGGCCCGGCGACACGCTAGACATCCGCATCTACCAGCTCTCCGCCCTCGTGGGACGGGGCGCGCAGAAAACCGTCACGCTGATACTCTGAAGGCCATCCCATGTCCGACGCCACGACCCATCTCCTGCTGCCCTACATCCTGGCGGCGCAGGCCCAGAAGCATGTCACCCACAACGAGGCGCTGCGGATCCTCGACGGGCTCGTCCAGCTCTCGGTTCTCGACCGAGACCTGACCGCGCCGCCCGGTTCGCCCGCCGATGGCGACCGCTACATCGTCGCCTCCGGCGCGACCGGCGACTGGGCGGGCTGGGACCTGAACGTGGCGCTCTGGACCGACGGCGCGTGGCTGCGTCTGCCGCCGCGGAGCGGGTGGCGGGCATGGGTCGAGGACGAGGGCCTGCTGCTGGTCTATGACGGCGCGGACTGGGTCGGCACCACGCCCACGGCGCTGCAGAACATGGCGCTGCTAGGGTTGGGCACGACGGCAGATGCGTCGAACCCGTTCTCGGCCAAGCTGAACGCGGCACTCTGGACCGCGAAGACCGTCGCCGAGGGTGGCACCGGCGATCTGTTCTACACCATGAACAAGGAGGCCGCTGGCGACGATCTCGGCCTGACGCTGCAGACCGGCTTCGTCACCAAGGCGCTGGTGGGTCTCTTCGGCTCCGACCGCTTCCGTCTCGCGGTTTCGGCCGACGGCAGTACCTTCTTCGACGGGCTCAGCGTCGACAACGCCACCGGCATCGTCGACCAGCCCCGGCTGCCGCGTTTCAAGGCATACACGAACTACGACAACTACGTGGGCGTCGGGACCTGGACGAAGATCGGCCTCAACAACACCGACTATAACGATCAGGGAGCCTTTGACGCCGCGAACAACCACTTCGTGGCCCCCTTGGACGGCACCTACCTCTTCGGCGCGACGCTCCTCTACAAGGTGAACTCCAGCACGACGGCGCGCATGCGCGGGCGGCTCGTGCTGAACGGCACGACGGAAGTCCGCGGCTCCTTCGGCGAGATCTCCGCCACCCATGTCTCGCTCGCCACCGCGATCTGGCTGCAGACCATGGTGCCGCTCACTGCGGGAGATACCGTCGAGCTGCAGGGGTATTTCCGGGTCGCGGATGGCTACTTCGCGGCAGACCACACGGCCTTCTGGGGCTGCAAGGTCGGCTGAGCGGCGGAAGGAAGATCCGATGACACCACCCCGATCCGAGGGCTTCGTGCGCATGCCCGACGCCGAGTTCGAGGCGATCCTGACCCGGGCGGCCGAGGAAGGCGCGAAGCGCGCACTGGCCGATGTCGGCCTCGACGGCGACGAGGCCGCGCTCGACATCCGCGATCTGCGCTCCCTCGTGGACTGCATCCGGCTGGTGCGGCGCACCGCGATGCAGACGGCCGTCCGCATGATCACCACCGGCGTCATGCTGGCGCTGCTAGCGGGCATAGCCATCAAGCTGAAGATCTTCGGCGGCGGCCTTTAGCCGCTCAACACCCCAAACCAGCAGCTCACCCACACCCGCCCTCGAGGCGGGTTTTTCGTTTTGGAGGACCACCATGAGCACGACCTTCCACCTACATTGGCGCGACGTTCCGGAAAGCGCGTGGCGCTGGCCCAACTTCAGCCCGGCCGAGATCGCCTGCCGCGGGACCGGCAAGCTGCTCGTCAATGAGCCCGCGCTCGACAGGCTGCAGGCGCTGCGCGACCGGTTGGGCAAACCGCTGATCGTGCGTTCCGCCTATCGCAGCCCCGAGCACAACCGCGCCGTGGGCGGCGCCACCCGGTCGAAGCACCTCGACGGCGCCGCCTTCGACATCGCCATGGCGAACCACGACCCCGTGGCCTTCGAGGCGGCGGCGCGAGAGGTCGGGTTCCTCGGCTTCGGCTTCTATCCGCGCTCAGGTTTCATGCATGTCGATCTTGGACCGGCACGACAGTGGGGCGAGCGGTTCCCGGTACGGGCGACCGCATTTGCAGCAGAGACTCCGCCCGTGCGGGAGGTGCTGGCCGACAGCCGTACGATGAAGGGCGGCGGGGCGGCGGGTGTCGCGACGCTCGGCACGGCCGGGGTGGAAGTCGCCCAGCAGGTGCTGGCGGAGACGCAAAGCGCCGTCCTGCCGCTGGTCCCGTATCTCGATACGCTCCGCTGGGTGTTCATCGCGGTGGCACTCGGTGGCATCGCGGTCACCATCTATGCCCGCCTCGACGACTGGCGCCGGGGGCGGCGGTGATCGCCGCGCTTCTGACCGGGTTAGCCGCTAGCCCGTGGACGTGGGCGGCGCTGCGCTACGGCGCCATCGCGCTCGCCGTGCTCCTGTTCCTGTTGGCGCTGCGCCGCTCCGGAGAGCGAGCGGGACGCCTCGCCGAACGCCTTAAGACCACGGAGAAGGCCAATGATGTCCAACGCCAGATGCTGGAAGCGGCAGCTCGCCGCCCTCGCGACCGCGACGAGCTTGCTGAGCGGCTGCGCGACGGTCGGTTCTGAACCTGGCGGCTTGTCTGCATGTCCGCCGGCCGTGGAGTACAGTCGCGGTCTCCAGGCGCGTGCGGCCGACGAGCTCTTGCTGCTGCCTGAACGCTCGGTGCTGGCGGAGATGATGAGCGACTATGTCGTACTGCGCGACCAGGTGCGGGCGTGTGACCTGCCGTAAGGCCTGGCGCGACCGGTCGGAACAGCCGAAGCCAGGTCTGTCTGGCTCTCGACAGAGCACGGCGTGCATTCGCGGCAGCCGCGTCGCTTACCTCGTCAGCCTGCGCAGTCTCGACACCGCATCACGGTAGGCTCAAGTTCGAGCCGACGCATGCCGATAAACTCGCCGCAGTCGTGGCACCAACCGAACTCCCCCGCATCAATTCGACGGATGGCTGCCTCGAGAGCCCAGACGCGTCCAAGTCGCCGTGTTTCCTGAGCTGCCGCCATGGCCTGTTGCTGCATCGCGTCCATGCGGCTGAGCCGACCAACGCTTTGCTGATCTAGCTCGACAGGTCTGCGGTCCGCCGCCGTCTGAGCGGACGCGGACCGCAAGGCATCCAGTTCGTCGCGGAGCCGCGGCAGAAACGCTGTCTTCAGCTCCTCCGGAGTGGGGTCCGTCATTGCGCTCACCGCAAGAGCAGGACAGGAACCTTGCAGGACCGCATCATCTCGGTCGTGGTGGAGCCGATCACGAGGCTTCGGATGCGGCTGTGGCCGTAGGCACCCATCACAAGCATGCCGAAACCATCCTTCTCGACCATCTTGCCCAGTTCCTCGTCCGGTTGCCCGGCCACGATGCGCGTCTGCGCCTCGATCCCGGCAGCGGCAAGCAAGGCCTTGGCGTCTGCAAGGCCCTTTGTGACCTCCGGCGTCTCGTTTCCGACGGTCACGACGGTGACAGGCAGGTCCGCGAAGAAGGAACTGCGCGAGATGTGATCGACCGCCTTCATCGCCGAGCGCCCTCCGTCATAGGCGACGAGCACGGACTCGATCGGCTTGAAGGCACGCGCGGCGACGAAGACGGGTCGATGCGCCGCGCGCACGATGCGTTCCAGGTTCGAGCCAAGGTGTCCCTTCGCGAAATCCGCCGCCTCGCCGCGCTTGCCGATGACGATTACTCGCGCTTCGCCCTCGATCTCGCCGATGGCTTCGACGATGTCACCGTGGCGCAGTCGGGTGGTGATCTCGGTCACGCCATCCCGGTCCACGATGGCGCGAGCATCCTCGAGGATCGCGCGACCCCGATGGCCGACGAGCTTTGCGCGTTGCGCGTCGATCTCGGCCAGTTCCTCCATCAGCTTCGTCCGCGCGCCCAGCCGGATCGCACCGGACAGGTCCGACTTTTCCGGGGCCTCGCGTCGCCCCAGCACATGGATCAGCTCGACCGGTGCGGCCGTCCGCTGCGCAATCCAGGCGACGTGGTGGCAGACGCTCTCGGAATAGATGGAGCCGTCCACGAGGGCGATGATCTTGTCTGTCATGGGTCTTTCCTCCCTCAATGGTTCATCAGCTTGTCCATGGCGCCGGGCTTGTCATGGATGGCAAGCCGGTCGACCAGGGTCTCGGTCGCCGCGTTCATGCCCACGACCTCGACCTCGGCGCCGTCGCGACGGAATTTCAGGATCGCCATGTCGAGCGCCTGAACCGAGGAGATATCCCAGATATGCGCACGGCTCACGTCGATCACGACGCGTTCGGGGGCCTCCTTGAAGTCGAAGGCATCCATGAAATCCTCGACGGAGCCGTAGAACAGCTGGCCCTCGACGCGGTAGGTTCGCACGCGCCCATCCGCGCTTATGTCCGAGGTCACGCGGAACAGCTGCGCGATCTTTCCGGCGAAGAAGACGCCCGACAGCAGTACGCCCACCAGCACCCCGATGGCGAGGTTGTGGGTGTAGACCACGGTGACAACGGTCGCGATCATGACGATGGACGACGATTTCGGATGCACCCGAAGCGCCTTGATCGACGACCAGGAGAATGTCCCGATCGACACCATGATCATGATCGCGACCAGCGCGGGCATCGGGATGATGCTGACCAGGTCGCCGAGCCCGACGACCATGATCAGCAGGAAGACGCCGGCAGCGGCGGCAGACAGGCGCCCGCGCCCGCCTGATTTCACGTTGATGATAGACTGCCCGATCATCGCGCAGCCCGCCATCCCGCCTATGAAGCCGGTGGCGGTGTTCGCCAGCCCCTGACCGATGCATTCCTGGTTCCGGTTTGACTTCGTGTCGGTCAGGTCATCGACGATGTTCTGTGTCATCAGGCTTTCGAGCAGGCCCACGACGGCCACTGCCACCGAATAGGGCAGAATGATCGTCAGCGTCTCGAGGTTGAGCGGGATCTGCGGGATCAGGAAGACCGGCAGCGTGTCGGGCAGCGCGCCCATGTCGCCCACCGTCCGCACGTCGAGCCCGAGCGCGACGGACAGCCCCGTGAGCACGACGATGGTCACGAGCGGCGAGGGAATGGCCGTGGTCAGAAGCGGAAAGAGGTAGATGATGGCGAGCCCCGCGGCCACGAGCGCGTAGGTGATCCACGTCACGTCCCGCGGGTCGAGTTCCGGCAGCTGGGCCATGAAGATCAGGATCGCGAGCGCGTTGACGAAGCCGGTCATCACCGATTTCGACACCCAGCGCATGACGAAGCCGAGTTTCAGGACGCCGGCGCCGATCTGGATCAGTCCGGCCAGCACCGTCGCGGCCAGCAGGTATTGCAGTCCGTGGTCGCGCACCAGCGTGACCATCAGGACCGCCGTGGCGGCGGTCGCAGCGGAAATCATGCCGGGCCGCCCGCCGGTGATGGCGGTGATGACAGCGATCGAGAAGGAGGCGTAGAGCCCGACCTTGGGATCGACCCCCGCGATGATGGAAAAGGCGATTGCCTCGGGAATGAGGGCCAGTGCCACGACGAGCCCGGCGAGCAGGTCGCCGCGTATGTTGCCCAGCCACTGGGCGCGGTAGACGTCGAGTGAGATCATGTAAATGTTGTCCGATACCGGTCCTGCGGCTTGCGCGAGATCGGCGTGCAAGTGCACCGTTTTCTTGTGGTTGTCCGGCGGATCGGCGGCCGGAAGAGCCACCCGGAATCGCTTCCAGGTCCAGGTTCGCTACACTGCCGCATAAGGGTTGCAGCGGAAAATGGCAATAAGCAAGGCTGTTTGGCAGGCCGCAGCCAACGCCCTGGCGATGGCCAGCAGTGTTTACTGCTCATGCGCGCGTGGGGGGTGACGGAGGTTGATATGGATCAAGGCGCATTATCTGGCCGCTATCGACCACCCGCACGGCGCTCGCGGTGCATGTGGTCAGCGGAGCGCAGGACACCGATGCGGTGCTGCACGACCTTGCCGAGGGGTTGGAGCGCGGGTTCGGGATCGCGCACAGCACGATTCAGGTCGAGCGCGAGCCCTGCGGCGCCAGCTGCCTGCGGGCCCACGCGTAACGCAGGGCATCCCTTCCGGGCGCGGCTCCAGGCCGTCCAGAAGAATCATTTACAAAACTAGGAGTGTAGTTATTTTGGCGTGATGACCACGACCAGTCCCAACGCCCGCGCCCTTGCCGCCCTTGGCCATGATGCCCGCCTTTCGATCTTTCGCTTGCTGGTGAAGGCCGGGGACGACGGGCTGCGGGTCAGCGATATCGGCGAGCACCTCGGACTCGCCCCGTCGACCTTGGCGCATCACCTCTCGACGCTGGTCGATGCGGGGCTGGTGCTGCAGGACAAAAAGGGCCGCGAGGTGTTCAACCGGGTCGATTTTCCCGCCATGCACCGTGTTGTAGGCTTCCTGACCTCAGAATGCTGCGCCGGTGTTGCGGTCCGCTCTTCAGAGGATGCGGCGTGAGATGCGCGTGCTCTTTTTCTTGCCCTGAAACAACTGCAATTCCGGAGATTTGGTGATGACTGACACGACCCTCCCGACACCCGGCCTCCGGTCCGCTCTGCGCCACCTGTGGCAGGACCAGCGGGTCTGGCTCGCCTCGGCGCTGATCCTTGGCGCGCTGGCGGTGTTCGACACGCCCCAGGCCGCCGATTCTGCGCTCTTCGCGGGCACCGCGCTCTTGAACACGGCGCCGTTCCTGATCCTATCGATCGCCATCGCCGCGTGGGCCAATGCGACGGGGGCCGACAACCTGATCGCCAAGGCCTTCACCGGCGCGCCGATCCTGATGATCGGGCTGGGCGCGCTGGCGGGGGGCGTCTCGCCCTTCTGCTCCTGTGGGGTGATCCCGCTGATCGCGGCGCTGCTGGCGATGGGCGTGCCGCTCTCGGCGGTGATGGCCTTCTGGCTGGCCTCGCCGATCATGGACCCGTCGATGTTCGCGTTGACGGCGGGCGTGCTCGACCTCGAGTTCGCGGTGGCCAAGACGCTCGCCGCCATCGGGCTGGGCGTGTTCGGCGGGACGGTGGTACACCTGATGATGAAGGGCGGCGCCTTCGCCGACCCGCTGCGCGACGGGATCGGGAACGGCGGCTGCGGCGGCGCGAAGATCCGCGCGCCCAAGCCCGTGGTGTGGCGCTTCTGGACCGATGCGGACCGCCGGGCGAAGTTCGGCAAGACGGCGCTGACCACGACGCTGTTCCTCGCCAAGTGGCTGACGCTGGCATTCATCCTCGAGAGCCTGATGCTTGCGTGGATCCCGGCGGAAACCGTCACCGCCGCGCTCGGAGGCGAGGGGTTGTTGCCGATCGTGACCGCGACGCTGGTGGGCGTGCCGGCCTATCTGAACGGATACGCTGCACTGCCGCTCGTCAGCGGGCTGATCGAGCAGGGCATGGCGCCGGGGGCGGGAATGGCCTTTCTCGTCGCGGGTGGCGTCACCTCGATCCCGGCGGCCATGGCGGTCTGGGCGCTGGCGCGGCCACAGGTCTTTGCGGTGTATATCGGCCTGTCCCTGATTGGCGCCTTCGCATCGGGGCTGCTGTTCCAGCTCTGGACGCAGGTGGCATGAACGCCAGCGGCGGGGCGCATTGCCTCGCCGCTCCCTTCCTGATCGAAGCCCCATCATGATCCCAAGACTGTCACCGGCGCGGCGCGCACCTGTCGTCGCCGCGCTCGGCTCTTCCCTCACCGTCAGCTGGGCCTCCAGCTACTACATCCCGGCCGTTCTGGCCGTACCCATGGCCGAAGACCTCGGCCTTTCGCCGGTCTGGGTGTTCGGCGCGTTCTCCATGGCCATGGTGGTTTCGGCCATGGTCGGACCCTGGGCCGGGGCGCGGATCGACGGCTTTGGCGGGCGCGGCGTCCTGATGCTGTCGAACCTGGTCTTCGCGGCGGGCCTCGGGCTGCTCGCCGTGGCTCCCTCGCCCCTCGTCCTCTTCGCGGGCTGGGCTGTCATCGGGCTCGGTATGGGGATCGGGCTTTACGAGGCGGGGTTCGCGACGCTGGCAGGGATCTACGGCAAGGACGCGCGCGGGCCGATCACCGGGATCACCCTCATCGCCGGGTTTGCGAGCACCGTCGGCTGGCCACTTTCTGGGGTGATGCTCGCGACGTGGGGCTGGCGGGAAGCCTGCCTTGGATGGGCACTGATCCACCTGGTCGTGGCATTGCCGCTGAACGCGTGGCTGCCGAAGGGAACCAGGACGGTAGCCGCAGAGGCGACGCCGATCGAAGAGGGGCCGCCGCCGTCCCGCCTTGCGCTCTGGCTGCTGGCCTTCGTCTTCGCCGCGACCTGGTTCAACTCGACCGCCATGGCCGCGCACCTGCCCGGCCTTTTGCAAGCCGCCGGGGCAAGCACTGCGGTTGCCATCGCGGCGGGCGCGCTCATCGGCCCGGCGCAGGTCGCGGCACGGGTGCTGGAGTTCGGCCTGCTGCGCCGGTTCCATCCGCTTGTCTCGACACGCTTTGCTGCTGCGGCGCATCCCGTGGCCGCCGTGGCGTTGGTGAGTTTCGGGGGGCCCGCCGCCTATGCCTTCGCCCTTCTGCACGGGGCGGGGAACGGCATCCTGACAATCGCGAAGGGCACACTGCCCCTCGCGCTCTTCGGACCGGCGGGATACGGGCGGCGGATCGGCTGGCTCAATGCTCCTGCCCGAATCCTTCAGGCTGCGGCGCCCCTCATCTTCGGCGCCGCGCTGACGGCTTGGGGCCTCTCGGCGATCTGGCTGACAGCAGCGATCGGCATCGCCTCGTTCATCGCTCTGCTAGCACTCAGGCGGACATGAGGCGGCGCGGACGGGCCTCGCGAACCCGCCGCGCGCTCAGGTTGCGGCGGAGAGGTTCACCCGCTTTATGAGCGCGGCCGCTGTTTCCTTGCGCTCCGAGTAGCGGTCCACGAGATACGCCTTCCGTTCGCGCGTGAGCAGCGTGAACTTCACCAGTTCCTCCATAACATCCACGATCCGGTCGTAGAGCGGCGACGGGCGCATCCGTCCCGTCTCGTCGAACTCCTGGAACGCCTTGGGGATGGAGGACTGGTTGGGGATGGTCAGCATCCGCATCCAGCGCCCGAGAACCCGCATCTGGTTGACCGCGTTGAAGCTCTGCGAGCCGCCCGACACCTGCATCACCGCCAGCGTCTTGCCCTGCGTCGGTCGCACGGCGCCCTCGGACAGGGGAATCCAGTCGATCTGCGTCTTCATCAGGCCGGTCATGGCGCCGTGCCGCTCCGGCGAGGACCAGACCATGCCTTCGCACCAGGCTACCAGATCGCGCAGCTCGCGCACCTTCGGGTGGCTGGCATCCACGCCGTCATCGACCAGCGGCAGGCCTGAGGGGTTGAAGAACCGGACCTCCGCCCCGAATGCAGTGAGAATGCGCCCGGCCTCCTCGGCCGACAGTCGGCTGAACGAGCGCGCCCGGAGCGAGCCGTAGAGGATCAGGATGCGGGGCGGATGCGTGCTGATGGCAGGGGACAGCAGCCGGTCGTGGTCGATTGCGGCGAAATTCGTCTCGTCGAGCTGTGGTGTGGTCAGATCGGTCAGGGTGTCAGACAATCCGGTTTCCCTCGGCGTCTATGATCAATTGGCCGTCCTCCTTGGCGAAAGGACCCGGAGGGAGCTTGTCGAGCAGGTCGAAGACAGTCTCGGACGGGCGGCAAAGCCTGACGCCCTTCGGCGTGCAGACGATCGGGCGGTTCACGAGGATCGGGTGGCGCGTCATGGCGTCCAGCAATGCCTCGTCCGAGACGTCCGGCGCGGTGAGCCCCATCTCCTCGGCAGGTGAGCGGGCAATGCGCAGCGCCTCGCGCGCGGTGATCCCGGCGGCTGCGAACAGCGCCAGAAGCTGCGGGCGCGTCCAGCCCTCCTTCAGGTACTCGATGACGGTCGGCTCGTACCCGGCCGCCTGGATGAACCCGAGCACGTTGCGGGAGGTGCCGCAGTCGGGATTGTGGTGGATGACGACCGGGAATGTGCTCACGCGGGGAACCTCTCGCGTGTCCGGTTGGCGAAGGCGACGAGGCTGAGCATAACCGGCACCTCGACCAGCACGCCCACCACTGTGGCCAGAGCCGCCCCGGAGTTCAGCCCGAACAGCCCGATCGCCACGGCGACCGCGAGTTCGAAGAAGTTCGACGTGCCGATCAGCGCGCAGGGCGCGGCGACCCGGTGTGGCACGGCCCAAAGATATGCCCATCCATACCCGAGCGCGAAGATGCCGTAGGACTGGATGATGATCGGGACCGCGATCAGCGCGATCAGCAGCGGTTGCGCGAGGATCACCGGCCCCTGAAACCCGAAAAGCAGCACGACGGTGATCAGGAGACCCACGACCGAGGCCGGTTTGATCCGTGCCGTGAACGCCGTCACCGCGGCCTCGCCGCCTTTCGCGATCAGCGCCCGGCGCGTCAGGAGACCCGCAATCAGGGGAATGACGATGTAGAGTACGACCGACAGGATCAGCGTCTCCCACGGGACGCTGATGTCGGTCACGCCCAGAAGGAAGGCCACGATGGGGGCGAAGGCGACCACCATGATCAGGTCGTTCACGGAGACCTGGACCAGCGTGTAGTTGGGATCGCCCTTCGTCAGCTGCGACCAGACGAAAACCATCGCGGTGCAGGGCGCGGCGCCGAGCAGGATCAGGCCCGCGATGTATTCCGGTGCGCGCTCAGGATCGATCAGCCCGGCAAAGACATGGTTGAAGAACAGGACCGCAAGCGCCGCCATCGTGAAGGGCTTGATCAACCAGTTGATCGCCAGCGTGATGACGAGACCCTTCGGGCGTTGCCCCACCGCCTTGAGCGATCCGAGATCCACCGCGATCATCATCGGATAGACCATCGCCCAGATCAGGACGGCGACGACGAGGTTGACCGAGGCGACCTCCAGCGCGGCCAGCGCGCCGAAGAGACCCGGCACGAGGCTGCCGAGGACGAGCCCGGCCAGGATGCAGAGGGTGACCCAGAGGGTCAGCCAGCGTTCAAACAGGCTCATGAAAGTTCCTTCTCGTCGGGCATGCAGCAGACCGCGGCGGACGGCGCGGTCAGCGTGCCGATGAATTCTGCCAGCGGCTCGAGCGCGGCGGGGTTCAACGCGTAGCAAGTACGCGGGCCAGATATCTCGCCGGTGATGACCCCGGCGGCCTTCAGGATGCGCAGATGCTCGGACACCGTGGATTGTGCGAGGCCGACAGCCTCCACGATGTCGCCGCCGATGCAGCCGGGCGTGGCCAGCAGCAGCCGGAGGATGCGCAGCCGTGCCGGATGCGCAAGCGCCTTGGCCCGGTCAGCGATCTCGGTGTCAGAATCCTGCATGAGCAATCCCCATGGTCGCCAATCGTCGATAGACGATAAATGTGGTGCACACAATGGTGTTCGCTGCAGAGCAACCATCGTGCCCAAACGGGCGAAGCGAACTCTCGTGATCGTTTTAAATCAATCAGTTAAGGTGGAGAAGGTTGGATATCAGGCCCATCCCCTCCGCCATTTCCACTTAAAATCGCTGATAAATTTGCTTCGGAAACCGATCGGTCTGCGGACTGTTCGTATCAAATCAGGAGTGAGTCGCAGCTCGAAAACGCGGTCGGCTCGGGTAGGCTCGATTGAACTTCGAGCCAATCTCGACTAATTTGCGAGAATAGGCGGAAACTGTGGCCTATCGAAATTCCTTCGCCGCTTAAGACATGTCCGGGGCGGACCGGCGCAGCGAATTGGGAGCCATCGAAGGCTCCGGGAGCCACGGATGTTCATCCTTGAACCGCGCCTGCGGCGCGCCATCTATGTAATTGTCTTCGAGATTATGGCTATTGCGCTTTCGACCATTCTGTTGATGGTGCTTAGCGGGAGCAACGCGGGCAATTCGTTGCCTGCTGCCGTAGTCGTATCGGTGATCGCAATCATTTGGAACTATATATTCAATACGATGTTTGAGGCATATGAACGCCGGCTTCGGATTGTTAAAAGAACCTTGAAGATTCGTTCCGTTCATGCTGTCGGGTTTGAGCTTGGGCTTTTTATTTTTACGATCCCGCTTTACATGGTATGGTATCATGTCGGATTTGCGGAAGCCTTCATGATGGAAGTATCAATACTGGTTTTCTTTCTTTTTTATACTTTCGTATTCACTTTGGTTTTCGATGCAATATTCCCATTGCCTCAACATCCCACTCATCATAAATCCGGCAAGGCTATAGTTGCCGATTAGAGCATTTCGGCGTTTCATTGATTCGACGCGCCTGCCTTGTCGGCGAACATGAGCACGGGGAACGCTGCGTCGACTTCCCGAACGATCTGGTCGTCGCGCGAGGCGATACAAGGTGCTACAGCGTGGCGAACTCCGTATGGAATTCCTTTATGCCGGATGCGAGGAACTGGACCGCCACGCAGGTGAGAAGAAATCCCATAATCTTCGTTACGGCCTGAATGCCATGCTCGCCAAGGGCCTTCCCGATAAGGCGGGCGGACGCCAGGGCGAGATAAGCGATGCATGTCGTGATCGCGATACCGGCCAGCACAATTGCATATCCGGCAACCTGTTGGTTCTCCGGGATTTGCGACCCGAAGCCCATGACGACGGCGATCGATCCCGGCCCTGAGAGGCTGGGCATGGCCAAGGGGGAAAACGAATAATCGATATTGGCCCGCTTGATGTCGGCAGGGGCCGCGTCAACGCTGGAAGCTGTGTCTTCACCTGAAAAGATCATTCTCAACGCCAGTATCATTATGATTATGCCACCGGCAATGCGGATGCCGGGCATCGAGATGCCGAAGACGGCAATGATGCCGTTACCGAGCAGCAGGAATGTTGCCAGTATGGAGAATGCATAAATACATGCTTTCCTGGCCTGTCTTCTTTTGTGAGCTTCCGGCATGCCCCCGGTCAGTGAAAGGTATATGGGTATTGTGACCAATGGATTCATAATTGGTAAAAGGCCGACGACCACCAACAGAATGTATCTTGCCGCATCAATAATATCTGACATTTGATGTTCCCGCCTGCGCCTGGATGTCGTCTCCCTCGTGACGGCCTGTCTACCACAGTTCGCCGGAGAGATGCGCACTCCAGCGACCGACATCCGCCAAAGCGGCTCCTGATCGATGGGAACATGTCATCAGACAGCGCGTTTCTTCCTGACGCAGCACGCCCGCAGGGCTTGCCAAGGAGGGAACAATGAAGACGCATCGCGTTCTCGCCGCGTCCGTTGCCATCGCCGCCGGAGTGCTTCTTTCAGGTTGCGTTTCGGGATACGGGCCTCGGTACGATGATGACTATCCCGGCGCAGATGGGCAATCCATGTACTCGTCGCGGCATGGTCATTGGGAACGGCAGCCCTACTTCGACCCATATGTCCGACCCGCACCTGTATATTGGGAGCGCCGCGTCTATCGTTCCAGGCCGGTGTACGGCGTGCCGCCCGGCTACTACAGGGGCTACGGGCCTCGCAGATGGTGATGCGGAACCGGCGCCGGTCCACCGCAAGGCGGTCGAGGCGATCGCTCGTTCGGCATTGGCTCAGGCCATGGCATTCCGCCGCATCCGGGCGCATGGCGTCAGGCGGGCCAGAAGATGGACCTGTCGATCGCCAATCCGGTTTCACCAGTAATTTCAAGGTAGCTATCAAGAAAAGTGGTGCGGGTGGTCGGAATCGAACCGACACTCCTTTCGGAACCGGATTTTGAGTCCGGCGCGTCTACCAGTTCCACCACACCCGCACAAATTCCACGCGTTTCAGGACAGCGGCACGATCCCCGAATCCAACATACGCGAGAGCATGACGTTTGCCATATGGGGGCGGCATAAGTCCAGCCCTCACAGCGATGTTTTTCGTGTAAAAGTATTGTCGTTCGGGTGAAACCGGCCTGATCCGTGAAGCCTTGCGGTCCTGCTCCCTCCTTGCAATTATGGCCGCGCGGGCGGACAGTGCGTCCGTTCGAGGGAGAAATGCTCATGGCAGTCAACAAGGTTTATCCTGATGCGGGCGCGGCGCTGGAAGGCGTGGTGCGCGACGGCATCACCATCATGGCCGGGGGCTTCGGCCTGTGCGGCATCCCGGAAAAGCTGATCGACGCGCTTGTGGACAGCGGCGTCAAGGATCTCACCATCATTTCCAACAATTGCGGCATCGATGGCGCCGGTCTGGGCAAGTTGCTGGAGCGTGGGCAGATACGCAAGATGATTTCATCCTATGTCGGTGAAAACAAGCTTTTTGCGGAGCAATACCTGTCCGGCGCGCTGGAACTTGAGTTCAATCCGCAAGGCACGCTGGCCGAGCGCATCCGCGCCGGCGGCGCGGGTATCCCGGCCTTCTTCACCAAGACCGGTGTCGGCACGCTGGTGGCGGAAGGCAAGGAACTGCGCGAATTCGATGGCGAGACCTATGTCATGGAACGCGCGCTCAAGGCCGATCTCGCTATCGTCAAGGCCCAGAAGGGCGATACCGAGGGCAACCTCGTCTTCAACAAGACCGCCCGCAACTTCAACCCGGAGATGGCGACGGCGGCCGCCGTTACCGTCGTCGAGGTGGAGGAACTCGTGGAGGTCGGCGGCATCGATCCCGACGCCGTGCATACGCCCGGCATTTTCGTGTCGCGGATCATTCATGGCATCAATTATGAAAAGCGCATCGAACGGGTGACGACCCGCCCGCGCGCGGCCTGAGGGAGGCAGACATGGCCTGGACACGCGAACAGATGGCGGAACGAGCCGCCAGGGAACTGGGTGACGGCTTCTACGTCAATCTCGGCATCGGCATTCCGACGCTCGTCGCCAACTACATCCCCGAAGGCATCACCGTGACGCTGCAAAGTGAGAACGGCATGCTGGGCATGGGGCCTTTCCCCTATGAAGGCGAGGAGGATCCCGATCTCATCAATGCCGGCAAGCAGACGATCACCGCCCTGCCCCAGTCCAGCTTCTTCAGCTCCGCCGCGAGCTTCGCGATGATCCGCGGCGGGCATATCGATCTGTCGATTCTGGGCGCGATGCAGGTGTCGCACAAGGGCGATCTCGCCAACTGGATGATTCCCGGCAAGATGGTGAAGGGCATGGGCGGGGCGATGGACCTCGTCGCGGGCGTCAAGCGGGTCGTCGTCGTCATGGAGCACACCGCCAAGGGCGAGCCGAAGATTCTCGAGGAATGCGATCTGCCACTCACCGGCAAGGGGGTGGTGGACCTCATCATCACCGATCTCGCCGTTTTCGATGTCGGCCCCGAGGGGCTGACGCTCATCGAACTCGCCGACGGCGTGACGCTCGATGAAGTGAAGGCCGGCACCGCGGCGCCGTTCAGGATCGCGGACAGCCTCGCGGCATAGGATATCCACAGGCGAGACGCTTGATCAGCAGCGTTTCGCCTGCATTCCGCGATTTATCGGCGATGGTGCTTGCGGACAGGAAAACACGGCGCTATAAGGCGTTCCTGTCCTGCTTGCCCTTGGGCGGCGGAAGAAGTGTCGGAGCGTAGCGCAGTCTGGTAGCGCACCTCGTTCGGGACGAGGGGGTCGGAGGTTCGAATCCTCTCGCTCCGACCAACACAACCGCAAATCAGTAGCAATATTGCAGGAAGCATGATGTCCTCTGCGGATGTTGTCGCCTGCTCTCCCCTTGATCGCCTTGCGCACGATGACCCGCGCTCCGCCGCGTGGAATCTGTTGACAATCCTTCGCGTCTGAACGACCCAAAACCGGACAGAAAACCGCTGTCCGGGAAATCGGTGGCGCGCAATCCGGGCGCATGCAAGCCAGAGGGCGGATGTAGCAACCATGACGGCACGCACGATTGTCTTTCTGGCGCGGATATCCGCTGCTCTCGCCGGTGTAATGGTGGTTGTGCTCAGTCTCTACGGCGCACTGGCGATTCATTACTGGATCTCGTGGCCCGACCGCGTGCGCGAGACAGGCGCATGGGCGTTTCCGGTCGTCGTTCTGTGCTTGTGGTTCGTTCCCGGAAAATGGCTGTGGCCGCGACGCGGCGTCGCGCTGGCGCTCGTTGGCGCTCTTTTTGCCGCCTACGTCGCCAAGGAGCCGATCGAGCGGGACTGGATCGATCTGCAAAGCAAACAGGCTTCCGTCATTATCGACGGCGATCAGGTGACGATCGTCAATTTCAGGGATGCGATTCATCGTCCGGGAGAGCCTTCCGAGGTGCGCTGGACAACGGAAAGCTTCGATCTCTCGCAACTCGAAGGCGCGGACCTGATCATCCAGCCCTTCGGCGGCGTGAAGGCCCTTGCCCACGTCATGCTGTCGTTCGGTTTCTCGGATGGCCGCCACGTGGCGGTGTCGATCGAGGCGCGGCGGGTCAAGGGCGGTCGCTTCGATGCGCTCGCCGGCCTTTTCCGTCACGACCAGATCTACCCGGAAATCGGCGCCGAGCGGGATCTTTTCTGGCAACGGCTTGCCAGAACTCCGCCGGATGAGCTGCAAATTTATCCCATCCTCCGGGGGCGTGACGCCGTGCGGGCGTATTTCGAGCGGATTCTCGCCTTCGTCAACGAGGTGCACGAGCGTCCGCGTTTTTACTCGACCCTGCGCGAAAGCTGCATGACCACGCTGATGAACCTCGCTCCGGGGAACTTCATGCCGGTTCCGTGGTATGACATCAGGCGATGGGTGCCCGGCTATTCGCTGAGCCTGTTCCAGCAACTGGGGCTGGTGGACGGCACCGTGCCTGCGCAGGATCTGCGCGCGATGCGCAGGTTGCGCGACGATGTTTCGCCTCCGTGGCAGTTTCCTTCGGACGCGGCATGGAGCGCTTATCTGAGAAGCGGCTTCTGAACGATGTGCCGCGCATTCGCCTGACGGCGTTCCGCTTCGAGAAGAACCTGTCTTGCGCGGACGGTGTGGCGCTCTGGAACAAGCGTCGGGTCCCGATCGACGAAACGCCGGAGGCCGGCAAATTCCCGGCCGACGGACCGGACGGATTTTCTGCCTGTGGACAAAGCGGCAAATTCCGCTTCCATCGCGCTGGACATCGCAATCCTATGTCTCTATAAGAACCAGATCGCGGCGGCAGACACGACCTGCAAACGCCGTGAGCCCAGATAGCTCAGTTGGTAGAGCATGCGACTGAAAATCGCAGTGTCGCTGGTTCGATTCCGGCTCTGGGCACCATCTGATCTTCCTCCCGGATTTTTCGCGTGATAGATGCCCGCCCCTTACAGGGAGCCGGGCCCTTGGTCCTGCTGCGGGCGTGTCGTGGCTTGTCATGACAGAAGATTCGGCATGATCCGGCGGATTTCGGCTTTCAGCGTTTCCGCCGGAAGGCGGCCGAGACGGTCCGCCATCCCCAGCGAGACGATACCGTGTATTGCCGCGTAAAGCGTGCGCGCGCGCAGGAATGCCTCGTCATCCGGCAGATTCGGGTGCAGCGTTCGCAACTTGCCCGCGATACGGCGAAACAGCCGGAAATGATCTTCCCGATGCCATTCCGGCAGCGGCTGCGGCATCCGGTGCTCGAACAGCGCGGACCAGACATGATAGTTGCCGGCCGCGAAATCCATGTAGGCACCGGCCATGGCGCAGAGTTGGCCCGCGATGTCTCCGCCCTGATCGTGCCGCTCGACATCGTCCAGAGCGGCGGCGAGCCTTGCCAGGGTGCGGGCGTTGACATGCAGCGCGAGGCCATCCAGATCGGCGAAATGGGTGTAGATCGTGCCGACCGAACATCCTGATGCCCTGGCGACGTCACGGATGTTCAGGTGCCCTATGCCCTTCTCGGCGACGATACGTTCGGCGGCGTCGAGAATGTCGTTTCGCCTGCGCTCGTTCGCCTCTTCCCGGACACCCATGAATCGCACTCCTGTCCAAAAAAGTGAACAATGTTCATAAATGTGCTTGAACATCGTTCGGAAATAGATATCCTGATTTCCGAACGATGTTCAATCTGTTTCTGCGGAGCATCTGCCCGCGGATGGCTCTGGAGCGCAAGATGCCGGCACTGAAAGATTCACGACCGCTGATGTTGTCCCGGCGGTTTGCGCCGTTGTTCTGGACGCAGTATTTCGCCGCGTTTTCCGACAATTTCCTGAAGAACACGCTGGTTTTCGTCATTCTGGCGACCATGGCGGCGGATGCGGCCGCATCGATGGTGACGCTGGCGGGCGCGGTGTTCATGCTGCCCTTCCTGCTGTTTTCGGCGACCGGCGGCGAGATCGCGGACCGTTTCGACAAGGCCGTCGTCGCCCGCTACCTGAAGGGCGCCGAGGTGGGCGTGGTTTTCCTCGCCGCGTTCGGCATCGGCATCGGCTCCGTGCCGGTCATGATGGCGGCGCTGTTCCTGTTCGGCACAGGCGCGGCGTTGTTCGGGCCGATCAAGTACGGCGTCCTGCCCGATTATCTCGACCGCAGCGAGTTGCCGAAGGCGAATGCGTGGATCGAGGGCGGCACGTTCATCGCCATTCTCACGGGCACGATCCTCGCCGGCATCTCGTTCGCCGGCGGCGGCGACAACCCCTATGTCTTCGGCGCGCTGCTGGGGGTGTTCGCGTCGATCGCGTTTCTGGCGAGTTGCCTCATGCCGCGCACGGGATCGGCGGCGCCCGGCCTTGCGATCAATCCGAACATCGCCGCCTCGTCGTGGCATATCCTGCGGGATGTGGTGACGGAGCGGCGGCTGCTGATCACGTCGCTGATGGTTTCGTGGTTCTGGCTGTGCGGCGCCATCGTGATGTCGATCGTACCGCCTTTCGTAAAATCCATCGGCGGTGACGAGCTTGCCATCGCGGTGTGCTTTTCGGTCTTCGCCGTGTCCATCGGCGCGGGTTCGGCCATCGCCGCGTGGCTTTCGGCGGGGCGGATCGTGCTGTTGCAGGCGGTCGTCGGCACCGTCGGCTTCGGGCTGGCCTGTCTCGATCTCTCGCGGCTCATCGCCTCCCTGCCCCCCGCCGACATGCCGGCGGGGGGCCTCGCGTTCTTCCTCCAGCCTTTTGCGATCAACCTCGTCGTCACGCTGGCGCTTGCGGCGATTTCCGGCGCGTTCCTGATCGTGCCGGCCTTTGCGGCGTTTCAGGCGTGGGCGAGGCCGGACGCGCGGGCGCGGGCCGTCGCCGCCAACAACATCATGAACGCGCTGTTCACCACGGCGGGCGGGCTCATCGTTGCCGGCGTGCAGGGCGCGGGCGCCTCGCTGGCGACGGTGACGCTGGGGCTCGGGCTGTCGTCGCTCGTCGCCGGCATCCTCATGTTCCGCTTCCTTCCGACGAAGCCGCTGCGCGATTTTCTCTCCATCCTGTTCCGGGCGTTTTTCCGGCTCGAAGTGAAGGGCCTTGAAAACCTTGAAAAAGCAGGCCCCGCGCCGATCCTCGCGCTGAACCACGTTTCCTATCTGGATGCCGTTCTGGCGCTGGCGCTGACCGAAAACGGAACCTTGCGCAAGCCGGTGTTCGCCATCCACGCCGGCGTGGCGAAAAAATGGTGGGTGAGGCCCTTCCTGCCGCTGGTGAATGCCGTGCCGCTCGATCCGACGAAGCCGATGGGCACGCGCACGCTCATCCGCCTCGTCGAGGCCGGCAACCCTCTCGTCATCTTTCCCGAGGGCCGCATCACGGTGACGGGCAGTCTGATGAAGGTCTATGACGGAGCGGCCATGGTGGCGGACAAAACCGGCGCGATGGTGGTGCCGATCAAGATCGACGGCCTGGAACGCACGCCGGTGTCGCATCTGTCGTCCATGCAGACGCGCCGCCAACTGTTTCCCAAGGTCAGGGTGACGATCAACCCGCCGGAACGCCTCGCGGTGCCGCCTGCGATCGTCGGGCGCAAGCGCCGCATGGCCGCCGGCGCGCAGCTCTACGGCATCATGTCGAATCTCGTGTTCTCGACCTCCGGCAAGACGGGCACCGTCTTCGAGGAGATCGTGCGCGCGGCCGCCGATTTCGGCACAGGGCGCGTCGCGGTCGAGGATCCGCTGTCCGGCCCGCTGACCTATGGCGGCCTGCTCACCGGCGCGCGGGCGTTGGGGCGGGAATTGCTGTCCCGTTTGCCCGGTCACGAGGCGGTCGGCGTGCTGCTGCCCAATTCCAACGCCGTGGCGGTGACGTGGCTGGCGCTGCTGTCGGCGGGCAAGGTGCCGGCGATGCTGAATTTTTCCGCCGGGGTTCTGAACATCCGCGCCGCCTGCGCTGCGGCCGAAGTACGCGGCATCGTCACCTCCCGCGCTTTCGTGGAGCGCGCGCGGCTCGGCGCGGCGGTCGAGGCGCTGGAGGCGGAGGGCGTCGGGTTCCTCTGGCTGGAGGATATTCGTCCGCAAATCGGCCCGTGGCGAAAAGTCCTTGCCCGGCTGAACCGGAGCCGTCCGCTCATCCGCAGGCGCGCCGGCGACCGGGCCACGATCCTCTTCACCTCGGGCTCGGAAGGCACGCCCAAAGGCGTCGTGCTGACTCACGCCAACATACTGGCGAACGCGGCGCAGGCGGCGGCGCGGGTCGATTTTCATAAGGGCGACAAGGTGTTCAACGTCCTGCCGGCATTCCACTCCTTCGGGTTGACGGCGGGCACGGTGCTGCCGCTCGTCTATGGGGTGCCGGTGTATTTCTATCCTTCGCCGCTGCATTACCGGATCATCCCGGAAGTGATCTACGGATCGAACGCCACCATCATCTTCGGCACGGATACCTTCCTCGCTGGTTACGCGCGCACGGCGCACCCTTACGACTTCCGCTCGGTGCGGTATTGCTTCGCCGGTGCGGAGCCGGTGAAGGCATCGACGCGCACGACCTACATGGACAAGTTCGGCCTGCGCATTCTGGAAGGCTATGGCGTGACCGAAGCCGCGCCGGTGATCGCGCTGAACACGCCCATGTACAGCAAGCCCGGCAGCGTGGGCAAGCTGATGCCGGGCATCGAGGCGCGGCTCGAGCCGGTGGAGGGCGTGGCCGAGGGCGGACGGCTGTTCATCCGCGGCCCGAACATCATGGCCGGTTATCTGCGGGCCGAAAACCCCGGCGTTCTGGAGCCTCCGGCGGACGGCTGGCACGATACGGGCGATATCGTCAGCATCGACGAGGACGGCTTCGTCACCATCCTCGGCCGGGCGAAGCGCTTCGCCAAGATCGGCGGCGAGATGGTCTCGCTCGCGGCCGTGGAAGCGCTGGCGGCGGAACTGTGGCCGGGCGTGCCGCTGGCGGTGACGGCGTTGAGCGATGCGCGCAAGGGCGAAAGGCTGGTGCTGGTCGTGGAGAGCGCGGGCGCGAGCCGCGGCGATCTGCTCGCTTTCGCCCGCCGCAAGGGCGTGAACGAACTCGCCGTGCCGGCGGAGGTGATGACCGGCGCCATTCCGCTGCTCGGCTCCGGCAAGCCCGACTACGGCGCGCTGAAAGCGCTTGTCGAACGCGGCAGGCCCGAAACGTCGGCGTGAAGCCTGTCCCGGCGCGCGGCCTGTCCCCGACGATCGGATGAGCAGTCCGATCGTCAAACATCGTTGCGATTGAAGGACAGGCGCGCAACAGTATGTCTTGACAAGAAAATAGATGATCCGTTGCGACGGCGCGAGTGACAGCATGTCCCGGTTGTGTTATCAGGTCGCCGTTTGACGAGATCGAAGCATTGAATGGTGATCTGCGCCCTCACGGACCGGTCGAAGACCGGGCGCGCGGGTGTCGAATTGCGTTAACGGCTTGTTCTGGATTTCGCGTCTAGTGCGGCCGCAAGTTTTGGCAACCGCGAGCAGCCGCCCGCACGGGCACCCGGAGAACCATGGGCACGATATTGGGCCACACGCCACTTGCGGAAGCACGCGACGAGAGCGCTCTTCGCGCAGCGAATGACGGGCTGCGCGAGATCCTGCGGCGTTATCGCGGCGTTCTGTTCGAGCAGGTGCTCCCGCTGTGGTCGACGGTCGGGATGGAGCAGGCGCGCGGCGGATATGCCGAAACGCTGTCCGCCGCCGGCCGGGGCGCGCCGGGGCCGCGGCGCGTGCGCGTCACCGCCCGGCAGGTATATTCGGTTTGCGAGGCGGCGGAACTCGGCTGGAACAAGCTCGCCGCGGCTGCCTGCGTCCGCCACGGCTATCGTTTTCTCCTCACCCACGCGAATGCCGACGGTTTCCTTTTTCACACCTTGGCCGCCGACGATACGGTATCGGACATCGGTTTCGACCTCTACGATCAGGCGTTCTTGCTCTTCTCCTACGCGCATGCATGGCGCCTGCTGGGCGACGCGGACATCGCCGCGCGCGCGAAGGCGCTGCACGCGGCGATCCGCGCGCATTTCGCTCACGCGCAGGGCGGCTTCGTCAACCGCGTCGACAGGCCGTTCCCGCTGCGATCCAACCCGCACATGCATCTTCTCGAAGCCGCGCTGGCGTGGATCGAGGCCGATCCCGCCGACGCGCGCTGGCGCGAATTTGCCGATATGGTGGCGGGGCTCTTCCTGGCGCATTTCGTGGACCGCGAACAGGGAGTGCTGCGGGAGACCTTCGAGCCCGACTGGACGCCCATCCGCGAGGCGGGCCTTTGCCGCGTCGAGCCGGGGCACAATTACGAATGGGCCTGGCTGCTGCTGCGCTGGCAGACGCTGACGGGCGGCGACGCGGCGGGCTTTCCGCTGCGCATGATCGCCTTTGCGGAGACGAAGGGATATGATCCCGTTCGCCGCGTCGCGGTCAACGAAGTGTGGTCCGACGGTTCCGCCTGCGATCCCAGGGCGCGGCTGTGGCCGCAGACCGAGCGCCTCAAGGCGTGGATCGCCGTGGCGCGGCGCGCGCAGGGAACCGACAGGGCGCACGCCGAAGTGCATGCCCTCGATGCCGCCCGCACGCTGATGAGCTACATGGAAAAGCCGGCCGGCGGGCTGTGGCGCGACGTGATGCTGGAAGACGGCGGGTTCGCCTCCGGCGACGCGCCGGCAAGCTCCCTTTATCACATCATCTGCGCCATCGGCGAACTGAACCGCTACATCGACGGTCTCGATTCCGCTTCTTAGGGCGGCGTGCGCTCAAGTCGATTTATCAGCATGAACGCAAACCGCTCCGGTCCGGATCAGCCGACAAGGCCCCGAACCGGCGGATTGAGGCTCAGGCGGGCGCGTTCGCGTTTCCGGTTTTCTCGACGACCCGCCGCAGGAAACTGACGAGCCGCTCGCCGCCGATTTCCACCGGCCCCGTGTTCATGATGGTGAGATCCGGCGTGAGCACGGCGCTCAGGTTGCGGTTTCGCTCCAGACGGGCGGCGATGCTGGCGCTCGATTCGCGACCGCGTTTGCGCAGCCGCTCGGTGATGACGGTGGGCGGCGCGGTGATCAGCACCACATAGACATGCGGAAAACGCTCGAAAACGGTGGAAACGATGGCGCGCGAGACGTTGCAGACGGCAACCTTGCCTCCGGCGATCGCCTCGCTGACTTCTTTCGGCAGCGCATAGCTCAGGCCGTTGGCCTGCCAGTGCAGCGAGAAATCCCCGTTGCGCACGCCTTCGTCGAAGGCCTCCTGCGAAATCGTCTCGTGATCTTCCGAGTCGTTTCGCGGCCGTGTCACCAGCCGGCGCGGAAACACGATGCTGTCGTCGCCGACAAGCCCCTCGCGCGCTTTCGCGAGCAGGCTGTCCTTGCCGGCGCCGCTTGGCCCGACGATACAGACGAATGCGCCGGGAGGATGCGTCATGCCACTCTGCGCCCCTCACGCCAGACTTCCCGCACCACCGGCACGTCGCCGGAAAGGCGCACCCGCACCATGTCCGCGCGCAGCCCCGCCGCCAGCGCGCCCCGGTCGTCCAGCCCGGCGGCGCGGGCGGGATTGGCCGTCACAGTCGCCACCGCCTGCGGCAGGCCGATGTCCGGCACGCGCCGGGGCAGGTCGAAAGCGGCCATCAGCAGGCTTGCCGGCACGTAGTCTGACGACAGAAGATCGAGAATGCCCTCGCGCGCCAGCGCCTCCGCCGCGATGTTGCCGGAGTGCGAGCCGCCGCGCACCACGTTGGGGCCGCCCATCATCACCTGGATGCCCGCCGCGTGGGACGCCTGCGCGGCTTCCAGCGTGGTGGGGAACTCGGCGACGGCCACGCCGTCCGCGACGGCCTGCGCCACATGCTCCGCCGTGCCGTCGTCGTGGCTCGCGAGCACCGCGCCGTGTTTGCGCGCGAAGTCGACCAGCGCGGCGCGGTGCGGCGCCGCATAGCGCTCATGGAGATCGAGACGCCAGGAGATGAGCTTGTTGGCTTCCTCGTCGGAAGCGTCCGACTTGCCCATGTAATAGGTTTTCCAGATGGCGATATCGCGGAACTGGCGCTGGCCCGGCGTATGGTCCATCAGCGACATGAGATGCACCGGATAGCGCGCGGCGAAGCCTTCCGCCTGCTCCAGCACGTCCGAGGAGGAAATCTCGCAGCGCAGGTGCGTGCGGTGCTCGGCGCGCAGGTAGCCCGACGCCTTCGCGTTCGCGAGCGCTTCCGACAATTGCCAGAGATCGTCGTTGTTCAATGCCGCGAGGTCGAAATCCGAACCGACACGCAGCGAATCGTAGACCGTGGTGATGCCGGCGGCGGCGATCTGCGCATCGTAGGCCATGACGGCGCTCGTCGCGTGCCAGCGCACATGCGGCCGTGGAATGAAATGGCTTTCGATGTGGTCGGTGTGCAGTTCGATCAGGCCGGGCAGCACGTAGTCGCCCTCGACGTCGATGCCCCGCTCCGGCGCCCCGCCCTCTCCGATTTCGGCGATCCTGCCCCCGGAAACGGCGATCCAGCCCTGCGGCGCCACGCGGTCGGGCAGGATCAGGGTTGCGTTTTCCAGGATGAAATTGTCGGTCGTCGTCATGAAGTCTCTGCTTCCCGGCATTCGTGTCGGCTGGTTTCAGGCTGCGCGTGATTCGGCGAAATCGCGGATGTCGATGATGCGATCGGCCACGCGCGCCCGCACGTCGTCGTCATGGAATATGCCGATCATGGCCATACCGCGGCGCTTGCGCTCGTTGATCATATCGACCACCACCCGCCGGTTGTCGGCGTCCAGCGAGGCGGTGGGCTCGTCGAGCAGCAGCAGCGGCTGCTCCGCGGCCAGCCCGCGCGCGACGTTCACGCGCTGCTGCTCGCCGCCCGAGAACGTCGCCGGCGGCAGGGTCCACAGGTTTTCCCGCACGTTCAGCATGGCCAGCAGGCTGCGCGCGTGCGCCCGCGCCTGCTCGGGCGCGAGCCCGCCCTCGCGCGCCGCCTCGGCCACGATCTCCAGCGTCGGCACGCGCGGAATGACGCGCAGGAACTGGCTGACATAGCCCATGGACCTGCGGCGCAGGGCAAGCACCCGGCGCGGCGACGCCGTGGCGACATCGACGTAGCTCCCGCCGTCATCGACGAGAATGGAGCCGCGATCGCAGCGATAGGTGCCGTAGATCATCTTCAGGATGGACGATTTGCCCGCGCCCGACGGGCCGCCCAGCACCACGCATTCCCCCGGATCGACGGTGAAGCTCACGTCCGTGACCACGCCGATCCGCGTCCCGCCTTGAAGATGGAGCGTGAAACTCTTGGAGACGTTGTCGAGAATCACCACAGGTTGCGTACTCATGCCGCCAGCACCGAAGAAACGAGAAGTTGGGTATAGGCTTCACGCGGATCGTCCAGCACCTGATCCGCAAGGCCGGCCTCGATGACATGGCCAGCTTTCATCACCATAATGCGGTGAGACAACAATCGTGCGACGGCCAGATCGTGCGTGACGATGACGACCGCGAGCCCCATTTCGCGCACGAGCCCGCGCACGAGATCGAGCAGCCTCGCCTGCACCGAGACGTCGAGGCCGGAAGTGGGCTCGTCCATGAAGACGAGGCGCGGCCCCGTCACCAGATTGCGTGCGATTTGCAGGCGCTGGCGCATGCCGCCGGAAAAGCTTTTCGGCGTGTCGTCGATGCGGCCGACATCGATTTCCACGCGCTCCAGCCAGTCGCCGGCCGTGGCCCGGATGCGCCCGTAGTGGCGGGCGCCGACGGCCATCAGCCGTTCGCCGACATTGCCGCCCGCCGAGACGCCCATGCGCAGCCCTTCCCGCGCGTCCTGGCGCACGAAGCCCCAGTCCGTGCGCAGCAGCAGGCGGCGTTCCGTTTCCGTCAGGCCGGCGAGATCGCGCGTCTCGCCGTCGCGCATGCGGTAGAGCACCGCGCCCGATGTCGGCGCGAGCTCGCTGGCGAGCAGCGACAGCAGCGTCGACTTGCCGGAGCCCGATTCGCCCACGATGGCCAGCACCTCGCCCTCGAAGAGATCGAAGGAAACATCCGCGCAGCCGAGGCGCTCGCCGTAGTATTTCGTCAGGCCGCGCGCCGACAGCAGCGGCCGGTCCTCGTCAACGCTCATCCGCATTCCTCCCGCCGCCTTCCTGCCAGCCGGGCGACATCGTGCCGACGAAACCCTGCGCGCGCCGCTCCTCGCAAAAATCCGTGTCCGAGCAGACGAACATGCGCCCGCCCCGGTCGTCGAGCACCACCTCGTCCAGATAGACGTCTTCCGCGCCGCACAGGGCGCAAGGGGCGGCAAACCGCTGCACGCTGAACGGATGGTCCTCGAAGTCGAGACTGCGGACGCTCGTGTGCGGCGGCACGGCATAGATGCGCTTCTCGCGGCCGGCGCCGAAGAGTTGCAGCGCCTCGCTCATGTGCATCTTGGGATTGTCGAATTTCGGAATCGGCGACGGGTCCATCACATAGCGTCCCGCCACCTCCACCGGATAGGCGTAGGTCGTCGCGATGTGGCCGTGGCGGGCGATGTCCTCGTAAAGCTTGACCTGCATCAGCCCGTAATCCCTCAGCGCGTGCAGCCGGCGGGTTTCGGTCTCGCGCGGCTCCAGAAAGCGCAGCGGCTCCGGGATCGGCACCTGATAGACGATGATCTGCCCCGCCTTCAGCGGCTTTTCGGGAATGCGATGGCGCGTCTGGACGATGGTTGCCTTCGCCGTATGCGTCGTGGTGGCGACGCCCGCCGTCCTGGCGAAGAACTTGCGGATCGATACGGCGTTCGTCGTGTCGTCCGAGCCCTGATCGATGACCTTCAGCGTGTCGTCGCGGCCGATGATCGCCGCCGTCACCTGCACGCCGCCGGTGCCCCAGCCGTAGGGCATCGGCATTTCCCGCGAGGCGAAGGGCACCTGATAGCCGGGGATGGCGATCGCCTTGAGGATCGCGCGCCGGATCATGCGCTTCGTCTGCTCGTCGAGATAGGCGAAGTTGTAGCCGTGCGTCCGGCCCGCTTCCGGCGCGTTTCCGCTTTCGCTCATTCCCGCGCTCCTTCCGTTTCGCCCGTCCGCTCGCCGCGCATGCGGCGGACCAGCTCCAGCTCGGCCTGGAAATCGACGTAATGCGGCAGTTTCAGATGCTCCACGAAGCCCGTCGCCTGCACGTTGTCGCAATGGGAGAGCACGAATTCCTCATCCTGCGCCGGCGCGCCGGTTTCCTCGCCGAACTCGCGGGCGCGCAAGGCGCGGTCCACGAGCGCCATCGCCATCGCCTTGCGCTCGCTCTGGCCGAACACGAGGCCGTAGCCGCGCGTGAACTGCGGCGGCTTGTCGGCCGAGCCGCGGAACTGGTTGACCATCTGGCATTCGGTGAGGCGAATGGTGCCGAGCGGCACCGCGAAACCAAGCTCCTCCGGCACGAATTCCACCGCCACCTCGCCGAAGCGGATTTCGCCCACGAAGGGATGCGTGCGCCCGTAGCCGCGCTGGGTGGAATAGCCGAGCGCGAGCAGAAAACCTTCGTCGCCGCGCGCCAGCGCCTGCAAGCGCTGGTCGCGTCCGGCGGGAAAAGCCATCGGCTCGCGCGTGATGTCGGGCGCGGGGCCTCCCTCGCCGCCCGGCTCGCGTTCGATCAGGCTTTCATGGTCCAGCAGGTCGGTGACGCGCGGCGCGGCGGCCGGCCCGTCGCCGATGTTCGTGTCAGTGTCAATGCCGGCCTGCGCCGGTTCGGGCACTGTGCCGCCCGCCTCCAGCAGAAAATCGATCAGCCGGTGCGTGTAGTCGAACGTCGGCCCCAGCACCTGCCCGCCCGGCAGGTCCTTGTAGGTGGCCGAAATGCGCCGCTCGATGGCCATCGCCGCCGTGTCGACGGGCGCCGATTGCCCGAAGCGCGGCAACGTGGTGCGAAAGGCGCGCACGAGAAAGATCGCCTCCACGAGATCGCCGCGTGCCTGCTTGATGGCCAGGGCGGCGAGCGCGGGATCGTAAAGCGAGCCCTCCGCCATGACGCGCTCGGTCGCCAGCGTGAGTTGGCCGGCGATCTGCGCCGGCGTGATTTCGGCCGTCGCCGGGTCGCCGCGCCGGGCATGGGCGAGAAGCCGGTGGGCGTTGTCGATGGCGGCCTCGCCGCCCTTGACCGCGACATACATCGTCACATCCCCTCGATCAAAGTGGACGAGCGCGGGATGGCGGCGATCCGCCCGCCGCCGGCGAACAGGCAATCGACGCCGCGCGGAAAGCGCGCCCGGTTGCGCCGCAACTGCGCCCGGAAATCCGCCGGCAGCGGCGCGACGGCAAGCGCCGCCCGCCCCGCGATGCCCGGACCTTCGAGAACGAGGGCGCCGGCGTCGTCCGCCGGCGCGGCGGTGATCGTCTCGGCCGCGATGACGAGCGTGGTCGAACGGTCGGGATAATCCTCAAGCCCCTGCGCGAACGTCTCCAGCGCCGGCATGCGGCCAGGATCACTGATCAGCGCGAAGGCGGCATCGGCCGGATCGCCGACGACCGGCGCGCCGGTGTGAAAGCGCAGGTAGGAGGATACGGCCTCTGCCTCCGACAGCGCCGCGTCGAGCCACAGAGGCGCTTCCCGGTCGGCCAGCGTCAGGGCGACGGCCGCCACTTCCGGCGTCAACGGCGCGGGCGGCGCGATATCGAAGGGCATCCGCCCGATGGTGCCGGGGCGGGCCAGCGCATCCATCAGCACGCGGAAAAGCGCCTGCGACTGGCCTGCCGCATCGGAAAAACCCGCTGCCGGAAGAGAATGGAGCGCATCGGTCATCAATCCTCTCCCCGCACCATGGTGAAGAAATTGACGCGGGTCGCCGCCGTCCGCGCCGCCCGCACGCCCGCTTCCTCCGCCAGACGCGCCTCGACCGGCGCAAGCGCCGCCTCCACCGCCGCGCGGTGCGCTTCGTCCTGCCAGAGCGCGTCGAGGGTCGCCGCGAGCCGCGCCCGCTCCCGGTCGCGGCCGAGATGGTAGGCGAAGCCGCTATGGTCGCCTACGCGCACGGCGGCGCGCGAAACGGTCGCCTCGCCGATGTTGAACGGCGCACCGTCGCCGCCCATGCGCCCCTGCACCATCACGAGGCCCGTCTCCGGCGGGCGCAGATCCGCCGGCCCGGACGCCGGGGCAAGCGAACCGAGCGCCTCGCGCAAGTCGTCCGACGTCGCCGCAGCGCACAGGGCCATCACGCGCCGGCGGGCCGGTTGCTGGGCAAATTCCGCGCCAATGCTGGCTGTATCGACCATATTTTCGTCTTTTGCGGTTGCAGGTGACATCGGGATCGGGAACGATAACGTCGCCGCAATCGAAGGCCGGACTTGCGGGACCGACCTTACCCGACAACAAATTTGTTTACATGTATAGACAACAGGATTGAAAGTGTCCAGTGACGGTTTGATGACAGGCCGTCGAAGGCCGCATGGCCAGCGGGACGATCATCGACAACTAAGGGAAATGGACGACCGGAAGATGACGACACGACAGGGAGCTTCGGCCGTCCGGGAAGGTGTGCACGAGCCCTCGCCGGCGCTTGTGCGCGGCGAAGGCGTGGCAGCATGGCGGCGCATCGCCGATGAGATCGAGGCGGATATCGCGACCCAGCGCCTGGCGCCCGGCACGCAACTGCCCACCGAGGCGCAATTGGCGGCGCGTTTCGGGGTCAATCGTCACACCGTGCGCCGCGCCCTGGCGACGCTGGCCGACCGCGGGCTCCTGCGCGCCACGCAGGGGCGCGGCACTTTCGTCGAGAACAGGCCGCTCGCCTATCCCATCGGCCCGCGCACGCGCTTTTCCGAGAACGTCCTGCGCGAGCGTCATGAGCCGGGGGGCGAGTTTCTCGGCGCGGAGCGGCAGCCGGCCGCGCCGATGGTGGCGCGCGCGCTCGGCGTGGCGGAAGGCGCTCCCGTGCTTGCGGTGAGAGCGCGGCGCTTCGCCGACGGCACGCCGGTGTCGTGCAGCATGCTTTACCTGCCGCTGCCGCGTTTCGAGGGGTTCGAGGAGGCCTACCGCCGGCACCTCGCGGTCACGCCGGCGATGGCGGATTGCGGCGTCGCCGATTTTTTCCGGGTGGAGACGCGCATTTCCGCCCGCACGGCGACCCGCGACGAAGCCGTCCATCTCGACCTTGCGCCGGGCCGGCTGGTGATCACGGCGACCGGCATCGACGCCGATGTGGACGGTGTGCCGATCCAGCTCGGGCAGACCGCTTTCGCCGCCGACAGGGTGGAACTCGTCGTCACCAGCGACGAGCGAGGCTGAGCGGACGGCGGATGGATACGTCGTCGCTCGTTTTTCAGCTCGGGCTGTCGCTGGCGATCGGTTTGCTCGTCGGCACGGAACGGCATTGGCGGGACCGCGCCGATGCGCCGGGGGCGCGCACGGCCGGCATCCGCACCTTCGGCATCACGGGCCTGCTCGGCGGGCTCACCGGCGCGGTGGCGCAGGCGGGCGCCGCCGCATTTCCATCGGCTCCCGCCATGCTCGCGGGCGCGGTGTTCCTGGCCTTTTCCGCCGTGTTCGGCCTGTTCAAATGGCGGGAGGCGCAGGAGGAGCACGATTTCAGCGTCACCACGGTGATCGCCGGGCAGGCCACACTGCTGCTCGGCTGCCTCGCCGTTCTCGGCGATCCCGCCACGGCGGGGGCTGCGGCCATCGCGCTCACCCTGCTGCTGGCCGGCCGCGAGACGCTGCATGCCTTCGTCGCCCGCCTGACGTGGCCGGAGCTGCGTTCCGCCGTCTTCCTGCTCGCGATGGCCTTCATCGTGCTGCCGCTGTTGCCCGACCGCACCGTCGACCCCTTCGACGCCGTGAACCCTGCCGAGATATGGGTGTTCGCCATCGCGCTGGCGGGCGTGTCGTTCGTCGGCTATGTGGCGGAGCGGATTTTCGGCGCTTCGCGCGGCCCGCTGATCGCCGGCATCGCCGGCGGGCTCGTCTCCTCGACGGCGGTGGCGCTGACGGCGGCGCGGGATTCGGCGGCCGGACCGTTGCCGGTTCACACCATCGCCGCCGGCGCGCTCGCCGCGAGCGCGGTGTCGGTGACGCGCGGCATCGTTCTGGTGATGCTGTTCGCGCCCGCCATGCTGTCGACGCTGCTCCCGGCGCTCGCCGGCATCACCGTCGTGATCACCGCCGCGGCCGTCGTCTGCTCCATGATGACGGTTGCGGCGCCGGACGCGGCCGCATCCGCCGATCGCTCCCGGCCGGGCGCGGAGAATCCGTTCGAGATCGGCTCCGTGGTGAAGCTTGCCGCGATCATCGCCTTCGCCACCGTCGCCGCGCGCGTCGCGGCGGCGACTTTCGGCGATCAGGGAACCGTCGCCGTTTCCGTGATCATGGGGCTGGTCGATATCGACTCGGTCATTCTCTCGATCACCCGCCTGTCGGACGCGGCGCTGTCGGCCGGCACGCGGGAACTGTCGATTCTGGCCGCCATCGCCACCAACATTCTCGCCAAGATGGCCTACAGCCTCGCCCTCGGCTCGCGGCGCTACGGCCTGCTCATCGCGGCCGTCTCCCTCGCCTCCCTCGTCGCCGGGGCTCTTGTGGCGGCCGTGACACTGGTGTAGCAAGAAACAAACAAGTGTTAGGACGCCGCGCCGGCCACGCCGGCGGGGCGGAACCGGCACGACGGGGAGGCGGGCGGGACGATCGCCGGCCATCGGAAGCGCACAGGAGATGAAGGCGTGGCCACCTGTTTCTTCGAGGATTTCGTTGCCGGCGATGTCGTGACCTACGGCTCGCGCACCCTGAGCGCGGACGATATCATCGCCTTTGCGAGCGAATACGATCCCCAGCCCATGCATGTCGACGCACAGGCCGCGCGCATGAGTTTCGCGGGCACGCTGATCGGCTCCGGCTGGCATACCTGCGCCGTTGTCATGCGGATGTTCTACGATCACGTGCTCGTGGATTCCACCAGCATGGGCTCGCCCGGCGTCGACGAGGGGCGCTGGGTGAAGCCTGTGCGGCCGGGCGACACGTTGCGCGTGCGTCAGACCATCGTCGAGACGCGCGCATCCCGCAGCCGCCCGGACATGGGGCTGGTGGATTTCGCTTTCGACGTGCTGAACCAGCACGAGGAAACCGTCTACCGGCAGCGTGCGTGGGTGATGTTCGGCCGCCGCGACGCGCTGCCCGCAGCGGCGCGGCCGCAGGAGCGCCCGCCCGCCGGCGTGCCGGCGCAGCCGGAAGCGCCGCTCGCCGGTGCGCCGCGCCTCTGGCTCGACGATCTTGCCGTCGGCAGCACGGTGGCGCTCGGCAGCCATCATTTTACCGCCGAGGAGATCGTTCGTTTCGCCCATGCATTCGATCCGCAGCCTTTCCATACCGATCCCGAGGCCGCGCGCGGCACGCATTTCGGTGCGCTTTGCGCCTCCGGGTGGCATACGGCGGCGGTGTGGATGAAGCTCAACGTGGCTTATCGGGAGGCTGAAACGCGCTCGGCCGACGCGCCGGCGGCCCGGCTCGGCCCGTCGCCCGGCTTCACCGGACTGCGCTGGCTGCGGCCCGTCTATGCCGGCGATCGGCTGACCTACAGCAGCACGATCACGGCCCGGCGCGTGTCATCGTCGCGGCCGGGCTGGGGCATCGTGGAAACGGACAATCTGGCCGTCAACGCGGGCGGCGAGACGGTCTTCCGCTTCTCCGGCGCGGTATTCTGGGAGCGGCAAAACGCCGGTTGACGCGCCCCACACGTCATTGTCATTTGTCGCACGGCGCAGTTTCGGTCAGTCTGGCCGGACGGATTTCGCATCAGTTGAGGCATGAGACGATGCAATGGCTTGATACGCGGGAAAAATACGGCATCGTCAGCCGTGTGCTGCATTGGGGCATGGCGGGGCTGTTGCTCTGGCAGTTCACGGGGATGGTGCTGCGCGGCATATTCGGGCGCGTTCCGCCGGTTTCCTTCTTCGTCGGCTCGCACGGCGCCATCGGTGCGCTGCTTTTCACGCTGATCGTCGTGCGGTTGCTCTGGGGGCTGACGAATCGCAGCCGTCGCCCCTTCTACGAGCCCGGCGTGCTCGGGCTGCTGGCGAAAGCGGGGCATCTCGCGCTTTACGTCCTGATGCTGGTCGTGCCGCTGCTGGCGCTTCTGCGCGCCTACGGTTCGGGCCGGGGTTTCCAGCCCTTCGGCATCCCGCTGTTTCCGGCCACCGGAGAACAGACCGCGTGGCTGATGGCGCCGGCGAATGCGGCGCACGGCCTGCTGGCATGGGTGCTGCTGCTTCTCATCGCCGGCCATGTCGGCATGGTGCTGGTGCATCAGTTCATCTGGCGCGACGACGTGGCGGGCCGGATGCTGCCCGCCGCCGGAAGAAGGGCTGCGGGCGGCACGGCCTCTCCCGCGCGGTGACGGAAAATGCGCGGCAGGCATTGCCGCGTTGCGCTCCCGCCCCTGACATGCTACGCGCCTGACATGTTCATGGAACCTGTCAACCCGGTGCGCGGCATGTCGTCTCTGTCTATAGCTCCCTCGATTCTCGCGTCCGATTTCGCCCGCTTCGGCGAGGAGGTCAAGGCCATCGACGGCGCGGGCGCCGACTGGGTGCATGTCGATGTGATGGACGGTCACTTCGTGCCCAACATCAGCTTCGGGCCGGAGGTGGTGCGCGCCATCCGGCCGCTGACGCGCAAGATTCTCGACGTGCATCTCATGATCGCGCCCGTCGATCCCTACCTGCCGGCGTTTGCCGACGCGGGCGCCGACATCATCACCGCCCATGTCGAGGCCGGGCCGCATCTCCACCGCACCCTGCAAACCATCCGCCATCTGGGCAAGAAGGCCGGCGTCGCGCTCAACCCGGCGACGCCCGTGAGCGCGCTCGAACATGTGCTGGATGACGTGGATCTCATTCTGGTGATGAGCGTCAACCCCGGTTTCGGCGGACAGACCTTCATCCCCGCCGCCGTCGGGAAGGTGGCGCAGGCGCGTGCGCTCATCGGCGAGCGGCCGATCGTGATCGAGGTCGACGGCGGCGTGACCGCGGAAACCGCGCCGGCGATCGTGCGCGCCGGCGCGCGCGCGCTCGTGGCCGGCTCGGCCGTGTTCCGTGGCGGGCCCGCGGCGTATGCCGATAATATTTCCGCCATTCGCAAGGCCGGCGAATCCGTTATTGGTGAATGGGTCTGACAGAATTTTTGCCTGAGGTACCGAGATGATTCCGCGTTACAGCCGCCCCGGGATGGTCGCCATCTGGTCGCCGGAAACGAAGTTCCGCATCTGGTTCGAGATCGAGGCGCACGCCACCACCGCACTCGCCGAACTCGGCGTGGTGCCGAAGGAAGCGGCGGAAATCGTCTGGGAGAAGGGATCGAAGGCCACGTTCGACGTCGCCCGCATCGACGCCATCGAGCGCGAGGTCAAGCACGACGTCATCGCGTTCCTGACGCATCTGGCCGAGATCGTCGGTCCCGAGGCGCGCTTCGTGCATCAGGGGATGACGTCTTCCGACGTGCTCGACACCTGCCTCAATGTCCAGCTTGCGCGGGCAAGCGACATCCTCCTCGCCGATCTCGACGCGCTGCTCGCGGCGCTGAAGCGGCGCGCCTTCGAGTACAAGCTCACGCCCACCATCGGCCGCTCGCACGGCATCCATGCCGAGCCCGTGACTTTCGGGCTGAAGCTGGCGCAGGCGTATGCGGAGTTTTCCCGCGCGCGGGAGCGGCTCGTCGCGGCGCGCGCGGAAATCGCGACCTGCGCCATTTCGGGGGCGGTCGGCACCTTCGCCAATATCGACCCTTCCGTCGAGGCTTATGTCGCCGAAAAGCTCGGCCTGTCGGTGGAGCCCGTCTCCACGCAGGTCATCCCGCGCGACCGGCATGCCATGTATTTCGCGACGCTCGCGGTCATCGCCTCGTCCGTGGAGCGGCTGGCCGTGGAGGTGCGCCATCTGCAACGCAGCGAGGTTTACGAGGCGGAAGAGTTCTTCTCCGAAGGGCAGAAGGGCTCTTCGGCCATGCCGCACAAGCGCAACCCCGTGCTGACGGAAAACCTCACCGGCCTCGCCCGCATGGTGCGCGCCTATGCCCTGCCGGCGATGGAGAACGTGGCGCTGTGGCATGAGCGCGACATCTCGCATTCCTCCGTCGAGCGCATGATCGGGCCGGATGCGACGGTGACGCTCGATTTCGCGCTGGCGCGGCTTGCCGGGGTCATCGACAAGCTGGTCGTCTACCCGCAGAACATGCAGGCCAATCTGGACAGGCTCGGCGGGCTGGTGCACTCTCAGCGGGTGCTGCTCGCGCTGACGCAGAAGGGCGTCTCCCGCGAGGACGCCTATCGGCTGGTGCAGCGCAACGCCATGCCGGTGTGGCGCGGGGAAGGCGATTTCCTCACGCTGCTGAAGAACGACAAGGAGGTCGGGGCCGTTCTGTCCGATGCCGAAATCGAGGAGAATTTCGATCTCGGCTATCACTTCAAGCATGTCGATACCATTTTCCGGCGGGTCTTCGGAGAGTCGTGATGCGCATTTCTCAATGCGACGTGCTGATCGTGCCCGGTCTTGCGGGTTCGGATGAGGATCATTGGCAAAGCCGCTGGGAGGAACGCCTGTCGTCGGCGACGCGCGTCGAACAGGCGGACTGGCACAACCCGGACCGCGAGGCGTGGGTGGAGAATCTCGTGCAGGCCGTCGCGGCCGCGACGCGGCCGGCCGTGATCGTCGCCCATAGCCTCGGCACCCTCGCCGCCGCGCATGCGGCGCCCCGGTTCGCGGCGGGCAAGGTGATCGGCGGTTTTCTCGTCGCGGTTCCCGATGCGGAGCAGGCGGCCGATCTGCCGCCGCAGGTCGGTGCGTTCGCGCCGGTCCCGACGGCGCCCCTGCCCTTTCCGGCCCTGCTGGTGGCCAGCCGCAACGATCCGTTCTGCACCTTCGCCCGTGCGCAGGAAATCGCGCTCGACTGGGGGGCGCAGATCGTCGACGCCGGAGAGGTCGGCCACCTCAATGCGGCCTCCGGTCACGGTCCCTGGCCCGAGGGACTGATGCGGCTGGGGCATTTTCTGGGCCGGCTCGGCTGAGGCGCTCCCTGAAGCGCCGTCGCTCCCATGCCCCGACGGCGGCGCGGGTGTCATAAGCCCGGATCGCGTGGGGAAATGGCCCGCGAAGGGTGCAATTTTCGTTTCCCGACATTACATTAGCTTGTCGGCCGCGCGGCGATTCGTCCGGTTGCGCTCGCCTGTTCCGCGCCGATGGATCTCCCCGCCCCCGTGGCGTGTATACCTCAAGGAAGCGTAATGTCCGAACCCGCCCGTGAGCTTCAGCCCGACGAATACGGAGCCGACTCGATCAAGGTGCTGAAGGGGCTCGACGCCGTTCGCAAACGGCCGGGCATGTATATCGGCGATACCGATGACGGCTCCGGCCTGCATCACATGGTCTACGAGGTCGTCGACAACGCCATCGACGAGACGCTTGCCGGCTATGCCGATCTCGTCACCGTCACGCTCAACGCCGACGGCTCCGTCACCGTCACCGACAACGGGCGCGGCATCCCCACCGATATCCATGCGGAGGAAGGCATTTCGGCGGCCGAGGTCATCATGACCCAGCTTCATGCCGGCGGCAAGTTCGACCAGAATTCCTACAAGGTTTCCGGCGGTCTGCACGGCGTCGGCGTGTCGGTCGTCAACGCGCTTTCCACCTGGCTGAAGCTGCGCATCTGGCGCGGCGGCCGCGAGCATCTCATCGAGTTTCGCCACGGCGAGGCGGTGGCGCCGCTGGCGGCGATCGGCGATGCAGCCGGCCGGCGCGGCACGGAGGTGACGTTTCTGGCAAGCCCCGAAACCTTCTCCATGACGGAGTACGACTACGCCACGCTGGAGCATCGGCTGCGGGAACTCGCGTTCCTCAATTCCGGCGTGCGCATTCTGCTCACCGACAACCGCTCCGCCGAGCGCAAGGCGGAGGAGATGCATTACGAGGGCGGCATCGAGGCTTTCGTGCGTTATGTCGACCGCGCCAAGCAGCCGCTCATCGAGAAGCCGATCGTGGTGGAGGGCCGCCGCGACGGCATCGAGGTGCAGGTCGCGCTGTGGTGGAACAACAGCTATCACGAGAATGTGCTGTGCTTCACCAACAACATCCCGCAGCGCGACGGCGGCACGCATCTGGCCGGCTTCCGCGCGGCCCTCACCCGGCAGGTGAACGGCTATGCGGAATCCTCCGGCACGACGAAGAAGGAAAAGGTGTCGCTGACCGGCGACGATTGCCGCGAGGGGCTCACGGCCATCGTCTCCGTGAAGGTGCCCGATCCGAAATTTTCCTCGCAGACCAAGGACAAGCTCGTGTCTTCCGAGGTGCGCCCGGTGGTCGAGAGCGTGCTCAACGAAACGCTGGCGACGTGGTTCGAGGAAAACCCGGCGGACGCGAAGACGGTCATGGCGAAGGTGGTGGAAGCGGCGGCGGCCCGCGAGGCGGCGAGGCGCGCGCGCGAGCTGACGCGCCGCAAGGGCGCGCTCGACATCGCGTCGCTCCCCGGCAAGCTCGCCGATTGTCAGGAGCGCGATCCGGCGAAATCCGAGCTGTTCCTCGTCGAGGGCGACTCGGCCGGCGGCTCCGCCAAGCAGGGCCGCGCCCGCGAGTATCAGGCCGTGCTGCCGCTGCGGGGCAAGATCCTCAACGTCGAGCGCGCTCGGTTCGACAAGATGCTCTCCAGCCAGGAAATCGGCACGCTGATCACGGCGCTGGGCACCGGCATCGGGCGCGAGGATTTCAAGCCGGAGAAACTGCGCTACCACAAGATCATCATCATGACGGACGCCGACGTCGACGGCAGCCACATCCGCACGCTGCTGCTGACGTTCTTCTTCCGCCAGATGCCTGAACTGATCGAGCGCGGCCATATCTTCATCGCCCAGCCGCCGCTCTACAAGGTGACGCGCGGCAAATCCCAGCAATACCTGAAGGATGAGCGTGCGCTCGAGGATTATCTGATCGAGGTGGGCACCGACGGGGCGGTGCTCAAGGTCGCGAGCGGCGAGGAGCGCGCGGGCGCTGATCTGCGCACGCTGGTGGAAGAGGCGCGCATGGTGCGTCAGGTGCTCGACCATCTGCACACGCGCTACAACCGCGTCGTCGTGGAGCAGGCGGCCATCGCCGGGGCGCTGCGCCCGCAACTGCTCGACGAGCCCGACAAGGCGCTGGAGGCCGCGGCCTATGTCGCCCGCCGGCTCGACGCGATTTCCGACGAGACGGAACGCGGCTGGGAGGGCAGCGTCGCCGCCGGCGGTTTCGTGCTCTCGCGCACGGTGCGGGGCGTGCGGCAGGTGGCCACGCTCGACCTCGCCCTGCTGGAATCGGCCGACGCGCGGCGTCTCGACGAGCTGTCGCCCCGCCTTCAGGACGCCTACGGCCGCCCGGCGAGCCTGACCCGCAAGGGCGAGACGTCCGTCGTCACCGGTCCGGTGTCGCTGTTCGAGAGCGTGACGGCCTCCGGCCGCAAAGGCTTGCAGATGCAGCGCTACAAGGGGCTGGGCGAGATGAACCCCGATCAGTTGTGGGAAACGACGCTCGATCGCGACAACCGTTCACTGTTGCAGGTGCGCGTGCGCGAGGTGGCGGCGGCGGACGATATCTTCGTCAAGCTGATGGGCGACGTGGTGGAGCCGCGGCGCGAGTTCATTCAGGACAACGCGCTGGCTGTCGCCAATCTCGACGTGTAATGACGGCAACGCAGCGGGGCCATGTCCGGTCGGCCCTTGCGCGGGAGGGAGCCTGTCGGCACTTTTCGCCGGCGGCGTTCCCTGCCGCTTCCACTCGCATGGGAAAGTGACAATGGCTTCCCTCCGCACGCCGTCATCCGCCGCCGCCGCGCCTGCGCCGCACGCCCTCGGTTTCTCCACGGTTTTCGCCATGGCGGCGGTCTGCGCCTTCGCCGTCGCCAACACTTACTACAACCAGCCGATGATGGTGCTGATGGCGCGCGACCTCGGGGCGCCCGAGACCTCCGCCGGCTTCATCACCACCGCGACGCAGGCGGGTTACACCATCGGCCTTGCGCTGCTGGCGCCGCTGGGCGACCGCTTCGAGCGGCGCGGCCTCATTCTGCGCGTGATTGGGCTGCTCGTGCTGGCGCTGCTGGCGGCGAGCGCCGCGCCCACGTTTCCGCTGTTGTTGCTGGCGAGTTTCTGCGTCGGGATGTTCTCGATCGTCGCGCAATACACGATTCCGATGGCGGCGGCATTGAGCCCGCCGGAAACGCGCGGCAGCGTCATCGGCATCGTCATGGCGGGATTGCTCACCGGTATTCTGGGCGCGCGGGCGCTGGCCGGGCTGGTTGCCGACCTCGCCGGCTGGCGGGCGATGTTCCTCATCGCGGCGGCGATGATGGTGCTCGTTGCGGGCGTCGTGCGCTTCGCCCTTCCGCCGCTCGCGGCCACGTCGTCGCTCGGCTACGGCGCGCTGTTGCGTTCCCTGCTGCCGCTGTGGCGGGAAGAGCCGGTGCTGCGCGAGGCGACCGTCGTCGCCGCCTTCGCCTTCGCCACGTTCAACGTGTTCTGGACCACGCTCACGCCGCATCTCGCCAGTCCCGAACTCGGCTACGGGCCGACGGTGGCCGGCCTGTTCGGCCTGATCGGCCTTGCGGGCGCGTTGACGGCAACCATCGCCGGGCGGCTCGCCGACCATATCGCGCCGCGCGCCATCGTCGGGGGGGCAACGGTGCTGCTCGTCGTGGCCTTCGCCATCATGGGCGTCTCCGGCCATCTCCTCATCGGCCTCGTCGTCGGCGTCATCGTGCTCGATATCGGCCTGCAAGGCGTGCAGATCGCCAGCCAGACGCGCATTTTCGCCCTTCAGCCGCAGGCGCGCAACCGCGTCAACACCATCTTCATGACGGCCTATTTCATCGGCGGCACGTCGGGCTCGTTCATCGGCACGCTGGCATGGCGATTCGGCGGCTGGCCGGGCGTGGCGCTGGCGGGAACGGGCCTTGCGGCGGCCGGCATCGCGTTTCATCTGCTCGGGCCGCGATTGTTTTCGGCGCGGTCTTGACGTACCGGCGACATCTGCCAAACTCCCCGTCGGAATGAGGGGCCACGATATGCAGCGCAATGTGATCAGGGCCGCTATCGCGGCATCTCTCGCCGCTTCGGCAATGTTTCTTCCCGCCGCCGCGAACGCCGCCTGTCAGCGGGAGGGCGGCTTCGGATCGTGGCTTGAAGGCGTTCGGCGCGAGGCCCTCTCCGCGGGGATATCGCCCGCCGCCGTTTCCGCCGGTCTCGACGGCGTGGCCTACGATCCCAAGGTCGTGTCGCTCGACCGCGGACAGGGCGTTTTCGGACAGAGCTTCCTGCAATTCTCCGATCGCATGGTGTCCGCCGGGCGCTTGCAGCAGGGGCGCAAGCAGATCGCCGCGCATCGCGGCACTTTTCAGCGGATCGAGGCCGATTTCGGCGTGCCCGCCTCCATCATCACCGCGTTCTGGGGGCTGGAGACGGATTTCGGCGCCAACAACGGCAAGTTCCCGGCGTTGAGGTCGCTTGCCACGCTCGCCTACGACTGCCGCCGCCCGCAGCTTTTCCGCCCGCAGCTCATCGATGCGCTGCGGCTCATCGAGCGCGGCGATCTCGCTCCCTCGCAGATGGTCGGTGCGTGGGCCGGCGAAATCGGGCAGGTGCAGTTCATGCCCTCCGATTACCTTCGTCACGCGCTCGACTACAACGGCAACGGACGGCGCGACCTCATCCGCGATACCGCCGACGCGCTCGGCTCCGCCGGCAACTACCTGTCGAAACTCGGCTGGCGGCGCGGACAGCCGTGGCTGGAGGAAGTGCGCGTGCCGGCTGAACTGCCATGGGAGAACGCCGGGCTGGACCGGAACCAGCCGCGCTCGCGCTGGGCGAGCCTTGGCGTCACCCGCGCGGACGGCTCCCGCCTGCCTGCCGACGGCCTGTCCTCCTCCCTGCTGCTGCCGATGGGCAAGGACGGCCCGGCTTTCCTCGCCTATCCCAATTTCCACATTCTGCTGAAGTGGAATCAGTCTTTCATCTACGTCACCACGGTCGGCTACTTCGCCAACCGGCTGGACGGCGAGCCTGCCGTGCGGCGCGGCGGCAAGATCAATCATCTGGGGCCCAAGCAGGTCAGCGAGTTGCAGCGCCTGCTGAATGCGCGCGGCTTCGCTGCCGGCAAGGTCGACGGCATGATCGGCGCGGACACGCGGGCCGGCACCCGCGAGGCCCAGCTTCGTTACGGCCTGCCGGCGGACGGCTACCCGACCGCCACGCTGCTGGAGCGGCTGCGCGGCGGCAATTGAAGCGTTTTCGGGCAAGGCGAATATCGGCTTGCGTGAAGGAAACGCGATGGGTTGAAAAGCTTTGTCTTTCTGCGTTGCAATGAAACACGGAAAGACTTCGCGTTCCGCCGGGTCGTGACGCGCCGCTTGCATTGCGCGTCGTTTCGCGCGAAAAGCGGCTTTCCGTCACCCACCCGGCATGCAATGAGCGACAAACCTTCCCCGGAGGCCCTTCGCCGGACCTTCGCCATCATCTCCCACCCCGACGCCGGCAAGACCACGCTGACCGAAAAGATCCTGCTTTTCGGCGGCGCCATCCAGCTTGCCGGCGAGGTCAAGGCCAAGAAGAACCGCGTCCAGACCCGTTCGGACTGGATGGGGATCGAGCGCGAGCGCGGCATTTCGGTCGTCACTTCGGTGATGACGTTCGAATACGGCGGCCATGTCTTCAACCTGCTCGACACGCCGGGCCACGAGGACTTTTCGGAAGACACCTACCGCACGCTGACCGCCGTCGATTCGGCGGTGATGGTGATCGACGCCGCCAAGGGCATCGAGGCGCGGACGCGCAAGCTGTTCGAGGTCTGCCGCCTGCGCGATATTCCGATCGTCACTTTCATCAACAAGCTGGACCGTGATATCCGCGATCCCTTCGACCTGCTCGACGAGATCGAGAAGACGCTTGCGCTGGATACCGCGCCCGTCAACTGGCCGATCAGCCGCGGCAAGACTTTTGCCGGCACCTACGATCTGGCGAACGACACCATCCGCCAGATCGACAAGGACGGCCCGGCGATCGAGGTCGACGGTCCCGGCGATCCGGCGGTGCTGGAGCTTGTGCCGGAATACGAGCGCGATGCGTGGCTGGAGGAAGTCGAACTGGCACGCGAGGGCTGTCGCCCGTTCGACCTCGCCGCGTTCCGGGAAGGCCATCTGACGCCCGTGTTCTTCGGCAGCGCGCTGCGCAATTTCGGCGTGAAGGACCTTATCGACGCGATGGGCGCCTTCGCGCCGCCGCCGCGCGAGCAGCAGGCGCAGACCCGCACCGTGCGGGCGGACGAGCCGAAGATGACCGGTTTCGTGTTCAAGATCCAGGCGAACATGGACCCGAACCACCGCGACCGCATCGCCTTCATGCGCATCTGCTCGGGCAAGCTCACGCGGGGCATGAAGGCGAAGCTCGTGCGCACCGGCAAGCCGATGAGCCTTTCCGCGCCGCAGTTTTTCTTCGCGCAGGATCGCGCCATCGCCGACGAAGCCTATGCGGGCGACGTCGTGGGCATTCCCAACCACGGCACCCTGCGCATCGGCGATACGCTGACCGAGGGCGAGGATGTCGTCTTTCGCGGTGTGCCCTCCTTCGCGCCGGAAATCATGCGCCGCATCAAGCTGACCGACGCCATGAAGGCCAAGAAGCTGCGCGAGGCGCTGCAACAGATGGCGGAGGAAGGCGTGGTGCAGCTTTTCCTGCCCCAGGACGGCTCGGCCCCCATCGTCGGCGTCGTCGGCGCGCTCCAGCTCGACGTGCTGAAAACGCGCCTGATGGGTGAGTACGGCCTGCCGATCGATTACGAGACGACGCGTTTCTCGGTCTGCCGCTGGGTCGACAGCGACACGCGGGAAGAGCTCGACAAGTTCATGAACGCCAACGGCTCGGCGCTCGCGGTCGATCTCGACGGCGCGCCGGTGTTCATGGCCTCGACGGCGTTCTCGCTGAATTACGAGGTGGAACGCTGGCCGCAGATACGTTTTACCGACGTGAAGGATTATCAGGTCAGCGCCTGACGTATCGATTTGCCCTGCCCTGCCCGCTCGTGGCGCCCGCACTCAATCTGCGGCCACCACGAGCGCCCAGTAGACTCTGTATTTCGAGCCCGGCGCGTAGGCCGTCGCGATGCCGAAGCGCGTGGCGGACCGTTGCAGCAGCACGCGGTTGTGCTGCGGTGACTCGCGCCAGCCGGAAAAGGCTTCCGCCAGCGTCCGGTAGCCGGCCGAGAGGTTGGCGCCGGGCGATCTCACGCCGGATCCCGCCAGCCGCGCCTTGAGCGCATCGGCGGATGCGGGTTTGTCCGCGCGCGCCGCTGCCGAGGCGCTCGCCTGCGCGGCGGCGGACAGCGCCGGGTCGAGGGTCAGCGGTGCGAGGCCGTGGTTACGCCGGTAGGCGGAGAGAATTTCCGCCGCCGCCTGTGCGTCCACGGCCGCGTCCTGACGGTCGAGATGACGGTAGAACGGCGCGACGCCGCCCGTGACGGGCGGTTTTTCCGCGCAGGATGTCAGCCCCAGCGCGAGGCAGGCCAGCAGGGCGGCCTTTGCCAACGAGAGCCCCGCCGTGATCATGATATCGTCGCTCCCGTGTCATCCTGCCCCTGATGAAGGTTGTAGCCCGCCTCGTCCGTGAGCGGCCCCTTGCGCCCGAACCGCCATTCTTCCCATACCATCGGCCGCACCGGCACGAGATCGCGATCGCGCAGCGCCCGCAGCACGGCGAAGTTGAGTTCGCTCGATACCGTGAGCCTGTTCTCGACGTTGGGAATGAAGCACCGCAGCTCGAAACGCAGCATGGTCGGCTCGAACGCCCGCAGGAGGACATGGGCCGCCGGCGTCTCTAGCACCTGCTGATGCTCCCGCGCGCAGGCGAGCATCAGCTCGCGCACCTCGTCCGGGTCGGCGGCGTAGCTGACGCCGACGGATATGATGAGCCTGCCCATGCGGTCGCGGTGCAGCCAGTTCTTCACCGTTCCCGACACGAGGTTCGAGTTCGGCACGATCACCGCCGCGCGGTCGAAGGTCTCGATTTCCGTGGCGCGCACGTTGATGCGCTTCACGTAGCCCTCCTCGGGGCCGACCACGACCCAGTCGCCCACCTTGATCGGGCGCTCCCACAAGAGGATGAGGCCCGAAACGAAGTTGTTGACGATGGATTGCAGGCCGAAGCCGATGCCGACCGACAGCGCACCCGCGACGATCGCGATCCGGTCGAGGCTCAGGCCGATCTGCATGAAGGCCAGCGCGAAGCCGAGGAAGAAACCGATGTAGCCGACACCGGTCGCGATGGAGTTGCGGATGCCGATGTCGAGGCCGGTGGCGGGCAGGAAATGGATCGACAGCCAGCGCTGGATGATGCGGCTGACCGTCAGCGCGATGGCGAAAGTAATGATCGCGCCGACGATATCCACCGGCGACATGCGCACTTCGCCGATGGTGAAGCCGTTCTGGACCGCGCGCAGCGACGAGAACATGTCGTTCGATTCGACGCCCCAGGGAGCGAGAATCAGCATGACGCCGAGCGCGATCATCACCAGCTTGAAAATGCCGGAGAACAGGATGCCGATCTGCTCCAGCGTGCGCCGGCGCAGGCCCACGCTCGTTTGCAGCACGAGCGACACCCGCGAGTTGCGCTTGGGCAGTTCCACCGCCATCTCGTCGACCAGCGTGGTCAGCAGGAAGAACAGGCCGATGATGGTGGCGGTCCACACGACCTGATCGACGATGAACGAGGCGAAAGCGATGAAGCCGGTCGCGGCGGCGATGATGATGGCGAAGGTCGCAAGCCAGGCCACCGCGCGCAGAAAGCCGCGCAACTGCGGTTCCTGCGGCACGTAGGGACCGAAGTCGTCCTCGACGGGCCTCGTGCGATGACGAAGCCCCTGCAATGTCGTGAACATGACCATGGCGATGGCGAGGGCGGCGACGCCGTCGACCAGGGCGACGATCGACAGGTTCGCGTCGACGGCGGCCACGACGACCTGCAACATCTGGCCGACGACCAGCACGACGGTCAGCACCACGCTGGCGCTGCTGAGGCGCGTCGCCGTATGGTCGTCGAGCGCGAACAGCCGCCATGTCGGCAGGCCGGGCGCGAACAGGGCCTGTGCAAGCGCGCGCATGAGGACGACGAAACCCGCGCCCAGCAGCAGCCAGACGATCACCGTCTCCATGCGCCCTTCCGCCAGCCCCTCCGCATTGAGCGCGATGAACAGGGTCGCGATCGCGGCGACGAAGGGCACCGTGGCGCCGAGAATCATCCCGAGCGCCTTCGTGACGCGCCGCAGGCGCCCGGGGTTCGTCTCCTCCCGGTCGCGATGCGTGAGCTGCGGCAGGAAGCGGCGCTGCAAGCCGTGCAGCCCGCCCCAGACGATCAGCGCCGCGAGCGTTACCGCGGCCATGCCGTCGCGCGCCCGCTGCACGGCCTGGGCCAGCCAGTCTCCGAACAGCCTGCGGCTTCGCTCCAGCGCCTCCGGCGCGCCGCGAACGGCTTCCTGCCACAGCAGCGGGCTGAGGACGCTGCGGCCGCGCGCGAAGAGTTCGTTGGCGAAAACGAGGCGTCGGTAGTCGTTGATCGCCGTGGTGACCTGCCCCGCCTGCACGAGAAGCGTCTCGGCCAGGCTGATGCCGGCCTGCAATTCCGCCAGCGCCCTGCTGCGCTCCTCGCGCTCGCGGGTCGTGGTTTCCGCCTCGGGCGGCGCATCTTCCGCGGGGCGCGGCCCCAGTTGTGCGAGCTGGGCGCCGATTGCGGCCGCACGGGGCGACAGGTCGTTCACCACCGCCCGGACGCTGGTCGCCGTCGCGGCGGCCCTGTCACGCATGCGGAGCAGTTCCTCGTCGGACAGGGTGCCCGACGTGATCTGTTTTTCGAGTTCCTCGAGCGCCGTGCGCGCATCGTTCAGAACCTGCTCGGGCGCGGCACGGGCGGTTTCCTGCTTCTCCTCGCCGGCCTTGTCGCGCAGCGCGGCCTCCACGGCGGCGCGCGCCTGCCCCGGAGCGCCGAGCACACCCGACGGATTGGCCTGCGAAGGATTGGTCCACGCATCGGCGAAGGCGGCAAGGAAGATGAACGCGAGCAAGGCGAGCGACAGACGCAGGAACGCCGCGCCCCCGCCATGGCGGCCCATGTGTCGCCGCTGCGTCGGTTTCATCCGGGAAACGGATGCCGCTTCTTCAGGGGCTGCCGGCGACCTCATCCAGGCCCTCATGGTCACAGACGGTCCTAGCGCGCGCTATCGGCGAATTCGTCTTTCAGGAAGGCCCGCACATCCTCGCGCGCCACGTCCCGGGCAATGAAGCTCTCGCCGATGCCGCGCGCCAGAATGAACGTCAATGCGCCGCGGCGCACCTTCTTGTCCTGCGCCATCGCGTCCAGCAGGCTGTCGGCGTTTCCGATATCGCCCGGCACGTCCTGAAGCCGCGTCGGCAGGCCGATCGATTCGAGATGGCGCGCCACGCGCTGCGCATCCTGGCCGCTCGCAAGGCCGAGCCTGACGGAAAAACGGAAGGCCAGCGCCATGCCGACCGCGACCCCCTCGCCGTGCACGAGCCGCGCGCCGTCGTAGCCGCAGGCGCGCTCCAGCGCGTGGCCGAAGGTGTGGCCGAGGTTGAGCAATGCCCGGTCGCCGTTCTCATGTTCGTCGCGCGCCACGACGGCCGCTTTCGCCGCGCAGCTTTTCGCCACGGCATGCGCGCATTCCTCTCCCGCCCCGAATACCGCAGGGCCGTGCCGCTCGCACCACGCGAAAAAGGCCGGATCGTCGATCAGCCCGTATTTCACCACTTCGGCGTAGCCGGCGCGGAACTCGCGCGGGCTCAGCGTATCCAGCAACGCCATGTCCGCGATCACGAGCGACGGCTGGTGGAAGGCCCCGACGAGGTTCTTGCCGTGCGGCGAGTTGATGCCCGTCTTGCCGCCCACGGACGAATCGACCTGCGCCAGCAGCGTCGTCGGCCATTGCACGAAGCGCACGCCCCGGCGCACGGAAGCGGCCGCGAACCCGGCCAGATCGCCGACGACGCCGCCGCCGAGCGCCACCACGAGATCGCCCCGCTCGATCCTGGCGGCGATGATCGCATCGCAGACGGCGGCGAATTGCGCGTAGGATTTGGTCGCCTCGCCGGGCGGCACCGTGACGCGCGCCACGCGCAGGCCCTCGCCTTCCAGCGCGGCAGCGATTTCATCCGCATGCAGGCCGCCGACTGTCTCGTCGGTTACGATCGCGACCGCCCCGCCCGGCGCCAGGGCGGCGACGCCGCGCGCGCCGGCGGCCCGGATGCCGCGCCCGATCAGGATGTCATAGGCGCGATCGCCAAGCGCCACCGGCACCGTCCTGATGGCGGAGACGCCGGCATCGGACGCGGGCGAAACGGGTGCGTCGGTCATGAGGTGCGGTCTCCCGGAATGAGCAGGTTTGGCTGGCCGATTCGCGCTTTGATGTTTACAGACTTGTATTCAAAAGTGACACAAGTTCGTCAACGATCAGTTCGTGCGCCACATCGCGAGAGAACACCGTGAAGTCGGCCAGCGCATAGACCGGATACCGCTCCTCGATCAGCCGCAGCATGGTCGCCTCGGGATCGCCCGTCTGGAGCAGCGGCCGCGTGGGGCGCTTGCGAACGCGGCGCATCAGCGTCTCCGCGTCCGCCTTCAGCCAGACGGAAACGCCGGCCTTTGCGATGCGATCGCGCGTCTCCGGGTTGAGATAGGCGCCGCCGCCCGTGGCCAGCACCTGCGGCCCCTCCTGCAACAAGCGCTCGATCACCCGCTTCTCGCCCTCGCGAAAATGCGCTTCGCCATGCGTCGCGAACATATCGGCGATGGACATGCCGGCCGCCGTCTCGATGGCGGTATCGGCGTCCACGAAAGGCAGTTCGAGACGCTGGGCGAGGCGGCGGCCGATGGTGCTCTTGCCGGCGCCCATCATGCCGACCAGCACGACGGGCCGCCTGCCGAGACGTGCGCGGATATGCGCCATGCGCTCCGCTTCTTCCGCCGCCGGCCGGGCAGCGCCGGCTGAAGCCGGTTCCGTGCGTTCGACGCCATCCTGCCGGAAGCGCCCTTCGGCCCCGCCGTCCGTACCTGCCGCGGGCGGCGGCCCTTCCAGTTCCGCCGCCGTCATTGCCGAACGCTCCCGCCCGGCCTGCCAAAGGCCCACACCTTTATGCCCTCTCTCTCCCTCCGGCGCGTTCCCGAAAGCCGCGCCTTCCGATTATATGCCGGCGACAATGCGTCAAAAGGTCATGTTTGTCGATCATCAGCCGTTTACTATCATGGAATAGAAGTTGGCACATTGCCCCGCCGGAAGATAGCCCCGACGTTTGTCGTCATCACCGTGGCGGAACAGGAGCGACCATGCCGACACTCTTCCGCCTTCTCGTGATCCTGGGATTTCTCGCGGGCCTCGGCTACGCCGGCATGTTCGCGCTTGCGACGGTCTTCACTCCCGAGCAGCGCGAAATGTCGATCACGATTCCCGCCGACCGCATCGGCCGCTGATCTCCCTGCTTTCTTGCCCGTCAGGCCAGACATGCGTCACGTTCCTCAAAGCGAGAGCGCCCCCATCCTGCCGGAAGCGGCGGTCGCGCTCTATCTCGACATGCTCGCATCGGAGCGCGGCGCGGCGCGCAACACCCTCGACGCCTACCGCCGCGATCTCGGCGACTACACCGCCTTTCTCAAGGCGCGCCGCCTCTCCCCGGACGATGCCTCGTCGGAAACGATTCGCGCCTTTCTCGCCGAGCTGGACGAGCGCGGCCTGAAAGCGACATCAGCCGCGCGCAAGCTTTCCGCGGTTCGCCAGTTTCACCGCTTTCTCTACGGCGAAGGCCGTTGCCGGACGGACCCCTCCGCCGCCATAGACGGCCCCAGGCGCGGGCAGGCGCTGCCGAAGGTGCTGTCGATCGCCGAGGTCGACGGGTTGCTGGCGCAGGCGCATGCGGGGGCGGACGATACGTCGCAGCCGCTTGCCCGCCGCCTCGTCCGGGCGCGGATGGCCTGCCTGCTCGAAATGCTTTACGCCACCGGCCTGCGCGTTTCAGAGCTCGTCTCGCTGCCGGTCGCCGCCGCGCGCACCCGTGAGCGTTTCCTGATCGTGCGCGGCAAGGGCGGCAGGGAGCGTCTCGTGCCGCTCACCGACGCCGCCCGCGACGCCGCCCGCGCCTATCTCGCCCTGCGCGAAGACGTGCGGGAGGGCGCGGCGCGCACCGGCTGGCTCTTCCCCGCCGACAGCGCTTCCGGGCATCTCACCCGTCAGGCTTTCGCCCGCGATCTCAAGGATCTCGCCGTGCAGGCCGGGCTCGCGCCGGATCGCGTCAGCCCGCATGTCCTGCGGCATGCCTTCGCCAGCCACCTGCTGCATAACGGCGCGGATCTGCGCGTGGTGCAGGAATTGCTCGGCCATGCCGATATCGCCACGACGCAGATTTATACCCATGTTCTCGACGAGCGCATGAAGGCGATGGTGCGCGATCTGCATCCGCTCGCGGACGCGCCGGCGCCCGATTCGGGCCGGGCCTGAAATTTTGCGGCCAAGCTTGATATTGCGCGCGGCCCCGCCCGCATGCCATTCTGGCGCCTGCAAGCGAGCGGGCTGTCATCTGTTCGGAACATTTGTAGGTCCATAAGCTATCGGCGGTCGTTGCGGCGCGCCTCGCATCAGGAATTGACAGAGCCGGTCCGCATATTGCCGCGCGGCCGGACGCAGGACGAAAAGACAGGCCCGAGGAGATTATGGCAGGCGTTGAAGCTGGGTGGACCGACGTCATCGGACTGACGGCGGTTATTTTTCTCGTTCTCGCCAACGGATTTTTCGTCGCCGCGGAATTTTCCCTCGTGGCCATCCGGCGCAGCCGGGTGGCGGAACTCGTCTCCGCGGGCCGGCGCAACGCTTCCGCGCTGCAAAAAGCCGTCGATCACCTCGACGGCAACCTGGCCGCCACGCAACTCGGCATCACCATCTCGTCGCTGGCGCTCGGGTGGATCGGCGAGCCGGCGCTGGCCCATCTCATCGAGCCGCTGCTCGTCTCGCTTCCCGGCAATATGGCTTCCGCCGGGGCGCACACGATTGCGGTGATCATTTCCTTCACCATCATCACGGCGCTGCATATCGTGCTCGGCGAGCTTGCGCCCAAGAGCCTCGCGTTGCAGCGCAGCGAGGCGACGGCGCTTGCCATCGTGCGCCCGCTCTCGATTTTCCAGCTTTTTTTCCGCCCCGCGATCGTGACGCTGAACGGCATGGGCAACCTCGTGCTCAGGCTGGCGGGCCTGCGCGGCGGCGAGGATCAGGCGTCGAACTACTCGCCGGAGGAGCTGAAGCTGCTGATGGCGGCCAGCCAGCGCGCCGGTATTCTCCAGCAGGCGCAGCTCGAGGTGGTGGAGCGCGTGATCAATCTCAGCAACCGGCGCATCGGCGATTTCATGACGCCGCGTCTGGATATCGAGTGGATCGACGCCGACGATCCGCCGGAGGAAATACTCAAGACGATTCGCGAATGCCGCCATGCGCAGTTGCTGGTCAGCCGGGGCGAGCTTGACGAGGTGGTCGGCATCGTCCTCAAGGAAGACCTGCTCGACAGCGCTCTCGACCATGCGCCCATCGATGTCGCGCGGCTCGCGCGCGAGCCGCTCGTGGTTCACGAGGCGACGCCGTTCCTGCGCATTCTCGACCAGTTCAAGCAGCGGCCGGTGCGGCTGGCCGTGATCGTGGACGAGTACGGCGGCGTGGAGGGCATCGTCACCCAGACGGATCTGCTCGAGGCCATCGCCGGAGAGCTGCCGGGCGTCGACGACGGCGAGCCCTCCGTGGTGGAGCGCGCCGACGGTTCGCTGCTGATCGATGGCATGATGCCCGCGCATGAGGCGTTCGACCGCCTCGGTCTGCGGGACCTGCCCAACGGCGGCGACTTTCACACCATCGCCGGCTTCGTGCTGCACGAACTCGGCCGCATCCCTTCCGTGGGCGACACTGTGGATTGGCAGGACTGGCGCCTTGAAGTCGTGGACATGGACGGCCGGCGCGTCGACAAGCTGCTCGCCACCCGGATCGGCGCGGGCTGACCGGCAAACATATTGACTTGTAAACAAAAAGACGGGGCGGCGGATTACGTTTGAATCTCCGTCGCGCTATTTGCCGCCGCCGGTGAGCCAGCGCCCGACATCGGGCCATATCCGCCTGTTGGTGTTTGCGCCGATGAATAGGCCGAGATGGTTGCTCGGCGCGACGATCTTGCGAATGTCCGCCGCCGGTGTGCCGATGAGTCTTTCGGCGGCGAAAAGCTGCTCGCTGGCGACGACTTCATCCTGTTCGGCCGCGATGAGAAACACCGGCGCACGCACGCGCGCCAGATCCACCGGCACGCCGAGCACCGTGAATTGTCCGTTGGCGAGGCCGTTGCGCTTGAGCAGCCGGTCCACGACCTCCAGAAAATAGCGGCCCGGCATGTCGTTGGTGGACCAGAACCAGCGGCTGAACCGTCCGGCGAGCGCCGCGCGCGCGTCCTGCGGCGTGTCCGCGGCCAATTGCAGCGACCTGAATATGAAATCGTCGTTGATGCCCGCCGGCGCCCAGAAGCGCAGGAAGCGCGCGCCCTCGACGATTCCGTGGTTGAGCGCGACCAGCCGCTCTATGACGGGAAGCGGAATCCTTTCCGCCAAGGTCGTCAGCCGCGTGGTTCTCGCCGAGAGATCGATCGGCGCGCCGACGAGCACCAGCTTGGCCACCTTGTCGGGGAAACGGGCGGCGTAGGCCAGCGCCATCCAGCCGCCCTGACACAGGCCGATGAGATTGACGGGCGGGCCGAGATGATCGACGATCACGTTGAGATCGCAGAAATAAGAGTCCAGCGACTTGTATCGCATCTCTCCGGTCGCGGACCGCCAGTCGATGACGGAAAGGCCCGGCACGCCCGCGCCGATGAGGCTGGCGACGACGCTGTGATCCGGCGCGAAATCCGCGATGAGGGGGCGCACGGACGCCAGCGGCGTGCAGATCAGCGTGGCCTGACCGCCCGGCGGCCGCGAAGAGGCATCCGGCGGCGGCGCGAAGGAGCGCAGCGTCATGGCCTCCAGTTCCAGCGTCACCGTGTGATCGGTGGTCCAGTCCGGCGGGGCCGGCGTCTCCTGCGCGATTTCGCCGGTGGCCAGTTCGGTGAGATTTTTCGCCACGGTCGACGCCATCCAGCCGGATGCGTCGATGGCAAGGGCGCTCCACAACAGGGGCAGCCGGAACAGACCGAACGGCGCGACGGACATCGGACGCGCATCATCCGGCTCTGGACGGAAACGGTGCTTCGTCGCCTCCACCGCCATGCCTCCCTCGCATGCCTCCCTCATTCATCAGGCGGCGAACGCCGTCAGGTCCTGGCGCGCGCCGTCCCGATGTCCGGTTCCGGCATCTGCTCATGCGGCTGGGCGCATTTGCATTTGCCATAACCTTCAGGGGTTATCTTATGGCATGTCCTGTAAAGGGAAGATAGCCCGTGCGACCGTTCGTCCGCCCCCGCCTCAGGCGCGCATCCGCTGGTGCTGCTCCATTTCGTCGTCCTGCTGCGCCTCGGTCTCCGATCTCAGCGTGATCACGGCATCCATGATCTCGGCGACCTGCAATGCAATTCGCTGTGCGTGCTGTTTCACGGCCGGCGATTCGCGGTCTCCGTAGACCGCCGCCGGACGCCCCGCGCCGTCGTCCAGTATTTGCGTGGCCCGCTCCTCGGCCGTCGCCCCCCAATGCCATTGGCGGTTGCCGGACTTCTTGATCTGGTCGAACTCCTCGCCGAGGCTTTCGAGAATGCTGTCGAACAGGGTCTGGAAAAGGGTGCTGGCGGTTGCGGTGCTTTGCGTCCTCGTCGTTTCGGTATCGGTCGCGGCGGCCGACACGAGCGCGTCGTACTCGGTTTCCTTGGCCGCGAGCTGCGTGTCGATCGTGGCGATCGAGGTATTATAGATCCTGATCTGGTTGTTCAGCGCGGTGATCTCGCTCTGGAGCGTGTTTTTCTGTGAGGTGAGCGTGGTAATTGCCGCGTTGGCCTCGCCGATGGCGGCGGTGGCGGCGTTGCGCTGGTTTTCGAGCAGCAGGCGCGTGTCGTTCGCCGCGTCGATGGCGTCGATCTCGGCCTGAAGCGATGCGGCGTCCGTTTGCAGCGTTGCAAGCTGTGCTTCCAGCGCCGGCCGCCCGGCCGCCCTTGCATCGATGGCGTCGATCTCGGCCTGAAGCGATGCGGCGTCCGTTTGCAGCGCCGCAAGCTGTTCTTCAAGCGTCAGCCGTTCGGCGCTTCCGGGTTCCAGCGCATCGATTTCAGCCTCAAGGGAGACGCTCCGGGCTTGCAGCGCATCGAGCTGGCCCGCCAGTTCCGCCCGCGTGCCGCTTTCCGCGTCGATGGCGGCGATATCGGCGAGCACGGTCGCGGTCTGCGCGTCCACCGTTTCGAGCTGGTTGGCGAGCGCCTGCCGCGCGCTGGCGCCCGCGTCGATGCTGTCGATCTCGGTTTGGAGCGTGGCGATGCTCGTATCCATCGCGGCGATCTGGTATTCGAGACTATAGATCGTGTTGGCGACCGTGTCGTCGCCGAACGCCACGATCGCGCTCTCAAGGGGCGCGACGAGCCCGCTCAGGGCATCCGCGACCGACGAATACCCGAGCAGGGTCGATGTCCTGTCGGCAATGAATTCGCCGTCGTTCACGTTCGCCAGATGGTTCGTCAGGCTCTCCGCCGAATTCGAGAGCAAGGACGCCGCATTCTCGCCAAACTCCAGAACCCGTGCGGATACGCCGTCCGCCGCGGTCTCGTCGTCGACATCCATTCCGAGGATCGTCGCCATGGCGTCGTAAGCTTCGGCGAGCGCGTCGATTTCCGCTTGCAGCGCCTCGGCTTCGGAAAGGCCGCTCGTATCCGGCAGCGCGGATAGCTTGCCCTCCAGCAGCGCAACCAGGTCCTGCAACGCCGCGATGTCGTCCGCGTAGGCTTCCTGCGCCGCCTGCGCGGCCTCGTCGTCGATCTCGCCCGGCTCCTCCCCGTCGTCGGCGTCGTCCAGCTCGGGATTATCCCGTTCCGACTGAAGCGCGGCGATACCGGCGTTCAGCTCGTCGATCGCCTGCTGGAGCGCGGTGCTGGCGGAATAGCTGTCGTAGCTCATCAGGGTGGCCATGTTGGCCTGCGTTTTCGACACCGTGTCGAAAAGCGCGCTCACGACGAGGCGCAGGCCCTCGGCCGCGCCAGGATCGATGAAGGCTTCGTCCGCGGGATCGGTTTCGCCGGCACCGTCCTCGATCTCGTCCTCATCGCTCTCGTCGGCGCCTCTCAGCGCCGTCAGTTGGCTGTCCAGCAGGGTGGCGAGTCTCTCCAGCGTCTCGATCTGCTTTTTCAGGATCGTTTCGCCGCTGATCTCATAGACGATATCGGATTCGTCGGAATCCCCTTCCTCTTCCGTCTCGCCCGTCCCTTCGCTTTCGCCGGTCTCCTCGTCGCCGGTGCTTTCGAGCCCGATCCGCAGGGCGTCGGTCGCCGATTGCACCGCCGTGTGGAAGGCTTCCAGCGTTTGCACGGCGCCCGCTTCGGGGTCTATGGCGAGATCGGCGACGGCGGTTTCCAGCGCCGGCTTCAGCGCCGAGAGCACGGCGATCTGTTCCTGAAGCGCCCTGCGGGCGGTGTCGTTTTCCGCGCCCTCGCCCAGCGCGGCGAGTTCCGCCGAAAGCTGCGTCAGCGAGGCGTCGATGGCATCTGTGATCGATTGCAGCGAATCCCCGGCGTCGATGTTCCGCGCTTCCTCCAGCGCGTCGAGCTCCGCCTGCAACGTGGCGCGGCTCGTCGTGAGTCCGTCGAGCTGCGCTTGCAGGGTATCGCGCGCGCTCACGTCTCCACCCGCGTCGAGCGCGGCCAGCGCGCTGTCGAGGTTCGCGATGAGCGCGTTCTGCTCGTTGATGACCTGCCGCTTGGCGGCGATCTGGCTTTCAACCGTGTTTTTCTGGTTGCTCTTGCTGTTGACGGAATCCTGCAAGGTATCGCGCGGCGTCGCATATCCCTCGCGCTGGGCTTCGAGAGCGGCGACTTCATCCTCGAGCTTTTGCATCTTCGCCGTGGATGCCACCGTCGTCTCGATGGTCTGCCTGATGCGGGCGCTCAGGGAAATGGTGTGGGCCTTGTCGAGCTCGCCGCGCAGCGCCTCGTTTTCCGCCAGCACCTCGGCGACGCTGACGCCGAGGTCGCTGGTGCCGGTCGGCGAGCGGATGCTGACCGCGGCGGTCGGGATGGACCAGGAGAAGGTGGAATCGGGCACCTGGTATTGCGTCGTCGACACGGAGGCCGACGATCCCGAGGCGGAAGGGACGACGACGCTTTCCGGCTCTTCGGTGGTTGCGGCAATCGTGACGGGGGCGCTGCCGGAAACGACGGTGGTCGACATGATCGGTCTCCAGTATCGGGCGAGATTGGCCGACGGCACGGCCTTCCTTGTCCGCCATTATGCATGCGCGCCCCGCTCTCCCTGTGCCGAATATCACGCCCGGACGTTGCAAGCCGCCTGTGACGTTCGGCACAGGGCGCGGGCCGGGCAATCGCTATGGTCCGGGAACGGTTGATCGCAAGGACCATCGGCAAGAACCGCCAGCAAGAACCGCCAGCAAGAACCGCCGGCTAAGGACCATCCGCATGAGCGCGCCATCTCCTTCCCCGACTTCCCCGCACGAGGAGGCCATTGCCGCACTCGCCGCCGCCGGCGGCAACGCGGCCGCCGCCATCGCGGCGATCGAGGCCTGGCGGCGGCAGCGCAGGAACCGGACCGAACCGGACTGGCACGGCCTGCTGACCCAGATCGGCGACAGGCTGCGCGAGATCGAGCGCGCGCCCTACGTGAGCAACGACCGTGCCGTCCGGCGTCTTCTCGCGGCTCTCACACGCGCCAGGAGCATGCCGGATCTTCTGCTGCTGATCGACCAGTTGGCCGAGCGTGTTGCCGTGGTGCTCGCTCAGGTGCAATCGGCGGAGATCGTTCCTCCCGTGGCCCCATCCGCGCCCCCATCCCCGCCCGCCGCGAGAAAAATCCCCGCCAGGCGCATGAAGCTCAGGCTCTGACCGTCAAGGAGAGCACCATGTCGATTTCAACTTCTCTCCCCGAAAGCACCGTCTATTATTCGGAGACGGATGCGGAAACGCAAACCGCCGCTACCACCGGGAGCGGGCAAGCCGAAAGCGGACAAACCGAAACCGCGGAGACGACAGGCGCCGCGGCGCAGGGGAGCGCCGCGTCGACGGTGATCGAGACGCCGGCTTCCGAATCGCTGCTGTCCGCTCTCGCGGCGGAGGCGGAAACCCTTGCGGCGGCCGATTCTCTCGCAACAGTGACACCGATGGCCGCCACCGCGACCGCGACGACTGCGGCTTCCGTTGTTTCCGCCAGCGAATGGGCGAGCGCGGACGAAAACTACATCCTCGCCAACGGCACCATGCTTACCTTCACGTCGGTCGCGCAGGCGAGAGCGATCCTCGGGCTCGACGCGACGCAGTTGCCCGATGGCTCGCCCCTCACCTACATGGTGATCAAGAACGAGTCGACCAGTGATACCAAATGGCTGCCCGTGACGCTGAAACGCAACGGGAAGGGTAATTTCCTCAATCAGGAGGAAAACACCGTCACGCCCGTCGCCGCCGGCGCCATCTATACGAGCAGCCACTCGTCGCCGCCGAGCACCATCACCGTGGGCGGGGTAACGAAGTCGTTCGAGGACTATTTTCTCGCCCTGCATTCCGCCGATCAGACCGCCATTCTCATCCGATACGGATTGGTGGACACCAGCCCGCCCGCCCTCTACATGGAATTACCCGCCGGCTCCTCCAATCCCACGCTGACGGCCGTGCTGAACGACGCGGGAACGAAGCCGATCATCCTGGAGCAGCTCGACAGCCAGGCCATCGGCCTGCTGTCCGAATCGGAACAGGCGGCCGTCGTCGATCGCCCGGGTTTCGCTAACGTGGCGCTGAAGCTGGGGCTGTCGACCACGGTGCCCGCTTCCCTGACGAGCCTTTTAAATACCGTTAAGAACACGGCGCTACCGGCGAAGAACGGTCAGGACACGAACTTCACGGCCACCCAGAAGCAGATGTTTCTGGATGAGATCAACCTGCTCATCAGCCAGGTCTCGGCGATGTCGGTTTTTCTGCAAAGCGAGATCGACGCGAAAGCGGCGGACATCCTGGAGCGCTTCGACCGGGCCCTCGCCTATGGCAGCCTGCCGCCGCAGCCGGAGTATTTACGCGTGAGAAACGACAAAACAAACCCTGATTCAGGTATAAGCTACTATACTTATACGATAAGTTCGGACGACAACGCGCTTCTCATCGACGGGGCGAAAAACTATTACACGCAGGAGGAGCGCCTTCTGGAGCTGGGTCGGGCGCGCGACGCGCTGGCGAGCACGCATACCGATACCTATGGCAAGAAGCTGGATGTCCCCTCGCTCGTCTATATGTTCCAGCTTTATTACATGCTGGATGCGGAAGCACAGATTGAAATTCTCTCGGAGGATGTCGAACAACAGAACGGTTTGCTGAAAACATATAATGAAGCTCAGATTAAAATGAATGAAACAATAAGCATTGCCACGAATAGCGGAAACAAGATCAGATACATGAACACTGGATATAGCGGTGGACATAACGTATCGGCTGAAAACGCAAAACCCATATCCATGTTTATGAAAATATTATATTCTCACAATGGATCTCCGACTGCACAGCAGATGGTGCAGCCCGCCCATCCGCTGGAAACGTTGCGCGGGATCACGCGGCCACAATTCGAAATCGTTAATAACGAGGGCCAGCTGATACGTTACAAGAGTTCCGCCTGGTCGAATATGGCGACGCAGCTTTCCGACGCCGTGACCGTCATCAATCAGGAAACGCAGATCCAGATGAACGCCATCAGCACGGCGGAGAAGGAAAAGAACCGCTATTTCGAAATGGCCAACAACGCGCTTTCCAAACTGAACGAAGTCGTCCAGAGTATTGCCCGCGCCGTGTGACGGCGTGCACACGGTTCACCATCGGAAAGCCTTGATCCATGCCACTCGACCCGCGAATCGATGCGGTGGGGCACTTCCCCCGGCGTGTCGAAGACCTCGATATCGGCATCGAATCCATTTCCCGCTGGCGGGTGCGCGATGAATTTCACCTGCCGCAGGAGCCGGTCGGCGCGCCGGCGTGGAAGCCGGCCTACCGCCCGCTTCACGACGTGCTTCACCGGCCGACGCTGGACGAGCGCCTGCCGGACCTGCTCCAGCCGGCGACGGTCGCGCCGGAGCTGATGGCCCCCGCCGGCCTCGCCGACACGCGGCTGGACGTGCGCACGCTGCTCGCCGCGCACATCGCGCTTTCCGATGGCCCGCGCCGGGCCGTGCTGGAGCAGGCGCTGGACCTGATCGACGGCAACCTGCTGCTCGATGCCGAGGTGCGCGCCTCGCTCGCCGCGCTCTATCGCGGATGAGCAGGGTCGTCGGCCGCCATCCGCCCGCCAGCGCCGCCGCTCCCACCCGGCGGGAGCGGGATTTTCTGCTGCTCAACATTTTCGTGCTGGCGCAGCACGGCTATTTCGCCCGTGCGCGCACGCTGGCCGACGCGCTTCACCTGATGGGCGACACGGCGACGGAAGTGCTTTTCGCCCGCGCCATCGCGCGCTTCCTGATGCAGGACTGGGCCGACACGCTGCGCGCGCTGGAGGAACTGGACCATGCCGATCCGATCGAGCGTTTCGGCGCTTACCGCCCCACCCTCCACCAGCGCATGCGTCGCTACATGAAGGCGCGCAGCCTGTTCGCGCTCAACCTGCACGACAGCGCCGGCGACACACTGGAAGCCTATTTGCGCCATGGAACAAGCGGGCTGGAAGAGCCCGAGTGATCCGCGCCGGCATCAAAATTCCGCAAACGGCGCGCAGGTGTCATTTACGGCACAGATGAGGAAGGCGAAGGGCTGTAGCTTCCGGGCATTGGATGGCGGTCGCGCCGTCAGCACAATCCGGGGGATTTCACGATGTCCTTTCTCGACGTCACGCCGCCCACGCCGGCCGAGGCGAAGGCCGCATCGGCCGCCTACAAACACGTTGCCGGAAAATTCTTTCGCAATGTCCACGGTATCGACCGCGATCCCGATGAAGTCTTCGCGGAAGTCTTCAAGGCCATGGACGCCGGGCGCACGCCGAAAAACACCCTCGGCCTGACGAGCGAGCACATCGAAGCCCTTCTCGCCACCGCGCACAACCTGATTCAGGCCGGCGCGCTTCCCGAGGCGCAGGAAAAGCTGCTGCTGGCCATGATGCTGGATCCGCACGAGGCGCGGGCGATCTACGCCGCCGCGGTGACGCTCCAGATACAGCGCCGCTATGCGGACGCAGGCCGCATCTACGCCTGCTACGTTTATGCGAAGCCGGACGATCCCGCGGGCTATCTGCGAATCGGCGAATGCCTGCTGGGCGAGGGCGTGCTTGACGAGGCGCGGGAGTTCGTGGCCGGCGCGCTCTCCACCGCCGAAGAGGCGAAGGATGCGCTGACCGCCGAGCAGGCCAGGAAGGTACTTGCTGTCATCGACGCACGACGCTCGATCATCAGCAAGGAATGATTTCAAACCATCAGCTTTCATCGGCAGGATGATCATGCCTGCGCATCGATACTGGAGATCGTTTCATGTCCGTCAGCAATGTTGGCAACGAATATTACACCTCCACCTCTACCACCTACACCGTGACCACCACGACGACGGGAAGCACCGGCGCGGGCTCGGGCGTCAACGGCACGACCACCGCCGTGCCGGACAGCGGCGGATCGGCTGCCGCCGGAGCGGCTCAACTCTTCCTCAACGCCCTGGCGCATCTCGGCACGATGCTGTCGTCGCTGGGGTCGACCGATACCGAAACGCTGGTGCGGGAGATCATGGCCGCGATGGATGAGGCGTCGAAGGAGAACGCGGAAGTCTCCATCGAGGCAACGACCGCGCAGCAGCAGGCAGAGGCCGCGAAGCGTGCCGAGGAGAACGAAAAGGCCCTGAAAGCGCAGGAGAAGGCCGACAACAAGTCCAGGGGTAACGGGCTCTTCGCCAAGGTCAGCTCCTATATGGGCGTTGCCGCGTCGGTCATCTCCGTCGGCGCCCTCGCCTTCGCGGCCGGCCCCGGCATCGTTGCCGCCGCGGGCCTCATCGCCACTCTGGCCGTGACCGACCTGATCCTCAAGGAAACGACCGGCATGGGCATCGGCGGGCATATCGGCAAGGAGATCGCCGGCGATGAGGGGGCCAAATGGGGCGACCTCGCCTTCACGGCCGCGCTGCTTCTGGCCTCCGTCGCGCTTGGCTTCGGCGCGGCCAGCGCTTCTTCCTCCGTTGCCATGATCTCGGTGGGCGCAAAGACCGCGGATGCCGTCAAGACCGCCACTCTGGTGCTCGTGGCGTCGACATCCCTCATGCAGGCCGGTTCGACCGCCGACACCACCGCGCATGGTTACGAAGCCGACATGGCGCAGTCGGAGGCGAAGAAGCAGGCCGCGGATGCGTCCGAATACGCGGCCGAAACGGCATTCACCGAGGAATACATGCAGTTGCTGCTGGATACGCTGAAGAAGGTCGGCGAGATCATGGCCGCCGTCCTCGAATCTCTCGCTGCGGAAAAAGATGACGACGGCCGCACCCTCGCCGGCGTCAAGTTCTGACGTTTTTTCAATCGGATGGACACGTCCGGTCTGTCCGGTTTCGCTCCGCGGCGTCCGCTCGGCACGGGGCTTCCCCGAAGCCGGTTCGGAGCGGGCGCGTCGGCGCGGGTTGTTTGAAGATCATATTTCAACATCGTTTCGGAGAGGTCCGATCATGAGCGCATCCAGTGTTTCTACCGGCGCTTCCGTCAAGTCCTACGACAGCACCCAGTCCTACGACAGCACTCGGACGGACAGCATCGATACGGTGGCGGTTGCGACCGCCGGCAAGGGCAATTACGGCGACAGCGGTGCGCTTCCGCCGGCCAGCGTACTGGCCGGCCTTCAGATCTCCGACTATGCCGGCGACCTGAGCCCGGAGGATGTCGAGGTCCTCGATGCCGCCCTCATCAAGCTGGAGGCGCTGTTCAACCAGCTTGTCGGCGGCAGCGCCAAATCCGCGAGCACGGCCGGCACGACGGCAAGCTCGGAAGACACGGAGACGCTGACCGACGAGGAGCTTCAGGCTCTCCGCGATTCTCTGTACGCCGGCGCCCGTGACACCAGCCTGCTGGCCAAGCTGATCATCGAGGCCTCGAATCAGACGTTCCAGTCGGAACGTCTGGCGACGCTCGCCTTCGCCGAAGTGGCCAAGTCGTTCCTGCTCGGCCAGGCCGACAAGATGATGGATGCGGCGAAGAAGATGGAGGATATGGCGATCGGCAATGCCGTCATCGGCGGTGTTTCGGGGTTCGTATCGTTCGCCGGCGGCGTCATGGCGGCCAGGGGCGCAGGCAGTGCGGTCCGGACTCAAACTCAAACGACGTCGACCGTCACTCCAGGGGCCACGACCAATACTGCGACGCCTGCGCCGTCGTCCGGCGCTGCTACTCCGGTTGCGTCTGAGGCGACAGCTCCTGCACCTGCTGCCGCTCCCGCGGCTACACCTGAAACGACCGCTCCTGCGGCTGCTCCCGCTGATGGCGGCTCCCCGCAAGCTTCCCCCCCGGCCGACGGCGGCGCCCAGGCCGGCGGCGCTTCCGGCAAGACGGGGAACGCATCGGACGATGTCGCCTCGGCGGGCGACGCCGCAAGAGCCCATTCCATGATAATGCAAGGTCTTGGAATGGTCTTGAATGCCGGTAAGGAAGCCGGTAGCGGCTTCTGGGGCGCCGAGATCAAGGTTCTCGAAGCCGAGGGCAGCGAGGAGGCGGCAAAAGCGCAGGAGACCAATGCCCAGATGAGCATGGAGCAGAACATCGTGCAGGCGCTGGTCACGACGGTCAGTTCGCTCATCCAGTCCATCAAGGAAATCCTCGAGGCCGATCAGCAGGCCAAGGAGGCCGTCACCCGCAAGGGCTGAGGCTGACGACCGGCCCGACCGGGGCCGGTCAACCAACATGGACGGGCATGCGATGAACAGGCCGGTAACGGGCGGACACGGACGGGGAGTCATTCGATGAACGGCTTCCGCAGCGTCGTCGGCGAATTATGGGACGCGCTCGGCCTCGGCGCGCCCGCCTTCGCGGCTGACGACTCGATCATGCTGGAGACGGAAACGGTGGCGGTTCGCCTGAGCCCCGGCAACGGCGGCCGGCGGATGGTGCTTTCCGCCGCCATACGCCCGCTTGCCGACGATGCGCACGAGCGCGCCGTGCAGGTGCGGCAGGTGCTGCAAAGCAACATGCGCCATCTGCGCGTCAGCCCCGCATCGGTGCTTGTGCGCGGCACGGATAGCGGAGAGGCGATCGTCATCCAGCGTAATATAGACTACTCATATGGTGGAACGGGAGCTGTGGCGGAGGCAATAGACAGGTTTTGCATCCATTTTTCGAACGTATACAGGCTTCTGTCCGGTGAGGAAGCGGGCAATGGCGGTCATCAGAATACCCGTGTCGACGGTGGAAAATCGCAGGATTCGGAATTTATTTTTCGTCTTTGAGCATTTATACTTTTAGAACGTTGCGTTCGGGAGGCATGAAATGACTGTCACGGAATCCGCTGCAACCGCGCTGCCCGGCGGGGAGGCCTCTTCGTCGGCGCAATCACCGTCGTTGAGCAAGCTTCTCGGCCTTGAGGTGAAACATCTGCTGGTGGGGCTCGACATCGCGGCGGGAATGCTCCGGCGCGGAGAGCAGGACAAGGCGATGCGGATGTATGCCGCCCTCGTGTTCTGCGAGCCAACGGAGATCCGTTTTCAGGTCGGTCTGGCGTCGTGCGCGCTGGAGATGAAGGAATATCACCTCGCCATGCAGGCGGCATCGGCGATCGTTTCGTTTTTTCCTGACAATCCCGTGGGCTATTTCATTTCCGGTCGCGCCGCTTTCGGCCTGCGCGATCTCGACGCCGCCATCGGCGACCTTCGCGAAGCCGTGCGTCTCGCCGAGGCGGCAGGCGACACCGCCATGCAGCGGGATGCGTCATCCATTCTGGAGCGTGCCGTGATTGCGGGGGAAATGCGGGCACAGGCGGCACAGTGACGGCTGCGGTGGAAACCGTGCGACGGGCAGTTTCGGGAGGTATTTCATGGCGCAACGTCCTGCCGGCGTCGTTTCTGCCGCTGATGACCCCGAAGTGCGGCGGCAGGGCGGGAGCCCGCCGGGCCGCTCGCTCGGCATCGGCTCCGAGGAGGAGGCCGTGGTCGGCGCCGCCTTCCGCGACATGATGGCGGCGCTCGGCATCAATGGCGCGCCGGTGTTCGAGCGACTCGCCGCGGGGCAGAATCTGGCGCAGGCGCTGTCCGTTCCGGCCGGGGTCGTCGAGGCGCTTTACGCGCGGGCGCACAACTGGTTTTCGCAGGGGCGGATCGATCGCGCCGAGCCGCTGTTCCGCGCCCTTTGCCTGCTGGAGAGCCGCAGCGCGGATTACTGGGTGGGATACGGCGTATGCCTGCGCATGAAGGGGCAGCCCGAAAACGCGCTGCGGGCCTTTGAGGCCGCCGCGATGCTGCGTCCCGAATGGGAAATTCCGCATTTTCATGCGCTGGAACTGACCGTGGCGTTGAAGCAGTGGGCGCAGGCGGGATTGTGCCTCGCCGCCTATGATGCGCGCGCATCGGCACAAACGCCCCCCGCCATTATCCGCGATGCAAAACGCCTGCGCATGGCGCTGGAAGCGCGGCAGGCCGCGCAACCGCCGGCCTCCGCCCCGACGCCACGCAGCGCCGGCCGCTGAGGCCGGCCGCCAGACTGATGTCGTCGCGTCTTCAGGTCGAAATCGTTTAAAGCATTTCGGTTTTTTGTTGAAACACCGAAATGCTTTATCTTATTGATCCGGCGTGTTTTCTTCAAGAAAGGCAGTATCCGCTTTGCTTGAAGACGCTTCAGGCAACGGTTTTCGGCGAGAACCGCACCAGCCCGATGCGCTCGCGCCTCGTCCAGCGCGCCATCATCAGCAGGGCTACCGTCACGAGACCTGCGACGAGACCCGCCCAGATGCCCGAGCCCCTCAATCCTGCGCCGAACGCCAGCCCCACGCAGAGCGGCAGCCCGACGCACCAGTAGCCGACGACGGCGTAGATCATCGGCACGCGCGTGTCGTGCAGGCCGCGCAACGCGGCGGTGCCAAGCACCTGTCCGCCGTCGGCGAGTTGAAACAGCGCCGCGAAGGCCAGAAAGGTGACGGCGAGCTCGACTACCGGCGCGTTGGCCGGGTCGTGAATGTCGAGAAACACGCTCACCAGCGTCACCGGCATCACCGTCATCAGGAAGGCGGTCACGACCATCGCGCCAAGGCCGAGACCGATGCCGATCCACCCGGCGCGCGCCACGCCTGCCCGGTCGCCCGCGCCGAAGGCCCGCCCCACGCGCACCGTCACCGCCTGCGAGAGGCCGACCGGTATCATGAACGCGATGCCCGCAAGCTGGATCGCGACCGCGTGCGCGGCGAGTTCCGCCTCGCCGATCCAGCCCATCATGAATGCGGCGGCATTGAAGATGCTGATCTCGAAAGTGGACAGCGCCGCGATCGGCAGCCCCAGCCGCCAAAGGGCGACAAAGCGCGGCCAGTCCGCTTTCCAGAAGAATCCGAACAGACGGTAGCGGCGGAAGCGCCGGTCTCGCACCACCACGATGGCCAGCGTCGCGAACAGGATGACGTTGGCGATCACCCCCGCGATGCCGGAGCCGACCATTTCCAGCCGCGGAAAGCCGAGGTTGCCGAACACCAGCAGCCAGTTGCCGAGAATGTTCACGAGAATGGCGACGACGGCGGCCACCAGCGCCCATTGCGGCCGCTCGAGCGCGGAGATGAAAGAGCGCAGCACCAGATAGCCCAGAAACGGCAGCAGCCCCCACATGAACACGCGCAGATAATCGCCGGCGAGGCGCGACAATTCGGCCGGCTCCCCGATCGCGCGCAGAAACGCTTCGCCGTTCCACAGCAACAGCGCGCACGGAATGAAGACGACAGTGGCCGACCACAATCCCTGCCGCACCGTGCGCCGCACCTCGCGCAGGGCGAAGCGGCTCTTGCCGAGTTCGCGCGCGATCATCGGCGACACGGCCGTCAGCAGGCCGAGCGAGAAGAGCATGACCAGCGTAAAAAGGTTCGTCGCCAGCGCGGCGGCGGCGAGCGACTGCGCGCCCAGCCGGCCGATGAAGATGACGTCCGTCACCGTGATCGCCATCTGCGCCAGTGTCGTGAGCACGAGCGGCCAGCCGAGCGCCGCCGTGGCCCGCAACTCGCGAAACCATGGGCGCGCCCCACCCTCCGGCACGCGGGGCGGCGCGGCCGGCGACGACATTTCCATCATGGCCGCATCACTCCCGCGAACGCTCGTCTTGCGCCAGTATGTGGCGGATGCCGTGATTGAGATAATCCCACCCCGTATAAAGCGTGAGCAGGGCCGAAATCCAGAGCAGCGCGATGCCGATGCGCACCGTGCCGGGCAAAACCGTTTCGCCCGCCTGCCCGGCGATGAGGAAGGCCAGCGCCACGAGCTGCGCCGCCGTCTTCCATTTGGCCACTCTGGTGACCGGCACGCTGACGCGCAGGTCGGCCAGAAACTCGCGCAGGCCGGAGACGAGGATTTCGCGGCACAGAATGATGATGGCCGCCCAGAGGGACCAGCTTCGGATGGTGCCGTCCGCCACCAGCATCAGCAGCGAGGCCGCCACGAGCAGCTTGTCGGCGATCGGATCGAGCATCCGCCCCAGCGCCGATTGCTGCGACCACGCCCGCGCGAGATAGCCGTCGAGATAGTCCGTCACCGCCGCCAGCACGAAGATGGAGAGCGCGGCCCAGCGCATCTCCTGCTCGTTGGGCCAGAACAGGCACGCCACGACGGCGGGAACGGCCAGAATGCGCCCGTAGGTCAGCAGATTGGGCAGGTTCAGCGCGCTCGACGCCCTCCCCGGCCGCGGCTCCTGCGGCCTGGCGGAAGTGTTATGGGAGGAAGGGCTCATGCATGCACCGGCCTGATTTGCGGACGAATCCCTGCGCGGGATCATCCATCCCGCTCATGGAAAAAGCCATAGACCATTTTCGCCGTCGCCGCATTGATTCCCGGCGCGCCGCGCAGATCCTCCAGCGATGCCTGCGAAACCGCCTTCGCCGTACCGAAATGCAGCAGCAGCGCCCGCTTGCGCGCCGGGCCGACGCCGGGGATCTCGTCGAGCGGGCTTTTGGTGAACTCGCGCTTGCGTTTCGCCCGGTGCGTGCCGATGGCGAAGCGGTGCGCCTCGTCCCGCAGCCGCTCCACATAATACAGCGTGGGATCGCGCGGCGGCAGGCGGAACGGCGCACGGCCCTCGACGAAGAAAGTCTCGCGCCCGGCATCGCGGTCGACACCCTTCGCCACGCCGACGACGGGAACGCAGGTGACGCCGATGTCGGCCAGCACCGCGCGCACCGCCGCCACCTGCCCCTGTCCGCCGTCGATCAGCAGCAGGTCGGGCCAGGCGGGGAACGAGGCCGGAAACGGCGCATCGCCCTCCTCCGCATCCGTTTCCACGGCGGGTTCGGCGGTCGGGTCAGGCCGCGGCGCCTCCTTGACCAGGCGCGAGAAACGGCGGTGCAGCACTTCCTTCATCATGCCGAAATCGTCGCCGGGCGTCAGCTCCTGCGAGCGGATGTTGAACGTGCGGTAATGGGTTTTCATGAAGCCTTCCCGGCCCGCCACGATCATCGCCCCGACCGCGTTGGTGCCGGAAATGTGGGAGTTGTCGTAGACCTCGATGCGGCGGGGCGCGTGCGGCAGGCCGAACGCCTGCGCCACGGCGCCGAGCAGCTTGTCCTGCGAGGCCGTATCGGCGAGCCGGCGCGCCAGCGCCTCCTGCGCGTTATGGGCGACATGGGCGACCAGCGTGCGTTTCTCGCCGCGCCGGGGCACGGCCAGTTCGACCGCATGGCCCGCGCCGGCCGAAAGCGCCCCTTCCAGCAGATCGTGATCGGAAGGCCGGTGCGACAGCAGCACGAGCCGCGGGCACGGCTTGTCGGCGTAGAACTGCGCCAGGAAGGCGGAAAGAACGTCCTCCAGCGGCAGGTCGCGGTCCGCGTGCGGAAAGTAGGAGCGGTTGCCCCAGTTCTGGCCGTTGCGGAAAAAGAACACCTGAATGCAGAAGAGACCGGCCTCGGCGGCGATGGCGAAAACATCCGCCGCGTCGACGGTCTGCGGGTTGATGCTCTGCGTGCCCTGCACGGTGGAGAGCGCCGCCAGGCGGTCGCGGTAGCGCGCGGCGCGTTCGAACTCCAGCGCCTCCGCCGCCTCCTGCATCTCCTGCGCCAGCCGGCGCTTGACGGCGGTGGAGCGGCCGGAGAGGAAATCCGCCGCCTCGCCGACGAGCGTGGCGTAATCCGCGAGCGAGATCTCGCCGGTGCAAGGGCCGGCGCAGCGCTTGATCTGGAACAGCAGGCACGGGCGGGTGCGGTTTTCGTAATAGCTGTCGGTGCAGGTGCGCAGCAGGAAGGCGCGCTGCATGGCGTTGACGGTGCGGTTGACGGCGCCGCCATCGGCGAATGGCCCGAAGTAGCGCCCCTTGCGCACGCGCGCGCCCCTGTGCTTGACAAGTTGCGGCGCCGGATGATCGCCGGTCAGCAGGATATAGGGAAACGACTTGTCGTCGCGCATCAGCACATTGTAGCGCGGGCGCAACTGCTTGATCAGGTTGGCTTCCAGCAGCAGCGCCGCCGTTTCGGTCTCGGTGGTGATGAACTCCATCGCCGCCGTCTGCGCGATCATGCGCATGGTGCGATGGCCGCCGTGGCCGATGCCGCGCACATAGGAGGCGACGCGCTTCTTCAGGTCGAGCGCCTTGCCGACGTACAGCACCTCGCCATTGGCGTCGATCATGCGATAGACGCCGGGCAGATGCGGCAGCGTCTTCCAGAAGCGCCGGATCACCTGCGCGCCAGCGCGCAGCGACGGCGGCGTGCTCGCGTCGTCGGCCCACAGATCGGTGTCGGCAAGCTCTTCGGTATCGTTGTCTTCCGCGTCTTCCGGCGCGGCGTTGCCGGATGGCGGATCGTCGGATTGCATCATGATTGTCGGAACGGTTCCACGATTTGCTCTTTCATGTAGGACAATGCCGGCAAAATTGCACCCTGCGCCTTCATCGGCCGTTCATTTGCGGGCATAGTGCGAAGCTGGCTTCTCCATTGCAGACAACGATGCGCTTCATTCATACGGCCGACTGGCAAATCGGCAAGCCTTTCAGGCAGTTCCGCGACCGCGAGAGCGTCTTGCGCCAGGCCCGCCTCGCCGCTGTCGAACGAATCGGCGAACTGGCGATGCGCGAGGACGTCGCCCATGTCCTCGTCGCCGGCGACGTCTACGACAGCGAGCAGCCTTCTCCGCGCACGCTGCTGGAGCCTCTGGAGCGCATGCGCCAGTTTCCGCGCGTCGCGTGGCACCTCATCCCCGGCAATCACGATCCGCATCGCCCGCGCGGCCTGTGGGACAGGCTGCATGCTCATGGCCTGCCCGCCAACGTTCACGCGCATCTGACGCCTGCTCCCGTCCCGCTGGGCGAGGAAGCGGTGCTGTTGCCCGCCCCCCTGACGCGCAAGAGCGAGACGGGCGACCTCACGCGCTGGATGGACGGAGCCGAAAGCCCGCCCGGCGTGCCGCGCATCGGGCTGGCGCATGGCGCGGTCGCCGGTTTCGGCACGGAGGGCGAAGCCGGCAATCCCGTCGATCCCGGCCGGGCGGAGCGCGCGGCGCTCGCCTATCTCGCGCTGGGAGACTGGCATCGCACGGCCCGTATCTCGGCGCGCGTCTGGTACGCCGGCACGCCGGAGCCCGATCGCGCCGGCGGCCAGGAGCGGGGAACGGCCCTGCTCGTCGACATTCCCGGCCCGCTCGCCGCGCCGGCCGTCACGCCGCTGGAAACCGGCCGTTATCGCTGGCTGACGGTGGAGGAACACATCGCGCGAGCCGACGATATCGAGGCGCTCGATGCGCGCGTGCGCGGGCTCGGCGGCCTGTCGGCGCTGGTGCTGCGGCTCCGTCTTTCCGGGGCGGTTTCCCTCGCCGATCGGGCGGCGCTGGACGCGCGGCTGCTGGCGCTGTCGGCGGCGCTGTTCCATCTCGACGCCGACATGACGAAGCTCGTCGCCCGTCCCACCGATCAGGATCTCGAATCGATCGATTTCGGCGGCGTGCTGCGCCATGCCGCCGATCTGCTGCGCGCCCTCGCCCGTGACGAGACGAGGCCGCCGGACGAGCGCCGACAGGCGGAAGATGCGCTGGTGGAGCTTTATACCCGCGTCGCCGGTGACGGCGGCCCGCAGGTGACGGGAGACGGCGCGGCATGAGGCTGACGGGCATCAGGGTCGAGGGCGTGGGCAAGTTCGCCACGCCGGTGGCCGTTTCCGGGCTGGGACCGGGCGTCAACGTGCTCGCGGCCGACAACGAGGCCGGCAAGTCGACGCTGTTTCGCGCCGTGCGCGCCTGCCTCTTCGAGCGGCACGGCACCACCCGGGAGGATGTGAGCGCGCTCGCCAGCGCCGGATTGTCGCTGCCGGTCAGGGTTGCGCTCGATTTCGAGCATGCGGGAGCCGCCTACCGCATCGAAAAGTCGTTCCTGCGCAGCCGCTCGGCGCAGTTTTTCCGCGACGGGACGCTCGTCGCGCGCGACCGGGCGGCGGATGAGGCCGTCTGGGAACTGATCGGCGTCGCGCCCGGCAGCGGCCGCGCCGGCGTCGACGAGGCGGCGTTCGGCATCCTGTGGGTGGGGCAGCGCCAATCCTTCCTCGTGCCCGATCCTTCGGAGGCGGCGGCTGCCGCGCTCAACCGCGCCATTCATGAGGAGGTCGGCACGCTGGTCGGCGGCGAGCGCGCGCAGCTCGTGCTGGCCGCCGTTGCGGGCGATCTCGACCGTCTCGTCACCGCGCAGGGGCGGCCGCGCGCGGGCGGGCCGCTTGCGGCCGCCATCCAGCGCCGCGACGGGTTGGCAGCCGAGCTGGCCGGTGTCGAGGCGCATCTGGCGGATCTCGACGCGCGCCTCACGGAACTTGCCGGCCGCCTGCGCGAGCGTGCCGTGCTCAGCGATCCGGCGCTCGCCGCCGAGCTTGCCGGGGATCTGGCGCAGGCGCGAAAGGCGCTGGCGGACGGCGAGGCCGCGCAAGCCCTGCTCACCCGATTCGAGGTCGCGGAGCAGAAGGCGCGGCTCGCCCACGATAACGCCGAACGCGCGTTCGCCGAGGACAGGCGGTGCGCCGCCCGCATCGACGAGGGCCGCCGGCGGCTGGCGGATATGGTTGCCGAACGCGATGCGCTCGACGCGCAGCTCGAGGCTGCCGGTGCGGGCATCGTTGCCGTTGAAGCCGACAAGGTTGCCCTCGCCGCCGACATCCATCGGGAAGAAACCCGTGAACGGGCGCTGCAAGGGATATCGGCCGCCCGCGCGCGGATGGCGGAGCTGGACGTTCTTCGCCGCCGCCGGGCAGAGCGCGCCACGCTCAGGGAGCGGCTGCTGGCCAATGCTGCGGGACTGGACGCCAACCGCGCGACGGTGCAGGCCATCGCGGAGCTTGACAGGCTGCAACGGGAAATCGCCGTTTGCGACGCGCGCCTCACCGCTTCCGCCGCGCAGGTGTCGGTGGCGCTGGGGCCGTCTGGCGCGGGGCGGGTGCGGATCGACGGCAAGGCCGTTCACGACGACGGCGTGCGGGCGGCGCTGCGGCCGATCACCATTGCCGTGAGCGACATCGCGACCGTGACCGTCACGCCGCCTCCCGCCGATGCGCGGACCGTGGCGCTGCGCCGGCAGCATGAGGCGGCGCTGGAGACGCTGCTGAAGCAGACGGGCTGCGGGAGCCCGCAGGAATTGCGTCTCGGCCGCGCCGCACGCGCCGCGCTGGAGGCGGATGCCACATCGCTGAAGGCCGAGCTTCGCGCCGCCGGCGTCACGGCCGGCGCGCTCTCCGACGATATCGCCGGGCTCGATGTCGCCATCGCGCGTATCGTCAGCCAGCACGCAGCGAACCCGGCCGCGGACGATCCCGAGGCGTGCCTTTCCGAAACCGATATCGCCGCGCAGCTTGCCGCGCTTCGGGAGCATCGGGAGGCGGCAACCCGGCGGGGGCTGGCGCTCGATGCGCGCCTTTCCGCCCTCAACGGTACATTCGCGAAGCTCTCCGCGCGGGTGGGCGAGATGGCGGGGGCGCTGGCCGGCATAAGCGCGAGCCTCGACGCGGACCTCGCCGTACTGCCGGACGCCACGCGCGCCACGCGGCTTGCCGATGGCGACGCTGCGCTGTTGCGGGCGCGGGAGGCGCTGGAGACGCAGGCGGCGGCGCTGGAGGGGCAGCGGCGGCAGGCGCCTTCCGTCGAGGATATCGACAGGCTGCGCCTGCGCATCCGGCGGCTGGAAGACGCCATGAGCCATCGGCGGGCGCAGCAGGAGGACGTGGAGCGCGTCATCGCCAATCTGGAGGGGCGCATCGAGAGCGCCGGCGGCGACGGCCTTGGCGAGCGCGCCGGGACGCTGCGGGCCGACCTGCTGCTGGCGGAGCAGGAGGTCGCGCGGATCGAACGGCGCGCCGCCGCCCTGCGGTTGCTGCGCGACACCGTGGAAGCCTGCTACCGCCGGCATCGCGACCGGCTCACCGCGCCGCTGCGCCGCCACCTCGCGCCCTATATCAACGACGTCTTTCCCGCCGCCGAGATCGCGCTCGGCGACGGATACGTCATCGCCGGCGTGCGGCGCGGCGCGGAGGATGCGGAGCGGTTCGAGAATCTGTCGGACGGCACGCAGGAGCAGATCGCGGTGCTGACGCGGCTCGCGATGGGCTCCCTGCTGGCGGAGCGCGGTCTTGAGGTGCCGATCGTTCTCGATGATGCGCTGGTCTATTCCGATGACGGGCGCATCGCCCGCATGTTCGACGCCTTGAGCCGCGCGGGCGAGACGCAGCAGGTGATCGTGCTCACCTGCCGCTCCCGCGCCTTCGCGCCGCTCGGCGGGCGGCCCCTCGCCATCAGGCCGGCCGGCCCGTGAGGTCCGTCACGCGCCGGCGCGGCGCAACACCAGCCTGCGCTCGGTCCACCAGATGACCGCCAGCCCGATCAGGCTGAACGAAAGATAGCCGAACGCCAGCGGCAGCACCGTGCCGTCGAACGCCTGCCCGACGGCGAGCCCGAAAATGGCGCTCAGCGCCGTCGTCGTCGCACCGATGATGGAGGACGCCGTTCCCGCGATCCGTCCCATCGGCTCCATGGCGAGCGCGTTGAAGTTCGGCACCGACAGGCTGAAAAGGAAGTTCAGGCTCGCCAGCAGGATCGCGAAGGGCACCAGCGGCGGGTGCCCGCCATAGAAAAGCGACACCAGCACCAGCACCAGCGCCGTGAGCACGAACGCCACCGCGCATATGTGGGAAAGCCGACGCGGCCCCATGCGCCGCACCAGATGCGCGTTGGCGAAGGAGGCGATGCCCATCGCCGCCGCGATCAGACCGAACACGAGCGGAAACCACGCGCCGAGCGCGTAGACGTCCGTTTCCAGTATCTGCTGCGCCGAGTTGATATAGCCCATCAGCGTGCCCAGCATCAGGCTGATCGCCAGCGTATAGCCGAAGGTGACGCGGTTCGTGACGCACTGGCGGAAGCCCTCCAGCACCGCCCCGGCGGAAGGCTTCATGCGGTTGCCGGGAGCAAGCGTCTCGGGCATGCGCAGGAGGAACCACAGGAGAAGCGCCAGACCCAGCCCGAGCATGCTCACGAAGATCAGCCGCCAGGACCCGAAGAGCAGGATCAGCGCGCCGCTGCCGGGCGCGATGACCGGGCCGATGATGAACACCATCATCACGAACGACATCACGCGGGCCATTTCCTGCCCGTGATAACGGTCGCGCACGATGGTCATCACCAGCACCCGCGACGCCGCCGCCCCCACGCCCTGCACCACGCGCGCCGCGAGCAGCGTCTCGAAACTGGTCGCCACGATCGCCAGCGCCGTGCCCGCGAGGTAGATCGCAAGGCCGATGAGCATGGACGGCCTGCGCCCGATGGCGTCGGACAACGGCCCGTAGAAAAGCTGGCTGACGGCGAAGCCGATCATGTAGCTCGAAATGATGAACTGCACCTCGCTGGCGTGCGAGAGGCCGAACTCGTGCTGGATCGGCACGAAGGCCGGCAGCAGGTTGTCGATGGACAGCGCGATGATGGACATCATCAGCGCGATCAGCGCAATGAACTCGCCGAAAGGAGGATAGCGGACAGCACGTTCCGACGCGGGCGCCGTTGAGGTCATGATGGGGAATGTCCTGAAACATCGGGCGCCGACCGGCGCCCTTTATGGAAAGTATGGAGAAACGGCCGTTACCTGCCGGCGGCGAGCCTCACCCCCAGCCCGATCAGCGCCGCCCCCATCAGCGCGTCGAACGGACGTCGCAACCGCGCGTAGACCTTGCGCACACTTCGTGACGAAAATATCACGGCCAAAGTGGAGAACCAGCCGAGCGCCACACCCGCGACGATGGCGACGGTGGCGGCATAGACGCCGTGCGGCGCGCCCACCGGCAACACGGTGACGAAGAGGCTACCGAAGAACGCGGCGGATTTGGGGTTGGTCATGCCCACGAGAAAACCCCGCCGCGCGGACGGCCACAGGGCGGCGGCGCGGCCGCTCTCGCCCACTTCCGCCTGCGTCACTTCAGGCACCCCGCCGCCGTGGCGCAGGCCGTGGAGCATGCGCAGCCCGAGATAGACCAGATAGGCCGCGCCGACGAGGCGCAGGATATCGTAGGCCCAGGAGATCCGGGACAACACCACGCCGAACCCGAACACGGCGAGCGCGGCCCAGATCGCGCAGGCCGCGCCCACCCCCAACGCCGCGCCGAGGCCGAAGCGGCGCCCGAGCAGGGAATGCGAGGTGACGGCGATGAAATCCGGCCCCGGACTGATGCAGGCCAGCAGCATGACACCCGCAAGCGTCAGCAATTGTGGAAGAAACTCAACCATGTGCGATCCGCTTCCCCTTGTTTTAAGCGAAACTAGCAGAGGCCCGTCCCGCCAGGTAGGCTGCTTTCGGATGGGCTCCAATGCGTCACACTCCTGACCGGAGGCGGCGCATCCGGCATCGTTCGCCGGCGGTTGTAATTTGGGCGTGATATACTATAACATTCTTCTGAATAACGCGACGCGAGGAGGAAGGCGGTTGCCCGGCGACATCGAAGGCGAGAACGGTTCCGTCCTGCGCAATTCCGCCCTGGGTCGCCTGCGTCTGGCGGCGATTCTGGCGGTGTTTCTGTGGGTCGTGGCATTCTGGGCGATGGACTGGATCTGATGGCGGCGAACGCGCACGGTCATGGGCATATGGTGTCGGGCGATCATGGCCGCATCGCGGCCGCAGCGCCACGAATCCGGCTGGAGAACGTCACCCTTGCCTATCGCCGCCACCCGGCGGTGCATCATCTCTCGGGCGAGTTCGCGCCGGGTTCGCTCACGGCTGTCGTGGGGCCCAACGGCGCGGGCAAGTCTACGCTGCTGAAGGCGATCATGGGCAACCTGCGGCCCGACTCCGGCCGCATCGACATTTCCGGCATCGATCGGCGCGACATCGCATATTTGCAGCAGATCAGCGAGCTGGACCGCAGTTTTCCGATCTGCGTGCTCGATCTCGTCTCGATGGGCCTGTGGCGTCGCTGCGGGGCCTTCGGCGGGATGACGGCGGCCATGATGCGGCGGGTGAAGGAAGCCATCGCCACCGTGGGCCTCGCGGACCTCGCCGACCGCCCCATCGGCACGCTGTCCGGCGGGCAGTTCCAGCGCGCGCTCTTCGCGCGCATGCTGCTTCAGGACGCCCGCCTTCTGCTTCTCGACGAGCCGTTCACGGCGCTGGACATGAGGACCACGGCCGACCTGCTCGGCCTCATCCGCGACTGGCACGGCGAAAACCGCACCATCATCGCGGTGCTGCACGACATCGACCTCGTGCGGGAGCATTTTCCGCAGGCGCTGCTGCTCGCGCGCTCGAAGGTGGCATGGGGAGAGGCGGCGCAGGTGCTCACCGCCGCCAACATGTTGCAGGCGCGGCGCATGTGCGAGGGGTTCGATGCGGATGCCCCCGTCTGCCATCGCGACGCGGCCTGATCATCTCATCATGCTTTACGATTTTCTCATCTTGCCCTTCGCCGATTACGGTTTCATGCGCCGCGCGCTCGCGGGCTGCCTCGCGCTGTCGCTCGGCGGTTGCCCGCTCGGCATCCTGCTCGTGCTGCGCCGCATGAGTCTGATGGGCGACGCCCTCGCCCACGCCATCCTTCCGGGCGCTGCGATCGGCTTTCTGGTCGCCGGCCTCTCGCTGGCGGCGATGACCATCGGCGGCATCGCCACGGGGCTTGCGGTGGCGCTGTCGGCGGGGCTCGTCTCGCGCGCCACGCCGTTGCGGGAGGATGCGAGCTTCGCGGCCTTCTACCTGATTTCGCTCGGCCTCGGCGTGCTGATCGTCTCGATGCGCGGCTCGAACATGGATCTGCTGCATGTCCTGTTCGGCACGGTGCTGGCTCTCGACGACGCCGCACTGATCCTCATCGTTTCCATCGCGACGGTGACGTTGCTGACGCTCGCAGTCATTTACCGGCCGTTGATTCTGGAATGCCTCGATCCCGGTTTCCTGCGCGCCGTTGGCGGCGGGCGGGTCATCGGCCTGGGGCCGCTCATTCATCTCGGCTTCGTCGCGCTGGTGGTGCTCAATCTCGTCGGCGGCTTTCAGGCGCTCGGCACGCTGATGGTCGTGGGCCTGATCATGCTCCCGGCCGTCGCCGCCCGCTTCTGGTCGCAGAGCGTATCGGGGCAGATGGCAACGGCCGTGATCTTCGGCATCGTCTCGAGCGTCGCCGGCCTTCTCGCCTCCTACCACTGGAGCGCGCCCGCCTCCCCCGCCATCATTCTCGCGGCGGGAAGCCTTTATATCCTCTCAGTCATCGCGGGGCGATACGACAGTATCGCCGCCAGCGCCATTCAACTTCGCCACAAGACCGGCTGAGGCGAAGCCGCCGCAGCCTCCAAGCCGGCGGCGTCGATGTTACGGATGCGCCGCGCCCGCCGCGCGCAGCGCCGGGCGCTCGCGCACGGCCTCCCGGTCGTCAAGCGCTTCCGCCTTGCGCAGTTCGGACAGCGCCTCGTCGAGATCGGCGAGCGCCTCGTTGAGCTGGCTTTTCAGGTCGTCGGCCGATTGCAGCAGGTTGTCGCGCCGCTGGGCGGCGGCGCGCGCATAGGTCGGATAGGCGAAATGATTGACGTCGGTGATGCCCGAGCGTTTTTCTTCCGCGGCGATTTCCCTGTCGAGATCCTCCGCCATGCGCTGGAAATCGGCAATCATCGCCTCGATCTGCGCCAGGCGGCGGCGCTTCTCCTGAACGCGGAATGTCTTCAACTGCACGATGCCGCTGCGAGGTCTCATCGCTGATAATGCTCCCGTCAGACGCAGCCGACTCTCCGGCTCCGGTCGATGCTCGCAGCCATCTTCACCGATGCAGGTTGATCCTTCGTTACCGACCCGAGGATACGCCGCCGTCGCCATTTTTCGAGACGCGGCGGCATGTTATATCGACAGGCGCCGACAGCGTTCAGAGGTCTAGCGTCACCGTCACGGGCGCATGATCGGAGGGCCGCTCCCAGCCGCGCACGTCGCGCGCGACGGCGGAGGCCGTGAGCGCGGGCGCGAGATCGGGCGCGAGCCAGACGTGATCGAGGCGTCGCCCCTTGTCGGCGGCGGACCAATCCGGCGAACGATAGCTCCACCAGGTGAAAACCTTCTCGGGCTCCGGCGTCAGCGTGCGCACCGCATCGACGTAGCCGCTCGTCCGCCGGAAAGCCTCCAGCCCTTCCGTCTCCACGGGCGTGTGGCTGACGACGCCCAGCAGTGCCTTGTGGTTCCAGACGTCCGTCTCATAGGGGGCGATGTTGAGATCGCCGACCAGAATGCTCGGCCGGCCGGCCGGCCGTTCGCTCTCGTTCCATTCGCCCAGCTCGTTGAGAAAGGCGAGCTTGTGCGCGAATCGGGGATTGATTTCGGGATCGGGAATATCGCCGCCCGCCGGTACATAAAAGTTGTGGATACGCACGCCCTTGGCGCGTCCCTTGGGGCCGCCGGCGGCGCCCGTGCCCGCCAGCTCCACCGTGATGTGGCGCGAATCGTCCTTGTCGCAAAAGCGCCTCATCTCGACATCGGCGAAAGGAATGCGCGAGACGATCGCAACCCCGTGATAGCCCTTCTGTCCATTGAGCGCGATGTGCTGATAGCCGAGCGCGCGCAGCGCCGCCGAGGGAAACTGGGCGTTGGGGCACTTCGTTTCCTGAAGGCACAACACGTCAGGCTCGTGCTCGGCGAGAAAGCGCGTCACCTGTTCGATGCGCAGTCGGACGGAATTGATGTTCCAGGTGGTGATCGAGAACGACACGGGAAACTCTTCGACAGGACCGACGGGGCGGATGGTGCAGCCACGGCGCGGATGAAAGGCAGAAACAGCTTGCCCCTCATCCCCGTTCCGCACAAGCCCGCATCGCGGTCAGCGGCGCGTCACCTGCACGCCCGACAGCGCGACGGTGGTGTCGTAGCCCTGCGGATCGACGATCCGCCACTCGCGCAGCACGTCGCCGCGGGCATCGTACCGCAGCGTGACGGTGGAGGTGCCGCCGAGCGTGGCGCTGTCCTCCAGCGTGATATCGACGGCGCCGGAAGGCGCGATGTCGACGTTCCTCACCTTGACGTCGCGCGCCAGATCGACGTTGTCGCGCAGCAGGAACTTCAGCGGCGTCTGGCCGATGGAATAGACGTCGTTCGTGCGCAGCTTCGAATCCCTGACCGCGACCGAACGGCCGTCGGCGACGATTTCGAGCGTGCTCGGGGGATCGTAGGCGAAACGCAACCTGCCGGGCCGCTGCACATAGAGCGTGCCGCCTGCCTGGCGGCCGTCCGCTCCGGTTTGCAGGAAACGCGCGGTGAGCGTGTTGATGCCGTTGAGGTAGGCGTTGACGCGCGCCACGGCCTCGGCGGCGTTGCGCGGCACGTCGGCGGCGGGGCGTGCCGGCCGCTGCGCCACGACGGCGGGTTGCGCGGCGGCGGGTGTCGGGGCGATCGCCACGGGCTCCGGGGCGGGGATCGGTGCGCCCGCGACAGCACCGCCCAGCCCGGCCGGCCGGCGCGGCGGCAACGGCATCGCGGTCGTCGCCGGCGCGGGTGCGACGGCGGTTGCGGGCCCCGTCACGGACAGAGGCGTAAGGGGCGCGGGCGGCGCGGAGGCTCCGGCGGGCGAACGTCTTGCGGGCGGCGCCGGCGGCGCGGGCGCGGCGGGCGGCGCTTCCGGCGCATAAACGGGCGCCGGCGGCGGGGAAGCCTGTTGCTCGTTCTTGAAGAGACCGTCGAGAAAACGGCTCAGCGGATCCTGCGCGTGCCCCGCCGTCGCCGGCAATATCGACACGGCCACGATCATCGCACGCAGGGTTGCGGACTGCCGCCGCGAATACCGTCTCGTCATGTCACCTTCTGCACCAGAGCGCCGCGCCGACGCCTTCAACACCGGGATATGGCGAATGTGCCTACTCCGTTGCAAGACTATCCGGCAAAATCAAGATCGACCCGTCACCCCTGCTCCGCATGCTCATCGCCGCCGAGCAGTATTTCGCGCTTTCCGGCATGGTTGGCCGGGCCGACGATGCCTTCCAGCTCCATGCGCTCCATGATCGAGGCCGCGCGGTTGTAGCCGATCTGCAAGCGACGCTGGATGTAGGATGTCGACGCCTTCTTGTCGCGCAGCACGATGGCGATGGCCTGATCGTAAAGATCGTTGCCGCCGGCGGAACCCTGCGTCGTGTTGTCGAACACCGCGCCGCCGTCCGACTCGGCCGCGCCGTCCTCCTCCGCCGTGACGGCTTCGAGATATTGCGGCCTTCCCTGCGTCTTGAGATGCGCGACGATCTTCTCCACCTCGTCGTCGGAGACGAACGGGCCGTGCACGCGAACCACGCGCCCGCCGCCCGCCATGTAGAGCATGTCGCCCTGCCCCAGAAGCTGCTCCGCCCCCTGCTCGCCGAGAATGGTGCGGCTGTCGATCTTGGACGTGACCTGGAACGAGATGCGGGTCGGGAAGTTCGCCTTGATGGTGCCGGTGATGACGTCGACCGAGGGGCGCTGCGTGGCGAGGATGACGTGGATGCCGGCGGCGCGCGCCATCTGCGCCAGACGCTGGATGGTCCCTTCGATCTCCTTGCCCGCGACCATCATCAGGTCGGCCATCTCGTCGACGACGATGACGATGTAGGGCAGCGGTTCGAGGTCCATCATCTCGTCTTCGTAGATGGCCTCTCCGGTATCCTTGTCGAAACCGACCTGCACGGTGCGGGTGATGACCTCGCCGCGCGCCTTGGCGTCGCGCACGCGGGCGTTGAATCCGTCGATGTTGCGCACCGACAGTTTCGACATCTTCTTGTAGCGCTCCTCCATCTCGCGCACGGCCCATTTCAGCGCCACGACCGCCTTCTTGGGATCGGTGACGACGGGCGTGAGCAGGTGCGGAATGCCGTCGTAGATGGAAAGTTCGAGCATCTTGGGATCGACCATGATCAGCCGGCATTCCTCGGGCCGAAGCCGGTAGAGGAGCGACATGATCATGGTGTTGATGGCCACCGACTTGCCTGAGCCCGTCGTGCCCGCCACCAGCAGATGCGGCATGCGCGCCAGATCGGCGATGACGGGTTCGCCGCCGATGGTCTTGCCGAGACAGAGCGCCAGCTTGAACTTCGACTTCTGGAACTCCTCGGAGGCCAGCGATTCGCGCAGGTAGACGGTTTCGCGCCGCGCGTTGGGCAGTTCGATGCCGATGGCGTTGCGGCCGGGCACCACCGCCACGCGCGCCGAGATCGCGCTCATGGAGCGGGCGATGTCGTCGGCGAGCGAGATCACGCGCGAGGATTTCGTGCCCGGCGCGGGCTCCAGCTCATACAGCGTGACGACCGGGCCGGGGCGCACGTGGATGATGTCGCCGCGCACGCCGAAGTCTTCGAGCGTGCTTTCCAGCAGCGCCGCGTTCTGCTCCAGCGCATCCTCGGAAATGGTGTCCTTCGGTCCGGTGGGCAGCGCGAGCACCGACAGCGGCGGCATCTCGTACTCGCCGGCAGCCGCGATCGTCTGCTGCACGCGGCGCGTCGTGACGCCGGGCGAAGGCTGCTGGCGCGCCGCCGGCGCTTCGACCACCGCCCGCCGGGAAACCGGCGCTTCCGTGCGTGCGGGAACAGCGGGCCGCGGCGCAGGTCGGGGAGCGGGTTGCGGCGCGCGGGCCGCGACGGGCGGCGGAGCGGCGGACGGATCGTCGTCGTTGGAGGGCGCGAGCGCGGGCGGGCGCATCGTGTGCCGCAAGATCACCGGCGGGGCGAGGGCATCGTCGTCGGGAGACGGCTCGTCCGCGAACGGACTGCCCGCATGCGGGGCGTCGCCGCTGAAATCCGCCTCCTCGCCACGCGGCGGATCGAACACCAGGCGATCTTCCGGCCGGCCGCTTTCGGTGTCCGCCGGCGACAGATCGACCTCGACGCCATAATAATGCTCGTCGCCCGGCGCGTCGCGGAAAACGCCGCGATCGTCCGCGTTCTCGAATGCCGGCTCGTCCGCCGGCGCGAAATCATCCGCCAGCGACATGTCGTGCGCGTCATCGCCCCGCGTCAGGCGCTGGCGCTCGGCCAGTTCGCGATCGGTGCTGCGCGTGAAGCGCACGTTGGGCGGTAACTGGAACGGCTTGCGCCATGCGGGAACCTCGTCCCGCATCTCTTCTGCGGGCGGCGGAAGATCGGGCGCCAGCCTTTCCGCCATCGTTTCGGGCTCGAAAGCGGCCGGCAGATCCGGGGCGGCGGCAGGGATATGCACCTGCACGCGCGAGGAGCGCTCCCGCGCGGGAGCGAAGGCCGCGACCTCCGGCGGGATGTCGTCGAAAGCGTCGATGCTTGCAGGGGTGGCCGGCGCAGGCGCAGCCGGCACGTCCATCGGCTGATACACGCCGGCGAACATGGGCTCCTGCATGGCGCGCGCGGTTGCCGGCGCGCGCCTATCCAGCGGATCGGGCCGGCGAAACCGGCGCACGAGGGCCGTTTTCGCGGTCATCAGCGCATGAATCGCCGCACCCAGCGACACGATGCCCCAACCGGGCTCATCGCGGCCGTCGTCTTCGGCCGGCGACATCTCGTACGGATCGTCGGGGGAAGGCTCGCGCGCCGGCTGCGCGAGGCCGAAACCCGACGCCGCCGACAAAGCGAGTATCGCCACCGCCGCGTAGATAAGGCCCCCGATCAGCGCGCCGATGCCGCCACCGCCGAAAAGTCCGTGCCCGCCGAACAGCAGCGCGTCGCCCACCACGCCGCCGAGCCCGGAAGGCAGCGGCCAGCGAGCGGTTTCCGGCAAGGCGCTCGCCACCGCGGCGGCGGCGCCCGCGCCCACCAGCCAGAGCCCCAGCCGCAGCAACGGCCGCGGCAGGGGGCGGCGGCTGACGAGCCGGATCGCCCACACCGCGCAGGGCAAAAGCAGCGCCACCGAGCCGAGACCGAAAATCTGCATGGTGAGATCGGCGAAAACCGCTCCCGGCCGGCCCAGCATGTTGGCCACGCGCCCTTCGGTCGCATGCGTGAGGCTCGGGTCTTCCACAGACCACGTCATCAACGCCAGAACGGCGGCTCCGACGAAAGCAAGCAGGCCGAGGCCGGCCAGTTCGGCGGCGCGCTGGGCCAGGAAGCGGCGCAGCGCGTCGGAGATATCATCGGCGTGGGACGGTGTCCGTCTGATGGTTCGCATGTTTCGGATAGCGCTCGCGGAATGGCTTGATTCGCGGGCAAATGTACCTTGGGGCCGGTTAAGCCCGAATTAACTCTCCAACATGATTTGGCGGTTAAGTCGATGGCGTGTCTGCTATAATCATTTCGTCAACGTCGATTGCGGCTTTTGCACGCCTTATATGACGTTATTGCGACGTGACGCTCGCCGCTTTGTGTCAATCGTGTCGCGTGGCGGCCTGTCCCGTTTTGACGGCGCGACGTCGACGGGCCGGCTTTGACAGCTCGACCTGGGCAGGATAATTTCTCCGCGACGGTTCCTTCGGGATGAAAAGGGAACGCAGTGAGCGCGCGCGAATCTGCGGCTGTCCCCGCAACTGTGAGCGGCAGGCTTGCGCCATGATGCCACTGGACCTGTGGTCCGGGAAGGCGGCGCGGGCGGCAACCGCGAGCCAGGAGACCTGCCGTCGAATGTGGTCACAGCGGATCGTCGGTCGGGGTGTGCCGATGGAGCTTGCCGTTTTCCTTGACGGATAAGCGGTGGTGTCTTGTCGCGGTGACGTGCCGATACGTGCGCCGCGCGAGCGTCCGGCGCCGCCTTGAGAGGTGCCGCCGTGTTCCTGTTCCTTGCCTCCGGGTCGGTGCGCTTGCGCCGTCTGGCCGTTCTGTTCTCTCTTCCGGCGCTGGCGGTCGCCGGCCTGACGGCGCCCGGCCGGGGTGTCGCTCGGGAGGCGGCGTCTTTCACGCTGGATGAAATCACGGTAAGCGCCACCGCGCTGCCTCTCCCCGTCCGGCAGGTAGGTTCGTCGGTGACGGTCGTGACGGATGCGGATATCCAGCGCGCGCAGCGGCGCACGGTCGCGGATGCGCTCGCCACCGTTCCCGGCGTGAATGCCGTCCGGACCGGCGGCCCCGGCGGGCAGACGTCGCTGTTCGTGCGCGGCACCAACGCCAATCACGTCAAGGTGCTGATCGACGGCGTTCCGGTCAACGATCCCTCGACGCCGGGCGGCGCATTCGATTTCGGCCATCTGATGACGGCGGATGTGGCGCGCATCGAGGTGCTGCGCGGGCCGCAGAGCGGCCTTTACGGCGCGGACGCGCTGGGCGGCGTCGTCAGCATCACCACGAAGGCGGGCGACGGCCCGCCGCGGGCGGCGATCGAGGCCGAGGGCGGATCGTTCGGCACGTTCAATCAGCGCGCCAGCCTTTCCGGCGGCGACGGGCGCTTCGACTATTTCTTTTCCGCCGCCCACCTGCGCACGGAAGCGACGCCGGTCACGCCGCCGGAACTGGTGCCGCCCGGCCAGCGCGTCAACGACGATTTTTATGACAACCGGTCATTCGCCACCCGGCTCGGGGTAACGCTTTCCGACAGCGTTCGCCTCTCGGTCGTCGGCCGTTACACCGATGCGCTGCTGAAGAACACGACCGACGGCGGCTGGCCCGGCGCGCCGAACGCGGCCCGCAGCGAGCAGCGCAACAAGCGCTTCGTCACCCGCGCCGAGGGCGTCTGGTCGCTGTGGGACGGGCGCGTCGCCAACACGTTCGGCATCGGCTACGCCAACGAGGATCGCGAAAGCCGCGAGCCGGCGACCGCCTTCGGGCCGGGCAGCGTCAGCAATTATCTGGGAGAGCGGACGATCTACGACTGGCGCACGGATATCGCCGTCGCGACCGGGCACAAGCTCATCCTCGGCCTCCAGCACGAGCGCGAACGCCTCGACGACGACAGCCTCGTCGTCTCGTCCGGCAACAGCGCCGGTTTCGTAGAGTGGCAGGGGCAGGTCTTCGACCGGCTGTCCTTCGCCGCCAACATTCGCCACGACGACAACGACGATTTCGGCGCTCACACGACATGGCGCATCGCCCCCACGCTGACGTTGCCGGGGCTGGAAACGCGCCTCAAGGCCAGCGTCGGCACCGGCTTCAAGGCCCCCACTCTCAGCCAGCGTTTCATGGACTCGCGCCCGCTCTACAACTTCTACGGCAATCCCGATCTGTTGCCGGAGGAAAGCACCGGATACGACATCGGTTTCGAGCAGCCGCTGGCGGGCGAGCGCGTGCTGATCGGCGCAACCTATTTCCACAACGATATCGACAATCTCATCAACACCAACGCCGATTTCACCTCCTATACCAATGTCGGCAAGGCGACGACGCGCGGCGTCGAGGCTTTCGCGGCGGTGGCGCTGACGCGGACGGTGGATCTGCGCGCCGATTACACGTTCACGCTCGCACGCGACGATATCGCCCGGCAGGAATTGCTGCGCCGCCCCCGCCACAAGGCGAGTTTCACCGCGCGCTGGCAGGCCACCGAGCGGCTGGGCCTGTCCGCGACGGCGATCTACATCGGCCCGTGGGTGGACGGCAACCGCGACTTCTCCATCCCGCGCCTGCGCGCGTCGGGCTATGCGACGGTCGACATCGCCGCCGATTACAAGGCCGACGACAGCACGGCGATCTTCGCGCGCGTCGACAACCTGTTCGACCGCCGGTATGAGAACCCGGTCGGCTTCCGGCGTCCGGGACTCGGCGTTTACGCCGGGTTGCGCTTCACGCCGCCCTGACGGATGGGGGCGCCATTGCGGCGCGGCGGGCCATGATGCATCGGAGAAAGCGTGCAAGGCGGGTATGGCGGGAGCTCCCGCTCATGATGCTTCCGCTCTGGCCGATGGCCGGAGCGGCCGAACCGATCCGCGTGGTATCCATCAACATGTGCGCGGATGAACTGCTTCTGCGCCTTGCGGAGCCCGGGAGCATCGCCGCCGTCAGCCACCTGTCGCGCGACCCGCGCAACAGCGCGTTTGCCGCGCAGGCCGCCGCGTATCCCGTCACTCATGGCCGGGCGGAAGAAGTGATGGCGCTTGCGCCCGATCTCGTGCTCGCGAGCGCGTTCACCGCTCCGGCGACGTTGTCCATGCTGCGCCGGCTCGGCGTGCCGCTTGCCACGCTCGGCGTTCCCCACACCTTCGACGGCATCGCGGACCAGATGCGCGAGGTGGCGCGGCTGCTCGGCCGCCCCGAAAACGGCGAGCGGGAAGTACGGCGCATGGCCGCGCGCCTCGCCGCGGCCGCATCGGACGCGCCGGCGCGCGCCACGGCGCTGGTGCTGCAAGCCAACAACATCGTCGTGGGGCGGGATACGCTCATCGACGGCGTTCTCGCACAGGCGGGCCTCGTCAACCTCGCGGCGCGGGACGGCATCGCCGGCTACGGGCGGATGTCGCTGGAGGCGATCGTAAGCCGCCCGCCCGACATCCTGATCGTCGATTCGGATGAAGAGCGCAATGCGGGCGCTCCCGCCCTCGCGACACGCGCCCTGCGGCATCCGGCCCTCGCGGCGCTGGCGCGGCAGGGCGCGATGCGCGTGATCGCGGCCCCTTCCCGCCTGTGGACCTGCGCGGGCCCCGGCGCGGCGGAAGCCGTCGCCTATCTGCGCCATGCACTTGCGGCCGGAACCGGAGAAGCGCCATGACCGGACGCTGGCCGCTTTCCCACCGCCGTACCATCGGCGCGCTCGCGGCCGCGACTCTCCTGCTTGCGGTGTTTTCGGTCGCGGTGGGCGAAACGCGGCTCGACATCGTTGCGGCGGCCGGCGACGTCATGCGCGGGCGGGAGACGCTCGCGGCGCTGGTTCTGGTCGAACTGCGGCTGCCGCGCGCGCTGCTCGGCGCCGTCACGGGTTTCGGCCTCGGGCTCGCCGGCGCGGCCATGCAGGGCCTGCTGCGCAATCCGCTTGCGGAACCGGGCGTGATGGGCGTGTCTGGCGCGGCGGCGCTCGGCGCGGTGATCGTGTTCTATGCCGGGTTGTCGGCCGCCCTCCCCTTCGCGCTGCCGCTCGGCGGCATGGCGGGCGCGGCGGCGGCGAGCGCCGTCCTGTTCGCGCTGGCCGGCCGGGGCCTTGGCACGACGACGCTCGTGCTGGCGGGCGTCGCCATCAACGCGCTCGCGGGCGCGCTGACCTCGCTGGTGCTCAACCTGTCGCCCAATCCCTACGCGGTGACGGAGATCGTGTTCTGGCTCATGGGCTCGCTCGCCGACCGCAGCCTCGCCGACATCGGGCTGATGCTCGCGCCGACGCTGGCGGGCTGGTGGTTGCTGCTCGGCTGCGGGCGGGGGCTCGACGCGCTCAGTCTGGGGGAAGACGTGGCGCAAAGCCTCGGCTTCGATCTGCCCCGCCTGCGCGCGCGCCTCGTTCTCGGCACGGCGCTCGCGGTGGGCAGCGCCGTGGCGGTGACGGGCATGATCGGCTTCGTCGGGCTCGTCGCGCCGCATCTCGCGCGCCCGCTCGCCGGCCGCGAGCCGGGCCGCCTGCTGCCGGCGGCCGGGCTCGTCGGCGCGCTCCTGACGCTGGCCGCCGATATCGCGCTGCGGCTGCTGCCGCTGCGGCCCGAGCTCAATCTGGGCGTCGTCACGGCTCTTGTCGGCGCGCCCTTCCTGCTCGTTCTGCTCCGGCGCCTGCGGGGAGCGGCCTGACGATGATCCTCACCGAGAGACTGCATGTTTCGCTGGACGGCGCGACCGTTCTCAAGGGCATCGACCTGATGCTGGGACGCGGCCGGCTGATCGGTCTGATTGGCCCCAACGGTGCGGGCAAGTCCACGCTGCTGCGCGCCGTCGCCGGCCTCGTTCCCGCCAGCAGCGGGACGGTGCGGATCGACGGCGAGCCGGTGAGCGCCATCGCGCCGCAGAGACGTGCGCGGCTGCTCGCCTATCTGCCCCAGACCGGCCCGGCGCACTGGAACCTCTCCGCCGAGGCATTGGTGCGGCTCGGCCGTCTGCCCCATCGCGCCGGTCCCCGGCAGGACGAGGAAGCGATCGCGCGGGCGTTTGCCGCGACCGGCACGGCGCATCTGCGCCGCCGCGATGTCGATACGCTTTCGGGCGGCGAGCGGGCGCGGGTTCTGCTCGCGCGGGCGCTGGCGGTGGAGGCTCCCGTGCTGCTCGCCGACGAGCCCGCGGCCGGCCTCGATCCGCGCCAGCAACTGCTCGTTCTCGGCATGCTGCGCCGCAAGGCGGCGGAAGGAGCGCTGGTCATCGCCGTATTGCACGATCTCGCGCTCGCCGGCCGCTTCTGCGACCGCCTCGTGCTGATGCGCGAGGGCGCGCTTCTCGCTGACGGGCCAAGCGGGAGCGTCCTTTCGGACGCCTCCATCGCCGCCGCCTTCCAGGTGAGCGTGGCGCGCGGCGAGCGCGACGGCGCGCCGTTCGTCGTGCCCTGGCAGCCTTTGTGAGCGCACGGCCGGCTTGCATCGGGAATATGCACCGTATAACAAACATTATAACATAGCGCTCTTGGTCGCGTCCCGATGGTCGGGCGGGTTTGCGCGATCTGTCAATGGAGTATCGTTCGATGTTGCATCGGCGTCTTTTGCTCGCCCTCGCGGCCACGATCTTCGCTGCTTCGGCCCTCGCCGGGGACGGAAGGGTGAAGGCCGTCGCCAGTTTTTCCATTCTCGGCGATCTCGTGCGGGAAGTCGGCGGCGATCGGGTGGAGGTCGCGACGCTGGTCGGCGCCAATGGCGACGTGCATGTCTACGAGCCCACGCCGGCGGATGCCCGCAAGCTTGGCGAGGCCGACATCCTGTTCGAGAACGGCCTCGATTTCGAGGGCTGGCTGCCGCGTCTCATCGCCGCCTCCGGTTTCGGCGGCGTCCGCGTCGTGGCCTCGGCGGGCGTGACGCCGCGCGGCTATGGCGCGCACGACGATCATGATCATCACGGCCATGCGGATCACCACCACGGCCCGGCTGATCCCCACGCGTGGCAGAATGTCGAAAATGTCGTGATCTACGTCAGGAATATCGCCGCGGCGCTGGAAAAGGTCGATCCCGACCATGCCGAAGCCTATCGCGCGCGCGCGGCGGCCTATACGGCGAAGCTGGAAGCGCTCGACGCAACGCTGAAGGAGCGGTTCGCCGCCATTCCGGCAGCGCGGCGCAAGGTGGTGATCTCGCATGACGCCTTCGGCTATTTCGGCGACGCCTACGGCGTCACGTTCGTCGATCCCCGCGGTGCGAGCACGGGCGGCGACGCGTCGGCGGCGGACGTGGCGCGGATCATCGATCAGATCAGGAGCGAGGGAATCAGCGCCGTGTTCGTCGAGAATATCGCCAGCCCGAAACTCACCGACCAGATCGCCGTGTCTACCGGCGCGAAAATCGGCGGGCGGCTGTATTCCGATGCGCTCACGACCCCGGACGAACCCGCGTCGACCTATCTGGGCCTCATCGAATCAAATGCCCGGCAAATCATCTCGGCGCTGACCGGCGCGCCGTAAAGGCGGCCGGAGCGGGAACATAATATCGGAGGGCCGCATTGCGGCCCTTTTTGCGTTCTCATTATAGGCTCAGGCGCGGCGGCGATCGTCAGCGCACCCGGAAGCGAAACGATGCATGAAAGAAAATTCGCTCACGCCTGCGCAGGCTTCGTCGCGTTCGTCCGCAAACGGCGCAGCCGCACGCCCGGCCCATGCCTGCCGTCGCTGAGAAAGCATATGCCCGCGTCTTCCAGCACGCGCACGAGCTGCTCCTCGGTGGCGCGATGAAGCCCGCGGCGCTGCCCCTCGAAACTGCGGATGGTGCTGCGGGAAACGCCGGCGCGCTCGGCAAGGCAGTCCTGCGTCCAGTCGAGGAACCCGCGCGCCGCGCGGCACTGTTCCGGCAGCAAACTGAATTTACCTTCTCGGGACATCTTCCCTTGCATGGGCACCTTGGCGTCTGTTATTCGAATTAAACCATAATGGGTGACTTTCCGCAACGGTCAGGCATCCATCACCCCCCAAACCTCCAGAACGGCGCCACGGCAAACCATGTGGGACGACGCGCGGCTTCTTTTCCTGATCGCTCTCCCCTTTCTGGGCAGCGTCGTCGTCGCGCTTCTTCCGCGTGACGCCCGCGATACGGCCGGGGCGGTCACGGGCGCCGTCGCCTTGCTGGCCTCGCTGATCGTCGCATCGTTCTACGGCGACATGGCCGGCGCGGGGGTCGTCCGCACCACGGTGGCGTGGCTGCCGAGCCTCGGGCTCGATTTCACGATTCGCCTTGACGGATTCGCCTGGATCATGGCCTGTCTGGTCACGGTCATCGGCTTTCTCGTCGTCGTCTATGCGCGTTATTACATGTCGAAGCGCGATCCCGTTCCGCGCTTCTTTTCTTTTCTGCTCGCATTCATGGGGGCGATGCTCGGCGTCGTGCTCTCCGGCAACCTCATCCAGATGGTGTTCTTCTGGGAGCTGACGAGCCTGTTCTCCTTCCTGCTGATCGGCTACTGGCATCAGAATCAGAGCGCGCGCGAGGGCGCGCGCATGTCGCTGACGGTGACGGGCATCGGCGGCCTGTGCCTTTTCGCGGGCGTTCTGGTGATCGGCCATATCGTCGGCAGCTACGATCTCGACCAGGTGCTGGGCGCGGGAGAAGTCATTCGCTCCCACGAGCTTTACCGGGTGGCGCTGGTGCTGGTGCTGCTCGGCGCGCTGACGAAGAGCGCGCAGTTTCCGTTCCATTTCTGGCTGCCGCAGGCGATGGCGGCGCCGACACCGGTTTCCGCCTATCTGCATTCCGCCACGATGGTGAAGGTCGGCGTATTCCTGCTCGCCCGGCTGTGGCCCGTTCTCGGCGGCACCGAGCCGTGGTTCTGGATCGTCGGCGGGGCGGGTGTCACCACGTTGCTGCTTGGCGCCTACATCGCCATTTTCCAGCAGGATATCAAGGGCCTGCTGGCTTATTCGACCATCAGCCATCTGGGGCTGATCACGCTGCTGCTGGGGCTCGGCAGTCCGCTCGGCGTCGTCGCGGCGGTGTTCCACCTGATCAACCATGCGACGTTCAAATGCTCGCTGTTCATGGCGGCGGGCATCATCGACCATGAGAGCGGCAGCCGCGACATCCGCCGTCTCAGCGGTCTTTTCCGCTTCATGCCCATCACGGCGACGCTCGCCATGGTGGCGGCGGCCGCGATGGCCGGCGTGCCGCTGCTCAACGGCTTCCTGTCGAAGGAAATGTTCTTCGCCGAGACCATCACCGAGCATGTCGATTCCCTGTTCGACGAGGCGCTGCCGTTCCTCGCCACGGTGGCGAGCATGTTCAGCGTCGCCTATTCGCTGCGCTTCATCATCGATGTCTTCTTCGGGCCGCCGCCCGTCGGCCTGCCGCGCACGCCGCACGAGCCGCCGCACTGGATGCGCTTCCCCGTCGAGTTGCTGGTGCTGGCCTGCCTGCTGGTGGGCATCATTCCCGTGCTCACGATCGGGCCGTTCCTGCATATCGCGGTATCGTCCATTCTCGGCGATCAGACGCCCTATTACAGCCTCGCCGTCTGGCACGGTCTCAACTTTCCGTTGCTGATGAGTCTGGTGGCGATGATCGGCGGCGTGCTCGTCTATCTGCTGCTGCGCGGCTATCTGACGACGGGGGAGGAAGGCCCGCCCCTCATGCGCCGCCTCAGGGCGCAGCGCATTTTCGAGCGCATCCTGGTCGCCGTCTCGTGGAAATGGGCCCGGCAGCTCGAAACCCTTCTGGGCACCCGGCGCCTGCAACCGCAATTGCGCCTGCTGATCTGTCTCGCGCTGCTGGCGGGCATCTATCCGCTTTACATCGAAGGTTTCGGGCCGCGGCGGTTGTCCTTCCGAACGCTCGAATGGCACGGTTTCGACACGGCTTTCGCATTGATGTGGCTCGTGGGCATCGCCTGCGCCGTCATGGCGGCGATCCAGGCCAAGTACCACCGCCTCGCCGCGCTCATCATGATGGGCGGCGCGGGGCTTTCCACATGCATCACGTTCGTGTGGCTTTCAGCGCCCGATCTTGCCCTGACGCAGTTGCTGGTCGAGGTCGTGACCATGGTGCTGCTGCTGCTCGGTCTGCGCTGGATGCCCAAGCGCATCGAGGCCGCCGGCGCTTCCGCCCGCATGCATGTGCGCCGGACGTGGGATCTCGTCGTGGTGATCACGGCGGGCCTCGGCATCGCGATGCTTTCCTACGCCGTCATGACACGCCCGCTGCCGGACAGCATCGCCGCCTTCTTCGCCGAGCGCGCCTATACAGAGGGCGGCGGCACCAATGTCGTCAACGTCATTCTGGTGGATTTCCGGGGCTTCGACACGCTCGGCGAGATCACCGTGCTGGCGATCGTCGCGCTCAGCGTGTTCGCGCTGCTGCGCCGTTTCCGCCCCGCGCCGGAGAGCATCGGCATGCCGGAGCAGCAGCGGTTGCAGGCGGCCTACGACACCGCCCATCCCGACCGCAAGGCGGGTGACACGGTGGCGGAATACATGATGCTGCCGCGCCTCATCATGCTGTGGCTGTTCCCGGTGGTGGGCGTGTTCGCCGTGTATATCCTGATGCGCGGCCACGACATGCCGGGCGGCGGCTTTGCCGCCGGCGTCGCCATGTCGGTTTCATTCGTCATGCAATACATGGCGAGCGGCACGCGCTGGGTTGAGGATCACCTGCGCATCCTGCCGGTGCGCTGGATCGGCATCGGCCTGCTCACGGCCCTGTTCACCGGGCTGGGGGCGTGGCTGTTCGGCTATCCCTTCCTGACATCGCATTTCCAGTACGTGACGCTTCCGGTGATCGGCAAGGTGCCGATGGCGAGCGCGCTGCTGTTCGATCTCGGCGTCTACTCGCTGGTCGTGGGCGCGACGGTGCTGATGCTGATCGCGCTGGCGCACCAGTCGATCCGCAGTCCGAAAATATCGCGCAAGGGCGCGCCGCCCCTGGCGGGCACGGGAGGCCGCTGATGGAAATCATCATCGCCGTCGCAATCGGCGCGCTGACGGGATCGGGGCTCTGGCTCCTGCTGCGTCCGCGCACGTTCCAGGTCATCATCGGCCTGTCGCTGCTGTCCTATGCGACGAACCTGTTCATTTTCGGCATGGGGCGGCTTCGCCCCAACGCGCCGCCCATCCTTGAGCCGGGAACCTCGGGAGACCTCGCGACGCTCGCCGATCCGCTGCCGCAGGCGCTCGTGCTCACGGCCATCGTGATCAGCTTCGCCATGACGGCGCTTTTCCTCGTGGTTTTGCTCGCCTCGCGCGGTCTTACCGGCACCGATCATGTCGACGGACGGGAGAGCGACCGGTGACGACGGCCCTCGCCAATCACCTCATCATCGCGCCGATCGTGCTGCCGATGCTGGTCGGCGCGCTCCTGCTGCTGATGGACGATCGCCGCCGACCGCTGAAGGCGCTGCTGTCGGTGGCTGCGACGGCGGCGCTGATCGTGATCGCCGCGCTGCTGGTGTGGCGCGCCGACGGGCAGACGTCGCTGCCGCAGACGGTGTCCTATCCGCTCGGCAACTGGCCGGCGCCCTTCGGCATCGTGCTGGTGCTCGACAGGCTGGCCGCCATGATGGTGCTGCTCACCAGCATTCTGGGGCTGGCGGGGCTGGTGTTCTCGCTGGCGCGCTGGCATCGGGCGGGGCCGCATTTCCACACGCTGTTCCTTTTCCAGCTCATGGGCGTCAACGGCGCGTTCCTCACGGGCGACCTGTTCAACCTTTTCGTCTTCTTCGAGATTCTGCTGGCGGCTTCCTACGGCCTCGTCCTGCACGGCATGGGCACCGTGCGGGTGAAGGCGGGGCTTCACTACATCGTCGTCAACCTCGCCGCCTCCTCCCTGTTCCTGATCGGGGTGAGCCTGATCTACGGCGTTTCCGGCACGCTCAACATGGCGGATCTGGCGCTGCGCATTCCCGCTCTCGGCGATCACGACCGCATGTTCCTTGAGGCCGGCGCGGCCATCCTGGGCGTCGCCTTTCTCGTCAAGGCCGGCATGTGGCCGCTCTGCTTCTGGCTGCCGACCGCCTATGCGGCGGCGAGCGCGCCGGCGGCGGCCATCTTCGCCATCATGACGAAGGTGGGCGTCTATGTGCTGCTGCGCCTGTCGCTGCTGCTGTTCGGCAACGGCGCCGGCGAATCCGCCCATTTCGGCGCGCAGGTGCTGCTTTACGGCGGCATGGCCACCATCGCCTTCGGCGCCGTGGGCGTGCTCGCCACGCAAACGATGTCGCGGCTTGCCGGTTACAGCGTGCTCGTCTCCTCCGGCACGCTGCTCGCGGCCATCGGTGTCGGCAATGCGACGGCGACGAGCGGCGCGCTGTTCTACCTCGTCAATTCCACGCTGGCGATCAGCGGCTTTTTCCTTCTGATCGAGTTGGTGGAGCGCGGGCGCGATCCCGGCGCCGACGTTCTCGCCGTCACCATGGAAGCCTACGGCTACACCGACGAGGATGACGTGGCGGAAGAAGTCGAGGTCGGCGAGCGGATTCCGACAGTTCTCGCATTCCTCGGCGGCAGCTTCATCGCCTTCGCGCTGCTGCTGGCCGGCTTGCCGCCGCTTTCCGGCTTCATCGCCAAGTTCGCCCTGCTCGCGGCGATCATGGACCCGGCCGGAATCGGCACCGGCGGGCCGCAATATATCGTGACATGGGTGCTGATCGCGTTGTTGATCCTCTCCGGCCTTTCCGCCATGCTGGCGATGACGCGCATCGGCATTCAGACTTTCTGGTCGCCGATCGAGGGCGTCGTTCCGGGTGTGCGTGCGGTCGAGATCGCGGCGGTCGCATTCCTGCTCCTGTTGTGCGTGGCGTTGACGGTCCGCGCCGGGCCGGTGTTCGACTTCATGGAGAGCACCGCCCTTTCCCTGCACGCGCCCACGGATTACATCGACAGCGTGTTGCCGGCGCGGCCGGCGGCCGCCGGAGAAGGAGCCGCACCGTGAAGCGACTGATGGCCTATCTCCTGCCCTATCCGCTGCTGTCGTTGTCCATTCTCGTCATGTGGCTGCTGCTCAACCAGTCCGCCTCGCCGGGCCATCTCGTCTTCGGCAGCGTGCTGGCGCTCGTCGGTGCCTGGGGCATGACGGCGCTCGGGCAGGAGAGCCCGCGCATCCGCCGCCCGTTGACGATTATCCGGCTCGCTCTGGTCGTGTTCATCGATATCGTCCGCTCGAACATCGCGGTGGCCCGGATCGTGCTTCGGCCGGCCGGCCGGCGGGGATCGCCCGGCTTCATGGCGGTGAAGCTCGACATGCGCAATCCCTACGGTCTCGCCGTACTGGCGATCATCATTACCTCGACGCCCGGCACCATCTGGACGAATTTTTCCGCGCAGTCGGGTGTTCTGCTGATCCATGTGCTCGACCTTCAGGATGAAGCGGAATGGGTCGATACCATCAAGAATCGCTATGAGCGGCGGCTGATGGAGATTTTTGAATGAGCGATTTACTTCTTCCCGCCGGTTGGTCGTTCGTCGTGCTCGACTGGTCACTGTTCATCGCGCAACTGTTTCTCGGGCTCGCGATGGCATGCGCGGCCTGGCGCATCATCTTCGGGCCGCGCGCGCAGGACAGGGTGCTCGGTCTCGATACTTTCTACGTCAATGCGATGCTTCTGCTGCTCACCTACGGCATCCGCGTCACCAGCACGGTCTATTTCGAGATCGCGCTGGTGATCGGCCTGCTCGGTTTCATCGGCACCGTATCCCTCTCCAAGTTCCTGATGCGCGGCGAGGTGATCGAATGATCGACATCGATCTCGCCTTCAGGGATCTGCCTGCCTGGGCCGCGCTGCTGACGGCTTTTTGCGTCGTCATGGGCGCGCTTCTGGCTCTCGTGGGCTCGGTCGGGTTGCTGCGGCTCAAGACCTTTTACGAGCGCGTCCACCCGCCGACGCTCGGTTCCACGCTGGGTACCGGCTTCATTCTCGTCGCGTCGATGATCTGCTTTTCCGTCCTGCGCGGCGAGGCGTCGGTGCATGAGATCCTGATAGCGGTATTTCTGACGATCACCACGCCGGTCGGTTTCATGCTGCTCGTGCGTGCGGCGCTCTATCGGGACCGGATCGAAGGCGACAAGAACGTCCCGGAAGGCAATCCGGCGCCCGCCAAATGGCCCGCCGGGGATGCCTCTTCCGGTCACGACTGATGCAAAAGGGCCGGCGGGATGCCGGCCCTTCTTTGATCGATGCTCGTACCGCGTCACTGCGTGGCGTCAGCTTGCCGCGCCGCCTTCCGTCGTCGTGGCCGGCGCAGGACGCTGGTCCACCGGCTCACCGACCGAATGACCCGCGAGCGCCTCACGCAGCGCGGCTTCCTTCTCCTCGTCGAGCGAGGTGGAAACGACGATGCCGCCGACGCCCTCGAATTCCTTCAGCACCTTGTCGCCCGTCACCTTGCGCACGAGCAGGAACAGGCCGGCCGTGCCCGGCTGCAACGCCTGCGCGGATTGCTTCACGAAGTCGTCGTTGATGCCGACGTCGGTCAGCTTGCCGCTGAGGGCGCCCGCGCCGGCGCCGACAGCCGTGCCCAGCAGGGGATTGAGGAAGATGAGGCCGATCAGCGCACCCCAGAGCGCACCGGAAACCGCGCCCGTCGCAGTCAGGTTGAGCAACTGGTTGAGACGGATTTTGCCGTCCTGCTCCTTGACGGCGATAACGGCGTCGCCAAGCTCGATCAGATATTCCTGCTGAAGCTCCAGCAGACGGTTGCGCACTTCGACGGCCTTTTCCTCGTTAGGAAAGGCGATAAAGATGAGATCGCTCATGGTAAACTCCCGATAGGGGCTGAAATGCAAACGATGCCGTTACGAGCGACTTCTTGTCGATCGGTCCGTACAATCTGACCGGAAATCGCCTATTTGTCGATATGGCCAAGGTTGCGCGCTGGATCGAGCCTGTCGCGCACCTTTTGCTTGAGAGTCTTGACATCGGGAAAGCCGCCGTCCCGCGTGCGTTCCCAGATCGTGTCACCGTCGTAATCGATACGGAACACGCCGCCGGTGCCGGGTGCGAGCGCCACCTGCGCCAGATCGGTGGAGAAGGTGGACAACAGTTCCTGTGCCATCCATGCCGACCGCAAAAGCCATTGGCATTGCGTGCAATAGGTGATGACGATTACTGGACGGGGCGCGCCGGTGGATGCAGGCGAGTCGCTCATGTCGGCTCCGAAGGAATGTTCGCGGCGAGAATCGCCGTCACCGTCGGGCCGCGTCGATGCGCGCGGCCCGAGGCGAAACCGGAAGGATCAGTCGAGCGGGGGGATGCGCAGCACCTGACCGGGATAGATCTTGTCGGGATGGTTCAGCAGGGGCTTGTTGGCCTCGAAAATGACCTCGTACTTCGCGCCCTTGCCGGCGCCGTAGTGCGTCTCGGCGATCTTCCACAGCGTATCGCCCTTTACCACGGTGTAGAACGTGGCTTCGGCGGCGGGGGTATCGACCTTGATCTCGCTTTCGACGGCGGCGACGCCCACCGTGTTGCCGAGCGCGAGCGCGATCTTCTCGGCTTCCTCGGTCGAGGTGGCGTTGCCCTTCACCGTCACCTTGTCGCCATCCACCTGGATGTCCAGACCCTCGGTGTTGAAGCCGTGCTTTTCCACTTCCTTCTTGAGGTCATCGGCCGAAGCAGCCTGCGCCTCGCTCGCTCCGAACAGTTTTTCGCCCGCACCCTTGATGAAGCTCAGCAAACCCATGATTGTCACCTCGTCGGTTGGTTGGTGAGCGATGCCGCCATCTGCGCAACGGCACCCGGCGCCTTCGCCATCGCGTGAACGATATCGGAAAAGTCGCGCGACAGGATAACAGGAGAGGCGGCAATCTCAATCATTAACCGCCAGTATGTTTCCGGCGGCTTTCCTCGCGCCGCCGGCTGCGGCGATATCCTCCTGCGGCAATTCGTTCATCATTTCGGCCCAGAATGCCGCTTTATATATGCGACGGCCAGATAACGGGAACGGATCGATGGCGGACAAACGAATCGTGGTGCTCTATGGCGGCTTTTCCGCCGAGCGTGAGGTGTCGCTGGTCAGCGGCCGCGCCTGCGCGCAGGCGCTGCGCGAACGCGGGCATCAGGTTGCGCTCCTGGACCCGGCGGACGGCATTCCCGCGCTCGTGAATGCGCTCGATCCGGCGCGCGATATGGTGTTCAACGCGCTGCACGGGCGGCCGGGCGAGGATGGTTCCATCCAGGGCCTGCTCGATCTGCTGCGTGTGCCCTACACCCATTCCGGCCTGCTGGCCTCCGCGATCGCCATGAACAAGGCGCTGGCGCGCGACATCTTCGCCCGCGCGGGCTTGCGCTGCGCCGCCGGCAAGCTTTGCACGCAGGGCGATTTCCGCGACGGGCATCCCCTGCCCCCGCCCTATGTCATCAAGCCGGTGGCCGAGGGCTCGTCGAAGGGCGTGCGCATCGTCGCCAGCGGCGACAATCTCATCGCCTCGGAAGAGGACTGGGCCTATGGCGATCAGGTGCTGGTCGAAAGCTTCATCCCGGGCCGGGAGCTGACGGTCGCCGTGCTGGAGGGCAAGGCGTTCGCGGTGACGGAACTGCGCACGAATGAAGGCTTTTACGATTACGACGCCAAATACACCGAGGGCCGCACGCAACACATCCTGCCGGCTCCGGTGCCGGAGGAAATCGCCGGGCAGGCCCTGCGTTGGGCGGAGATCGCGCATGAGGCGCTCGGCTGCCGCAGCCTCAGCCGCTCCGATTTCCGCTACAACGACGATCCGGGCGCGGGCGTGGCGGGCGGACTCTATATTCTGGAGACCAATACCCAGCCCGGCATGACGCCGCTCAGCCTCGCCCCCGAGCAGGCGCGCCATGTCGGCATGGATTTCGGCGATCTCGTCGAACGGCTGGTGGCGATCGCGAGATACGACTGATCCTTGTCCGCGAGGCGCCTCGCGATCGGAACCGGCCCAAAATCAAGGAAAGGAAACATGTGATCGTTTCGGTGAAACGATGACATGTGTCAGCGCTTCTTCCACTTTAATTCGCTGACCAGAACGCCCGCCACGATCAGCACCGCGCCCAGAATGGCGACCGGCCCGAGCCGCTCGCCCGCCATCCGGCCGAATATGCCGGCCCACACGGGTTCCCCGGCGTAGATCAGCGTCGCGCGCGTGGCCGACACGGTGCGCTGCGCCCAGTTCATGGCGAACTGGATCGCGGCGCTCGCGGCGCCGAGGCCCACGGCGGTCGCCACCAGCAGCCACGAGAAGGGCGGCACGCTCTCCCCCATCGGTATCATGGCGGCGAAGCTCAGCAGGGAAGCCACGGCAAGCTGCACCACCGTCACCCGCCGCGCGTGCGCACGGCCCGCGAAGAGGCCGATCAGGATGATCTCGCCCGCGATGGCGACCGCCGACGCCAGTGTCCACAATTCGCCCGTTTCGAAACGGATGGTCGCCCCTTCGGGCCCCGCCAGCAGCATCAGCCCCATGAATGACAACACGATGCCGACCCAGGCCGCGAACTTCGGCGCGCGGCGCATGAACAACAATTGCAGCAGCGGCACGAAGGGCACGTAAAGCGCGGTGATGAAAGCCGACTGGCTGCTCGGTATCGTCTGCAAGCCGACCGTCTGGAGCGAATAGCCGAGCATCAGCGCAACGCCGATGGCGCTCCCCGCCCGCAGGTCGAACCAGGTGATGCCGGCCATGGCGCGCATGGAAGTGACGGCCAGCAACAGCGCTGCCGCCGCAAAACGCACCCCGACGAAAAAGAACGGACCCGTCACCGTCAGCGCATGCTGCACGACAAGAAAAGTCGTGCCCCAGATCACGGTGATCAGCAGCAACACGATCTCGGGCAGATAGGAACGCCACCGGCTTTCAGGGCCGGCGAAATGTGACGATACGCTCAACGACAGGCTCCGGGATCATTCGACGCGGCACGACACATCGAACTGGCCCGTCCGCCTCTCTATGGCACGAATGGCGCGCCGGGAGAACACCCCAGGCCGCAATGCCCCTTTCCCGATTCGCATGCGCGGCGCGGATGACGGCCGGTCGACCGCAGCCGGCCCGCCCCGCCCCGCCGCGATCCGAAGGCGATATCCGTTTGTTCAATGGATGAAGACGGTTAACGCCGGATGCGGGTTCTCTTCCACAATCGCTACAAATAACCTTCACATCAACGTCACAAGGGCTGTAGAATATCCGTCCCGAAGCAGAATAGTCTGTTTTTGGAAATCCCATCAGGGACATACGGAGACGGCAAGGTGACGGTTCACGTCCCACTTCCCGTTACGCCGGAAGCCTGTCCGGCGCTTGTCCTCAACGCTGATTTTCGGCCGTTGAGCTATTATCCGCTTTCTCTCTGGAGTTGGCAGGATGCAATCAAGGCGGTGTTTCTCGACAGGGTGAATATCGTCTCCGAGTATGAAACGGCGGTGCGAAGTCCCACTTTCGAGATGCGCCTTCCCTCCGTCGTTTGTCTTAAAACCTACGTTCAGCCCTCGCGCCACCCGGCATTCACCCGCTTCAACGTCTTTCTGCGCGACAGGTTTTCCTGCCAGTACTGCGGCTCCCGCGAGGACCTGACGTTCGATCACCTGATCCCCCGCTCCAAGGGAGGTCAGACAACCTGGGAGAACGTGGTGACAGCGTGTTCTCCCTGCAATCTGCGCAAAGGCAACCGCATGCCCCGCGAAATCGACATGTGGCCCATGCAGATGCCCTATGCGCCTTCGGTTCACGACCTGCATCAGAACGGCCGCCAGTTTCCTCCCAACTACCTGCACGAAAGCTGGCTCGACTATCTCTACTGGGACGTGGAACTGGAGCCCTGACACCGCCCGCCGGCGACCTCATGCTGTCGCGGCGGCGCGAGCGTCATCCTGCGGCGGCTGGCAGACGTCGATCCAGACGGCGTCGACGATCTCGGCCATGCGCAACGTATCGATGCGCACGGCGGAATTGATGGACCCCGCCGCCGGCACCACGGCGTCGAACGCCCGCAGCGATATGTCGCAATAGACCGGCAGCGGCGTGGCGAGACCGAAGGGGCAGACGCCCCCGACCGGATGGCCGGTCAGCTCGGTGACTTCGGCCGGGTCGAGCATCTTCGCCTTCATGCCGAAGGCGGCTTTCAGCTTGCGGTTGTCCAGACGCGCATCGCCGCGCGCGACGACCAGCACGACCTTGTCGCCGAAGCGCAGCGAAAGCGTTTTCGCTATCCGGCCCGGCTCCACGCCGTGCGCCTGCGCCGCAAGCGCGACGGTCGCCGTGCTGACCGACAGTTCGATGATCTCGATGTCTGGCGCGCGCGTTGCCAGAAACGCGCGCACGGATTCAACGCTCATAGCCCGCTCCGGTTCAGTCTTCGTACAATGCCTGCGGACGGCCGACGCTGACATAGGTGAAGCCCCGTCCCAGCAGGTCCTGCGGCGGATAGATGTTGCGCAGGTCCACCACGACCGGCTCCCTGAGCAATTGCTTGACCCGATCGAGATCGAGCGCGCGGAAGGCGTCCCATTCGGTGATGATCACCAGCGCGTCCGCACCGTCGATGGCGGCATAGACGTTCTCGGCGTAGATCACGCCGTCGAGCACGGTCTTGGCCTGCTCGACGCCCTCTGGATCGTAGGCCCGGACGGTGGCGCCCGCATCCTGCAACGTGCGGATGATGGCGATGGACGGCGCCTCGCGCATGTCATCCGTGTTGGGCTTGAAGGTGAGGCCCAGCACCGCGACGGTCTTGCCGGCGACGTCGCCGCCGCAAGCGGCGATCACCTTGCGGCCCATGGCGCGCTTGCGCACCTCGTTGACGGCCGAGACGGTCTCGACGATGCGCACGGGCGAGTCCGCGTCCTGCGCGATCTTCACCAGCGCCAGCGTATCCTTGGGAAAGCACGAGCCGCCGTAGCCCGGCCCCGCGTGCAGGAATTTCGGGCCGATGCGGTTGTCGAGGCCGATGCCGCGCGCCACCTCCTGCACGTTCGCGCCGACCCTCTCGCACAGATCGGCGATCTCGTTGATGAAGGTGATCTTGGTGGCGAGAAAAGCATTGGCCGCATACTTGATCAGCTCGGCCGTGCGGCGGTTGGTGATGATCAACGGCGACTGGTTGAGATAAAGCGGCCGGTAGAGCGCGCGCATCACCTCGCCGGCGCGCTCGTCTTCGGTGCCGACCACGATGCGGTCGGGGCGCTTGAAGTCGGCGATCGCGGCGCCTTCGCGCAGAAACTCGGGATTGGAGACGACGGCGAAATCGGCGTCGGGCCGCACCTCGCGGATAATCGCCTCCACGGCGTCGCCGGTGCCGACCGGCACCGTGGACTTCGTGACGATGACGGTATAGCCCTCGATCGCCGCCGCGATCTCGCGCGCCGCCTGATGGACGTAGGTCAGGTCCGCATGTCCGTCGCCGCGCCGCGACGGCGTGCCAACGGCGATGAACACCACATCGGCCGAACGCACGGCTTCCGTCAGTTCGGTGGCGAAGAACAGCCGGCCGGCTTGTACGTTGCTGGCGACGATATCGGCCAGGCCGGGCTCGAAGATCGGAATGTGCCCTTTCTCAAGGGCCGCGATCTTGGCCGGATCCTTGTCGACACAGGTGACGACATGGCCGAAATCCGCAAAACAGGCCCCTGAAACAAGGCCGACATAACCGGCACCGATCATCGTAACACGCATGTCAAGCTCCTGAAGGCAAGATGAAATCCGGGATCAAGCCCCTTTGGTATCGGCGATCACGCTGCCGATGCGCCGTCCGTCCATATCCGCGACCTCGAACCGCCAGCCGCGCCAGGTGAACGCTTCGCCCTTCTCCGGCAGATGACCGAGGTGCGCCAGCATGAAGCCGGCCAGTGTGATGAAATCGCCCTCTTCCCCCATGTCTTCCAGCGACAGCGTGCGTTCCACGTCGCCGATGTCCATGCGCCCGTCGAGTACCCACGCGCCGTCCGCGCGCCGGACCGCTTCCGGCCGGTCCTCGCCGGCCAGTTCCGGCAGATCGCCGGCGATCGCCGTGAGCACGTCCGTGAGCGTCACCACGCCCTCGAAAGTGCCGTGCTCGTCCACGACGATGGCCATGTGGACGTTGGACTGCCGGAAGCTGTCCAGCAGCCGGATGACCGGCATCGTATCGTTGACGTAGAGCGGCGCGCGCACCGCCGTTTCCAGATCGATGCGGCCGGTGCGGCGCTGCTGGTCCAGCAGGTCCTTGGCATGCACCACGCCGATCACGTCGTCGACGTCGCCGCGGCACACGGGAAAGCGCGAGCGGCCGCTCTGGCGGATTTCCTCCAGCACCACGTCGGGACCGTCGGCGGCATCGAGCCATACGGTATCGACACGCGGCACCATGATGGAGCGCACGCTGCGCTCCCCGAGCGTCAACACGCGCTCGATCATGCTTCTTTCCGCCGGCGTGAAGGCCGTTTCGCCGCCGCTGGTCGAGATGATCGCCGCCACCTCTTCCGATGCTTCCGGCGCGTCCTTGCCGCCGCGCAGGATGCGCAGCACGGCGCGCGCCGTCCGGTCGCGCAGGTCGACGCTGGTCACGCGCTTGCGGACATTGCGGCGCCCGACCTGGTTGGCGGCCTCCACGAGAATGGAGAAGCCGATGGCCGCATACAGATAACCCTTCGGGATATGGTAGCCCAGCCCCTCCACGATGAGGCTGAAACCGATCATCAGCAGGAAGCCGAGGCACAGGATGACGACCGTGGGATGCCGGCTGACGAAGGCCATCAGCGGCTTGCTGGCCACCATCATGACGGCCACCGCGATGACGACGGCGATCATCATGACCGACAGGTCCTTGACCATGCCCACGGCGGTGATGACCGAATCGAGCGAGAACACGGCGTCGAGCACCACGATCTGCGCGATGACGTGCCAGAACACGGCATAGGCGCCGCCGGCCGATTTTTCGCCGTGGTGGCCCTCAAGCCTCTCGTGCAGCTCGGTCGTGCCCTTGAACAGCAGGAATGCGCCGCCGCCGATCAGGATCACGTCACGCCATGAAATTTCCGCCCCCAGCACGGTGAAGACGGGATAAGTGAGCGTGACGATCCATGAAATCGACGCCAGCAGCGCGAGTCGCATGATGAGCGCCAGCGACAGGCCGATGATGCGCGCCTGATTGCGCTGCTCGGGCGGCAGCTTGTCCGCCAGAATTGCGATGAACACGAGATTGTCGATGCCGAGGACGATCTCGAGCACCACCAGAGTCGCGAGACCGGCCCATGCGGCGGGGTCCGCCATCCATTCCAGCATCATCAGTCGTTTTCCGTGGCTGATAGCGCAACAGCGAGGTGTGTGCGAAACATGATACCGAAAGAAGGCGGAGCGAACGTCTCATTCCTGCGTCCGGCACGGCAGGCAGGCGGCTCAAGGGGGGCGGACACTGACGGCTCCATATCCACGATCGATCGGCGCATGGCGGTGCGCCCACCTCATATAGAAGAACCCCCCTGCCGCCAACAACCCCTAATGGAGACGGAAATTGCGAATTCGACAAGGGTTGCGGGAAAGTCTGCGGCTGACGTCAAAAAAATTCGGGCGAAGGCGGAATAGATTCGGCATCGGTTCCGTATATGCAGTATGAAGCACGATCAGGACACTTCCCGGATCACCAATCCCCTGCCCGATGTGCTCGGTCAGCTCGGAGCGCTGCGGCGCTACGCCCGCTCGCTGACGCATGACGACGGCGAGGCCGAGGATCTCGTCCAGGACGCGCTGGTCAACGCCTATGAACGGCAATCGTCTTTCCGGCCGGACAAAAGCCTGCGCAACTGGTTGCTGTCGATCGTGCACAACACGTTCATCGACCGCGTGCGCACGCGCCTTTCCGAACGCAGGCGCGTGGAACAACTCACGTCCGACCTGCGCGCCAATCCGGCCGACTATCGGGTGCTGCCCGCGCAGGAACATGCGCTGCGGCTGGCGCAGGTGCGCCAGGCTTTCATGGCGCTGCCTGAGGAGCAGCGCGCCGTGCTGCACCTCGTCTCCATCGAGGGCATGACCTATGCCGAGGCGGCGCAGGCGCTGGGCGTGCCGGTGGGCACCGTCATGTCCCGGCTGGCGCGCGCACGCGCGACGCTGCGCAGCTTCGAGGAGCAGCCCGCCGCCCGCCCGCCCGCAAGCGCGGGCGTCATCCATCTGCGTATCGTGGGAGGTTCTGGCGATGCGAACGGTTGATCCTGTCATCGAGGCCGATCTCCAAGGCTATCTGGACGATCAGTTGCCGGTCGAGCGGCGCATCGCCGTGGAGGCGCATCTTGCCGCGCATCCCGAGTTGGCCGCGCGCGTCATGAAGGACATGCGGCTGCGCGACGAGTTGAGGCTCGCCCTCACCCGCCCCGGCGGCCTGCCGCGCCCGCAGACGACGCAGGCCGCGCGGCGGCTGGAACGTTCGCTGCGCTGGCGCAGGCGGTCCGCCGCCTTGCGGCGCATGGCGGCCATCGGCGTGTTCCTGATGGCGGGATGGTTCGCGCACGCGCAGTTCGGCGCGCTGGGCATCGATTCCGTCTCCGCCTCCGGCTTGCCGCCCGCCTTCGTCAAGGAGGCGCTCGACGCCGGCCGGACGAAGGAAGCGTCCCGCGTGCCGGTTTACGATCCGGCCAGAATCCTGGCGGAGACGGCTATCACGCTGCCGGTTCCGCCGGAGGGCTGGAGTGCGGAGGATGTCGTCATCGCTCCGTCGCGATACGGGCCGAGTGTCGCCATACGATTCCGCGCCGCCGATCTGGGGGCGGTTTCGCTGATCGCCATCCGCCCCGGCGTGTTCAACGTGGTGCCCGTGACGCTCGCGCATGCGAACGGGACGATCATCGCCCATTGGCAGATCGGCGAGGTCGCCTATGCGCTGGTCGCGCGGGAGGAGAGCGAGGAACTCGACCGCATCGCCGACGATCTCGTCAAAACCCTTTATTGAGTTTCGGGCGACAGGTATCGCGAGATACTTGCGCCCGGAGGCCGCACTGACCACCTGTTAGGCAACATCGACTTTCAACACGGAGTGATATCCATGAACAACACGCAGCCCGGCTTCGGCTGGCAGACTTCCACCCGCGGCCTCGACCGCGCGGCGTTCGACGAGGGCCTGCGCCAGCATATGCTGCGCGTCTACAACTACATGTCGCTCGGCCTTCTGGTGACCGGCGTCGTCGCCTTCATCGTCGGCACGACGCCCGCGCTCTACGTTCCGATCTTCTCCACACCGCTCAAGTGGGTGGTGATGCTGGCGCCGCTCGCCTTCGTCCTGTTCTTCTCGTTCCGCATCAACAGCATCTCCGCCGGCGGCGCGCAGGCGTTGTTCTGGGCGTTCTGCGCGGTGATGGGCCTGTCGCTCGCGTCGATCTTCCTCGTGTTCACGGGCACGAGCATCGCGCGCACGTTCTTCATCACGGCGGCCATGTTCGGCGCCACGAGCTTCTACGGCTATACGACCAAGCGTGATCTGTCGCAGTTCGGCTCGTTCCTGATCATGGGCCTGATCGGCGTGATCATCGCGAGCCTCGTCAACCTCTTCATCGGGTCGACGATGCTTCAGTTCGCGGTGTCCGTGATCGGCGTGCTCGTGTTCGTCGGCCTGACGGCCTGGGATACGCAGACCATCAAGGAGCAGTACGCGGAGAACTTCTCGTCCGAGTCGCAGCAGAAGCTCGCCATCTTCGGCGCCTTCTCGCTTTACCTCAACTTCATCAACATGTTCCAGCTCCTGCTTTCCCTGACGGGTCAGCGCCAGGAATAAGCTTCATGCATATGTGCCTTGCGGATTCGCGCAATCCGCAAGGTTTGGCTTGTTTCTGCCCCGATGGCGCACGATGACGGCAGGTGCGCCATCGGAGGGGCCAGACAATGACGCCCGGCTCAGAAGGCGTTTCGGGAGGCAAGTTGAGATGTCCTGTACCCGTGCCACGTCCACCCGAGCCGCTTCGGGCTCGAACCTGATTCCCAAGATCCGCCGCCGCCCGCCCGGCCGCCGGCTGTGGGTCATCCTGCGCACGCTCGCCCGCGACACCAGCCGCGAGCGCATTTCGGTCGGCGATCTGCTCGACACGATGCACGACCGCGCGTTCGGCGCGCTCATGTTCATCTTCGCGTTCCCGAACGTCCTGCCCACACCGCCCGGCACGTCCGCCATTCTCGCCGCGCCGCTCGTTTTCCTGACGGCTCAGATGATGGTGGGCCGCAAGCCCTGGCTGCCGCAGATCATCGCCGCCCGCTCGATGGCCCGCAAGGATTTCGCCGCCATGACGGAGCGCGCGGTGCCGTGGCTCGCCCGCGCTGAGCGCCTTCTGCGGCCGCGCCTGTCGCATCTCGCCCGCCCGCCGGTGGAATATCTCATCGGCGCGATCTGCTTCATGCTCTCCGTCATCCTGCTGCTGCCCATCCCGCTCGGCAACATGCTGCCGGCGCTTGCCATCTGTCTGTTCTCGCTCGGCATTCTCGGGCGCGACGGCGTGTGGGTGCTGCTCGGTCTCGTGGCGACGGCGGTGTCGCTGGCCGTTGTCGGCGGCGTGCTCTACGGCCTGCTCAAGAGCGCGATCTTCATCATCACAAACGCCTTCTGACGGCATTTCATTGGATGCGCACGGTGACGCTGTCCGTGTCGCCGCGTGAATCGATGACGGACAGCCGCGCGAAGCCCGTGCCGTCGGGCTTCCAGCGCGTCTCGCGCCTGAAAAGCCCCTGCTCCACCGGCCGGCCATTCACTACCCACGTCAGCGGCGGCACCCCGCCGGTGGCCTTGAGGGCGAGTTCCTGCAACAAGGTTTCCTGCCTCGTGCCGCCGGCCAGTCCAAGGTCGATCATGGCGCCTTCCGGCGGAAAGGCGATGCGCAGCGGTGCGTTGATGGTGGCGGCGAGATTGCGCGGTGCGTCGCGGCGCAGGTGCCGCAGGGGCGGCGGCAGAGTGGCGCTCGTCGCGACCAGCCGGCCGCCCGGCGCGATAAGCGGCAGCGGCTCGCGCCCCAGCCGCGCGAACGCCTCGAACAGCAGCGGTGCCGCCGTCTCGCGCGCGACAAGCCCCGGCACCGCGCCTCCGTCTGGCCGGCCGAGCCACACGGCGATCGTCGCCCCGCGGTCGAAGCCAATGGCGACCGCATCGCGATAGCCGTAGGAAGTGCCGGTCTTGTAGGCGATCCGCCCGGCAAGCGCGTTGTGGGGCGCAGGAGCGCCGCGCAGGATATCCGCGACATACCACGCCGCCACCGGCTGCACGAAGGATGCGCCCTCCGTCTCTCCTCCGTCGCGCCGATAGCGCAGCGCCGGCACCGCGCCGCCGCGCGCAAGGCCCGCGTAGGCTGCGGCAAGATCGGTGAGCCGGATGCCGAGCCCGCCGAGCGCGATGGCGAGACCGGGCTCCCCGCCCTCGCGCGGCAGTTCCACGCGCACCCCGGCGGCCCGCAGCCGCGCCAGCAGATGCGCCGGGCCGACCTCCGCCAGCAACGCGACGGCCGGCACGTTGAGCGACAGTTGCAGCGCCTTGCGCGCCGTCACCGTGCCCTGATACGTCTGATCGAAGTTCTCCGGCGCGTAAAGGCCGTAGCGTGTCGGGCGATCTTCCAGAACGGTTTCGGGATGCGCCAGCCCCGCTTCGAACGCCAGCGCATAGACGAACGGTTTCAGCGCCGATCCGGGCGAGCGCACGGCCCGCGCGGCGTCGACCCATCCCGCCCGTTCGGACGCCATGAAATCCGCCGCGCCGACATGCGCCAGCACCTCGCCCGTGGCGTTGTCGATGACGAGGATCGCCGCCGATACCTGCGGCCCGATACGCCCCGCCGCCTCGCGCGCCAGCACCTCCATCGCGCTTTGCAGCCCGGCGTCGATGGTGAGCGGCAGGATCCGCTCGTCCGGCGTCGCCGCCCTTTCCGCCTCCGCCACGTGCGCGGCCAGCATGGGAAAGGCGCGCCGCGCTTCCGGCATGGGTGCGGCGAGGGCCGCTTCCATTTCCGCCGCGCCGATCAGCCCCCGCGCGAGGGCGCGTTGCAGCACGCGCGCGCGGGCCACGCGGGCGCGGTCGGGAAAACGATCCGGCCGGCGCGCTTCCGGCGATTGCGGCAGCGCCACCAGCAACGCCGCCTCCGCCGTGGACAGGCGCCGCGGCTCCTTGCCGAAATAGGCGAGGCTCGCCGCGCGCACGCCTTCCAGATTGCCGCCGTAGGGCGCAAGGCTCAGGTAGAAGGCAAGGATCTCGTCCTTGGTGAACCGGCGCTCCAGTTCCGCCGCCCGCACCGCCTGGCGCAGCTTCGCGGCCATCGTGCGCCCCGCGCGCGGCTCCATCAGCCGCGCCACCTGCATGGTGAGCGTCGAGCCGCCGGAAACGACGCGGCCTTCCGCGAGCATCTGCATCGCCGCCCTGCCCGCCGCCAGCGGATCGACGCCCCTGTGGTCGCGGAAGCGTCGGTCCTCATAGGCCATCAGCAGGTCGAGAAAGCGGGGATCGACATCCGCCACCGTCGCGGGCAGCCGCCAGCGTCCTTCGCCGAACGTGAAGGCGCGCAACACCGTGCCGCGCCTGTCCAGCACGACGGTGGAATGGCGGCCTGCGGCGGCGATATCGAGCGGCGGCAGGCGCGCCGCGAACCACCAGAGTCCGCCCGCGGCCACTATCGCCGCAAGGAGCGCCAGCGTTCCCGCCGGCACGAGCAGCCTGCGGATCACGGCGCCGCCTTCGCGCCCGTCACCTCAACGACGCCATGTCCCGTGCGGCCGAAGCGGTCTGGCCGATAAAGATCCTCGACGACGGCGGGCGGATGCCCGTAGCGGCCGGGCGAAACCGCCCGCACGACATACGCCACCGAGAAGAACGCGGGCTGATCGGGCGTGCGCGCGAAAGAAGCGACGAAACGGTCATCGCGGTATTCGACATGGGTGGGCTCCACGTCGCGCGTCAGCCAGGGTAGCGCGGCGACATCGGCGCTGTCGACGAGGCGCGGATTGTCGATCTCGAAACCGGCCGGCAGAAAATCCACCAGCAGCGCCTGCGCCTGCCGCGCATCGCGCTCCGTCACCTTCAGCACGGTCACCAGCCGCTCGTTCTGAGTCACTTCGGCGGGATCGGCCGGCTTGCCGTCGAGCCGGAAATAGGAGCGCTCCACCGCATAACCCTGGTCGAGCGCCGGTTCGCGCGCCACCGGGTTGCCGGCCACGCCGATCACCGCCTGCACCGGCGTGTCGCCGTCATTGGCGATCGTCACGGTTCCGGCGGCGAGGTCCGTGCCGGACAGCGTGCGGAACAGCGGCCCCGTGTGCGGCACGCCATCGACGGTGAGCGAGAGGGTTTCCGCCTCCTGCGCAAGGCTTGCCGCCGCGAGCACGGCCCATGTATCTTCCTGCGTGCTGGTGTGGCCGCGCCCGTCGCGCGCCCGCTCCAGCACGTCGCCGATAGCGGCGAGATGCGCGCGCCCGGCGCCCGTTTCACCCACGAGCGCCAGCACGCCGGCCGCATCGCGCAGCACGGAACCATAGTCGCTGCGCCCGCGCTCGTTGTCCTTCGCGTTTTCGAGCGCCGCCGCCGCCCGTGCCATCACCCGGTCGGCGCGCGTGCGGTCGCCGAGCAGCGCAAGCCCCGCGCCGATCTGCGCCTGCGCCAGCGGCGAGCCGAAGGAGGCGAGCCGCACATCGGCGAAATAACGCAGGTCGCCGATGACCGGCCGGCCGTTGCGCGCCAGCACATAGGCCGCATAGGCAAGCGCCTCGCCCTCGCCGTCCGGGAAGTCGGCGCTGTTGACGACCGCGTTGCGTAGCCGGTCGAGCGTCTGGGTGAAGGCGCGCTGCGGCACCGCGAACTCGCGTTCGCGCGCCCGGGTGAGAAAATCCGCTACGAAAGCGTCGAGCCACAGGTCGTCGCCGCCGACCGACCACAGGCCGAAGGAACCGCTCGCATCCTGGCGCGACAGCACCCGCGCGATCGCCTCGTCGACGCGGGCATCGGCGTCGGTGTCCGGGGGCAGCGCATTCAGCGCCGCCAGCGTGTTGGCGTAGAGCAGCGGCAGCGCGCGACTCACCGTCTGTTCGGTGCAGCCGTAGGGGAAACGGTCGAGCGCGCCCAGCAGCGCCGGCACGTCGAGCGCCGCCAACGGCGTCACCGACAGCGACACGACGCCGGTGCCCGGCCGGAAATCCGCCAGCAGATCGCCAGAGAGGCTGACGCTCCCGCCCCGCGCCAGCGGATGCACCGTGCGGCGCGCCAGCGGCCGCGTGCCCGCGCCGACGCCGATTTGCAGCGTCTGCGACGCATCGACGCCGGGACCGGAGATCGTCGCCGTGAGCGAGGCGCGCCCCACGCCGGTCGCCGTCACCGGAATCGCGAACCCTTCGCCGCCGCCCCGATCGAGCCGGATGGCCGGCTCCAGCACCCGCGCATCGACCTGCAACGGGCCGTCGACGGTCAGCGCGAGGCGATAGTCGCCCGCCGGGCCGGCGACGTTATCCACCGCCAGGAACAACAGCGACGAATCATCGACATTGAGGAAGCGCGGCAGGCTCGCCGACACCACCACCGGATCGCGCACGATCACATCCGCGTCCGCCTGTCCGACGCGCCCCTTCGACCACGCGACCGCCATCAGCCGCACCGTGCCGTTGAAGGCGGGAATCTCGAACGCGACAGGCGCGGTGCCGTCCGCCGCGACTTTGACGACGCCGGTATAAAGCGCGAGCGGCGCCTGTGCCGGCGGCGAACCCTCCAGTTGCAGCGCGCCGGCATCTCCGCCCGAGCGGATCGCGCCGCGCGTGCCCTGCATGCCGTCGATCAGGAAGCCGTAAATGTCGCGGATATCGGTGCCCAATTGCCGCTGGCCGAAGAAATGATCCTCCGGCCGGGGCGATTCGTAGCGGGTGAGATTGAGAATGCCGACATCGACGGCCGCGACCGAGACATAAGCCTCCTCGCCGGGCTGCAACCCGCCCACCTTCACCGGCACGGACAGCGTGCCGCGCGGCGTGATCGTGCGTTCCCCGCCGAGATCGACGCTGATCGTGCGCGCCGCGCGATCCACCGAAAACCACGCGAGCCCCAGCGCCCGCCCCGGCTGCCGCCGCGCCTCGACATCGAGCGGACGATGCGCCAGCGCCACGACATACGCGCCCGGCCCCCATTCCGCCTTCACGGGCAGCGTGACGCTCGTCCCCTCCGGCGTCACGTCGACGGTGCGCTCCTCATGGATACGGTCGCTCGCGACGACGAGCGTGATCTTGCCGGCGAAGCGCGGCTTCAGCGCCACGGTCAGGTCGTCGCCGGCGGTATAGGCGGACTTGTTCAGCACGAGTTCCAGCCGGTCGGGCGTGTCCGCGCTCGCCGTGCCGCCGAAGCCCGACGCGAAGCTCACGCTCGCCGGCTGCAAGGAGCCCCCGACGGACGAAACCTCGAGCCGGTAGCGCCCCCATTCCACCGGCACGCTGATTCGCGCCGGCTCCTGCACCGTCAGATCGAGCACGCCGTCCCGCACCCGTCGCGTCGTGGTGACGGTCTCGAACGACCATTGCCCGCCCTGGTTGAACCACTGAAAGCGCTGGTCCACGCGCGAGAGCGTCCAGCGCGCCTGCCCCGCCTGCCGAGCGCCATCCGGCGCTGCGGCAACCACCTCGAACGTCGCCTGCGCGCCTTCGGTGAGGTTGTCGAACAGCGGCCGCACGCCGATCACCGGGCCGGAGGGCAGGACGGGCAGCGTCACCGACCGCTCCACCGCCCGGCCGCCGGCTTCCGCCACGCGCAGCGCGATCCGCGCCTCGACGGGGCGCAGCGCGGCGACGTCCGGCACGGCGACGGTGAGGCTCGCCCGGCCTTGGGCATCCGTCACCGCGCCGCCGGCGATATCCAGCGTCACGCTCTCGAAAGCCTCGTCGTCGATGCCGACGCGAAAATCCTCCAGTCCGGGCACGGCGGTCCGCGCCGCCTGCTGCACCGTGACCTCGCCGCTGACATCGAGCCCCGCAGCGGGCGCGCCGTAAAGATATTGCGCATCCACCCCGATATCGGCGGTCTCGCCCCGGCCCAGCACCGGCGCGCGCGGGGCGAGCGTCAGGCCGATGCGCTCCGGCACGTAATCCTCGACCAGAAACGTGGTTTCGCCGACCGGTTCGCCCTTCGGGTCCACGAAGGCGAGCACGCGCCAGGTGCCGTGCGCCGCTCCGGCCAGCAGCGGCAGCGACCACGCCCGCCCGCCGAGGCCCTGATCGTCGACGACTGCGCGCCTGTATTCGACGCCGTCGGGCCGGCGCGCCACGAGTGTCACGGGCAATCCGGCTGCGGCCTGCCCGGCCGCGTCGCGCAGCAGCGTGGTGACATGGACCGTCTCGCCCGTGCGGTAGACGCCGCGCTCCGTGAACACCTGCCCGTCCAGCGGGCCGGGCGCCGCGCGTCCTGCGACGCCGCGATCGGTGAGATCGAAGGGCGGTTGTTCGAGATCGAGAAAATTGTAGTCGCCCGCCTCCGTCGTCGCGACCAGCAGGCCGGGGCGCGCGCCGCCCTGCCCGCGCGTGAGGCCGGGATCGAAGGTCGCCGCGCCCTCGGCGTCGGTGCGCATGCGCGCCAGCACCTCGTTGTTGCGCGCGACGAGCCGCAGTTCCACACCCTCGGCCGGCGCGGCGGAAGCGAGCGAGCGCGCCAGCACGCGCAATCCGCCGCCGTTCGTCAGCGCCGTGAGCCCGATATCCGACACGACGAACCATTGCGTGGCGCGCTGGCTGTAATCTTCTTCCGCCGGGGGGCCGCCGGCGGGACGGGCGGTCATCGCGTAGACGCCGGGCGACAGGCGTTTGCCCACGGCCTCGTGCACCGGAAAGGCGACGATCTCGTCCCTGTTGAGCGTGGAAGGTGTGTCGAGCGTGCCGCTCCACACCTTTTCGCCCCGCTCGCCGGCAAGCGTGTCGATCACCCAGCGGCCGAGCTGGTCGAGGAAACCGCCCTCGCGAATCGTGGCGAGAAGATTGCGGTCGCCAACGCGGAAAATATCGATCTCGACGGCATCCGTGTTGACGGAAACGACCGGAATGCCCTCCTGCCCCGTCGACGGCAGCACATAATTGCGGCCGGTGAAGCGCACGGCGGGGGCGCGGTCGCGCACATAAATCTCGTAATCGGCGTTGCGCAGCAGCGCGTCGCCCGAGGCGGACGGCAGCCCCTGCCGCAGCACCACGGCGTAACGCTCGCCGTGCTTCAGGCCATCCACGCAAACCTGCGATTCCTCTCCGGTGACGGCAGCGCCGGCGGCGCCGGCGATCGCGACGAAGGGGGCGAAATCGACCCCCTTCGCCACCGGATCGGAAAACCGGAAACAGGCGCGCGGCGAAGCGGCGTCCGAATCCACCGTGTTGCCGGTGATTCGAAAACCGTGGCGGGCGCGCAATTCCTCATAGACCGTGCGCACGGCGGGCGTGTCGTGCAGCGCGAGCGACGCCTTGTAGCTTTCGAGCGCCTCGCGAAACAGCGCCGAGCGCACCTGCACCTCGCCCAGAACCGCAAGCGCCCGCGCCTTGTCGGCCGGCCGCGCGGCACGCTGGAAGCCAGCGTAAGCCGCCGTCCGCGCCCGGTCGAGCCATTGCAGACGCAGCCCGTAATCGTCGGTCTCGAAGGTGGAAGCCAGACGGGCGTAGTTCAGCCATTCCTGAAATTTTTCCGGCTCGCGCAGCAGCAGCGCGCCGGTGAGCGCCAGAACCCGCGCCGTGTCGCTCCGTCCCGTCGCCTCGCCGATCTCCTTGCGAAGCTGTGCCAGAGAGCGCGACAGATCGGCCTGCGTCGCGCCGCGCCTCAAGGTGGTGTCGAAGCGCGCAACGTTGCTCGCCAGATCGTTGCGCTGGAAGGCGGTCTGCGATAGCGCCGCGCCGGGCAGCAGCCCCAGGATCAGCGCGGCTGGCAGGATCAGGCGCCGGAACAACGCGGGAAACGGCATCGGTGCTCTCCACGGCTACGGGGTCGCGTGACAGGGGCCGAAACGACCTGCGCCGGGAAGGATGAACCAGCCCGCCACCAGATGCAAGCACGCCTCTCCGACGCCGCCGCCGGATTTCCTCAAGGAAATGTTAACATCTTGATATGACGTTTATGTCATAAATTTCTGACAAAAAATTCGATATGTGCACATATTTGACATAGTTCTCTAATGGTATTCCTCCTTGCCGCAGGAGGAATCCGCCGCCCGGAGCGGTGGTGATTGCGGATGGTTCCGGGGCGGTATCGTCCCGGATGTTTGGGAGATCGAAGCGATAATGACGCTGATTTTGCGAGATTCGCCGCATTCGCGGCGGCATTATTTCAATGTCGACGTTTGAGAATCTGATCGTCGGCCTGGCCCGCGAAGCCGGAATTATTCTTTCCGGCACAATCGAGAGTCCGGTCGAGTTCAGATACGACGGATTGCCCGTCGTGATTTCCGAAGATCTGCGATCGGGCGTGAGCGAGGTCATCGTCCATGCCCAACTCGGGGAAGTGCCGCGAGAGCACGAGCTTGAGGTTTATCGCATCCTTCTGGAAGCGAACGTTCTCTGGTCCGCGACGGCCGATGCGACGCTTGGCGTGAACTCCGATACCCGCCAGGTGATCATCTGCTACCGCATGCCGCTTGCCGGTCTCGAGCCGGAAAGCTTCGCGGCCGTGATCCGATTCTTCGTCGACGTCGCCCGCAAGTGGGCGGATTTCATCGAGGCCGCCCGCACGGAAGGCCATGTTCAATATCCGGCTGACATTGCCGGAGAAACTCTTATTCGCATATGAAAGGGACGGCCATGCAATTACTCGGAACCAAGGCAGAAGCTGGACTGCTACAGGCCCTCTCCGGACAATCGAACGCGAGCACGAGATCGGTACAGCATAGTGGCCATACGTCCGAGAACGGCCCTGTCACTGTCACCTTCGTTCAATCCGCGTCCGAAAACGTTGAGACGTTGCGGGAGAATAGCAAGAAGCGTCTTGCATCGCTGCCCTGGGGGCGCGTCATGACCGGGGTGGTCGCGGGCATTCTCGTCATTCCGTTCGGAATGACGAAACTGGCTCTCGGCCTCACGCTCGGCATCGTCGGCCAGGTCGTCGGCAGGGCCGTCAAATTCGTCGAGGATTCCGGTATTATCAGCAGTCTGAACAAATTGCGGAGCGAGCGCGCCGCGCTGCACGCCTATTTCAGCAGCCAGACGCAGCAGGAGAAGTGCATCCTCGGCGAGAAGCTTTCGACAGTAAACGGCGAAGAAATCTCCGTCGGGGAAGCGCTGGAGAAGTATCGCCTCACGCTCGACGGGCGCATCTCGTCAGAGGAAATGACAATGTATGTCGCCCTTGGCGAAGCTCTCATCACGGAGCTGACAAGGGACGAAAGCGACGGCGTGCCTCCTGTGACGCTGCGCGCCGCCAACGGCGATCCGCTCCGGATCAACGGCAGGGAGGTGAGGCTCGAATCCGACCGCGATACGGCGCGCGCCATAAGCTGGTATACCTATGCCAAGGCGATCGCCGACAATCACCGCGCGAGCGAGGCGCCGATCGATCTTAACTCTCCGTCCGTCACCTTCGTCATCCCGGACTCCGGCAACAGGGTCGGCACCTTTCTGTCGGCTTCGGACAACGCCTACGGCCGGTGCTCGACTCACATGAAGGAGTTCACCCAGAACCGCGACAGCAGTTTCGCAGGCGGCATGAAAGCGCTGTGGGAAGGTGGTTTCGCGGCGGCTTTCGCCTATGCCGCGAATGGTCAGCCCCTTCAGCGCGGGATCGAGGACGCCGACAACAAGCTGCCGGGTCCGGGAGGCGGCGCGGTGCTGTTCGCCAGCATCTACGCGACGAACGGAACGGAAGCGGCGCTCATGCTCAAGCCCGAGTCGGGCGGCATGCCGACGACTCTCGGGCTCGGGGGCAGGAATGCGGATCTCGCCGATGGCTGGGGCGAGCGGATTCTGGGCACGAGCAACGCCGTCTGGCGCTGCCTGGGGCATACGCTCCATTTCGTCAAGGACAGCAATCCCGGGCACTATCGCGGCGAAAAACCCAACAAGGGCGTAGTTGGAAAGATTCTGAAGGACGCAACGACGAGGCTGGTCGAAATCGCGCCGGACCGGCGCAGCATGATCGTCGGGAACATCGAGAAGAGCGGTTTCGCCGGAACGTTCACGGCGGCGGAGAACATCCTTGATACCAAAGGCCACGATCGGCCCTCCGTCGTGGACCCGATTGCCGCAGTGATGAAAGACGTAACCGCCGCTTCCACGGATCTGGGCACTGCGGCACCCCACGAGCGCATAGGCAGCGAAGTGCGGCTACACGGATGGCGCAGGGAGCCGACGCGGCACGCCGGCTCGTCGGCGCCCTCCCCTGCTGCGATCGCGCTGCTGAACGGGCCTGAGGACTGACGGAAAGCGGCATCCGGCACGACGAGATCTTCGTCGGACGTCAACGGCGTTCGGCGAAGATGGAAAGTTCGTCCGCGCGGCGCGGCCCTCCGGCCGCCTGTCCCGCGGAGATCGGTGCGGCGGCGATCAGGCCGTGTCGTTACCGGTTTCAGGCTGCTCCACGGGCGCGGTCTCTCGCGCCCGCCGGCCGAATCCCCACGGTTCCGCCTCCAGCGGCCTGGGCGGTATGAAGCCGCGCGCCCGCAGCCGTTGCAGGACGGCGAGGTTGAGCTGGCTGGTGACGGAGGTCGATTCCTGGATGTTGCCGATGAAGCACCACAGTTCGAAGCGCATCTTGCTGTCCGTGAACTCCATCAGATGCGCGACGGGCTCGGGGTGTTTCAGGACGGACGAATGGTCCCGCGCGCAATCCACCATCAGGCGGCGGACTTCGTTTTCGTCCGCGTCGTAGGCCACGCCGATCGAAATGATGATGCGCCCGGTCCTGCCGGTGTGCAGCCGGTTCTTCACCACGCCGGATACGAGATTCGAGTTCGGGATGATGACGGACGAACGGTCGAATGTCTCGATTTCCGTCGCGCGCACGTTGATGCGTCTGACGTAGCCTTGATCCGAGCCGACGACGACCCAGTCTCCCACGCGTATCGGACGCTCCCACAACAGGATGAGGCCCGATACGAAGTTGTTGACGATGGATTGCAGGCCGAAGCCCACGCCCACGGACAGCGCGCCGGCGACGAGCGAGATGCGGCTGAGGCTGAGGCCCAGTTGCGTGCAGGCCAGCGCCACGGCGATGAAGAAACCGACATAGCCGACGGCCGTGCGGATGGAATTGCGGATGCCGGCGTCAAAGCCGGTGGTCGGCAGATACTTGTTCTCCAGCCATCGCTGCAACGCGTGCGTCACGAGGGTTACGACGGCGAACGTCAGCGCCGCGCTGACGATATCGGCGGGCGCGATCGATATTTCGCCGATGCTGAAACCCATCCGCACGGCCTGCAAGGGCGCATAGAGATCGTGCGTCTCCATTCCCCACGGCGCGACAACCAGAAGCACGGCGATGACGAGCAGCACGAGCTTGAAGATACCGGCCGTGAGCACGCTGAGCTGCTCCACCGCGCGGCGGCGCAGTCCCATGTTCGTTTGCAGGAAGAGCGATGTCCGGGAATGGCGTCCCGGCAGCTTCTCCAGCAACTCCTCCGTGAAGACCCGCAGCAGGAAATAGATGCCCGTGACGCTCAGGATCCAGACCACCTGATCCACCACGAACGACGCAAAGGCGATGTAACCGATCGTCACCGCCAGCACGATCGCGAGCACCGCCAGCCAGCAGACGGCCACCGTGATGCCCCGGTAATCCGTTTCCGCCGGCACATAGGGGCCGAAATCGTCGACTTCCGGCGGCGCCAGTCTTTTCAGCCCCCGTAGCGCCCAGGCCATGAGCCCGGCCACCGCCAGCGAGCGAATGCCGTCGGTGACGACGACAAGGGGGAGAGTGGCGCTGATGGCCGCCACCATGGATTGCAGCACCGTTCCCGCGAGAATGACGATGGTGCCCAGATTCGTGACGCGGGACATGTGGCGGGCGGCTTCGTCATCCACCTCGAACAGCCGCCATGCGGTCAGCTCGGGTGCGAACAGCGCGTCGGCGAGCGCGCGCATGAATACGAGGAACACGATGCCGAACAGCAGCCACGAAATGACGGGAGCGAGACGCCCGCCGAGCAGATTTTCCGAATCGAGCGCCATGTAGAGCACGAGATTCGCGCCTGCCACCGGCACCGAGCGGGCGAGCGTGATTCCCAGCGCCTTCAGCACCCTTTCCAGCCGGCTCGGCTCCGTATCGGCGGGGTCTCGCCACGTCAGGCGCGGCAGCACGCGCAATCGCAGCCAGTGCAGCAGCGCGCCGACGAGACCGGCGACGAGCACATAAGACAGCCCGCCCCTCTCGAACCGTTGCCGCACGTCCCAGGCCCAATTGCCGAACGCGCCGCGCAGGGCGCGGAAATCGCCGGGCAGCGCCGTGGCCACGTCACGCCACAGGGACGGGCTCCAGAGGCTCGCGCTGCGCGCAAGCAGCGAGCGGGTAAAAGCCGTGCGCCGCAAATCGCTGATGCGTGTCGATATCTGGTTCGCGTGCACCAGGAGCGCTTCGGCGAGCTTGATGCCTGCATTCAGGTCGGCAAGAGCGGCGCTCTTTTCCTTTCGTTCGCCGGCAATGCTCTCGCTTTCGGGCTGCGCGTCGTCCTCCGGCTTGGCGCCCAGTTGTTCGAGCTGGGCGTTGAGCGCCTGCGCGCGCGGCGTCAGATCGCCGATGACGGCGAGAATTTCGGCCCTCAGCCCGTCGATGGACTGGCGCAGACGCGACATGCCGGGATCGGCATGCTCGTCCGCGTCGACATCCTTCTCGATCTGATCCAGCGAGGCCCTGATCGTATCGAGCTGCTGCGTCAGCGGCGCCGGATCGGTCACGGCAAGGGCGGAAGACGCGCCTGCCCACGCACAGAACAGACATGTGCAGAATAAACACGCGATCAGCAGGGACAGGTATTGGGGAAGGCCGGATTCGGCATGACGCATGGCTGACAGTTTTCCTCGCGGGGCCGGGGCGTGAATATGAAACCGGGGCGGGATCATAGAACAAGCTGCCACGCAAGAACACTGTCAGCGGCGATTGGTTCCGCTCTCCGTCTGGCCAGCCTGCGCGATGATGGTGCGGGCGCGGATGCGCACCGGTTCATCCACCATGGCGCCATCGACGGAAACCGCGCCATCGCCGGAGGCCAGCACCTGCCGCGCCCAGGCGATCTCATCGGCGGCGGGAGCGAAGGCGCGCTTCACTTCGGCGATCTGCTTCGGGTGGATGCACAGTTTCCCCGTGAAGCCGAGCGCGCGGGCATGCGCCGCATCATCATGCGCGATGGCGGGATCGCCGAGCTGCACCGTCACGCCGTCGACGGGCGCGGCGATTGCGGCCAGACGCGACGCCAGCACGAGTTGCAGGCGTATGGGCAACAGCACTTCGCGCAGGTGGGCGCAGCCCAGATCGGCACAGAAATCCACCGAGCCGAAGGCGAGCCGCGCGACGCCCGGCGTTTCGGCGATTTCCCGCACCCGCGCGACGCCGCGTGCGCTTTCGATCAGCGCGATCAGCGCAACGTCGCCGCCAAGCCCGGCGGAAACCGCCGCGAGCGCCGCCGGATCTTCCGCCTTGGGCAGCATGACGGCCGCGACCGGCAGCTTGCGCACGGCCTCCACATCCGCCTCATGCCAGGAGGTGCCGGCGGCGTTGATGCGCACGATCACCGGCAGGTCGGTGAAATCCGCGGCGAGCGCCGCGCGCGCCGCATCCTTCGCATCGGCGGCGACGGCGTCCTCCAGATCGAGGATCACCGCATCCGCGCCCGAAGCCGCCGCCTTGACGAAGCGATCGGGGCGATCGGCCGGCACGAAAAGAGGCGCGCGGATCGCGGCGACGATTTCCCTTCTGCTCCGCTCTACCATTCCGCCCTTGCCTCCATCGCCACCGGCCCATTGGCGCGGGCCGTCCAGAGCTTGAGGCCGTCGCCGTCTTCATCCGCATTGAGCGTGAAATCCGCGTTGTCGAACAGCGGCGACAGGCTGCGGAACGAGAAGCGCGCCGGCGGCCCGCCGCGAACCCCGGCGGCGAGATGGACCAGCATCGTCGCCTGCATCGGCCCGTGGACGACGAGCCCCGGATAGCCTTCCACATCGCGGGCATACGGCGCGTCATAGTGAATGCGATGGCCGTTGAAGGTCAGCGCCGAGTAGCGGAACAGCAGCGGCGGCGTCGGCACGATCCGGCGGTGATGCGCCCCTTCCGGCGCGGCGGTCGGCGCGGCGGCCGCCGGTTTCGGACTTTCCGCGTCGCGGTAGACGATATCCTGCCGCTCGCTGATGACATGGCGGCCGTGGGCCGTGACACGGTGTTCCACGGTGACGAAGCAGAGCGGCCCGGTGCGGCCTTCCTTCAGCACGACATCGCGAATGCATGAGGCGCGCGTTACCGTTTCGCCGATGCGGATATCGTCGTGGAAGGTGAATGCGCCGCCCGCCCACATCCGCCGCGGCATCGGCACCGGCGGCAGGAAGCCGCCGCGGGCGGGATGGCCGTCCGGGCCGAGTTCAGCGCCGTCGACCGCGGGCTGGCCGAGACAGAGATGGATCAGCAGCGGCGCGGACGCACCGGGCGCACTTGCGCCGGCGAGATCGAGCGTGGCGTTGAAACGGCGCACCAGCGCCGGCGTCACCTCCTCCGAGGCGCTTTCCTCGCGTCCGATCCATTCCCTCAGATGAGCGATATCGACGTCCATCAGACGTTCTCCATGCTGGCCGTTTCACGGTTCAGCGGCGGGACCGCGCCGTAAAGGCGCTCCTCGCCCGCGAAAACCGGTCCGGGCGCGGGATAGGATACCGGCCCGTTGGGCGTGTCGACAGTGATGCGGCGCAGATGCGGATGGCGCGACAGACCTTCCATGTCGTTCACGGAGGCGAAGGCGACATCCGCCGCCTCGATATCGGCCAACGCCGCGTCACCCGTGCGGGCGGCGAAGGCGGCGGCCACGACGGCATCGGTTTCCGCCCGGTTGCGCACGCGCGCCAGGTTGGTGGCGAAGCGCGGATCGGTGCCCAGCGCCGCATCGCCGAGAAACACCTGCGCCAGATTGCGCCATTCGCGATCGCTCTGCACCGAAATGAGGATCTGCTTGCCATCCTTCGTGCTGAAAACGCCGTAGGGCGCGATCGAGGGATGCGCGAGGCCGATCCGCCGCGGCGACTTGCCGCCCTCGTGGTTGAGCAGCGGCACGGTCAGCCAGTCGGCCATCACGTCGAACATGGAGACGCCGATATCGGCCCCCTTCCCCGTGATTCCGCGACGGATCAGCGCTTCGAGAATCGCCGCATAGGCGGTGGCCCCGGTGGCGATGTCGACGATCGAGATGCCCACGCGCGCCGCGCTCTCCGGCCCGCCCGTGACCGAGCAAAGACCGGATTCCGCCTGGATCAGCAGGTCGTAGGCTTTTCGCGAGGCCATCGGCCCGCCTTCGCCGTAGCCCGAAACGGACAAGGTGATCAGCCGGGGAAAATCGCGCGACAATCGCCCCCGATCGAAACCCAGCCTGTCCAGCGCGCCGGGCTTGAGGTTCTGGATCAGCACGTCGGCATCGCCGAGAAGCGCCGCGAGCGCGGCCTTCCCTTCCGGCTTCGTCAGATCGAGCGTGACCGATTCCTTGCCCCGGTTCAGCCAGACGAAATAGCTCGACAGGCCGGCCGCCACATCGTCATAGCCACGGGCGAAATCCCCTTCCGGCCGCTCGACCTTGATGACACGCGCCCCGGCATCCGCCAGACGCGAGGATGCAAAAGGCGCGGCGACCGCCTGCTCGATGGCGACGACGGTGATGCCCGCCAGTGGAAGCTGCACGCCCGCCATCAGAACGACCTCGGCAGACCGAGCACATGCTCGGCGACGTAGGAAAGGATGAGGTTGGTCGAGATCGGCGCCACCTGATAAAGCCGCGTCTCGCGGAACTTGCGCTCGACATCGTATTCGCAGGCGAAGCCGAAACCGCCGTGGAACTGGAGACAGGCATTGGCGGCCTCCCACGACGCCTTGGCCGCGAGATATTTCGCCATGTTGGCCTGCGTGCCGCAAGGCTGATGCGCATCGTAAAGGCGGCATGCCTCGAAGCGCATCAGGTTCGCCGCCTCCACCTCGATGAAGGCTTCGGCAATGGGAAATTGCACGCCCTGGTTCTGGCCGATGGGGCGGCCGAACACGATGCGCTCCTTGGCATATTCGGACACCTTGTCGATGAACCAATAGCCGTCGCCGATGCATTCGGCCGCAATCAGCGTGCGCTCGGCGTTGAGACCGGTCAGGATGTACTTGAAGCCCTGCCCCTCCTCGCCGATGAGATTCTCGGCCGGGATCTCCAGATTGTCGAAGAACAGCTCGTTCGTCTCGTGGTTCACCATGTTGAGGATCGGCCGGACGGACATGCCCTTGCCGGTCGCTTCACGGATGTCCACGATGAAGATCGACAACCCCTCCGACTTTTTCTTCACTTCCGCCAGCGGCGTGGTGCGGGCGAGCAGGATCATCAGGTCCGAATGCTGGACGCGGCTGATCCAGACCTTCTGACCGTTGATGACGTAGCGGTCGCCCTTCCTCACGGCGGTGGTCTTGATTTTCGTCGTATCCGTGCCGGTGGTGGGCTCCGTCACGCCCATGGATTGCAGGCGCAACTCGCCCGAAGCGATTTTCGGCAGATACCGGCGGCGCTGCTCCTCCGAGCCGTGGCGCACCAGTGTGTTCATGTTGTACATCTGGCCGTGGCAGGCGCCGGAATTGCCGCCCGCGCGGTTGATCTCCTCCATGATCACCGACGCCTCGGTCAGCCCGAGCCCCGAGCCGCCGTATGTCTCGGGAATGAGAGCCGCCATCCAGCCCGCTTTCGTCAGCGCGTCGACGAATTCTTCCGGGTAGGCGCGGGCCTCGTCGATCCTGCGATGATACTCCGCCGGAAACTGCGCGCAAAGATCGCGGATCGCCTCACGAATGTCCTGATACTGCTCTGATACGGTTTGCATCGCCTCACCCGACAAAACAAAAATCACCGCGGCGCGAGGGGTTTGAAACGCCCTCGGCAAGGTTCAGCCAGACGCGTTTGGTTCGCGGATATTGGTGGAGCGCCGGGCTTTCTCACGGCCGGGGTAGCCGGATCGCAACCGCCGAGGAGGCCGGAAAGCCGATATCGCGATGTTGTTCCGACGTCGTAGCCAATGCCTTCGTAACGCGCCGGACAGGGATAAAAAAATGCTATTTTTCTCTTATAGATATAGCAATATTCTATAGCGTTTTCGAGCGATGCGACAATTGGAAGACGCTCTGGCTTGCCCGCTTCAGGGGAGCATTCCCGAATTATCAAAAGCAGGGATTGAGAAGGGGCAGGAAGCATGAAATGGTGCGCCGCGCTGTTCAGACGGCGAAGGTAGATCGCAAATTCTCCGCGAGGATTTCAGAGGGGTCGGCCAAATGGAGCGTATTTTCGCCAAGAATTGGTTCGGTGTTATCGCACGCGTGGTTCTCACGTTCATGTTCTGGGCAAGCGGTCTGGCAAAATCGATCGACTTCTCCGCCGGAATGGCCGAGATGACGCACTTTGGTCTGGAGCCGGCGGCGTTCTTCAATGTCGCCACCATCGTCGTGCAGCTCGGCGGTTCCGCGCTCATCATCCTGAACTTTCATGCCTGGGCAGGCGCCCTCGCGCTCGCCGTCTTCACGGCTGCAACCATTCCCATCGCGCATACCTTCTGGACCATGGAGGAGCCGATACGGACGATCGAGTTCTACGTCGTCGTGGAGCATATCAGCATCATCGGCGCCTTGCTGGTCGTCGCATGGGCCACGTCACGCAAGGATCGCTCGACCCCGGCGCCGGCCCAGGCCGGCATCTAGAGCAACTTGCGTTCAAGTCGATTGATTGATTTGAACGCAAGTTGCGGTATAATATAGAATTTAGAGCGGCGTGACGATTCTGCTTGAATGCACGCCGTTCTAAATCGCTTTCACGCATAACGGATGCCGCTTGGCGTGAGGATAATGCGTAAAAAAAAATTTACAGTTTTTTCGGCGTTTCAACGAAAAGCCCGTAAGCCGATCGGCCGGGTCGGCTTCCGAAATACTCCAAAACAGGCGTTGATAAGGCCGCTACCGATACCCGGATGCGCAGGGAAACTGGAGCGCAATCGGGGCATTTGTCGGAATGAGCAGCTTGCGACATGTCGGAATAGGGCTAACACGCAACTTAACATGACGAGATAACTTACTGAAACATTTCAGCTTTGTCGATGGTGGGCGCAGTAGGGCTCGAACCTACGACCCGCTGATTAAGAGTCAGCTGCTCTACCAACTGAGCTATGCGCCCATCGACACCAGCGGTTAAAACCGCTCCAAGCGCCAACCCGTCAGGACCGCGCCGCGTGTGAATGTTGAGTAGCAAACCCATGCTGTCGTGTCCAGTACCTTGCCGGCAATTTTATCACTTTTTTGGCGTCCGGGCCGCGCATGACGGCCCGGACGCGATGGAGGCAAAAAATAATAATTTTATATCAGATAGTTACCATTTTCCACGCTTGCGCACAGCCTGTCCCGCCGGCGGGAAACCCCTGATGCCGCGCTAGAGCAGTTTGCGTTCAAATCGATCCATCGAATTGCAAATCGATCCATCGAATTGAATGCAAGTTGCGGTAAAATATAGAATTTGGAGCGGCGTGACGATTCCACTTGAATGCACGCCGCTCTAAGCATGCGCGAGCGCGGCCAGCAGCAGCAGGGCGACGATGTTGGCGATCTTGATCATCGGGTTGATCGCCGGTCCGGCGGTATCCTTGTAGGGATCGCCCACGGTGTCGCCCGTGACCGCCGCCTTGTGCGCTTCCGACCCTTTGCCGCCGAAATGGCCTTCCTCGATGAACTTCTTGGCGTTGTCCCACGCGCCGCCGCCAGAGGTCATCGAGATGGCCACGAACAGGCCGGTTATGATGACGCCCAGCAGCATGGCGCCCACGGCCGCGAAGGCATCGCTTCTGTCCGCCACGAGCAACACCACGCCGAAGCACACCAGCGGCGACAGCACCGGCAACAGCGACGGCAGAATCATTTCGCGGATGGCCGCGCGCGTCAGCAGGTCCACCGCCCTGCCGTAGTCCGGGCGCGCTTCGCCGGTCATGATACCGGGCTGCTCGCGGAACTGCCGGCGCACTTCCTCCACCACCGCGCCTGCCGCGCGTCCCACGGCCGTCATGGCGAGCCCGCCGAACACGAAGGGCAACAGGCCGCCGAACAGCAGCCCCACGACGACGAACGGATTCGACAGCGAGAAATCCACCGCTACGCCGGCGAAATAGGGATGCCGGTCCGCATGGGCCGTGAAATAGGCAAGGTCGGACGTATAGGCGGTGAAAAGCACCAGCGCGCCGAGCCCGGCCGAGCCGATGGCATAACCCTTCGTCACGGCCTTCGTCGTGTTGCCGACTGCGTCCAGCGCATCCGTCGCGGCGCGCACATGCGCCGGCAGTCCCGCCATCTCGGCGATGCCGCCGGCGTTGTCCGTCACCGGGCCGAAGGCGTCGAGCGCCACCACGAAGCCGCATAGCGCCAGCATCGCCGTCACCGCGATGGCGATGCCGAACAGACCGGCGAGGGCATTGGCGGCGACGATGGCCGCGATGATCGCCAGCGCCGGCAGCGCGGTCGACTCCAGCGAGATCGCGAGACCCTGAATGACATTCGTGCCGTGGCCCGTGCGGGACGCAGCCGCAATCGAATGGACGGGACGGTAATGCGTTCCCGTATAATATTCCGTGATCGTTACGATGGCGGCGGTCAGCAGCAGCCCGATGGCGCCGCAGCCGAGGAGCGCCAGCGGCGTGAAGCGCTCGCCGCCCGCCGTGGCCAGCGGGGCGGTCAGATCGCCGAAAACCAGCCAGGTGACGAGAGCCAGCGCGCCGAACGACAGAATACCCGCCACAATGAAGCCGCGATAGAGCGCGCCCATGATCGACTCCGTCACGCCGAGCCGCACGAAATAGGTGCCGGCGATGGAGGTGACGATGCACGCGGCGCCGATGGCCAGCGGATAGAGCAGCGCGGCGTCGAGCATCGGCTGGCCGGCGAAGGCGACGGCGGCGAGCACCATGGTCGCGACGACCGAGACGACATAGGTCTCGAACAGGTCCGCCGCCATGCCGGCGCAATCGCCCACGTTGTCGCCCACATTGTCGGCGATGGTGGCCGGGTTGCGCGGATCGTCCTCGGGAATGCCCGCTTCCACCTTGCCGACGAGATCGCCGCCGACATCCGCGCCCTTCGTGAAGACGCCGCCGCCGAGCCGGGCGAAGATCGAAATGAGCGATGCGCCGAATCCCAGCGCCACCAGCGTATCGATGACCGTGCGGCTGTCAGCGGCAAGCCCGAGCCCGTGCACCAGAACCGTGAACGACACCGCGACGCCGAGTAGCGCCAGCCCCGCCACGAGCAGCCCCGTCACCGCGCCGGAACGAAAGGCGATGTCGAGACCCTGCGCCAGCGAGTTCGAGGCCGCCTGCGCGGTGCGCACGTTGGCGCGCACCGACACGTTCATGCCGATGAAGCCCGCCGCTCCCGAAAGCACGGCCCCCACGGCGAAACCGCCCGCGACGAGCCAGCCGAGCCCTATGCCGAGCAGCGCGAACAGCACGGCGCCGACCAGCGCGATGGTGATGTACTGGCGGCGCAGATAGGCCTGCGCGCCCTCCCCGATGGCGCCGGCGATGTCGCGCATGCGCTGTGTGCCGGTATCGGCCTGCATGACGTCGCGGACCGTGACAATGCCGTAAACAATGGATAATGCGCCTGCGGCGATGATGATCGCGAGTGCGAGCATACTTGTTTCTCCCCCTGGCGTACCGAAACGCTTTCGGGAGAGGCGGACGCTGCCTCTCCGGCGCGAAAGCATGTGCGGCTTGATATTATGCGCCGCCTTCAATGCACCAGAATTACACGCCTTTGGCAAACGGCCGTTGCGGTGAAGGCGGGAGAAAATCCGTCACAATCCGCGTTGCGTCACGTCATCGTCTCGACGAAACGCCGATATGATCCAATCCTTTGATTTTGAGCAAATTCTTGTCGATCGAATGAGTCCGTTCGATCGAAATGCGCTCCCGCCGGACGGCCTCAGAAATGGGAGAAAGAGCCCTGCATGACCGCGATTTCCGCGCCGTGCAGGCGCACCGCGAGCGGCGCGTCGCCCGCCGTCACGCGGCCGATCGCCGTCAGCGGCACCTTGGCGCCCGCGCATTGGCGCTGAAAGCCGGAGAGGTGCTCCGGTGCGACGGCGCAAAGCACCTCGTAATCGTCGCCGCCGGTCGCGGCGGCGAGCAGCATATCCGGCGCGGCCGTTATCGCTGCGCGCGCCGCGAGGGACAGCGGAATGCAATCGAGATCCAGTTCGCCCGAAACGCCGGAGGCGCGCAGGAACTTGCGCGCGTCGCCGACCAATCCGTCGGACACATCCATCGCGCCGCTGGCATGCTCGCGCACCGCGAGCGCCAGGGCATTGCGGGGCTCGGGCAAAAGATAGCGCCGGGCGAGATGCGCCTGTTCGGCCGGCGTCAGGACGTCGCGCCAGCCGGCTTCCTGCCCGTCGAGACGCAGGCGCAGGCCAAGCGCCGAATCGCCGATGGTGCCCGTCACCGCCAAAATGTCGCCCGGCCGCGCGCCGGTGCGCCTCACCATATAGCCCGTCGGCACGCGCCCGATTGCGGTGATGGAAACGGTCAGCGGCCCCTCGGTGCGCACGGTGTCGCCGCCGAGCAGCGGGCAGCCGTAAAGACGCGCATCCGCGCCGAGCCCTTCCGAAAAGGCCGTGAGCCATGCGAGAGACGTATCGCGCCGCAGCGACAGCGCCAGCAGGAAGCCCAGCGGTTCCGCACCCTTGGCGGCGAGGTCGGAGAGATTGACCCGCAACGCCTTGCGCGCCACCGCGCCGGGAGGATCGTCTCGGAAGAAATGCACGTCCGCGACAATGACATCGACGGTCAGCACCAGTTCCGAACCCGCGGGTGCCGGGAGCAGCGCGGCGTCGTCACGCAGGCCGAGCGACCCCGCTCCGGCGATGGGCGCGAACAACTGGCTGATAAGGGCGTCCTCGTCCGGCAAAACCGTCATGTCCCACCCCGTATCGGCAATGGCCGCGCCGGTGTCAGTGGCGGGCCGCGAGCTCTTCCGCGCGGTCGCTGCGCGCCAGCGTATCGAGCACCGCGTTGACAAGGCCGGGCTCGTCGTCATCATAGAAGGCGCGCGCCACATCCACATATTCCGAGATGGTCACGCGCGGCGGCACATCCTTGCGAAACAGCAGCTCGAACGCCGCCACGCGCAGGATGGCGCGCAGCACCGTCTCGATGCGCTTCAGCGGCCAGCCCCTGGCGAGCGCCTCGTCAACGCGCCGGTCGACGGTCTTCTGCTCACGCACCACGCCGGCGATGAGATCGCGGAAGAAGGTTTCCTCGACCGGCTTGAACGACAGACCGTCGATTTCCTTGCCGTTCCAGAAGCGCTCGAACTCGGCGGCGGCGTCGAGAACGCCGGCCCCCGTCAATTCCATCTGGTACAGCGCCTGCACGGCGGCGAGCCTGGCGGCGCTGCGTTTCTCCGTTCTCGACATCAGTCGTCGATCCTGCTGGCGATCTGGCGGCGGACACCGAGCACGGCCAGCGCGGCCCGCGCGGCGAAGCCGCCCTTGTCCTCGCCCGCGACGCGCGCCCGCGCCCACGCCTGTTCCTCATTCTCGACGGTGAGAATGCCGTTGCCGATGGGTAGCAGAAACTCCAGCGCCAGATCCGTCAGCGCCCGCGCGCTTTCCGTCGCCACGATATCGAAATGGCTGGTCTCGCCGCGGATGACGGTGCCCAGAGCGACGGCCGCATCGACCTCGGGCCCCTCCTCGAGCGCGATGGCGAGCGCGGTCGCGATTTCCAGCGCACCGGGAACCGTGATCACCTCGACCTCGGCGCCTGCGGCCTCGAGCACGGCGCGCGCACCCTTCAGCAACTCGTCGGCGATATCCGCATAATAGCGGGCCTCGACGATCAGAACCTTTGCGCCGGAAACGGCGGAGAAATCATCATCAGCGACCCGGATCGATTGTGCCATCGTAACGCTCCTTCGGTTGCATGCGTCGAACGCAGCGCCAACCCTCTCAGTACCCCGCCGCCCGCGCCTGCGCAAGCCGCGCCGCGTAGCGCGCCATCAGATCGACCTCGATATTGATGCGGTCTCCGGCCCGCCGCTCGCCCCAGGTCGTCACCTGAAGCGTGTGCGGGATCAGCAACACGGAAAACAGCTCGTCCTCGACGGTGTTGACGGTGAGCGACGTGCCGTCCAGCGTCACCGAACCCTTGGCGGCGATGAAGGGCGCCAGGTCGCGCGGCGCGCGCAGCGTGAAGCGCGCCGTTTCGCCGCCTTCCTCCGCGCTGCGGGTGATTTCCTCCCGCGCGACGAGTTCCGCCACGCCGTCGACGTGGCCGGTGACGATATGGCCGCCAAGCTCGTCGCCGATCCTGAGCGCACGCTCCAGATTGAGCCGCGTCCCCGCCTGCCAGCCGCCCGCCGTGGTGAGCGCCAGCGTTTCCGCCGCCGCGTCGACCTCGAACCACGCACCGCCTTCAAGCGGCCCGAAGGCCACCACCGTCAGGCACGGACCGCCGCAGGCGACGGATGCGCCGAGCTGGATGGTGTCGGGATCGAAGCGCGAATGGATGCGCAGGCGGCGCAGCGTACCCTGGAAGGATTGCGCCGACACGATTTCACCGATGTCTGAAACAATGCCTGTAAACATCAGAACGGCCTTTCGAATATCTCGAACCTGTCCGGGCGCGCATGGCCCCTGCCCCACCACCCGCCGTCAAGCGGCCTGAAACGCTGCGGATCGGCGAGCGCCGCCGCGAGAACCGGTTGCAGCGCGACGACACCGTCGTCATCGCCGACCGGTCCGAGTTCTTCCGCGCCGGTCAGCAGGATCGCTTCGTCGACCAGATCGTCGCGCGCCAACGCGGCCGCAAGCCGTGGGCCGCCCTCTGCGAGCACCCGCGCGACGCCGCGCTGCGCCAGTAGCGCCATCGCCTGCGGCAGAAGTACGCGCCCATCGGGACCCGCATCGACACGCATGATCTCGACGCCCGATGCGGAGAAGCGCCGTTCGGCATCCGCCGGCGCGGCATGCGTGGTGACGATCCATGTCGGCACCTCCCGCGCGCTTGCCACGGCGGCGGCCTCGGGCGGCGTATGGAGACCGCTGTCGATGATCAAGCGGATCGGCGAGCGGTCGCCAAGCCCCGGCAGCCGCACCGTGAGTTGCGGATCGTCCGCCGCTACCGTGCCCGCGCCCACCATGACGGCGTCCGCATGCGCGCGCAGCAGGTGCACCTGCGCATTGGCGGCCGCGCCGGTGATCCGCAGCCTCCCGTCCCGCCGTCCCGCGTAGCCGTCGCGCGTGCGCGCCAGCTTGAGCGTCACCAGCGGGCGCCCCTGCGTCACACGCAGGATATGGCCGCGATGCATGCGAAACGCCTCGTCCGCGCGCACGCCGACATCCACGGCGAGGCCGGCGGCGCGCATGCGCGCATGGCCCTGCCCCGCGACGCGGGAATCGGGATCCTCGATGCCCGTCACCACGCGCCCCACGCCCGCCGCGATGATGGCGTCCGAGCAGGGACCGGCGCGGCCATGGTGGGAACAGGGTTCGAGCGAGACATACATCGTCGCGCCCCGCGCCGCCTCTCCGGCCATGGCGAGCGCGACGGGCTCGCCGTGCGGACGCCCGCCCTTCTGCGTCGCGCCGAGCCCCACGACGACGGGCGCATCGCCGTCGAAACGCACGATGACGGAACCGACAGACGGGTTGGGCGACGTCAGCCCCTGCTGGCGCCACCCCAGCGCCAGCGCCATGTCCATGAAACGCCGGTCGTCATCGTTGCGCGCCATCGGATGATGCCCGTCTCGTGTCGTCGGGAAGCACGTCTTCCGCCGTGCCGGCGAGCGCCGGCGTGGAATTGGCCAGTTCGCCGACGAATTCCTCGAAATCCCGCGCCTCGCGGAAATTGCGATAAACCGACGCGAAGCGCACGAACGCCACGCTGTCAAGCTGGCGCAACCCCTCCATCACCAGTTCACCGATCTGCTCGCTGGTGACATCCGTGTCGCCCGTCCGTTCCAGCCGGCGCACGATGCCGCTGATCATGCGCTCGGTCCGTTCGGGATCGACGGCGCGTTTGCGCAACGCGATCATCACCGACCGGGCCAGTTTGTCCCTGTCGAACGGCACGCGCTTGCCCGAGCGTTTCAGCACCATAAGCTCGCGCAGTTGCACCCGCTCGAAGGTCGTGAAGCGACCGCCGCACTCCGGGCACACGCGCCGCCGGCGAATTGCGGAACCGTCTTCCGCAGGCCGGGAATCCTTGACCTGCGTATCGAGATTTCCGCAATAGGGGCAGCGCATGGACGAACCCGATCAGCCGTAGATCGGGAAGCGCGACGTCAGTGCATGGACCTTTTCCCGCACCTGCGTCTCGACATCGGCATTGCCGTCCTCGCCGTTCGCGGCAAGGCCGTCGAGCACGGTCACGATGAGCTGTCCGATCTCGCGGAACTCCGCCTCGCCGAAGCCCCGCGTCGTGCCGGCGGGCGTGCCGAGGCGGATGCCCGACGTGACGGTCGGCTTCTCGGTGTCGAACGGCACGCCGTTCTTGTTGCAGGTGATGTGGGCGCGCCCCAGCGCGGCTTCCGCCGCCTTGCCGTTGAGACCCTTGGGGCGCAGGTCGACGAGGAACAGGTGGTTGTCGGTGCCGCCGGAAACGATGCTGTAGCCGCCCTGCGCAATGGTTTGCGCCAGCACGGCCGCATTGTCGACGACCGCGCGCGCATAAAGCCCGAACTCGGGCTCCAGCGCCTCGCCGAAGGCGACCGCCTTGGCGGCGATCACATGCATCAGCGGCCCGCCTTGCAGGCCCGGAAAGATCGCCGAGTTGAACTTCTTCGCCAGAGCCTCGTCGTTGGTGAGAATGAGGCCGCCGCGCGGGCCGCGCAGCGTCTTGTGCGTGGTGGTGGTGGCCACATGCGCGTGCGGGAACGGCGAAGGATGCGCCCCGCCGGCGACGAGCCCGGCGAAGTGGGCCATATCCACGAAGAACCACGCGCCCACGGAATCCGCGATCTCGCGGAAGCGGGCGAAATCCCAGAAGCGCGAATAGGCCGAGCCGCCGGCAAGGATGAGCTTGGGCTTGTGCTCCTCGGCCAGACGCGCGACCTGATCATAGTCGACGCGATGGTCGTCTTCGCGCACCGTATAGGAAACGGGCTTGAACCACTTGCCCGACATGTTGGGCGGCGCGCCGTGCGTGAGATGCCCGCCCGCGGCGAGATCGAGCCCGAGGAAAGTGTCGCCGGGCTGCAACAGCGCGAAAAACACGGCCTGGTTGGCCTGCGAGCCCGAGTTGGGCTGAACATTGGCGAAACCGACGTTGAACAGCCTCTTCGCCCGCTCGATGGCAAGATCTTCCGCGATATCGACGAACTGGCAGCCGCCATAATAGCGCCGGCCGGGATAACCTTCGGCGTATTTGTTGGTGAGCACGGAGCCCTGCGCTTCCAGAACCGCGCGGGACACGATGTTCTCGGAAGCGATCAGCTCGATCTCATCACGCTGGCGACCCAGTTCGAGGCCGATGGCGCGCGCGATCTCCGGGTCGCTTTCCGCGAGCGGCGCGGAAAAGAAGCTGTTGGAAAGGGTGTTCCGGGGAGAAAGGTCGTTCGCGCTCATCAGCAAGGCTCCGCATCGGGGAGAGATGTTCCCCATTACCATCGGCAGGATCGTCAGTCGGGTTGCGGCCGGCTCGCATGCGCTGGCGACATCGCTTCGCCGCGCCGCGATTCGGCAAGGACGCTACCATGCGCTCTTTTTCGCCCCGACATCAAGCCCGACCTGCCGCAAGCGCCGCGATGACGCGGCACGCCTGACATGCGAAAAACCACGGCGCCTTGCGCGCCGTGGTCCTTGATCCGCCGGGAACGTCTTCAAGCGAAGCGGACGCTCCGCGCCGCTCAGTATTGCGACGCTTCGGAATCGTTTGCCTCGAGCGCCGCGATCTGGCCGCCGAGCCCCAGGCCGTCGCGATTGTAGATATCGGAACGGAACTGAACCAGCCCGTCCGGCGTCGCCCACGCCGTGATATAGGTCCAGAAGACCGGCACGGGATTGGCGAGCGGCGCGTCGATGCGCTTGCCGGAATCGATGGCGGCCTCGATCTGCTCGCGCCCCCAGCCGGGCGTGTCCGCGAGGAGGAAGCCGATGTAGTCGCGCACGTTCTGCATGCGCACGCAACCCGAGGACACGAAACGGAAATCGTCGCCGAAAACGCCCTTCGCCGGCGTGTCGTGCATGTAGACGCCGTAGGGATTGGGGATGTTGATGCGCACGAAGCCCATCGAGTTGAGGTCCGCGCCCGGATCCTGACGGAAACGGTAGCGCGTGGCCTCATAGGTGTTCCAGTCCACCTGCTCCGGCCGGATTTCCTCGCCCTGCGCGTTGTAGATGCGGATCTTGTTGTCGGTCAGATAGGTCGGATCCTTGCGCATCTTCGGGATCAGATCCTTGCGGATGATCGACGCCGGCACCGTCCAGAACGGGTTGAAATTGATTTCCGTGATCTTGGAATTGAAGATCGGCGACTGGCGGTCGGTCTTGCCCACGCCGGCGGCATGGCGTGTGACGACATGGTTGTTTTCCACCGTCTCGACCACGGCGCCGGGCAGGTTCACCACGACATAGCGGTGGCCGAGGTTGCCGGAATAGGAGCGCAGGCGCACGAGGTTCAGCTCAAGCTGACGCAGCCGCACGTCGGCGGGCACGTTGAGGGCCGCGATGGTGCCGGGGTTGAGCGCGCCGGTGGCGCTCAGGCCGTGCCTGTCCTGCGCGCGGCGCAGCGCCGCTTCGACGTAGGAATCGAAGATATCGCCCTGGGCGGCCGACGGATCGAGGTCGCCCGAGGCGACGAGCCGCTCGCGCAGCGCCTGCACGGCGCGGCCGCGCGATCCCAGACGCAGCCGCTCATTGCCGATCTGCGCCCAGCCCCCCCGCTCGACGAGAGCGCGATAATATCCGATGGTCTGCTCTGTGGCCGCAAGCGCGTCCGGCGACAGCGTCGGCGTGTTGGAGCGCGACACCCGCGCACGTTGCGCCGAATCATAGTTCTGCTGCCATTCGGCCTGACCGAAGGCCAGTTGCTGGGCGGTGGCGGGCGCAGCCGCCGCCAGGGAGGCCGCAAGGACAAGGCCTCCTGCGGCGACAGTGGAGAAACGGGCGATGCGAGCTTTCACGAACCTGACCTCGAATTCTGGCGATCCGGCGGAGACATCGCTTCGATATTCCGATCGCGCCGCCGCCAACAATTATTGTCTACACCTTAGCATCGCCGAAGTTAAGCAACGGTGATCGCGGCGCATGAAAAGCCCGCGGTGCCGCCCCCTGCCCGCCCGCACACCCGGTCAGGGCTCGATTCGCGAGGCAAACCAAGACAGTATGAAATATGCGACGACGAGAAGGCCGAGAACACCCGGCACCGCCGGCCCGCTCACAACTGCGTGAGGCCAGAATATGCCGGTGAGGATGTAGCTCATCGCCGACAGCAGCCAGATCACGCCGCCCCAGGCGCTCGCCAGCCACAGGCCCACGGCCGCCACGAGGTCGATGACGGCGAAATACACGATTGCCGATTGCCATTGCAGCGTTTGCGCCTCGAAAACCGGCGCCTGCGGCAGAAAGCCGAGCAGGATCACCCAGTACGCCAATCCCTTGGCGATCCAGACGACGGCGATCACACGCATGAACCATACGAGCGCGATGTCCCAGCGGAAGGGCTTTTTCGGTCCGTCGAGGTGCAGCGCGCCGCCGCGCGGAAACTCGCGGGCGGGAACGGCCCGCTGCTGCCGGATGCCGCCCGGCGAATCGCCGGGGGCGGCCGGCTCCGAAGCCGTCACAACCGATGAGTCGATGGTCAATGTGCGTCTTCCTGTCGTTGGCGGCCCGGCGCCCGCCGGCCGCGACTGCTTCCCCCTCAGTATGGCACCGCGCCGCGCGTGAAAACAGCGCCCCGGCGCAAACTCCTTGACGGAACGTCCCTCGCGCGCCGGCGGCGGCCCCGCGGGCCCTTCGGCGCACGAAAGTGCATATTCTTTGCCTGCGACGACTTATCCGACTTTTTTTGAACCGTTCCTATGTGATATCGATATATACAAGAAGCGTCGCGTGCCGGAGCACGATGGCGCCACCGACAGGAAATGAGGGCAATGGTCAGCCGCGTCGTCACCCCTTTCGAGCGTCGCAAGGACGTTCACGCCGATACGATCCCCTTCACCGATCTGGGCCTGACCAAGCGCCCGCGGCGCAATCGCCGGGCTGACTGGTCGCGCCGCCTCGTGCGGGAAGTGGAACTGACCGCCAACGACCTGATCTGGCCGCTTTTCATTGTCGACGGCGATTCGGAAATCGCGGTCGACGCCATGCCCGGCGTCAGCCGCCTGAGCATCCCGGCCGCCGTGCGCGCGGCCGAGGAAGCCGCCGCGCTGGATATTCCCGCGATCGCCCTGTTTCCCTACACCGATCCGTCGTTGCGCGACGAAACCGGCAGCGAGGCGCACAACAGCCGCAATCTCGTCTGCCGCGCCACGCGCGCCATCAAGGCGGCGGTGCCGCAGATCGGCGTCATCACCGACGTCGCGCTCGATCCCTACACGAGCCACGGGCATGACGGCCTGATGCGCGATGACATCGTGCTGAATGACGAATCGGTCGCCGCCCTCGTCGAGCAGGCGCTGGTGCAGGCCGCCGCCGGCGCGGACGTGATCGCCCCCTCCGACATGATGGACGGGCGCGTGGCCGCCATCCGCGCCGCGCTCGACCGCGAAGGGTTTCGCGACGTGCAGATCATGGCCTATGCCGCCAAATACGCTTCGGCCTTCTACGGCCCGTTCCGCGATGCGGTCGGCTCCAGCGCGACCCTCGTGGGCGACAAGCGCACCTACCAGATGGACCCTGCCAATGGCGACGAGGCGCTGCGCGAGGTCGCGCTCGATCTCGACGAAGGGGCCGACATGGTGATGGTGAAGCCCGGCCTTCCCTATCTCGACGTGGTGCACCGGGTGAAGGAAGCCTTTCGCGTGCCGACTTTCGCCTATCAGGTCTCCGGCGAATACGCCATGATCGAGGGTGCCGCTCGGCAGGGCTGGATCGACGGTGACAAGGCGATGCTGGAGAGCCTGATCGCCTTCAAGCGCGCCGGCGCCGACGGGGTGCTGACCTATTTCGCGCTGCGCGTCGCCCAGCGCCTCAGGCAGGGCCGCCTCTGACAGGCTGCTTTCCACAGGTTGCCTTTCCCGCAGTCGCTTTGGACGCGAACGGCGCGTTTCGCCACAAAATCGCCCCGACATGGCGAAACAATCATGCCGGTCGGGGGCTTTGCGGCTGTCCCGCTGAGGCACGGGCGATTCCCTGAGGCTGATTTTCGGGGGTCGCATTTGCGTGTGCAGCGCGGCAACTTCGTTTGAACATGCTTTACCGAAGCATGCTAGAATTCGCTCCCGCTCAATCCGCACGATGCCGCGCCGTTCCCGCCGGGTTACGGTCATGCGGGAAACTGCGGCCTTGCCAGAAACCGGGAGAAAGCGCTGTTGGTCCGTTTTGAAAATGTCGGCCTGCGTTACGGCATGGGCCCGGAGATCCTGCGGGATCTCACGTTCTCCATCGCACCGCGCTCCTTTCAGTTTCTCACCGGTCCCTCGGGAGCGGGCAAGACCACCCTGCTGCGCCTCATCCTGCTCTCGCTGAAGCCCACCCGCGGGCTCGTATCGCTGTTCGGCCGCGACGTCTCCGACATTTCGGGCGAGGAACTGACGGCGATGCGCCGGCGCATGGGCATCGTGTTTCAGGATTTCCGCCTGCTCGACCATCTGACCACCTTCGAGAACGTGGCGTTGCCTCTGCGCGTGCAAGGCAAGGAAGAGGCGCAATATCGCTCCGAGGTGGTGGAGCTTCTGCGCTGGGTGGGACTCGGCGAGCGCATGCATGTGCTGCCGCCGGTGCTCTCGGGCGGTGAAAAGCAGCGCGCGGCGATCGCTCGCGCGCTGATCGCGCGCCCCGAACTGCTGCTGGCGGACGAGCCGACCGGCAACGTGGATCCGGCGCTGGCGCGGCGGCTGCTGCGGCTTTTCGTCGAATTGAACCGTCTCGGCACTTCCGTCGTCATCGCCACCCACGACCTGACCCTGATGGATCTCGTCGACGCCCGCCGCTTCGTGCTGGGCGACGGGCGGCTCCACATCTTCGATTGAAAAGGAGCGATCCATGAGCGATTCCGTCAGCTCCTTCGCCGATGACGCGCCCGATGCCGCAATCGTCACGCCGGCGCAGGGCGAGGACCGGCTTCCCGACAATCTCTCGCGCAATCTGCCCCTGGTGCCTCCTGATTCGACGTCAGGCCGGGCACTGGTGACGGTGGTGGCGATTCTCACCTTTCTGGCGGCGCTGGCCGCCGGAATCGCGCAGCTCGTGACCACCGCCTCGCAGAACTGGACGAGCACCATCGCGCGCGAGGCGACCATCCAGATCAAGCCGGATGCGCGCCGAAACGCCGACGAGGATGTGCTTCAGGCCGCCGAGATCGCCCGCGCCTATCCCTCCATCGCGGGCGTCGAGGCGCAGTCGCGCGAGGAGGCGGAGCGGCTGCTGGAGCCGTGGCTGGGCAAGGGCGCGGATTTCGCGGAACTGCCGGTGCCGCGCCTCGTCGTCCTGCGCCTGCGCGAGGGCAGCGAAACCACGGCGACGGATCTTGCCGAATTGCGTCAGCAGCTGACGGACACCATCCCCGGCGCCACGCTCGACGACCATCGCAACTGGATCGAACGGCTCGCGGTGATGGCGCGCACGGTGGTTCTGGTCGCGACGCTGATCGTGGCGCTGGTCGTGGTGGCCGCGGCGCTGGCCATCGCCACCACGACGCGCGGCGCTGTGGCGGGCGATCGCGAGATTCTGGACGTGTTGCATTTTGTGGGCGCTGATGACAGATTTATCGTCGGCGAGTATCGGTCCCGTTTCTTTCACATGGGGCTGCGAGGCGGGCTGCTCGGCAGCATATCGGCCGTGTTCGTTCTCGCTGGCGCCGGCGTGATGTCGGCATGGTGGCGGGCAAGCCCCGGCGGCGATCAGTTGCAGGCGCTTTTCGGCGCCTTCAACATGGACTGGAAGGGATATGCGACGATTTTCGCCGTCGCGGCTGTCGTGGCCATCGTGACAGCGGCGGTGTCGGGTTTCACCGTGCGCCGCTATCTGACGCGGCTGCAATGACGAGGATTGCGGTTGACCTCTCAGGGCGTGCACAGCGATTCCGATCGGAAAGCGGGTGAGGGCCGCAGGGCCTCGCCCGCGATGCGATGCGCGTTGCGCTCGCTGGCCGATCGCGTCTCGCGCGGTGTGGCGATGTTCGCCTTTCTGGCCGCGATGCTGCTGATCGGCGGCTTTCTCGTCTTCGCGCGGGCCGTCGAAACCTGGCCCGTCGACAGGAACGCGACCGCCGACGGCATCGTCGTGCTCACGGGCGATGTCCAGCGCATCAACGACGCCGCGACGCTGATGGTCCAGGGGCGCGGCAAGCGCATGCTGATCACGGGCGTGCATACCGGCACGACCTGGGCGCATATCGCGCACGCCAATCCCGTCGCCGCCAACGTCCGCTGCTGCGTCGATCTCGACTATCGGGCCCGCAGTACGGTGGGCAACGCCATCGAGACACGTCGCTGGGCCGAAAATCATGGCTTCAACTCGCTGATCGTCGTCACCTCCACCTACCACATGCCACGCACCCTCCTCGAACTGGAGCATGTCCTGCCCGGCACGAAACTGCTTCCGCATCCCGTGGCGGCGGCGCAGTACGACAGCAGCCGATGGCACACGGACAGGGGGGCGTTGCTCTTTCTCGCGCGGGAATATATCAAGTATCTGGCTGCGTTCACCCGCACCTCCGTCGAGGCGGATCCTGAACATTCGCCGTTCGCCGCCCTTTTCGGCGGCAAAAGACCGTTGTCGTGATCCTGGCCGCGTCTTTGCAGCCCTTGCCCCGCTCGCATCGCCACTCCGTCGGGTCCAGCGACTGGCCCGGAATCAACCTGCGGTATAGCCTTCGTCATGCTGTTCGCCCGTTCATTCGTGTTCGCGATCCTGTTTTACGCCAATCTCACGGCGTGGCTGCTAATGTGCCTGCCGCTGCTCGCCCTGCCCTCGCGCCATATGTTTCCCGTGGCGCGGGCGTGGGCGCGCTCCAACCTGTGGCTGCTGCGGCATGTCACCGGGACGAAGGTGGAATGGCGCGGGCTTGAAAACATTCCCGCCGGAGGGGTGCTGGTGGCCGCCAAGCACCAGTCGGCATGGGAAACGTTCGCGCTCCTCACCGTGTTCGAGCGTCCGGTTTTCGTGCTGAAGCAGGAACTCGTGAGGCTGCCCGTCTTCGGCTGGTTCCTGCGGCATATCGGCATGATTCCTGTGAACCGGTCAGCGGGCGCCTCGGCGCTGGCCGGCATGGCCCGCATGGCGCGGGAAAAGGTGCGCGAGGGACATCAGGTCATCATCTTTCCCGAAGGCACGCGCCGCCCGCCCGGCGCCCCGCCGGACTACAGGACCGGCGTCGCCTTTCTCTACGACAGCCTGAAAGCGCCCTGCGTGCCGGTGGCGTTGAACTCGGGCCTGTTCTGGCCGCGACGGAGCTTCATCCGCCGCCCCGGAACCGTGGTGGTCAGCATCCTGCCGCCGCTGCCCCCCGGCATTCCGCGCAGGCAGGTGATCGCCGAACTCGAACGGCGCATCGAGGCCGAAACCGGCAGGCTTCTGGAAAACGCCGATGTGGCCGGCGCCGATATTCGCCGCGAAGCCTGAGCATCCGTGGCTCCTGACGGTCCCTCGGAGTTTTTCGCTGCGACCGCATCGAAACGTCGAGAAACGCCGAAGTCCGCGCGGCATCGGGGCGTTGAAAGAACGGGAGTTTTTCTGCCGGAAGCAAAAGCCGGCGTCCTTCTGTTGAAAACGGAGGCGCTCCTCGGTCCGCGCATGGAGCGGTCCATAAAAATCCCGCATTCATACGGCCAGTCTCCCTTAACCCATCGCCAAGCAAGATCGGAGCCGATCCAGTGACAGCCAGTCCGTCTTCCAGCCCCTCCTCCGCTCCGCAAGACACCCATAGCGCCCCGCCCGCCGGGGGGCGCAAGCGGCGTCGGAGCAGGCTCGGGTTGTTTCTGCCGGTATCCTTTCTCGTGGTGCTGCTCGCGGGCTGGTCGGCATTCTGGTTCGTGGCGCGGGCGCGCGTGCACGACGCCATCACCATCTGGCTGGCCCAGGAAGCCGAGCAGCAACGCCGGTGGTCCTGCCCCGATCGCACGATCAGCGGTTTCCCGTTCCGATTCGAGGTGCGCTGCACGGACCTGCGTTTCGTCGGCACGACGCCGGCCGGCTCGGTGACGGGCTCGGTGGCGCATTTTCTGGCCGTGGCGCAGGTCTACAAGCCGAATCACGTCATCGTGGAAGCGGGAGGACCGTTGATCGTCGATTCGGGCGACGGCGGCGAGCGCCTGACCTTCAACTGGCAATCCTTCGATTCCAGTGCGATTTTCGCCGGCAACCGGCTGGACCGGTTCTCCATCGTCGTGGCGGGGCCATCGGTACGCGCCGGCGGCGAGGCCGACGGCGTCGAGGTGCTGCGCGCGCAATCGTGGCAATCTCACCTGCGTATCGATCCCGAACGCCCGCCGGAAGATCATGTCTACGACATCGCGGTGACGCTCCACGAGGCGCGCATCCCCGCTCTGGATGCGCTGCTCGGCACGCCTGACGTCGCCAGCATCGTTTTCAAAGGGGCGATCACCGAGGCCGCGCCCTTCACGGCCCGCACCCCGGCGGTGGAACTCGAACGCTGGCGCACCGCTGGCGGAAGGCTCGATATCGACGAACTCGGCGTCGTCAAGGGCGAGCAGCGCCTGCAAGCGCTGGGCAGTTTTTCGGTCGACGACCAGCGTCGCCCGCAGGGCCATGTCGAAGCCTCCGTGGCGGGGCTTGAACCGCTGCTGGCCCGCTTCGGCCTCGGCGGCCGCAGCAGCCTCATCCTCGGCGGATTGTCGATCCTGGGCGGCAACCGGGCACCGGCGAACGCCGAGACGGCCGACGCCGGCCTGACGCCCCTGCCCCGCATCGAGATTCGCAACGGGCAGGTGTCCGTCGGGCCGATCGGTGTCGGCCGGGTCGCGCCGCTCTACTGATCGGAGCGCGGCCGCTCCCCTGCCCGCTTATGGCGGCCGAAGTCCGGTTCGGCCGTTTCCTGCCCCAGATCGATGATGTTGCGGCGAATGGCGCGGGTGCGTGTGAAGAGGTTGAATAGCGCCTCGCCGTCGCCCCAACGGATGGCGCGCGCCAGCGCGGCGATATCCTCGTTGAAGCGGCCCAGCATCTCCAGCACCGCATCCTTGTTGTTGAGGAACACGTCGCGCCACATCGTCGGATCGGATGACGCGATGCGTGTGAAATCGCGGAAGCCGCCGGCCGAGAACTTGATTACCTCGGATTGCGTCACCTGTTCCAGATCGGCCGCCGTGCCCACGATGTTGTAGGCGATGAGATGCGGCACATGGCTCGTGATGGCCAGCACGAGATCGTGATGCTGCGCGCTCATCAGCTCGACATTGGCGCCGATCGTCTCCCACAGCGCGGTGATCGTGGCCACGGCTGCCGGGTCGGCGCCGTCCGGCGGCGTCACGATCGACCAGCGGTTGACGAAGAGCGTCGCGAAGCCCGCATCCGGCCCGGAATATTCGGTGCCGGCAACGGGATGGGCCGGCACGAGATGGACGGACGGAGGCAGCAGCGGCCCGGCCTTCTCGATCACGCTTGCCTTGACGGAGCCGACATCCGACACGATCGCGCCCGGCTTCAGGTGGCCGGCGATCTCGCCTGCGACGGAGGCGATCGCCCCGACCGGCACGCAGATGATCACGATATCGGCCCCGGCCGCCGCTTCAGCCGATGTGGGCGCAACCTCGTCCGCGAGGCCGATCGCCCTCGCCCGCTCCCGCACGGCAGGGCTTGCATCGGTCGTGACGAGCGTGCGCGCCAGGCCGGTTTCGCGCGCCGCGCGCAGGATGGAAGAACCGATCAGCCCCGGCCCGATGATGGCAAGCCTGTCGACGAGCGGCGTCTCGCGGCCCCGCAAGCCCTCAGCCATTCGTCTGCTCCCGGAATGCCGCCAGCGCCTCCACCAGCAGCCGATTGGCCTCCTCGGTGCCGACGGAAACGCGCAGCGCATTCGGCAGGCCATAGGCGGCCACAGCCCGCACCACGAGTCCCCGCGCGGCAAGGAAAGCGTCGGCGGCGCGCGCATCCCGCCCCTCCTCCGGCGGAAAATGCACCAGCAGGAAGTTGGCGGCGCTCGGCGTCACCTCAAGCCCCAGAGCGCGGATCGATTCCGTCAACCACGCCAGCCATTGCGTGTTATGCGCCACGGAGGCGGCGAGATGCGCCTCGTCGGCCAGCGCCGCGATGCCCGCCGCTGCCGCCTGCGTGTTGACGTTGAAGGGATTGCGAATGCGGTTGAGCGATTCCGCGACTTCGGCCGGCGCATAGCACCAGCCGAGCCTCAGCGCCGCAAGCCCGTGGATCTTGGAGAACGTGCGCGTCATGACGACGTTTGCGTTCTCCGAAACCAGCTCGATGCCGGCCGAATAGTCGTTGGCGCGCGCATATTCGGCATAGGCGCCGTCGAGCACCAGCAGCACATGCGCCGGCAGGCCGGCGTGCAGGCGCTTCACCTCGTCGAACGGCAGGTAGGTGCCGGTCGGGTTGTTCGGATTGGCGATGTAGACGATCTTCGTGCGCCGGGTCACATGGGCGAGAATCGCGTCGACATCGGTGGTCAGGTTCTTTTCCGGCACCACGACAGGCGTGGCGCCGGCCGCCAGCATCGCGATCTTGTATACGAGAAAGCCATGCTCGGTCATGATGCCCTCGTCGCCGGGGCCGAGATAGGCCTGCGCGAGAAGATGCAGGATGTCGTCGGAGCCGGCGCCGCAGACGATGCGCGCGGGATCGAGTCCGAAGCGGCCGCCGATGGCTTCCCGCAGCCGCGTCGCGCCGCCGTCCGGGTAGACCTCGGCATGCGCGAGCGCCGCTTGCGCCGCGGCGATGGCGGCCGCGCTCGGACCGAGCGGCGTTTCGTTGGACGACATCTTGTAGATTTTCGCGACGCCCGCGACGGAGCTGCGACCCGGCACATAGGGATCGATGGCAAGAACGCCGGCATTGGGCACGGGGCGGTCGGACAGGGCACTCATGACGTCAGGGCTCCAGCGGATTATGGAGAGCAAGATGCGCGCGGCATGAACGGAATCTTGCTCCAACGCAGTCAAGTTCGGGGCAGTCAGGTTCAGGACAGCCGGCTTCGATGATTGTGGCGGCGGGTGCGGCAGCAGCCTCACGGCATCTGGAAGCGGCGCGCGTGGCTGCCGACTTCGGCCACCTCCACGCGCCCGACGCGCGCGCGGGACAGCGCCTGCGCGGCGGCCTCCACGCCGGCCTCCCCCGTCACCGCGAGAAGCAGCGACAGGCCGCCCTCGACACCGGCGGAGCCGGCGATTTCCGCGCCGGCGGCGGCGAGCGCATCCTGCGTATCCTCACGCCATCGCTCGACCTTGGCGGCGACGAGCACGAGTTCGCGCACGGCAGCATCCTCCAGCGGCTTCGACACCACGAAAAGCGGCGTGCCGGCAGGATGGTCGAGACGCTCTATGAACGGCAGGCGCGCGATGATCTTGGGCGCATCCGGGGCGCGCAGCGCCTCCCACCAGGGGCGGACGGCGGTTTTCTGATCGGGCCGGAAGATGCCCAGATCGCCCGCGGAGCGCGCCACCGCCGAAATCACCGCCGCCGCTCCCGCATGCGGCACATAGGGCACCGTGAAGCCGAAATGGAAGCGCGCCGAATCGCGCATCGGCCCGTCGCCCGAGGAAACGTCCGCATGGACGCTGAACGGCGCCTGCACGTAAGTGAAGGTCGAGATGATGATGCGCCAGATGTTCTCCGCCGTGTCGAGCGGCAGGATGCCGTGATGACGCCCGGCGAGGCGGCGCATCATGTCCGCCTCGCGGCCGGGACGGAATGCCTGACCGGAGGATTGCGTGCCCTTGGTGGCGATGAGCGCGTCGACGATCTCGCTGCGCTCGATCAGCAGCCGGTGCATGTCGGCGTCGATCCGGTCGATCTCCCGGCGCAATTCGGCCAGACGATCGGCATTGGCCCTCTCGGTCGATACAGATAGGCTCGTCACTGTTGAGGCGCTCATCCTCGAATCCGTCATCCCGTTCATCCGCAGGCAGCGGCGTAATTGTTTCTTGTACGCCCTGCCCCGCGATATGCAAAGGTTCAAGTCCCTAAAACGACGCGATGCGGAAAAAGCGGCTGCCGCACCGGCGGGCCTTCGTGCACACACGCGCGCCTTTGCGCATGCCCTTGACAGTGCGTCCGTTCTGTCCGACATGTTCGGGGAAAAGAACGCAATCCGCTTGGGACCAATGCGCGAGCCTCGATTTCGCGGCAGGTATCGGCGGCGTTGTCCTGAAACCTTGTCTTTAGAATTCCTCTTTTCCCTGAACGCAGCACAATCCAAGGCTTTCGACGTCATGAGATATGCCTCCGTCTCGCAGGTCGAATCGCCCGACAGCCTCGTCGCGCATTTCGGAGCGGAGCGGCCGCTCGTGCTCGACAGCGGCATCGCGCTGTCGCCGTTCCGGATCGCCTACCAGACTTACGGCACGCTGAATGCCGCACGGTCCAACGCCGTGCTGGTCTGCCATGCGCTGACGGGCGATCAGCACGCGGCCAACGTGCATCCGCTCACCGGCAAACCGGGCTGGTGGAGCACCATGGTCGGCCCCGGCAAGCCCATCGATACGGATCGCTATTTCGTCATCTGCTCGAACGTCGTCGGCGGCTGCCTCGGCACGACGGGGCCGTCGTCGATCAACCCGGCGACGGGGCATCCGTGGGCGCTGGATTTTCCGTTGGTGACTATTCGCGATATGGTGCGCGCGCAGGCGTTTCTGGTCGATTTTCTCGGCATCGAGACCCTTTTCTGCGTTGCCGGCGGCTCGATGGGCGGCATGCAGGTTCTCGAGTGGGCCGCGAGCTATCCCGAGCGCGTCTATTCCGCAATGCCGATCGCAACCGCCGCCATTCATTCGGCGCAAAATATCGCCTTCGGCGAGGTGGGGCGACAGGCGATCATGGCGGATCCCGACTGGCGCGGCGGGCGCTATCTGGAGGCCGGCACGCGTCCTTCGCAGGGGCTTGCGGTGGCGCGGATGGGAGCCCACATCACCTATCTTTCCGAATCGGCATTGCATCGCAAGTTCGGTCGCCGCCTTCAGGATCGTTCCGCGCCGACCTTCACCTTCGACGCCGATTTTCAGGTGGAGAGCTATTTGCGGCATCAGGGTGAGGCATTCGTGGAGCGTTTCGACGCCAACAGCTATCTTTATGTGACGCGGGCGATGGACTATTTCGATGTCGCCGGCAGCCATGGCGGGGTGCTGGCGAACGCCTACCGAGGCTCGAAGACGCGCTTTTGCGTGATTTCCTTCTCGTCCGACTGGCTTTTCCCGACCAGCGATTCGCGTTCCATCGTGCATGCCCTCAATGCATCGGGCGCTTCCGTCAGCTTCGTGGAGATCCAGAGCGACAAGGGCCATGACGCTTTTCTGCTGGACGAGCCCGAGTTGATCGCCACGACGGGCGGCTTCTTGCGTGCCGCGGCGCGCGCACGGGGGATCTAGCCGACATGCATGTTGCCTCTCCCCATTTCGAGCGTGACGGCGCGCGTCACGATCACCTGCTTGTGTCGCGCATGGTCGCGCCCGGTTCCAAGGTGCTGGATGTCGGATGCGGCGACGGGGCGCTGCTTGAGCTGCTGGAGCGCGAGCGGGGCGTCGACGGGCGCGGCATCGAGCTTTCGCATGACGGCGTGAGCCGCTGCGTGGCGCGCGGCCTGTCGGTCATTCAGGGCGACGCGGATACCGATCTTACCGATTATCCCGACGATTGCTTCGATTATGTGATTCTGTCGCAGACGCTTCAGGCGACACGCCGTCCGCGCCAGGTGCTCGAGCATCTTCTGCGTATCGGCCGGCGGGCGATCATCTCGCTGCCGAACTTCGGCCACTGGCGTGTGCGCGCCCATCTCGCCTTCCGCGGCACGATGCCGGTAACGGAGAGCCTGCCGGAAACCTGGTACGACACGCCGAACATTCACTTCTGCACGATTCGGGATTTCGTGGAGCTGTGCGGCGTCATCGGCGCGGGAATCGAACGCGCCGTCGCACTCCACGCGAGCGGCCGCCCCGTCGGGGTCAACGCGCCATGGTGGTTCTGGAACCTGTTCGGCACGCAGGCCGTCTTCCTGCTCCACCGCAAGCCGGAAAACAGCCCCCGCAACGGCAGGTAGCGCCGCCCGCGGCGTAAGAGACGCCGGAGAGGGAGCATGAACATGTGGAAACAATAAAAAAGGAATGGCGCAACGGCGATAAATGCTGTAATCGCCTTTACATATGTTCCCCATCCGCGAGGAACTGGCACCCGTAGCTCAGCTGGATAGAGCGTTGCCCTCCGAAGGCAAAGGTCACACGTTCGAATCGTGTCGGGTGCGCCAAATAACCGCCGATAGCCCTCCATAGTACGCTATAGCCGCCGAAATTACGCCTTTGCATCGGGTGAAGGCTGGCTTGTGCGCGGAAAAGCGTAGAAACGGCGGCGTTTGATGGTGAAAAAATTCGAATCCCTTCCAGTCAATAGGGAGATTCTTTGCCCACAGAGGCCATTGCATATGAGGCTTCAAATGGCAGCTATACGCCTAGCCTCGAACGCCGGAGGCCTTTCGAAAGTCGGCGTTGATCATGAAGGCATCCGAAGCCCAACTGATTGTTTCGGCATATAGGTTCGAATCCCGCTCAATCCCCCGCCAAACACCGCCGATTGCCCTCTTTAATTCGCTATTGCCGCCGATCACCGCTCCCATGGTGCGCTGTAGCCTTGTTTAGTTCTCTTTTTGTTCATATATTGACAGAATGCAGATGGTATTCGATTTTGGCGCCGTCGTGGATATGGCGTGGGTGCGGGACCAATTGAGCTTCTTTTTCGGTCGCCCTGACCGAGGCTCCGCGCGGTCGCCGATCGGCCAGCTTGTGAAGTCGTCGATCAGCAATCGCACGCTGGACGAAGTTTCTCTTGGCGCCTATTAGCGGCTCGTGGAGGCCTATCTGGAATGGCGCGCTCTCGCAGCCGCGTCGACCGGCGATGTCGAGGCCCTGATCGGCGACGTCACCTTTCCCGATATCAAGGCGCGGCATCTCGGCGATGCGCTTCGCGTCATAGGAGCCTGTCATCCGGATGTCGACCTGGACTTTCTCGGCCTCCACGCTCAACTTCAGCACGCTGGACATGCCGGCATTCGTCGTGGACACGCACGTCTTGCGAGTGTTGAGCCGGTACGGCTTCGTCCGGAATACGGCTGACACGCGGACCGCCTATGATGCGGTGATGGCGGCGTCGCCTCGATGGAGCGCGGCCGAACTGGCCGCGCTTCACCTTCTGATGAAACGCCATGGTCAGACCATCTGCCGGCATGACCGTACCCGCTGCCCCGATTGTCATATCCGCCAGCGCTGCGAGGCGGCCGCCACCTCTGCCCGAAGGCCGGTGCGCGTGAGAGGGCGCAATATGGATCATCGGCGGGGGCCTGCGCGGGAACAGCGTGGCGGCTGGAAGGAATGAATCGGTGCGATCCAGACCGGGAAATCGAAAGGTGCTGTTGCGCCCATCGGCGGCTTTCTTCCGTGTCGGCTGGATCAAACGAACATATCGGCCCGGATGCTGTGATTTGTGCCGTTTATCCGTGATCCGACTTGTCTGCGCGTGCTATCAAGCGGTGTCGGACCTATGCCCCACAAGATGAATGCGCCGTGTCATGACCTTCCTTGCTGATCTGCACATTCACTCGAAATATTCCCGGGCCACGAGCCGGGATCTCGATCTTGAGCGCCTGTTCTGGTGGGCGGCGCGCAAAGGGGTGCGGGTGGTCGGTACCGGCGACTGCGTGCATCCTGTGTGGCTCGCCGAGATCAAGGACAAGCTGGAGCCCGAGGGTAACGGGCTCTTTCGCCTGCGGCCTGAAATCGAGGCGGCGCTGCGGGAGACGCTTCCGCCGGCCTGCCGGCGCCCTGTCTCCTTCATGATCTGCACCGAGATTTCGACCATCTACAAGAAGGGCGACAAGACCCGGAAGATCCATCACCTGATCTATGCGCCCGATCTCGATGCCGCCGACCGGCTGGCGGCGGCACTGGGGCGCATCGGCAACATCGCCTCCGACGGCCGCCCGATCCTCGGGCTAGACTCGCGTGACCTTCTGGAGATCGCGCTGGAATCGGGACCGGATTCCTATCTCGTCCCCGCTCATATCTGGACGCCGTGGTTCGCCGCGCTCGGCTCGCAATCGGGTTTCGATTCCATCGAGGAATGCTATGGCGACCTGACCCCGCATATCTTCGCGGTGGAGACGGGGCTGTCCTCCGATCCGGCCATGAACTGGCGCATCTCCTCGCTCGACCGCTTCCGCCTCACCTCCAATTCGGATGCCCATTCGCCCGGCAAGCTCGGCCGCGAGGCCACGCGCTTCTCCTGCGAGCCCGATTACTTCTCGATCCGTAAGGCGCTGGAGACGGGCGATGGCTATGTCGGCACGTTCGAGTTCTTCCCGGAGGAAGGCAAATATCACATGGACGGGCACCGCGCCTGCGGCGTGCGGCTCGATCCGAGAGAGACGATCGATCTTGGCGGCCGCTGCCCGGTCTGCGGGCGACCCGTCACCATCGGTGTGGCGCATCGCGTCGAGGCACTCGCCGACCGTGAGGAAGGCGCGGTGATCCCTGCGACGGCGGGAAAGGTCGCAAGCCTCGTGCCTCTGCCGGAAATCCTTTCGGAGATCGTTGGCAGCGGCGTCGCCTCGAAAGCCGTGACCCACACTTATGACCGCGCCATTGCCGCGCTCGGGCCGGAGCTTGCCGTGCTGGAGGAGATGCCGGTCGAGGATGTCGCCAGAGTCGATCCGTTGCTCGGCGAGGCCGTGACGCGGCTGCGCTCCGGCGAGGTCATCCGGCAGGCGGGCTATGACGGGGAATACGGGGTCGTGCGGCTGTTTCAGGACGGGGAACTGGATCGCCTTGCCGGAAACCAGCTTCTGTTCGACGCGCCCCTGGTCGGCCGCGCGCGCCGGTCGAAGCCCAGAGCGAAGCACGAGGCATCTGGCGATATACCGGTGCCCCCCGAAGCTGCGCCTGCGATGCAGCCATCCGGCCGCAGCGGCGTTCTGGCCGGGCTCGACCCCGATCAAACGCGCGCCGCCGAGGCCATCGATGGACCGCTGATGGTGATCGCCGGGCCCGGCTCCGGTAAGACGCGCATGCTCACCCACCGCATCGCCCATCTGGTGTTGGAATGCGGCGTGCCGGCCGGCTCTTGCCTCGCGATCACCTTCACGCGCAGGGCGACGGAGGAATTGCGCACCCGGCTCGCGGGGCTTCTCGGCGGGCAGGCGGAGGCCGTGGCGGTGCACAGCTTCCATTCGCTGGGCCTTGCTATCCTGCAGGCACATGCGGGCTGCGCCGGTCTCGGCGCCGATTTCCGCATCGCCAATGAGGCGGAGCGCAAGGCGGTACTGGCCGAGGCGCTCGGCGTCAGCGATACGCGCGCCGCCCGCCTCATCAAGGCCGTCTCCGTGCTCAAGCGCAGCGGCGGGACGGGCGCGGACGAGGAAGCGCAAGCCCGCGCCGTCCTCGACCGGGCCGGACGGGCGCAGGGCTGGGTCGATTTCGACGATCTGGTACTCTTGGCGGCCGATCTACTCGAGAATGACGCGGAGATCGCCGCCGTTTGGAGGTCGCGCTTCCCGCACATCGTCGCCGACGAGTTTCAGGACGTGGACGAGCAGCAGTATCGCCTGCTGCGGCTGCTGACTGGAGACAGCGGCACTCTCTGCATCATCGGCGATCCCGATCAGGCGATCTACGGCTTTCGCGGCGCCGACGCCGCCTGCTTCGCGCGATTCGGCCGGGACTTTCCCGCAGCCAGGACCCTTTGGCTTGCACGCAACTATCGCTCCACCGGCACCATCGTGAAGGCGGCGTCTGGCTTCATCGGCGCGCCCTCGTCGAGCCCGACACGCCCCATGGGCGACCCGATCATGACGCATGCGGCGGTAAACGAGGCGGCGGAAGCGGAGTTCGTCGCGGCGACCATCGAAAGCCTGCTCGGCGGCCACGATCTGCTGGCGGCCAATCGCACGGGTGGCGGGACGTCCTCCGGCCAGCCGCTCGGTTTTGCCGACTGCGCCGTGCTCTATCGCACCGACGCGCAGGCGGCGGCGCTGCGAACCGCCTTCGACCGCGCCGGCATTCCGTTCATGAAAAGCTCGCCCGCTCCCATCGCCGGCCATCCCGGCGTGACGGCGATCCTGGACGGGCTGGGCACGCTGGAGGAGCCGGACCTCGCCGCCCGCATCGGACAGGCTGCGGAAAACGCCCGCAGGGCCGAAAGGGCCGACGCGGCCACGCTGGCCGAGGCCAGAGGCTGGCTCGCCGCGCTCGCCGGATCGAACCAGGTCGCCGGCGATCCGGTGAGGCTGGCGGAGACGGCGGCTTTGTCCACCGAGGCTGATTTCCGCGATGCCCGTGCCGACCGCATCTCTCTCATGACCATGCATGCGGCCAAGGGTCTGGAATTTCCAGTCGTGTTCGTGGTGGGTATGGAAGCCGGACTGGTGCCGTTTTCATGGGGGACGGCGACGCCGGATGACGAGGCGGCGCTGGCCGAGGAGCGGAGGCTGTTCTACGTGGCCATGACCCGCGCCAAGGACAGGCTGTTCCTGACCCGCGCCAAAGAGCGGTTCTGGCGTGGTGCAGTGCGCGCGCTACCGGCTTCGCCTTTCCTTGGACAGATCGCCGACCTGATAGTCAGCGAGAGTGCAAGCGGACGAAAAAGCAGGCAGGCGCAGCAGCTCAACCTGTTTTGAAACCCCGCGCCAGATTTGGCGATCGCGTCCACAAACTCCTGTGGCCGGCCGCGACTCTCATCAACGAGATCAGGATTGGGAGGGCTTTTGGAGGGCTATGGCGTAGGTGTAGTTCTCTGTTTCACCTTGGTCAAATCCGTCCACACCGCCTAGAGTGCCTGACAAAACCTTCTTATGGCCCTGAAACATATGATTGTTGCGGCGATGATGAGGAATGCGCGGTAGAGATCGGCGTGGCGTTCATATCGAATGGTCAGACGGCGGAATCGGTTGATCCAAGCGAAGGTGCGTTCAACCAGCCGCCGATGCCGACATTCGCTGGAGGTAACGATTTGACCGTGCCACCTCAGGTTAATAGCATCCTCTCCATGCACGAATTGTCTTCGTTCATTCATGAGCAAATTCCGTTTCGAGCGGGATTTCAATGAAATGTCCGCTTAAAAAGAAATCGATTGCGGTGCTATTGCGCATATACAGGCCCCCGACAGAGGCACGTAACCGGTGGCAACGTACCGTTGCCGCCGGGTTAACATTTCCAATCTCAAAAAAAGATATCTTTTACATCAAGAATTGATGGCGATAACAAGAGTATTAATCACTATTTATGTCACACTGACACGCAGAGATACTTTATTTCAGTATAATCATCCAGTCCGTACTTCGATCCCTCGCGCCCCAGTCCCGACTGTTTGATGCCGCCGAAGGGCGCTACCTCGGTTGAGATGATACCGGTGTTGATTCCGACCATTCCGTATTCCAGCGCCTCGGCCAAGCGAAAGACGCGGGCGTTGTCGCGGGTGTAGAAATAGGCGGCCAACGCTGACGGCCGACGGGCGGGACTTTCATGCCGTTGTTTCCGATGCGCTGGCGGCAATCGCGAATGCCACAGTACGGCTGCGCCCCCCCCGGGAGACAGCGCATTCTGAAAGTGTGGTGCATGCCTGGACTGGCATCACGCTGGCTGACGCCACGCCTCTCCCAGATCAGACAACACCTTCCCGACGTCGAGATCGTCGTGCGCCCGACGGAGATCCTGCCCGACTTCGCACAAGTGGCGGCGGACCTCATGATAGGCTTCGGCATGCCGCAGTCTCTGCCGCCCCACGCGATTCCGCTGGTCAGGCCGCGCGTTTTTCCGGTAGCCAGTCCGCAATTCCTCGCCAAACACGGAGCGCCCGCGACAGTAACCGATTTGGTCAGGTATCCGCTGATTCACGAGGAAAGTTACGCCCAATGGGCGAGTTGGTTCGCTGCCGGACACATCCAGATTGGAGAGGATAAGCTGTCCGGCACAAGATTATGGAGCGCCAATCTCTGCATCGACGCGGCGCTGGCCGGGCAAGGCATTACGCTTGGCTTTGCCCCTCTCGTGCAGGACTGCATCAACGACGGCCAACTGGTCGAACTGTTCGAGACGGATATAAGGCTTGGTGGCTATTTTCTTGCCGCGCCACCCGGGAGGTGGGCCGATCCGATCCTGTCGCGTTTCCGCGACTGGATAAAGGGAGAATTAGTATAGAGAGGCGTGCATTCAAGTGGAATCGTCACGCCGCTCCAAGTTCTATATTTTACCGCAACTTGCATTCAATTCGATGAATCGATTTGAACGCAAACTGCTCTGGTATCTGTAAAACGGATACGTAAGCGGTCGCAATTCGGGCCGCCGATCAGCACTTCCGACAGCCCCGCCGGCGCCTCGCCGAAGCGGCGATGGACCGGGGCATGCTGGCTCCTTTCCTGAAATCATTCGAAGCTCACGGCTCCCAGACGGGGCGGAAGATGGGGGGCGGAAGCAGTCGCCCGATGCAACGCCGTTGCCAGACGGCGCTGCGTGTCGGGTGTGTAGAGGTCATACCAGCGCTGGTTCTTGCGCCCGATGCCGTGTTCGGCGCTGAAGCTGCCGCCGAATTCCCGCACCGTGACATCGAAGACCCAATCGCGCAGGGCGCATTCCCGCGCGGGATCGGTGGCGAGAGCGTTATCGGGAGCGACTACCAGGTTGAAATGCACGCCGCCGTCGCCGATGTGGCCGAAATCGCAGATCGTCACGCCGGGGAAACGCGCGGGCATTTCCGCCTTCATGCGGTCGCAGAAACGCATGATGTCGCCGCGCCGGAAAGCGAGGTCGAAGGCGATCAGCCTGCCTGCGTTCTTCACCCCTTCGGACAGCGCATGGCGCAGCGACCAGGTGCGCTCCAGCGCGCCGAAGCGAGCATCCGCCAGCAGGTCCGGCTCGGTCTCCATGATGTCGGCCAGCACCTCCTGTAGCAGATCCTCGGCATTGGCCTCGTCCCCGCGCGCGGGACGGGCGCGGGAGATTTCGGCCAGGATCGCGTAGTCGGGCACCGCGCCGCCGAAAGGATTACCCAGCGAAGGCACATGGTCCAGCGCGGCGCGTATCGCGTTGCCGGACATGCCCTCGAAGGCAGACAGTTCCGGCCCCAGCCTTTCCTCCATCGCGCGCAGCAAGGACAGCACCGCCTCGCCCGATGCCGGCACCAGGATCGCCGCCGCCTGATCGCGCGGCAGCCGATGCAGTTTCAACACGGCCTTGGTCACGATGCCGAAAGCGCCGCAGGTGCCGATGAAAAGCTGCTTCCAGTCGACGCCGGTGTTGTTCTTGTAAAGCGGCCCGCCGAGGTCGAGCACCGTGCCCGCCCCATCGGCCAGCACCACGGTGAGGCCGAGCACATTGGCGCGCACGTCGCCGTAGCGCAGGAAGCGCGCGCCGCCGGTGTTCGTGGCGATCATGCCGCCGATGCCCGGATCCGCCCCGAGATCGATGGGAAAGAACAGGCCGTCGGCCGCAAGCCGGCGGTTCACCTCGGACAGACGATGGCCGGCACCGACAGTCAGGCTGCGGTTGTCGATGTCGGCGCTGAACACCCCCGTCACACGGTCGAGGCTGAGGACCACCTGCGTGCCGCTGTCGTCGGGGGTGGAGCCGGCCACCAGGCCGGTATTGCCGCTCTGCGCAATGAGATGGAGGCCGTGCCGCACACAGATCGCCACCGCGCCGGAAACCTGCGCCGTGTCGGCAGGCCGCAGCACCGCCAGCGCCCTGCCCCGATCGTAGCGCGCGCCGGTTTCATAGGACGCCATCTCGTCCGGTTCGGTCAGAACGCCGCGCGGGCCTAGCAGCGCACGCAATGCGTCGAGGGCCGCCGCGCTCATGCTGTCGTCCCCGCCGCCGTCCCTGCGGGCGCCCGGCGGCATGCGGCAAGCGACGCCGCCTCGATGGCGGCGTAATGGTCGAACTCGTTCAGCACTTCCGCGCCCAGATCGGCCTCGAAACGCCGCTGGTTGGGATTGGCCACGAAATCCTGCGCCGCGCCGTCGCCGAGGTTGGACTGGAAGATTCCGGCTGCGCTGACGGGCAGGAAGTCCTCGTAGACGATCGGATCGAAACGGATAAGGCCGGCAGCGATCGCCGCCGCGATATCATCTCCGATCCCCTCCGCCGCCAAACCCTTCTCGGTCAGGCTGTAGGTGAAATAGGCCAGCTCCCCGGCGCGGATGGTCTCCCAGTCGTCCGGGAATGCCGCGAAAGTCCGGGACAGCGCCGCCATGTAGTCGGCCGCGTTCGACCCGTCGGCGGCGGGGCGCACCTTGTCCCGCGTCGCGGTCAGAAGCCTGTCGTAAAGTGCCCTCCCCTTGGGCGTCAGCGCCACGCCGCGCTGCTCGATCTCGCCGAAGCGGGCCGTATGCGATCCGTCCTTCCAGTCGTCGCCCGAGCGGAAGGCCACGGGCTCCTGCAACGCCTTGAACGAGGTCTGGCGCAACAGGACGGGGCACTTGCGGGTGGGCGGCCCCTCGACGACGGCCTTGGGAGTGATGCCCCGCGAGGGCATGCGCGCCTGCACCGCGTCGATATCGAGGGTGCGCGGGGTCAGGTGGTTGATGTGCGGGCCGCGGAAAGACACCACGTCGGCGATCAGCCGGTGTGCGTCGTGCAGACGGTGATACATGTCGATGGTGACGTTGGCGCGGGGCTGCCAGCGGAAGGTTTCCAGCGCCTCGGCCACGAAGCGGGTGGCGTCCGCATCGTTCAGGCCGCCCTCGGCCTCGGCCTTCGCGATCAGCTCAAGGCAGGCGGGAGTGAATATCCGCCGTTCGGCGAGGATCGCGGCCGCTTGGCCGCGCAAATCTTCGTCGGCGATCAGATCGAGCCGCAGCAACGAGGTGAAGACCCGGAACGGGTTGATCTTCAGCGCCGCATCGCCGACCGGCCGAAAAGCCGTCGAATGGACGGGAACCCCCGCCTCCGAAAGATCGTAATAGCCGACCGGGAACATGCCCATCACGGCGAACAGGCGTCGGATGGTGTGCAGTTCCCCGGCGGTGCCGACGCGGATGGCGCCGTGGCGTTCCTCCGAAATCCGCGCGAGATCGTCGTTGGCCTCAAGGCGCGCGCGCTCGGCCGGATCAGCGGCGAGCGTTTCCGCGTTGACCTCGGCGACCAACTCCATCAGCGTGCCGTAGGCGGGAACTTCGTCGCGATACATGGCGGACATGGCGGCCGAAAACCGGCTGCGAATGATATCGGGGCTGATCAGGGTTGCGGCGCTCATCGCGGCTTCGCTCCTCGTGCTCGGATCATATGATGTGTCGCAGCTAAAGCGTGTTCATGCAAAGCGGACACCGCTTTGCATGAAGAAAACGCATCGAATCAATAAGATAGAGCATTTCGGCGTTTCAACGAAATGCCAAAATGCTCTAGGGTCTAAACTCAACGGCTAATTTATGATTCAATCGGCTCATGGAGGATATCATGCCATGAGTCGGTTGTTTTGGTTGAATGACGAGCAGTGGTCGAAGATCGAGCCGCTTCTACCGCATT